>JAAYNI010000062.1 GCA_012520995.1 Candidatus Rifleibacteriota bacterium
CCCTACTCCCTGATTTTAAGCTAGCTTAAAAATCCCATCTGTGGATAGAAAAAAACTGTACCCGACAATAAACTTCCAGCTGCAACACAGCAGTAGCAATCACTGTTTCTAAGGCAATAGAGTTTTTGCTTCCGGTATGTTAAAATGACTTCACAGATTAACTCACTGGAAAGCTTATTTGAGCAGAACTCTTACAATTCTATTCGTTATAGCGATCCTGACAGGTTCGCTGATTTTCTTTGTACGCCCGCCTGAAGATCAAAAGCCCCCCTCTGCTTTTTTTTCAGAAGGAGTAGGTCTTTATAACCTGAAGGGAGACAAGTTTGTCCTTTCCGGAAGCGCTGTAGGCAAGCCAATATTGCTAGTCTTTTGGTCTGTAACCTGTGCAAGCTGCATAGAAGAAATACCATTTATTTCCTCTCTTTCAGATACTCTCGGCGATAAAGCTCTTGTTGTCGGTGTTCATCAAGGCGGCATGCCTGTTAAGCTAATAGCCAGATTTCTGAAAAAAAATTCTGATAAAATCAATTATTCTTTGGCTTTTGACAACGATAACGCCCTTTTTTCCATGTGCGAGGTTTCTGTAATGCCCGCAATAAAACTGATAAATCCGAATGGAGATACCCTCTATTCACATGTCGGCTATGCCGAAAACCAAAACGAGGCGATCAAAAATGAAATCATTTCGAAACTTTAATAAAAGCTTTGTTTTTTTATGTCTGTTCCTGTTTACATTTGCTTGGAGCAGTTTAATAGCTTCAGAATCAGTTAAGATTAAGCAGACTGGCACTGTTATTCATCATAAGAATCACATGACAAGTGAACAAGCTGTACAGGCTCCTCTTTCTACCCTCTACAATATTCAGGGAACCCCTAAAACATTTCCGGTTTTGGGAAAATGGAATCTGCTCGTTTACTGGTCGCTGTTTTGTCAGTCTTGCATTGAAGAAATGCCTATGATTCAAGAAGGTTTAAAAGAATTTGAAAATGACAATTTAACCGCCTACTTTATTTCAATAGACACAGTCCGCATGCAAAAAGCTCTTGTCAACTTTGTCAGACGACGAGATTTCAACCATGAGATTCTTCTGGAAGAAGTTACCCCTTACGGTTATCTTACAGCTGGCCAATGGAACGTAACCATGACTCCGACTTTCTTTTTGGTCTCGCCTTCAGGTGAAATCGCTTTCAGACATGAAGGCCCTATTAACATTCTGGAGCTTTTCGAAACTATTCGTTATTCTCTTAAAGGTGGGGCTCAGTGAAGAAAAGAAGCATCAGAAGATTCATACTTCTGCCTGCCTATCAGTTTAAAATAATAGGCTTGATGCTTTTGGTAATGCTTTTTGGCTTAATTTTTAATTCTTTTCTGTTTTATAGGATTACCCTTACGAATGTGGCTGATAAGATACCTGACGCCCATTCTTCAGGACATCTCAAGATCACATGGGATATAATCAAACCCGCCATAATAGTTACTAACAGCATATCTTTTGTCGCCATCTCTATTATGCTGTTTGTTTTAGCGGTGGTTTTAAGCCACAGAATAATTGGACCTCTCTTGAAAATTTCAGGCTATTTGAAGAAATTGGCTGACGGGAAAATGAATACAGAGCCTGTCAAACTTAGAGAAACAGACGAAGGCAAAGAACTATGTGATGCGGCCAACAACTTTCATGACAAGTCTTTGAAACGCTTTAAAAAGCTGGATAGTATCCGTAAATCTATAGAAGACGGTGAACTTGTGGAAACGGCTGATATCAGCAAAGCATTAAAAGAAATAACAGACGAGGCTGATTTTGTCTAAAAAAACAATATCACTATTATTCATTTTCTGCGCTTTCTTTATTTTCGACGCTCTTCTGGCTAGAGCTTTTGAGCCTCCTGCTTTCAATGCTTCTGCTAATTCTGAGCCTTCCCATAAGCATCGGCTTTCACAGAACATGCCGCAAGCAAACAAAACGGCAAAATATGTGACTTCAAAGACTTGCAGAGAATGTCATGCCGATATTTATAAAGAGTGGCAATTGACTCCTCACGCACGCATGGTTAGAACACTAAGCGATCTGGACAAAGAACAGCAAGCGGTCTTGAAGGCAAAAGGCCTGGATGAAAGCAAGGTGAAATATGTGCTGGGTTCTCACTATGTTCACAGATTTGTCACTGAAAATGACGGGGATTTGAAAATACTTCCAAAAGTATGGGATATTCATACAAAAGAATGGTCAGACTATACTGATCCAAACTGGGAACGCCGACTCTGGCTCAAACAATGCGCGGGTTGCCATACTACCGGTTTTGATACAACTGATGAGTCTTTTGCGGAAGCAGGCATCGGTTGCGAAGCATGTCACGGTCCCGGTTCAGAACATGCTGAAAAAGAAGATCCTGCCTATATAACTTCTATCAGACGCATGACAGAACTTGAGCAAGAAATGATCTGCATGTCATGCCATACATCTGGCATAGACAATAGCGGCGAGTATGATTTTCCAGTCGGATACAAGCCTGGTGACGACCTGGCTGAGTTCTTCAGCGGTCTTACTCCAAAACCTGGACAAACCCCCTCAAACTTTGCTGGGGATGAAACAATTGAAGACAGAGAAAAGCAATGGCATTTTCTTAAAAGCAGACTTTTCTTGGCCAGCGGCCTTACCTGTGATTATTGCAAAAACTTTCGCAGTTTTGATACTAACTCGGCAAGCGAATATCTGACTTACGACCAATATTGCCTGACTTGCCATCAAGACTATGCAGATCATCCGGAAGAGTCTCCGGGAACAGACTGTGCTGTTTGCCATATGCCTTCTACTCATATGAACAAAAAGCTTTCAATTCACGATCACAAGTTTAAATTCCCTGAAAACTTCTAATTTTTTAACCACGAAAAAGGACAAAATATTTTTCATCCGCAGATTACGCAGATGAACACAGATAAGGACAAAAAATCTTTCTAAACCACGGAACACACAGAACACACTGAAAAAGGCTCCAGCAGAGAAAAATCTCGAAAAAGCATATCTGCTTTTTCTCACTCTTGCCTTAAGATATAGATTTACAAGTAAACTTGTAAATCTATGTCCTACTCCGAGTAGCCGACCTAAATTGCATGCTATTACCATAGAATCGCAATTTGTGTCGATTTTTGCTAAAAACTCATAGAGGCAGAAAGATAAACAACGGTTATTTATTGGCTGCTTAGAGCAATTATCTGTTTCAGCAATTGAGTCTAAACATTTATTTATAATTTATACATTATGATTTCTAACTTATTGAAGCTCGCCACTCACAACGGTTGTTAGGCTACCCCCTACGCTCTATTTCCTATCCCCTTGGAGTTTTCGGCACCTATCACTGGCATCATTGCCTTTTCTGTCCACCGTCCACTAATCCCTGCCTGCTGTATTTTGAGAGGAATTTCATCAGTTTTTCGGTCATGGCTTCTCTCGTGTATCTTTTGAGAGCTATTTTGGCATTTTTACGAGCCTTCTTTGTGAGCTTTTGGCGATTTTTCAAGAAGAACTCGATTTTATCCGCCAAATCTTCAGGGCTGTCAGGGTCGTAAGCCAGATTGCCGCCGCTTTTAGATAAAATTTCAGCTCCTTCGCCTTTTAAACCGTAAAGTATTGGGGTTCCTGCCGCCATATAATCAAATAGTTTTGAGGGCACTGTTTTTGCCATTGTTTCATCATTTTTGATGTGCAAAAGCAGCGCATCAGATTCAATCATAAGCTGCATAGCTTCGTCTTTGGTTACAGGCGGCTTTATAAAAATATTCGCCAAATTGTTTTCCTGTATTTTGTTTTGAATTAAAGCTTTTTCAGCCCCATCTCCGATTATTTCAATCCTGAAGCCTTTTACATTTCTTTCTTGCAATAAAAAAGCAGCATCAGTAAGTAAGGAAATGTTTTGACAGCGCCCTATGTTGCCTGTGTATCTCAAACAAACTTTGTCATAGTCTTTGAAAGGAACTTTTTCAAGGTTTATATATTTCTTTTCTGTTCCGTTATAAATGATGCAAACAGGTTTGTTTGTTATCTTTTTAATATGATTTGCCATTGGTTTTGATACGCATGTAATACATGTAGAACGTCTGTACAGAAATTTTTCGACAATTCTTGCGGCTTTGTAGGCTAAACTATTTTCAGATATTTGTCCTGCAGAAACGGCTGAGTCAGGCCAGAGATCGCGGATATCCAAGCAGATTGGACAATGCTTGATAACCGCCAAGGCATATCCTGCAACAGCAGTAAACAAAGGCGGACTTGTCACCCATATTGCATCATATTTTTCTCTGTTAAGAATTCCTTTGATGAAAGCGACAGCCATAAAAGAAAGATAATGCAGCAAATATGAGGCTTTGCCGCCTCCTTTGTAGGGAATTATCGGAAGGCGGTTCACCTTGACTATGCCATCGTTAAAGTCTTTATTTATCAGTGTTTTATGGGGCAACGCTGCTATTACATGGACTTCCCAGCCTTTTTCAGATAAGAGTTTCGCAGTTTCAGATATTCTGAAGGCGCAGGCTGTAATGTCAGGGGCATAAAATTGTGAAACTATCAAAATTTTCATCTGTCTAAAACCTTATGGTATATTCGATATAATCATTGCCAGCGTTTGAAAGAATCAGTTTGTTTCGTGAAATGCTTTTGCCGAATTCAGGATAATAAGGAGACTCGGTTTGCCTAAGGCGGCAATCAGTTATTATTTTGAATGAAGTATCAGAGTTGCTTATTAAAAAGCAGTTATTAGATTCTTCTTTTATTTTAAAACCTGGCGCCAAGTGAACAAGGGAGATGAAAGCTCCTTGCATTGTTCGCACTATAAGGCGATCTTCAAACTTTATGAAATCATCGCCGAAATGGACCTGTCTAAGGAATCTTTGTTGGTAGCGATCCTCGTAGATTGCCGTAAAGGAATCCTTTGCTGCATTCTTAAGCCTCCTTATGAGTTTCGCTCTTTTTCCGAAGCGAAAAGCTCCCCAAAAATCCGATTGTTCTGTTCCTTCGACCATTGCTATGTTATGCGCATACGATGATCTGGAAAAGTTCCTGGAGACGGGGTCTTGGTAAGAAAAACATCCTGTATCAGTGATTATGCGTTTGTTGTTGATTGCAAGTTCATAAGATGACAAATCACAGTGGGAATGCCCAGGATTATAGTCAGGAGAAGGCCCTGAGAGTTTCATAAAGAAGGTGATTTTGTTTTTTTTATAGACCAAGAAGCCGGACTTTTTAAAAATTTTTATTAGTTGTTTATGAACGTATTTGTTCGGAACCTTTGCCGAATCTCCGAACTGTACACAATATCCGTCAGGAAAGGTCATTATTGCCGCAAAGTCTTTGCCTTTTTGTAAAATCTTTTTAAGAATAACAGCTAGCCTGGCTAGTTCAGGAGTCATTTCCGCTTTGTTTAAAGCTTCTGCTTTTTGATAAACTTTGCTTGTAAAATGCAAAAGTTCTTTATGGTACATGAGAGATCTTTCGCAGTGGCAGCCATCTGATAAAAATTGTTTGCTTAAATTTTCTGTTATTTCGTCTGCGAAAAAACAGAGGTCTTCTTTGATGTCATCAGCATTAAAAGAAGCATAGTAAAAACATGCCAGCAGATTCAATGACAGATGGTTGGCATCCAGATGTTTCTCCGGGTTTCTTTTCAAATTGCAGTATTGGCGAGACAAAGAAGCTTTGATACATTCCGCTGTTTTTTCAGGCAGTTTGCCTAAAGCGATAAAATCAAGCCAAGAAAAAATTCGTCTGGAGGTCGGATACGGCTCGGCGCCTTCAGAGCGTCCTGTATTTTTTTCGATCCAGTCAAGTATCAGATATTGCTTTAACGAGTCGGAATAAGTGCTGTCGCTTAAAAAATCGAAATAATTAAGGTTGTAGACCCAGAGTTTTTCAGGTTTTTCATCAAAGGCTTGAGAATCCCACGGTATTTTTGATACCGGAAAGCTTTTTTCGTTGTTCAGAAAATTAAAGGTAACTTTAAAGTCTTTTTGAAAATCGAGTTCTTTTTTCAGAATGGCTGCAACTTTTCTTAATGAGTTATCAGCAATATCGGGAGCCGTTATTTGCTTAAACTTGAATATTGGCCTATAGAAAAGCTGCGACAGCTTTAATGGCTCAATTGTATGAAGAAGCCTTAAAATTGTTGCATATATGTTTCTGAATAGCGACTCTTCGTCGAGTTTTGAGACAATCACTTGCCGAAAGCTTTCTCTGCTAATTTTATTGAATAAAGCGATGTTTGAAAAAGCTCTTCGTCAGGTATTGGCAAAACGCCTGTCCTAATACCGTCATAGAAGGCTTTCACGCAGTTTTGATGTCCTTTGTCCTGAGACCAGAGAGAAATGTTCTTGGCATTTGGAAAGCCGTATGATTTCAGACTTTTGAAGTTGTCTATAGTTATAGTTTTGCCGTCAGAGAAAATTTCTATTTTTTCTTTCGGAAAATCTTTAGAGCCATTGGCAAAATAGCAGATTGAAGCTATTGAGCCATTTTTGAAAGACAGGCTGGCGGTTAGTGTGTCATTAGTGACATAGCCTGATAGACTCTTCATATAAACTCCATCTGTCGCTGTTATTTCCGAACCTGCTAAAAACAGAGCCAAATCTATGAAATGGCAGACTTCTCCTATTACGCGGCCACCGCCTATTTGAGGATCTTGAGTCCAGTGGTCTGGCTGTATTTGTCCTGCATTGACGAGAATATTTATTGCAACCGGAGCGTTTGTTTCGCCCAAAAGGCGTTTGGCTTCAAGTGAAAGAGGGGAAAAACGTCTGTTGTATCCGACAGTCAGAACAGGTTTTTCTGCTTGGCTGTGATAAGCGTTTTTAATATTTTCAAGCTCTTTTACAGTCATAGCCAGCGGTTTTTCAACATAGACGTGTTTGCCGCTTTTAATTGCCTTTATAGCATATTCTGCGTGAGAATCATGTCGGGTGGTTATTATGACTGAGTTTATGGAGTTATCGGAAAATATTACATCGGTGTTGGTAGTCATTATAGGAATGCCGTATTTGGCCGATGCGAAAGCTGCCGATGCGCCTGATTTTGAGGCGACAGCTTTTATAGAAAAACCTGATTTTTGCAATTCAGGAATCAGAATCTTGTTGGCAAAGTTGCCGGCTCCGATAAGTGCCGCATTGCCACTGTCAGCCTTTATAAATGAACCGGAAAGATGAGTGTTTGTCAGTGTTTGTACTGATAAGTCTTTCTCTGTGTCATATTCCAGCAATATGCCTATCGCATCTTTTGAGTCACAGACTTCTTTATAGGCTTTTTCGGCTTCTTCAAATGCAAATTTTGATGAAATAAGCTTGTCAACCTTGAGCTTTTTGTCAGCCATAAGTTCCAAAACAGCTTGGAAGTTTCTCTGAACTGTCCATCTGACGAAACCGTAGGGATAATCATGCCCTTCTTCTTCGTAGAAAGAATCATATCTGCCAGGACCATATGAAGAGGAAACCTGAAAAGAAATTTCTTTCTTGTAAAAGTCGTCTCTGCTGAGTTCAAGACCTGTAACCCCAACCAGAACTACTCTGCCGCGTTTCCGGCACATTTGAGGAGCCGCTGACATAGGTTCTGATGATGAAGTAGAAGCGGCTACTATGACTCCGTCTAGACCATAACCGTCGGAAAAGTCCATGCCTGCTGATACAGATTCGCTTAAGTCACTGTTTGCGACTGCCGCGCCATATGATTTGGCTATTTTTCGTCTGCTTTCCTGGGGATCAAAACCTATAACCTTGCAGCCGTTGGCAATAAGTATTTGGCATGTCAAAAGGCCAATCAGACCTAAACCTATAACTCCGATTCTTTCTCCGAGGGTTGGGTTTAAAAGTCTGACTGATTGCAAGGCTATTGAGGAAGCCACTGTAAAAGCGGCTGTCTCGGAAGAGACTTCATCAGGAATCTTGGCACAGAGGTTAGCAGGAACGCTTACCAGCTCGGCGTGAAAGCCGTTGGAAGCAACCCTGTCGCCAGGGTTGAAGCCAGAGACATTCCGACCGACGGAAAGCACTGTGCCGGCATTGCAATAGCCGAGAGCCAAGGGAGTTTCAAGTTTGTTCTGTACCGAGTTGAAGGCAGGGAGAAAACCGTCTGTTTTCAATTTTTGCAAAGTTTGTTTGACCTTGTCCGGCTGTTGCAGAGCTTTGGAAATCCAGTTGCCTTTTCCGAATTCCAGAAGCATTCGTTCTGTGCCTAATGAAATCAAAGAGACTTCTGAACGGATTAGAAGCTCATTGTCCCCTGCTTGACAAGCTGGAACTTCTGTTAACGAAATTTCACCTGTTTTAAGGCTCTGGAATATCTGTTTCATATTATTTATTGCCTCCCAGCAGCTTTGGTAAAGCTTTAAGACCTATAAATTCAAGACCTTTTCTCAAGTCTCTTTTCAATAATCCCGGGTCATTGAAATAAAGCTTGCGACGTGCCAAAGCTCTTCTCGCCAGATTTAAAATATTTTTGTTATGTCTGGAAAAAACTCTGAAAGCTTTAGCAGAAAGTGCTTTAAAGCGGTCTTCAGATATATATATCATGCGTTTTGAAGGATCTTTGAAGAACAAATCCTTGGGATTTGTGGTTAAAAAGTGTTCCAAAGGAGGGTCGGCTATAAGCAGCCCCGCTTCGATGGCTTGAGTAAAAAGCTTGGTTCGTGGGAATGGGCTGTAAACACCTAAGCCGCCGAAATACGGATTGGCTCTTTTTAAGAATCGCCAAGTCATTATTATGTCTTCTTCTGTTTCTTCGGGCAAGCCTATCATGAAGTAGCCTGTCCAAAAAATCCCGTGTTTATTCAGCAATCTGGAGGCTTTAAGAATCTGCTTATGGTTAATGCCTTTGTCAGTTTGCTGCAGAACTTTTGGCGAACCTGATTCTATGCCTATGCTTAGCTGTATAAGGCCAGCTTTTTTCATAACCGACAAAAGCTCGTCATCTATAATATCTGCTCGGGTTGTGCATGAGAATGTTATGGGGAAATCAAGTTTATTAAAGGCTTCGCAAAGGGCTTTTACGTGCTTTTTGTTAACAGTGAAAGAGTCGTCTTTGATTGAGAAATGGGTGGTTCCGAAAAGCCTGTGTGTTTCTTCTATTTCGTTTATTACAGAAGACACGCTTCTGTAACGCACAGTTCTGTTCCACATGTGGAAACAGTAACTGCAACTATAAGGACAGCCTCTGGTAGTGAGGATGACACCCATATCTTCAGAAGTATAGGCTTCAGGGTTCATCAAAGCTTCTCTGTCGGGAAGCGGTATAGAGTCAAGATTTTTGTTGAAAGGTCTGTCGGGATTGTGGATTATTTCAGATCCGTTTCTCCAAGAAAGGCCTCGAATCTTTTCAAAGCCTTTGTTTTCTTCAATGGCTTTTATAAGCTCAACAATAGAGTCTTCGGATTCTCCTCTCAGCACATAGTCGGCTTCTTGAAGTTTCATTGTCAGCTCAGGCATGGCTGTGGCATGAGGGCCGCCTATAATAATAGGGGTTTCAGGCAAAATACGTTTGCATAGTCGCGCTGTTTGTATTGCCGTGCCGAACTTGCTTGTCATAGCTGAAATGCCTATCACATCGGGTTTTTCAGCAAAAACGATTTTTCCCATCACCTTCCAAGTAGGATGTTCTTTATTGTTGAGGGCTTCAATATAGTGAGAATAGGTGTCATACTCTTTTGTGAAGTCTACTTCGCCGTCGTTTCCTTCGGCTGCGTCAGTATCCAGAATTTTGCAAACATGTCCTGCTTGTTTTAAAGCTCCTGCCAAATATGCGGGACCCAAAGGAAAATACATGTTGAAAATTCCTGCAAAGCTTCTGAACGGGGGATCAATTAATAAAATTTTCATGTTTATTTAATCCTTAGGTTGGATGTCAGAACTGCTGAAATAGAGAGCATCCAAGTCTAAAATGAGATTATTGAGAACTGATACGGTTTCTGGAGTTTCTCCGCCAGTTTTATTTTTGATGTTTTCGCAAATCTCTTTGTACATAATTCTGTAAGAGTCAGCTCGATTGAATTTGATTTGTCTTAGCAGAGAATGTTGAGATTCGAAAGAATATGAAGAAGCGTTTTTGACAGTTGCTGTTCCTGCATGGCTTCTTAAACTGACTAAGTCTTGTACGCCGATTCTGGCAGAACCTTGATGAGTCAGGTGTAATACCAGATAGGCACCATTTTCGAGAATGACAGCGCTGAGCGAGTCCTTTTCGCCGAGGCGCTTTAAAGATATGTCGCGTGGTTTTGAGTAGTCATTCAGAAACAAGAAAAGATCTAGCCAGTGGCAACCGTTTGAAACTATGTGGCTTCGCGAATTTGGCCAATTATACCAATGTTTTGCCGGCAGAGGGGTTTCGAAAACGCAAGCGTTCATGTTAAGTGGCGTTTTACCATCTTTGGAGAGGTCTTTTTTTGCCTGTTTGAAAAGAGGGTTGTGTCTCATATGGTAACAAGTAAAAAGACGCCCTTCAGTTGTTTTCATTGCCTCAAGAATAAGAGCAAGGTCTTTTCTTGAAGTTACCAGAGGCTTCTCTACGACTGCCGCGGAATCTTGTTGCAAAGCCTGAATAGCCAAGGAGGCATGTGTGTGATGGTAACCAGCTATGAAGTATATGTCTGAGTCAGGTTTAAAGTCCGCGGAAGTTGTGAGAGTTGCGGAATATTTGTTTTTGTTGCCTAGTTGGGCTGTATCCTTTTCATGGATAAATTCCATCTTGATATAATCAGGCAAATTAGGCAGTATTTGGGTTTTCGC
>JAAYNI010000063.1 GCA_012520995.1 Candidatus Rifleibacteriota bacterium
TCCATACTCCATAATTTTACACCAATTACAGCTTTATATACCATTTAAATTCATCATTTAATTCTTAATTCTCAAGCTAATAAAAAAAGCTGCGGGATATTTCCCGCAGCTTTTCAATCTACATTCGCTATTCAAACAAAAATCAGACAGGCTTTTATTTTCGCTCTCTACTTCTGATTTTTAAACGACGGTTAAAAGTCTTAGTTAAGCGCTCTTCTCAGAATCTTGCCTACAGCTGATTTCGGCAATTCCTTCATAAACTCAACCTCACGAGGCACTTTATAGTTAGCCAAGTGCTTTCTGCAGTATGATATAACTTCATTTTTAGTAAGAGAAGCGCCTTCTTTTAATACTACATAAACCTTAACTACTTCTCCACGCAACTCATCAGGTATGCCTTTAGCCGCTGCTTCTTTTACAGCCTCATGCTTGAAAAGAACCTCTTCTACCTCTCTGGGATATACGTTATATCCGCCGATTATAATCAGCTCTTTTTTGCGACCTGTTATGTAGAAGTAACCGTCTTCATCCATACGGGCTATATCGCCTGTTTTAAGCCAGCCTTCTGCACTTAGAACATCAGCTGTTTCATTGGGATTTTCATAGTAACCTGACATAACTTGAGGACCTTTAACAGCAAGTTCGCCTTCTTCGCCTTGAGGCAATTCCCTTGTTCCATACTCAAGATCTACAATTTTAACATCAGTTAAGGGCATAGGCGTACCGATAGAACCAGGTTTATTCTTACCAAAAGCAGGAGTCAAAGTAACTACAGGCGAAGTTTCACTCAAACCGTAGCCCTCGCAAACTTTTGCTCCAGTCAATTCTTCGAAGAGATGTTTTTGGGCTACAGGCAAAGGAGCCGAGCCAGACAAGACCACCTTGACAGAAGAAAGGTCGTAATTTTTCAATTCAGGTCTGCTAAGGCAAGCTGAGAAAATAGAAGGAGCCGAAGGCAAGATTGTCAGCTTTTCATTTTGTATCAGCTCAAGCAGCGAAACAGGAGCAAAACGGGTTATAGGATAAGTAGCCGAGCCAAGCAGAAGCGGAAGAACAATATTCAACTGCAATCCATAAATATGGAAATAAGGCAAAACTGCTATGAATTTTTCATTCGCAGGCTCCAAAATGTCTTTCAAATATTCTTGAACCATCATTGCATTGGCAATGAGATTTCTCTGGGAAAGCATACAACCTTTTGAAATGCCTGTAGTACCGCCTGTATACTGCAAGAGAGCAATATCGCTCTGCTTAGTTTTCTCGCAACTGAAACCAATGTTTTCAATAAGAAGACGTTCCCAAGGATGTACACCCTTATGAGTAGCCTCTACCCCCTTGTCTGGCTCCGTCATAACGTAAAAAACGTGTTTCAGTTTGCTGCGATCCAATATTTTTAAAATTTTAGGTAAAAGAGCGTTAGTGGTTATTATAGCTCTGGAGTCAGAGTTATTAATCTGAAAAAGAACTTCTTCCGGAGAATACAGAGGGTTTGTCATAACTCCGACAAGACCGGCTTGCTGAATGCCCCAGAAACTTAAAACCGTTTCTGGTAAATTAGGCAAGAAGACACAAACCTTTTCTCCCTTGTCCAATCCATGAAGCCTAAGGTTTCCAGCTATATTTGATATGGTGCGACAGAACTCGCCATAATTCATTGCTCTGTCTTCAAACTTCATAGCGAGTTGGTTCGTAAAATCCTTTGAGGCTCTTTCCAAAAGCTCTTGAAAAGTAATTTCAGGAATTTCGAAATCAGCTCTTACACCTTTGTCGTAATGTTGCAACCATATTTTACTCATTAACTGTTTCTCCGTATCTTAATAACTAACTGGCAATAAAATTAACGTTATAATGTTTTTTTAAAGCTTTCACTAAGCAAAAAACTTCAAAAAAACAAAGTTTAGGGATAATAACATAAACAGCAAATCAAAACCACAGATTATTTTTATCCCCAAAACACAGACGGGATTTTTAAGCAAAGCTTAAAAATCAGTGGCGAGTGATGAGTGGCGTGTCGATGTTGAATTATTTTGAATATCCATATTCTTTCGATACTAGCCGCTTTAGTGTTTGAATCTAAACAATTTCACTGTCCACCGAGCACTAACCACTGTCCACTGCGGGTTGGTGTTAGACTACCCCGACTCCCGACTCCCGACTCCCTACGCCCTGAGGCTGTCCTAA
>JAAYNI010000064.1 GCA_012520995.1 Candidatus Rifleibacteriota bacterium
AGCTAAACAATTCAACTCGCCACTCATCACTCGTCACTGTGCGATAGCAGTATCAGATAACCATGAAGACATTATTAACTAGAATAATATCAAAATAGGGAAGTTTTAGTTGCAACACAGCACTAGTCACTGTTTGTTATGGTGATCAGGTTGTTTTCAAAAGATATCAAAAGTTTGTCAGAAAGAATTTTGGCCAATAGAGAATCTGGATGTTGATTTGAAATTTGTTTTAAAGCCTTCAAGAAATACTTATAGATAGGCGATGAAGGCGAGAGTCTTTTATTATTGATTGCGAAATTATTTAATACAAATTGTTCTTTTTCACTGCCTATAGAAAATGAAAATATAAGGGATCTGAGAGTGAACCCGGAAGCCAGCAAGAAACATTTAAGCTGATTGTCTTTTGAAGCAAATCTGATCTTGTCAATATAAAAGCCGTAAGCAGGCTTATAAGAGAAGACATTTGCATGATAGTTCAGCTCCGCCAAAGATAAAATCAGTTTCGGATTCTGTTCTTCATTGCTAATAGCTTTTAGTTTGTTATTGAAGTTCCAGATATCTTCTTGCGAAGGTAAGTGAAACTCAGGAAGAAGAGCAGGTTCTTTAATTTCTTTAAAGAAAAATACTGGATATGCGCAAAGCCCTGTAATCAGTAAAAAAAATATTGCATAAAAAACTTTGCGCATAAAAACTCAGTTTAGAGATGTGATATAGTCGCGTTCTTCGTATGAAAGAAGCTTTTCTACATCAAGCAGGACAACCATTTTGTTGTCCAGTTTTGCTACGCCTTGTATATAACGTGAAGAAATGTTTGCTAAGAAGACAGGCGGTGGAGGTTCAATAAGAGAAAGTTTGATCTTTATAACTTCAGAAACATTGTCAACTATGAGACCTACCATCATTTTGTTAATTTCGACTATCAGGATTTTGGCGTTTCTAGAGCTTGCCAAAGGTATTTCAAAACGCTTTCTCAAATCCATTGCCGGCAATATTTTGCCTCGATCGTTTATAACTCCTTCAACAAAGGCAGGAGCTTTCGGTATTTGCCTGATTTCTTGCATGGGAAGGATTTTGCGGACTTTTGCTATAGAAATTGCATATTCATCTTCTCCAAGAGTAAAGCCAACTGCTTGGATTTCAGGATCCGAAAACTGTGACATGTTCATAAATAATCCTAACTATATCAAGCTAAATCTTCAGCAGAGAAAGCCCAAGGCATAAGTTCTCTGGAAGTGGTTTTCTTTGTTTGTTTTTTGTTGTTTACCAAGTAGACTTCCATATCCGGAGCAAGCTCTATCATTACTTGTCTACAAGCTCCGCAAGGAGATGTAAATTCTTCCCTGTCGACATATACAAAAAGTTTTTTGAATTCTCGTTCACCTGCGGCTACAGCAGAAAAAAGGGCTGTTCTTTCAGCACAGTTGCACAATCCATAGCTGGAGTTTTCTACATTGCATCCTTGAAAAACTTTTCCGGAAGATGTAAGCACCGCTGCGCCTACATGAAAGTTAGAGTAGGGAGCATAGGCTTTTTTAGAGGCTTCAATAGCCTGTTGAATGAGTTCGTTGTCTGTCATTTTAATTCCTTTAAATTGCATTTTTATATATTTAATTTCGAAAAAAACACCCCTTTGGCAGGGGTGTTTTTGCAAACCAAAATCAGCGTTTGGAGAATTGTGGTTTTCTCCTGGCTTTCTTAAGACCGTATTTCTTACGTTCTTTCATTCTGGAATCTCTGGTCAAGAATCCAGCTTTTTTGAGAGCCGGTCTGAGTTCGCTGTTGAATTTAATCAAAGCTCTGGCAATTCCGTGTCTGAGAGCACCTGACTGTCCAGTGCTTCCGCCGCCGGCGATGTTTGCATAAACATCGAATTTGCCAAGAGTTTCAGTTGTAGCTAAAGGCTGAACTATAATCTTGCGGGTCAGAGGAATCGGGAAGTAGTCCTCGAATAACCTGTTGTTAACGACTATTTTGCCATCACCTTTGCAAATTCTGACGCGGGCTGTAGATGCTTTTCTTCTACCTGTTCCCCAGAAAAATGTTTCGGCCATTTTTATATTCCTCCTTCCTTATTTAGTGAGTTCTACTTGTTTCGGTTGCTGAGCAATGTGGGGATGTTCAGAACCGGCGTAGATTTTCAGTTTGCCCAAGAATCTTTTGCGCAGTTTGTTTCTTGGCAGCATGCGTTTTACTGCAAGGCGCAATAATTTTTCGGGTTGTTCTTCCAAAAGCTCGCCATAGGCTTTTTTCTTAAGGTTGCCTGTATAACCTGAGTGTGTATAGTAGAATTTGTCGAGAGCCTTATCACCTGAAAGAGTGATTTTTGACGCGTTTACTACTACTACAAAATCGCCGCAGTCAATGTTGGGCGTAAAATAGGGTTTGTCTTTCCCTCTGAGACGGGTTGCTATCTGGGTTGCTATTCGACCCAAGGGCATATCAGAAGCATCCATTAGGACCCATTCTCTGGTAAAATCATTCTGTTTTGCTTGAAATGTTTTCATCGCATTGAACGTCTTCACCGATAATTTCTCCTTTCGGTTAATACATGACCTTCATCATTTCTGATTAGGGTTCAGTTCTTGCTAAAACGGCTATGCCGTTTTAGGGTATTCAGATTAACAAGTTTTCTTGAAGTTGTCAAGAGTCATTCTTGTAAAAGACTTTTATTCTTGGCTGAAAAGTGTTAAATTATCGCAGATTAATTTTTACAAGAGCTAATCTTTCAAAAATTAATCAGCATTTTTTGCCCAGGAGAAAAGGAGAAAAGATGAAAGTTTTTCACATGTTGAATTCAACACTTCTTTCCGGAGCAGCAAATTACTGCCTTTTATTTTGCCAAGAGCAAATAAAAAGAGGTCACGATGTGCTTTTGTATGTAGAACCTGGTTGGGCACAAAAAATAGCTGACAAAAGAGGCATAAAGAATATTTGCGAACCTTCGCTTTCAAGGATTCATCAATGTGATCCTATAGCTATTTACAGACTGAAAAAAGCGATAGCCAAGCATAATCCAGATGTGGTTTATGCTCATATAAATAAAGGTTCTTGGCTGGCAGCGGCAATCTCTAAGTGCGACTTTGAAAATGTAAAAACAATCAGAGTCAGGGTAGATGCTGATCCTCCTAAACCCTATCCGACTAACAGGTTTATCCATAAGCGGTGGTTTGATAGAATAATAGCAGGTTCAGAGATGCACAAAGAAGCCTGTATCAAAAACTTAAAATACCCGGAACATCGAATAGATGTAATACATGGTGTTACAGATACGATCAAATATGCTCCCGATGCAAAAATAAGGGCTGAGTTACGCCAAAAGTATAATATAGCCGAGGACGAGGTTGTTATTTTACAGCTTGGTCGTCTTTCGCCTGTCAAAGGTCATACTTATGCTTTGGAGGCTTTTGCCGCTTTGCAGAATCTGCCTGTAAAAATGAGATTGGCTGTTTTTGCGTATGATGCGGAAATTCCGCGTGAAAGCTTGCAAGACTATGCAGCAGAACTTGGAATATCTGATAAGGTAAAGTTTTTCGGTTATGAAGAAAATATGCCGGATTTTTTGAAAGCTTGTGACATAGGTCTGATAGCTTCTGTGCGTTCAGAAGCTACCTCAAGAGCTACCTTGGAATACATGGCTACAGGACTCCCTACCGTTGCCACAAGGGTAGGGGTAATCCCAGAGCTTATGACTGGCGACTTTGCTGAATTTTGTGTTGAACCAAAAAATTCTGCAGCTTTAGCATCCGCTCTTTCTAAACTTCTTACAGATAAGAATTTGAGACTTGATTTAGGAAAACAGGCAAGAGATAAAATCCAAAATGAATATTCATTAGAGATATTAGCCCATGCTATAGAAGCTTCTTTGCAGAAAGTTTTCAGGAGCTGACTATGACAAACAATATAGTTGTAATGGATAATGTGAGCAAGTATTACGGTAATTTCTGTGCTCTCAACAAAATGAGTTTCTCAATAAAAGAGGGTGAAATAGTCGGTCTCTTGGGTCCAAACGGGGCAGGAAAGTCGACAGCTATGCGCATAATGACATGCTTTATGCCGGCAACATCCGGCAAAGTGACAGTTGCTGGATTCGACACTTTCGAAAACCCTGATGAAGTTAAGAGAAATATCGGCTATTTGCCGGAAACGCCTCCGCTTTATGAAAATATGACGGTCTTGTCTTATCTGAAGTTTGCTGCGGCTATTCATGAAATACCACAAAAAGAAATAGCTTCAAGAGTCGGATATGTCATTGAACGCCTTGGTTTGAACGAAGTTAAAAGAAAAATAATCGCCAATCTTTCAAAAGGTTATAAACAACGAGTCGGGCTTGCTCAAGCAATCATTCATAAGCCTAAGCTTTTAATATTAGACGAGCCAACTGTAGGTCTAGACCCGAAACAAATAATAGAAATAAGAACTCTGATTAAGAGTCTTGCCGGAGAGCACACAGTTATACTTTCCAGTCATATTTTGTCAGAGGTAAGTATGACATGCGGAAGGGTAATAATCATCAAAGAAGGCATGAAAATCGCAGAAGATACAGTTCTCCATTTGGAACAAACAGCTCAGTCAGAACACAGATACAATATAAAGCTGATTTTGCCAAAAGACTTTGATTTTCAAGCAGAAACTGCTTCTCTAGCTTCTTTTAGTCTAGAGAATGCAGTTCAGGAAGATCGCCTGCTTTTTTTGAAAGCCAATTTTGAGAATGAAGGAGACTATGACATCTTTTTCAATAAACTTACTTCAAAGGGTGTTGTTTTCAGAGAAGTTACACCTTATAAACCCACTCTTGAAGAAGTTTTCATCAGCCTTACTTCATCAGACGGAAAGGAGAATGACTAATGGGAAAATTGAAATCAGTTGTCCTTAAAGAATTAGAAGCCTATTTCTTTTCTCCTGTAGCATATGTCGTTTTTGCGATTTTTCTGAGCATTACTGGATATTTCTTTTATGTAATAGTTTCTATGAATAAATTTGCCATGATGCTTCCAATATTTGACAATATGGCTGCTTTATTAATGTTCGCTTTGCCTTTGTTAACTATGAAACTGATCAATGAAGAGCGCAACAACGGCACTTTTGAACTTTTGTTGACAACCCCTCTGAGCCCAGCGACAATCATTCTTGGCAAGTTTATAGCCTGCATGGTAGTTGTAACAGTGCTTCTTGCTTTGACTCTGCATTATCCCTGTTTGCTCAAAACTTATGCGCCAGAGCTTGATATGGGGCCTATTTGGAGCGGCTATTTTGGCCTTTGGTTATTGTCTGCTGCTTTTACGGCAGTCGGAATCTTTGCTTCTTCTGTAACAGGCACCCAAGTAACAGCAGCTATATTAAGTTTCGCTATTTTGCTGTTTTTCCAATTAATTTCACTGGCAAGTCATTTCATGGATACCTATCTTGGGGAAGTTATTTCTTCCATGTCTCTTTTGCAAAACTTTTTTCTTTTCACTAGAGGAATACTAGCCACAGGCAACATTATATATTTTGTTACTTTTACCTTTATTTGGCTTTTCATCTCTGTAAGAATCCTTGAGTCAGAGGCTTGGAGGTAAAAATATGAACAAATCAAACAGACCTCATACCTCCATATGGCCATACTTTCTTTTATTATCCGGTATATTTTTGTTGATTTTGTCGGGAGTATTGCACTTTTCACTAGATACATCATCAACTCTTATCCGTGTTGATTTCTTTGTACTCATAGCTGTTATTCTTATAATCTTGGCTTTTATTTTCAGGCCGAGAATGATAAAAGAAATTTTCTTTTCCAGAAAGACTTTGCTTTGGATAAACGATGCTTTGCTGATTTTAAGTGTTGTTGCTATTGCGATGCAGCTTTCCTACATATCTTTCAGACGCAATATCAGAATAGACTTAACCAGAACCAAGTATCTATCTTTGAGCGATTTAACCTTAAAAACTCTGAGAGAATTGGATAAAGAAGTAAAAGTTACAGCTTTTTATCGCAAGAACACTCATGAATATAACCTCCTAAAAGATTTGTTTGATGAATACAAGAGCCGTACCAATAACTTCACTTATTCTATAGTAGATCCTTTGGCAAACCCTGCTGTGCCTAAGCAGATGAATGTTACTGATTACGGAACTGTAGCCGTAGAACATAAAACAAATAGAAAAGACCTGTTTATATCAGACCTTTTCTGGGTTCCTAGACAGTTTGGAGAAGAAGAGGAAGCAAAGTTTACCGGTGAGGAAGCTTTGACTTCAGCAATTCTGGACGTTACGACTGGTGTCAGAGATGTCGCAGTTTTCATAACTGGACATGATGAGGCTTCGCTTAATAGTTTCAAAAGCAACGGTTTAGCTCTTTTAAATAGATTTTTATCCTCTGACAACATGGAAATCATTGAGCACAATCTGCTGGATGGTCCTATAACTCCTAGAGCCAAAGTAGCTTTCATTGTCGCTCCCAAGAGAGATTTTTTGCCGGAAGAAATAGAAAAACTGAGAGATTTTGTAACAATAGACAAAGGCAACCTCTTTTGTGCCATTGATCCTGTGCGTTCATTAAACAACTTTAATGCCTTTTTACTTAATGAATTTGGCTTATATGTTAACTATGATTTGGCAGTAGACCCGCAAGGAGTTTCTTCCAAATACTGGACCATTTATCCGAAAATAGCAAAGCATGAGGTGACTGCCCCTCTCTTGGAACGCAATTTAAGAGTTGTTCTTTTTGCGGCCTGTTCTGTTCTCGGCGAAGAGCGCGAAGGCTTGAAACTTACAAACCTTTTGACTACAGCTGACAACTCTTGGGCAATGCGCGGCTTGGAAAACCGCAAAGATCTATTGCATTTGGAGTTTCGTCCTAGACAAGATATTATGGGGCCTTTCTCTGTCGGCTATTTTTCTGAAAAAGTAGGAGATGCCGGACAAAAGGCATTGTTGATAGGAGATGCCGATTTCATGACAACCGAATATTTAGGACAAGCTGGCAATCGGGATTTTATTAACAATACTCTGCAGTGGATGGCAGGAAATAAAAACAGAATTTCTATAAAACCAAGAACTTTTGAATTACCTGAAATTGCTATGGATCAGAAAAAATCAATAAGAATATTTGCCATATCAGTGCTTTTGGTCCCTCTCCTGGTTTTAGCCAGCGGTTTTGTGGTTAATTTTCTAAGAAGGAGATTCTGACAATGAAAAAAAGATTAAGGCTCACGGCGATAATGGCTTTAATAGCCCTCCTTCTATTTGTCTATATAAACATATTTGAAGTAGATAAACCTCTCAAACAAGGCGAAGAAAAACCTGTAAAACTTCTAGCTTTGTCTCCTGAAGAAGTAACTTCGATAAGTTTTTATAAGGAAGGTCTCTTGTCTTGGCAGATAGAAAAAAGAGATGATGGCTCTTTTTTAAATTACCCATATGAAGCAAGAGCCGATGAAGATGAAGTGGAAGGCTTTTTAAAACATGTTTCATCACTGCATTCCGAAGATGTAGTAAAGCTTCCGGAAAATCTTACGCTTTATGGACTATCGGATAAAAGCCCTCGTTTGGTGTTTAAAGCCGGAAACAAAACAGAATCTCTAGATCTTGGACAAAAGCTGGAAATAAGCAATTCATATTATGTCAAAATCGGCGGAGATAAAAACGTCTACTCAGTGCCATCATATGTGTTCGGCTCTTTCCATAAAACTGCGGAAAACATGCGTGACAGACATCTTTTCCAAGGCAACTTTGCCAATATTGAAAAAATTCAGTATTCCAATAAAGAACTGAAACTTGAACTTCAAAAGACTCCCAATTCTTTTGATTGGAATATAGTGGCACCCAAGTGCAAAGCAGATTCTATAACAGTCGCTGGTCTGATAAACAATGTAAATACTATTAAGGCTTCCAGTTTTATAGAAATGGAAGAAGGGGATACTCTTTCTGACCTTTTATTGGATCCTCCTCTGGTTAAAGTATCTATATTTGACGCTTCAGGTAAAGAATATACTCTTTCTTTGGGGCAAACCGTCGAAAATGAAACTTTCTCCAAAACAAACCTTTCCGATGAAGTGACAATGGTGAGAGCAAATGAAGCAGAGGCATTGACTTTGTCTCTCTATGATTTGCGCGATAAAACTCTGATTTTACCCGATGCAAAAAAAATTACAAACATAACCTTGACCAATGCTTCTGCTACAGTTGTTTTGCAACAAAAAGACGGAGTTTGGAAAAAAGGAACAGCAACTCTTCCGGAAAAATCCTTTTCCGATTTTTGGGAAATCATGGAAGAAACCCCTATTATTGAATTCTTTGACAAACTTCCTTCTGGAGACTTTGGCTTGAAAGGTGACAAGGTTATGACGGCTAATTTTGAAGTTTCCGGAAAAAAATATAATTTCTCTCTTGGTGCCGAGACAGAAAAAGGCATATATTTACTTTTGGATTCAAAACTTTATCTGATCGGCAAAGATGTTAAAATAGCATTTGATATTTTGATGGATGAACTGAATCAGATATAAACAATAATTTGTAGAGGAATAAAAGGAGATACTTAAAAGATGTTTGAAGGCAAATTTGCAGATAGAATGGATTTTTTACAGCCTAGTCCTATCAGAAAAATTACAGCCATAGTTTCTGATGTCAGAGCAGAAGGCAAAAAGGTTTACGCTTTAAATATAGGCCAACCTGACGTTGCAGCTATTCCGGCCTTTGGCGAAGCAGTTGCCAGAAAGGCTACGGAAGATCCCCAAGTCAGTTATACAGCTTTTATTGGAGAAAAGTATTTACGAGAAACCTATGCCCGCTATCTCAATAATTATTTTGAGAGAAAGAATGTTTCTCATTTTCATATTGACACTCATAATGTTGCTGTAACAGTCGGCGCTTCTCATGGCTTGACTTGCGTCTTCTTAGCTCTTTTTAATCCTGGTGACGAAGTTTTAGTGTTTGAGCCTTTTTTCAGTGCATACAGAGGTTTTGTAGTTCCTTCCGGAGCTAAACTCAAAGCTATTCCCACAAAAGCGGAAGAATCCTTCGCTTTGCCTCCTGAAGAAGTTATAGAAAAATATATAACTCCTAAAACTCGCGGCATACTTGTAAACTCCCCGTGCAATCCTTGCGGCACATTTCGCACTGCCGAAGAAATGGATATGCTTGCACGCATTTGTGTTAAACACAATCTTTACTTCATAAGTGACGAAGTTTACAGAGAAATGGTTATGGGAGATGAAGAAGTCACCTGTGTTTTTGAAGTGGATCTCAAAAACGATGAAGATAATGAGGCTCTGAAAAATTTAATGATTTGTGTGGACTCGGCCAGCAAAAGCTTTTCTCTTTGCGGTGCCAGAATCGGATTTATTGTTTCCAAAAAAGAAATAACCGACAAGGTTTCACATGTTGTTTCCAATACAGTCACATGTATTTCTGATACCTTGCAGTATGGCGTAGCGGCTGCCTATGACGAAGTGCTGCGTGATCCTTCCTACTTTAAAAAAGTAAGAGCTGTATACAGAGAACGCCGTGATGCTACTATGGCAGCTATCAAAGAATATTTGCCGAATGCTGTGGCTCCCGTTCCAGAAGGTGCTTTCTATGTTGTAGTCAAATTCCCTGAATTTGAAGATATAAGCGAATATGCGATGTATATGCTTACAAAGTTCAACCTTGGGGGGGAAACTGTAGCTATTACCCCGGCAGCAGGATTCTACATGACAGAAGGCGCTGGCAAAAATGAAATGAGAATAGCTCTCGTGCTTGGGCCTGAAGAAATGAGAAGATCTATACAAATAATGGCTGAAGCCCTTGAATCATACAAAGAATATAAAAAATCCGCGAATGCAGATCCTATCAAAAAATTGTAATTTTCAGTAAAGTTACTAACTCTATTCACACACCAGGAGACAGTCTGAATGCTTAATATCAAATGGATTCGTTCCAACCACGATGACTTCAAAAAAGCCATGATCAAACGCGGCCTTGCCGATTTGAGTGAAGCTGCCAACAAGGAAATACTTTCCAAGAAGCCTGAAACAGAGAGAACAGGAACTCATGCCATCAAGGCTCTTCTCGAAAATTATGATAAGGCAGTTATAAACAAAATAATGCCCTTGGAAGAACTTGATGAAAGCCGCAGGGCATTAATTAGCGAAACAGAAGCCTTGCAGGCAGAACGCAATGCGATCAATAAGGAAATCGGCCGAAAAAAAGCGGCTAAAGAACCTTGTGATGACCTTTTTGAAGGCATGAAGGAAATGGGCGCAAAAGTCAAAGCTATGGAGCAATCCTTAAACGAAATAGACGAAAAGCTCAATGGCGTTTTGCTTACTATTCCGAACGCTCCGCATGAATCCGTTCCTGTAGGAGCTGACGAAAAGGATAACACCGAAAAGCTCAGATGGGGCAAAGCTAAAGACTTCTCCTTTGAACCCAAAGACCACGTTGACTTGGGAACCTCTCTTGGAATTCTTGATATGGAACGTGCCGCCAAAATAGCAGGCGCTAGATTCTCAGTGCTTTACGGCGATGGAGCAAGACTTGAAAGAGCTATTATAACTTTCATGCTTGATACTCATACCCAAAAGCATGGCTATAAAGAAGTTTTGCCTCCTGTTATGGTAAATGCCGACGCTCTTAAAGGTACCGGTCAGCTGCCGAAATTCGAAGAAGACCTCTTCAAGTTGGCTAATGCCCCTTACTACATGATTCCCACTGCAGAAGTGCCAGTAACCAATCTGCATTCTTCAGAAATACTGAAAGAAGCTGACTTGCCTCTTAAATACGTTTCTTACACTCCTTGTTTCAGAAGCGAAGCCGGAAGTTACGGAAAAGATACAAGAGGCTTAATAAGACAACATCAATTCAATAAGGTTGAACTGGTGAAATTTGCTCATCCCGACAACTCCTATGAAGAGCTTGAGTCTCTTACTGATAATGCGGCAGAAATTCTGCGTCAGCTGGAATTACCATTCAGAATAGTTACCCTTTCCACTGGTGATATGGGCTTTTCTTCAGCTAAAACCTATGACATTGAAGTATGGTTGCCTTCGCAGAAAACATTTCGCGAAATCAGCTCCTGCTCCAACTTTGAAGACTTCCAAGCAAGAAGAGCTGCTATCAGATACAAAGATGACAATCCCAAGTCCAAAACCTCTTTGGTTCATACCCTCAACGGCTCAGGATTAGCTGTTGGCAGAACTTGGGTCGCCATTCTTGAAAACTATCAGGATGAAAACGGCAGAATCTATATACCCAAAGTTTTGCAGCCTTACATGGGCGGGCAAACTCATATAGAAAAACAATAAAGCCTGCTGTTGTGACTTTATTTGGCATAAAAAACAGTCGCATTTTGGGTTTTTTAACCCTTTTCGCGGCTGTTTTTCTTGTTGGCTGCTTTGGTTCTATAAAAGACACGACTTTGCAGCCTCCGCTTCCTAAAGAAGAAATGATTTATTTGAGAGGCCATTTAAACCTCTCTGAAGTATTTTTTCCGCCTGTTTATGAAATAAAGGATATGTCTGATCTGGCTAATTTCGAAGTTTTTCTGCTTATTGATGAAAAGCCCAAAGCGACTATCGCGACAGACGGAAACTTTTTGTTTGAAGAATCGATAAAGCCTCGAGAACAGCTGACAGTCAGAGCTCAGCATAAAAAATATAAGGGACTGATTTTTGAAACTCTCCTTTTTAATCTATATGGAAATTTTCAAGGAGCTTTGAATACTGAAATCACCCTTGAAAGAACAGCTAGAACCTTTATAGCAAATATTTTGAAAAACAAATATGGCAAACGAAAAGAACCTGCAGATATTGCTGATAAATACATTATTGATACTGTTACAGCAATTCAGGAAGCTGTCAGGAATAACCCGGACTTTTTGCTTGAAAATCCCATATGGCAAGATCCCGAAGTTGAAGCAGCGGCTTTGGAAGGAGCAAAAAAACTGAAAGAAGAAGGGCAGGGGACTTATACTTGCGATGAGCTGATTATATGGTATATAGCCGGCGATAATCCAAGAGCCTATGAACTGCAGAATGCCTTTAAAGAACTTAGAAATCTTCCATTGCAACCACGCAGACAGGTATCAGTATTTATAGATGCTCTTTCTCTTGAAGGCTCTCACATGCCTGCTTCTGGCACAAAGTTTATCGGCGATGAAAAGGGCTTTAAAGAAATTTTTCATTTTGGAGAGATTAATTCAGCTTCAGAGCAGACTTTCAGCGAATTTATAAAATACTCTTTGAACCGTTTTCCTGCAGAACGCCTGACTTTAGTCATTTCGGCTGAATCTGAACCCTTCAAAAAACCGCCGGACAGGTATATTAGATTCTTTTCTTTGACAGATGGCACTGAAAGACGAGCCTCAAATATTCTTACTGTCAGCAACGCTATAAGAGAAGCTTTGACAGTAGCTGAAGGAAATCTGAGAAAAGCGGATTTGATAGTTTGGGACTCTCCGTATATGGCGACTCTAGAGGTCTTATATGAAATGTCTGACTTGTCTCTTTATACTATGGCTTTTCAGTCCGCACAGCCTGGTCCTGTCCCTATAGCTGACTATATTGCAAAATCAAAAGCGAAGGATTTAGCGGAAACAAGAGCTGGGGCGTTTTTCTCAGCTTGGAAAACAAAATATCCTTCTTCTGATTTCAGCTATACCTTGAGCCTTGTTAAGAACTCAGCTTGCAATGAGCTTGTTACTGCATTTAAAAACTATTGTTCTGAGCTTTGGAGGCATCCAGAACTGTTTTCTAAGGTCAAAAACATCAGAAACATTAAAACAGAAACTGTGCCTGGAGATGACGGAAGTTTTGATTCTCAAGGCGATCTTTTGCATTCTTTTGGAACTACTAAAGATTATGTGGATGTAAAGCATTTTCTTGATGCCGGAAAAGAGGCATTGCCAGCTATGAAAATCCATGCGAAGGATCTGCTTGATAAGCGAAAAAGCTTTGTTCTTTTGAATGAGCCCGCCGGAACTTACAAGTTTCTAAATGCAACCGGGCTTTCTTTTATTTTCCCTGACGAAGAAACATGGAAAGCGGATTATGCAAGCTTTAGTCCTGCGGTTGATTATTTCAACTCTAAGCTTTTGCAGCAGACACTTTGGGATGAAGTTTTACGAGCTATGTACAACAGCAGTGGACAGTGATTGCCACTGTCCACTAATCACTGTAGTAATTAATACCAAATCGGTTTTTTAATATTTACCCAAGCTGTGGCGTCCAAATCAAATTTTTCATGATCCACGCCGCTCATTACTGCCCACCCGGAAAGGTCCTGGTTGAAAACAGCAGCGTTTTGGAACATGGCATACATATTTGTCACATTTGAAACATTCCAGCTGCCAATATCTTGGTTAAAAGCAAAGGCATCATAGAACATAAAACACATGTCTGTCACATTTAAAACTTTCCAACTGCCAATATCTTGGTTAAAGGCAACGGCATCCCAGAACATGCCAGACATATCAGTTACGTTTTCTAAGCCGCTAGTGCTATTGGGCACCTCTACAAGATTTTCAGCAGAATAAAAAGCGCAACTCAAGCTTGTGAGTCCCAAGTTGCCAAAGTTTGTCACTTTCACAAGCTCTTAGAGAGTAAGTATTGCTTCGAAATATGGCATACACAAAAATTTCGAATATAAATTATAGCACATGAGGAAAGAACCAAAAAAATAAAATTTATTCTTCAACTGTTTTTCATGTTCGTAAGTTGTGATTATGCGGCAGAAGAATGCAATTTTTGACCAATTTTGCCCTCATCTGCAGATAGATCGGCTGTTATGGATGTTGCTTCTTACTCACTACCCACTCTAGTGCGGCGGCATATTATTATCAGCTATTGTCTTGTGAAGTTTGAAAAGCAAATAGGAAAGTTTTAGTGAAAATGCCGCACTAGTATTTTAGGTATAAGAAGGGGTTTTGAGCCTTGCCGTTTTTTCGGACTTCAAAGTGCAAATGGTTACCCGTAGCTACGCCCGTCATACCAACATATCCTATTACTTGTTTTGTTGTGACAGTTTGTCCCTTTTTAACGGCTAACTTTGAGCAATGAGCATATACTGTTTGAATGCCTTTTTGGTGTTCTATTATAACTACATTGCCGTAGCCTTTCATCCAGCCTGCAAATTTTACAGTTCCTTCAAGAGTTGCGACAATAGGGGTTCCTCTTAAAGCTGCGATGTCTAAGCCTGTGTGAAAGTGGCGTTTTTGGCGCTTGGGATGAAATCTGTATCCGAAGTTTGAGGTAATGCGTCCGTAGAGGGGTCTGTGAAGCAACCTTTTAATGATTTCGTAGTTATCGGCCCTGGCATAGTTGACTTTGCTTTTAGTGTTTACAGCGAAGGTTTTAACAGAATCTGCTGGAGAGAGAACAGGGGAAAGGGTGTCAAAAAACACGCAATCTGCAACATTAGTTTTTTTGGTAGATATAGAATCAGGCTTTGACGGTATTCTTCCAAAAGAAATATCACGAGCCTCGCAAGGTAAAAGGGAAAGAAGCGATAAAAGTACACTCCCTAAGGCTATTCGAATATTGTCTTTCAAATTTTATGTACCCCTGAATGATATCGGAGTATTATATGTTCGGATAGAGCAAAAGTCAAGTCTTGGATAGTCTAGTAGAGCAACAATGAAGGCAAAGTTTATCAACTGCTTACACATATGGAATTTTGAGCATAGCTTAAAATCAGAGAGCAGGGAGTAGCAAGAACCAAATAGCAAGAACCAAATAGCAAGAATAAAAAAACGCAGATAGCCGTATTCTATAAGATACTTGATTTCTTTTAAAAACAGATTGTAATGTAACAAACAGTGAAGAGCAGCTGTTACGGATTCTAGTCCTCACTACGCCTAATCCCCTCTGCGAAGCAGCAGTGTATTCAATGTTTTCGGGACTGAAACTATCTTTGGTTCGTATTTTCGTATATTTTGTGGTTTTAAAATTGCCCAGTTTATTTTTTTTCGGGTTTCCAATCGGCAACTTGCTTCTTTATTGCGGTTAATTGTTCTGCTGGAACGAAAGATTCAATTTCTTCTACTATTTCTGCAGCTTCCGGAAAGTTTTGTTTTGCAGCCAATGAATACCAGAAATAGGCTTCATACTGATTGTCTTCTGTTCCTTCGCCGTTTTCATACATGGTGGCCAAGCTGAACTGCGCACTTGGATTTCCCTGTTTGGCGGACTTTTCATACCATGCAATGGATTTTGAAAAGTCTCTTTTAAAGAAGACACCATAATAATACATATAGGCTATGGTTTCTTGTGCCTGCATATTGCCAGCATAAGCTAAGGGAAGATAAATCATAGCGGCTTTTTCGAAGTTTTCAGATTCGTAAGCCTTATTACCTTCGCTGAGAGATTTGGCTTGATTATTTCCGCAAGCCGTCATAAAAAAGGCAGCAGAGAATAGGGCGATAATTGAGAAAACATGGAGAATGCTTATTGTTCTTTTCATGTCTTTTTTCCTTTATTTCCTTTACTTAGGATATCTCCATAAAATTAACAAATAGAACTGGTTTGTCAAAAAAGAATTCTTAATGAATTATAGAATTAACCAGAATGGAAATAAAGTTTTTTCTATTTTAATATGATTAAATAAAACATTTGGGACATTTATCAGTAATTTATCGTATTTATATTTAAGGATAAAAAATTAATATGTCTAACTTTTTTCAGTTAACGGGCATATATAGATAAAAGGCAAAAAACATATGAGCTGTGAAAAAGCAAGAAAAGTCATAATGGACTCAAGCGGGGTTACAGAAACCCTTGACTTTGCTACCCGTGCTCATCTTCAAACATGTAAAGCATGTTCGGCAGAGATGAAGATGCTTGCGAGCTTGCACTCATATAACGGCTCATTTGTTAGTCCTTCCGATTTTCCCAAATACAGTGAAATCAGAAAAAATTTGCATAACAAACTTTCTACAGCCTCTTTGAAAAAAACGCTTAAACCCGAAAAAAGTATTTGGGATGGTTTCAAAACCTATTTGGGCTATTTTGTTGCACCTATTGTGATGATAGCTGCAATGGGTATTTTCCTTGAAAATGTCGTTGAAGAAAAAAAATATATTCCCCAACCACACCCCGCTCTTCAAGATGCAAGTTATTATCACATTTCTGTAACCAAGGGCAACGAACCGCTTATGAAGTTTGGCATGCCTGAAAAGCGTCCAATCGGACAAATGCTGACTTTAAGTGATGAAGAATCAGCTAGAATACTACTGGCTGATGGCACTAAACTGCGTTTCAAAGGACCTGCGACTTTAAGAATAGAAAACAAGGCAGTTGCTGTTTTTTCTGGCAAAATAATGTTCGAAGTTCCTCCTGCTTCAGACAAGAATCACTTTAAAGTATATACGCTAAAAAAAGTGCCTACCTATATACAAGTTCCTCTGGAAGGCGCAGTTTTCATAGCAAATATTACAAATGAGGGCGACGGTTTTGAGGTAGCTTCAGGAACTCTTAAAGTAGATTCCGAAAAGCTGAAGGAAACCAATTATATTAATGCTGATAAAATTCCGCAAGGCATCAGAAGAGATCTTATGTTTCGGAACTTCGGTCCCGTAAAAGATCCTAACAATCCTTGACTAAGAACCTTGCACCGTGATACTCTGAGCCTGCAAAAAACAGAAAGAGTCAACCTTAATGTCGCCTAAAAAGCAGCCTCCAAAGAAGAAAACAGCCCCAAAAAAGAAAGCCGTTCAAAAAGAGCCGCAAAAGAAATCGCGTTCTTGTTGTTTGTCCTGTTTTCTTACTTTTACAGCTATTTCGGCTTTATCTATAATATTGATTTCAGGAGCTCTCTATCTCTTTTTTAAGGACTCCCTGCCTTCCTCTGGCTATAAAGAGCTTATTTCAAAGAAGTTTTCAAAACAGCTGTTTATATCTGCGCTCAATCTGAAAATAGAGCGGGGTACGCTTACCGTTCCCAAAACCAAAGCTGCTGTATTTTTAAAAGTAGCTAATAATTTGCCTTTTGAAGTAGTCTTGGAAAGAATCGAGTTTTCACTCAAATCAGGCGATGATTATTATGCCGCAAAAGATCTTTTCGCCATTATCCAAAAAGAATATTCATCCAACCAAAGCGGCGAGATAGCAGCTCTCTTTGAGCTTGATTCAATTCTTGCAAGAAGAGCATTGGCAAAGGACTCTAAAGGCTCAGCTTTGAATTTTGAAGGCAAAGCCTACTTTTCTTTTAAATTGATGGGTTTGAATTTCTTAAAACAAACCACAGTGATTAACTTTGCTGAGAATCCAGCTCTCACTCCTGATTTCGTAGAAAAGCTCCACTAGCAGTCTGTAACATCTAAGTGTTTTTTAGAGAAGAAGAATTTATTATCCACAGATGGACACAGATAGGATTTTTAAGCTAACTTAAAAATCAGTGCCGCGTGGTGAGTGACGTGTGGCGGGTAAGAAGCAACATCCATAACAGCCGTTCTATCTGCAGATGAGGGCAACGAACAGCCAGTGATGAGTGGCGGTGGTGCGTGACGAGAGAGAACAGAAACTGCAGAAAAGACTAAAACATTTATTTCTAATTTATTCTGCTACCGCATAATCACAATTTTTGTCCTAGCCTTGATTAAGGACAGATGCATAAAGACAGTGGTGAGTGGCGACTTGATTGTTTATAACTCAACTGCTGAAACTGATAATTGCTCCAAGCAGCTGATAAACAACTAAAACTCTGATAAAAACAAATCCTGATAACGATGGCATAAATTAACAGAAAAATATTGCGAATTTATATTCAAATAAAAATCTGTGTCATCTGTGGATAAAAAAATATTAGATGCTATGCAACACAATTTTCTTGCTGTGAGTTAAAAGTTTCTCAAAATCACCGATAGGTTTACAGAGATAAACTTATTGGTATTATGAAAAAACTTACAGACTCTTGCATATTAATGTACAACGACAAGCTCCTCGAGTTTGAGGAAAAAGACCCCGTCACAGGTAAAGGCAGGGTCAGTTCTGTTATGCAAAGAATTCGGGAAAGTGAACTGAGTTCTTGCATAAAAGAAAGCAATATAGCTCCCATGAAACGTTTAAGAGACATTCATGATTCCGATTTTTTGGATGAGCTGCATAAGAAGTGTTACAGCGGCTTAAACAAGTTGGACGAAGAGACTCCGATAACCAAAGAAGCTTTTGAAGTCGCCAGATTTGGAGCAGGCGGCGTATTAGATGCAATCGACATGATTATGAACGGCGAAACTCGCCGAGCTTTTTGCATGACTTCCATGCCAGGACACAATGCTGGCAAGAAAAGCCAAAGTTCTGGAAGTTTGATCAATCCTTTGGCAGCCGGAGCTCATTATCTTACAAAAAAATACAGACTGAAAAGGGTGCTTATATTAGATTTGGATGCAGATCACGGCAAAGGTACCCAAGAGATTTTTTACGATAGAAAAGATGTTTTAACCATATCTTTACATGAATATCCAGGCAGAACTGGCACAGGGTATTACGATGAAACCGGTGTAAAGGGCTCTTTTGGTTACAATCTGAATATTCCGTTTGTATCCGGTTATGGTGATAGAGAATACAGGGTGTGTCTTAAAGAGATAGTTGAAAAAATTGCTTGGCAATTTATGCCTCAATTTATTTTGCTTGGTTTTGGGACAAATGTTCTTGCTAAAGACGATTCATCCCACTTAATTATGTCGCAACAAGGTCTTTATGAGGCTTGCAACATTGTAAAGACGCTTAGCGATTCAATTTGCGGCAGTAAACTTATTTCTGTCTTGGAAGGAGGAAAAAATTACGATGAAATGGCAGAAGGATGTTACAAACATCTTTCTCTAATGGTTAATAAAAAAAATAAGACAGTCGATAGGATGAAGAAGGAAGAGCTTATCTCTTACGCAGATTGGTACGGCTATTCTAAAATTCTGAAAAAAACTTTTCGTAGGTATTGGAAACTTTAGGTATTTAAATTCGCCTAGATTCCGGAGGTCAAGAATGAGACTATTTATTAATCCATGGACCGAAAAATCCGTATTGGCGTCGGTTATAGCCCTTGGCATCTTTATGTCGGGGCCAACGCTTGGAAGAGCGCATGCCGGCACTTGGGAAAAAGTAGGTTCAAACAGCGCGAAAGCCGAAGAACAGCTTATACAGCTGCCGCCTCGTCTTTCATTTGAGCAAATAGGCAATATCGGGGATGTTCCCGAAGTTGCGGCTGAAATGGCAAAGATTGTGGCAGAGACAGCTTCTAAAGCTGAAAAGGCTGATGTTCCAGAAGAACTTGTCGCTGAGAACACAGATACAGAAGAATCTGTATCAGCAGATGCCAGCTATTATAACGATACATATATCGTTCAAAGAGGGGACACTCTTGGCAAGATAGCAAGCGATCTGTTGGGCTCAGCTGCCAGATGGCAGGTAATTGCAAGAGCCAATCCGGGAATAGATCCCAACCGATTGTCAGTCGGCACTGTGTTGAACATACCGCAGACAGCTCAAAACAACTATTCAAGCAGACGTGTGGCTAATTATCAGCCTGCTTTGCCGATAGCCGCACCAACCATGGGAGCTTATCAGAGTCCAAACCATTATGCTCCTGCAATGGTTAGCTCTCCTTCCTTCGATCAGAGCCCAGCATTCACAGCTCCTCCTCCGCCGCCGCCTTCTTATTCTCCCTCGCAATCGAGTAAGAGCTATGGCACAAAGAGCAGCTCTTCCTATTCGGCTCCTAGTATTTCAGTCAGTCAACCTGTTACTTCTCCGCCCGCGGCTCCGAGAATTACTCCGCCCAATCCTCCTCTTGCGGCAGCTCCTCCTAGCATTACTTCTCCAGCCATGATGCAGCCTCCTCCTTATAATCCATCTTATCAGGCTGTTCCCGTGGCTCCCCCAACAGAGGTTCCGACATATCAACCTGCTCCTATGGCTCCTCCTTCTCAGATTCCCTCTGTGATTTATCCTGATCCTGTCGCTTATGGCAGATATGATATATACAGAGAAGAACGTTACAGAATTCCCGATGAGCTTAAACCTTCTGATTACACCCCATACTTTATTAATGCTAATGGCTTCCACGGTCTCTTCTTGACCGAGACTGCCTTTATCCCTCAAATAAGAACTTGGAATATTGGTTTTGGTTACAGATACGAAAACCTTAAGTATCTTAATGGAAAGTCAATGCTGGATGGCAGCGGCGGCTTGGCCATGTTCCATTTGAACTATGCTAAAAACAAATTCTTCGTTGGCATGTCAACTGGTTATCAGCATTGGTCTGTTGGCAGTCCTGGAGGACCTGATGCAAAAATGTCAGGAATGCATGATACAAGCTTGAAGTGCGCTTATCAGGTTTGGAAAAACTACAGCGGTGACCATGCTGTTGCTTTGCATCTTGATACCAAATTCTCAAGCGATAATTATCACTATCCTATATATAATCAACAGCAGTATACAGGCGGAAAGAGCAAAGCAAAAGGCGTGGAAGAAAGATTCGAAGGCGTGCTTGGCCCTATGGGTGCTACAAGGGGAAACTGGGTAGAGCTTGGCATGGCATATTCCGGCAAAAAAGGTGATAAGATAAACAGTCACTTTAACCTCGGTATTGCTAATGACTCTACTGATGATATCACGAAACTTCACTTGAGAGGCGGCGCTGATTACCGTGTGAATCAACACTTTGCGCTTGTCGGAGAAGCCGAAGCTGCTCGCTACTCAGGCGGAGAGAACGATGCCACAAATATTGATCTTCTCCTCGGCTTTATGCTCTTTAACGATAACTGGGAATTTTCCTTGGGCTTCCCAATATCTGTGAAAAGACAGTGGGGTTATCAGAGTGACTTTGGAACAATTGTCTCTGTGAACACAAGATGGGATTAATCCCTTAGGTCGCTGTTAAACAGCACCGATTTGAAAGGGCGCTGAGCTTTGAGGCTTGGTGCTCTTTTTCTTTTCCTAAATCTGTGTGGAACGGGGAAAACTTTTTTTAGTCTAAAATGCTGATTTAGGCTACTTTCTATTGCATTTTTTTTAAAATTTTTTATAATAAGAAAAGCAAAATAAACTTATTTGAGGGAGATTTATGACTAGCGGGGCTTTAAAAGCTACAAATCTTTCGGAAATACCTGAACTGCTTAATAGTTCTGAGGCTCTTGATGCACTGGAGCAAAATGTCTTTTGGCCAAAATGGCAATCTCCATGGTGGTTTTTAAACCTATTGGATGAAACTGACAAGCTGGAAGATGTTTCACCAGAAGTTATCAAAAGTCTATTAGATTCGGCCAGCAGGCACTATATTAAAGAATTCCCGGTAGGTGAAGAGCTTGATGGAACGGATCCGGCAGAGATAATGTGTTTTTGCCTTTTGGGCGGGCTGATGCGAATATGTTCAAAGTTTCAGATTGACGTTTTTGCTTATTTGCCTTGGGCAAAACCGTGGATAGGGAGATATCAGCTAGCTGATGGCGGATATGACTGTGATGATACGTCATACATCAGATCTGGAGCCGGTTCCATGGCATCTACAACTATGATGCTTGAAGGCATGATAGAATACGCTAAGTCTTGTGAAAATAAGAATGTTTTTGCAAAAAACATCCAGAATGCCGCTATATTTTTACTTAAACGCAGATTTTTGCTGGACACTGATAAAAACAAAAGACCTGACAAAAACTGGGACAAAGTTATTTTTCCTAAGTTCACAGAATATGACTTTACCAGAGGTTTATCAGCTGTTTTTGGTTTTTTAGAGCTAAGCGGCAAAAAAATAAAAAATGAATTGCTTAAAGAAGCAATTGAACTTTTATCTGAAAAAATAGCTTCAGGTTTGGACAATTCCGAAGTTTACTGGATTGCTGATGTGAAAACCATATCACATAGAGAAGGAAGAACTTTATATTTTGAAGAAAAGGCTTATCTGCCGCCTTTGATCAAAAAATTAAGTTCTAAAAGTCCGAATGGTTTTGTATTGCCAAAATTAAAAAGCATTTTGGCAAAATACGAAGAACTCCGCACAAACGGACAGATTATCGATTAAAATAGCTAATAGGCTTATGTGGCAAGTGGGTTGGTGGATTAAGTTCTGTCCACCGTCCACTATCCACTGAACACTGTGTTTATGCTACTTCTTCCATGAGCTCGTCAAGCATTTCCGATGCTCTGTCGGAAACTACTTCTTTAGAGAACACTATTTCAGAAACGAGCAATTGTTTTGCTGTCTCAAAAAGAGCTTTGTCTTTAATCCCTAAAGGTTTGACGTTATTCCTTCTACAAAGGGTTTTATAAACTCTGGCTACTTGTTCCAGATCACCACTTTGAATTTTTTCCAGATAGTCTCTGTAGCGTTGATGGAAACTCTTACTGTCATCATCATCGTCAGCACAGTCTTCCTCTGAAAGAGTGGAAAAAATTTCGTCTATCATTTCATTGTCGTTGATCGTTCTCAACCCGACTTTTTCTGCCATTTCAACTGGAACCATTACTTGTTCCAAGTCGCTGTATGGGAAATCTATTATATAATAGCTCAAAAGTCGACCCCTCACTTGTTTTTCATCTATTTTTTTAAGGATGCCCGCTCCGTGGATCGGGTGCACAATGGGAGAACCAACTTCAAAATATGTAGACATTAAGCTAAAACTCCTATTTTTAGTTAAAGAAAAGCGGCGACAATAGAACAGCCGCCGCCAGTGATAGTATTATTTTTCTTCCTTCTTGTCTGCAGCAGGTTTGGCAGCAGCAGGCTTAGCTTCTGCAGATGCATCAGCATGGGCTTCAGCGCCTTCAGCGCCTTCAGCACCTTCGCCTTCGGCAGCTTCTGCTCTAACTGCTGAGACTTGACAAATGGCAATTGAAGGATCTGTCAAGACTTCAAAGTCTCCAGACTTAAGGTCGGAAACGTGGAGAGAATCGCCTGTATCAAGACCTGAAATATCAACTTTGATAACCGCAGGTATTTTGTTTGGTTTGGCTTCGATTTGTATTTCTCTAAGCATAGAGGTGAATACACCGCCGCTCTTTCTTCCAATGGGTGTTCCAACAAATTCGAGAGCGACAAATACCGTAATAGTTTCAGTCATGTCGAGAGCTTGGAAATCAGCATGAACAAAACTATGTGTTATCGGATTTCTCTGAAAATCTCGAACTATTACTGTTTGGGTTTCGCCGTCAATAACCAGATCCACCAATGTATTTCTTCCGAGCTGCTTAATCTTAAGCATGTCTCTTTCTTTGATCTGACAATGCACGGGAACGATACCTGAACCATAAACAACTGCTGGAACCAAGCCAGCAGCTCTAAGCTTTTTGGCGGCTCCTTTGCCTACTTTGTTTCTTACTTCAGCGTTAATCACTAACTCTGCCATAGAAAACTCCTTGATTTAAACTGTGTCTTAAAGTATACCATAAATTAAGGAAGTGGTCAAGATTTGTCACTTCCGCAAAAGAGGATAGAAAGATGCAAAAACCGCTAAACAAAAAGCTTTTGAGGGCAGAGACCGCTATGCGTTTGAGCAGATCAAAGGGTGTAGGAGCCAAGCTTTTTAAAGATCTAGTTCAAGAATTTTCAGGGGATCTTTATAAAGCCTTTGCAAAATATAAAGTTCAAGTTCCTAATATGAGCTTGTCAGAGCAAAGCCTTGAAAAAGACTCTCTTGAACTTCAAATCAAAAAAGCTTTGTCTATGATTGAAGCTGGCGAAACCTTGCTTGCCGTATTTGGCGATGATGATTATCCAGAGAGTCTGAAACGACTTTCTGAGCCGCCACCTGTTTTCTTTATGAACAAGCCTTTTCCTAGAGAGCTGAACTATGCAGCTGTAGTCGGAGCAAGAAATGCCGACAAAGAAGGTCTTGCAGCTGCAGACCAGGCAACAAAAAAGCTGATAGAAAAGGGATTTGTAATTATAAGCGGTTTAGCCAAAGGAATAGATACCCAAGCCCATACCACAGCCCTTAAAAAAAATATTCTCACAGCAGCTATATTAGCGACAGGCATCAACATTTGTTATCCGAGAGAAAACCGCAAGCTTTATGACGAAATTAATGCCAAAGGTATTCTTGCTACTGAGATGTTTCCTGATGCACAGCCCCTGAAAAGCTTTTTTCCCACCAGAGCAAGACTTATTGCTTCCTTGTCAGATATGGTGTGCATTGTGCAGGCTTCAAAGCACAGCGGCAGTCTTATAACTGCAAAACGAGCCAATGAACTGGGTTTGCCAGTTTACACGGTTAGCCCGCCGCAAAAACCTGTTTCTCCTGAGAAATGGGAGGGAAATCAGTATCTTTTGGATTCAGGGTTAGCTAAGGAATTTTAAGCTTTGCTTAAAATTCAGAGTTTACTTCAGTTTTTTATGGATTTAGTCAATTAAATCATGTAAAGTCACTAGTTTATAACTCTATACCAGAATCGGAGAAAAGAATGAAAGAGACACCTGATAGAATGAAAAACACTGAAAGCTGTATTATATCTGGGATAGATATAAGCGGAATGACTCTTTATGATTTTTTGAGAAATTCAGTTGCTGAATATCCTGAACACTATGCAGTCAAGCTTGGAGACTATAAACTTACCTATAAAGAATTAGACGCTATGACTGCAGTTATGGCGGGCAACCTTCGTCTAGCAGGTTTCGAAAAAGAAGATAAAATTACGATTTTCCTTCCAAATTCACCTGAATTTATAGCTTCTTTCTGGGCTTTAGCACGTTCAGGCTTCGTGGGAGCAGTAGCAAATCCTTTATATTCAGAAACCGAACTTCTTCGCCAGCTGGATTCATCTGATTCAAAAGCAATTATAACAACAGCTTCCCAAGTAAAAAAAATCTATGCGGTTCTTAACTCCTATGATCTGAAAAGGGTTTATGTCGTTGGCAACAAGGGCGAGGTTCCTCCTGAATATGTTGATATAATAAGAGATTACGAAGACTTGCTGGAGCCAAATAAAGGATATACATGTAAAAACCTGAATTCAGACGATTTGGCTCTTCTTCAATTTACAGGCGGCACAACAGGTATTCCAAAAGGCTGCATGCTCACACATAAAAATTTGATTTCTGACGCTGTGGCTGTTTATAGCGTTTTGAGTCATATAATGGAAAAGGGCAAAGAGGTTTTTTTGGGCGGCTTGCCATATTTTCACATTTATGGTTTACAGACAGAAATTATTATACCCGTATATATTGGTGCTACAATGGTACCTATGGCCTTTTTCAGTCCAAAATCCCTCCTTACTGCTCTTGAAAGTGAAAAAGTTACCTGTATGCCATCGGCTCCCGCTGTGTTTGCTGCCTGTTCAGGACAAAAGAGTCTTGCTGAACATGATTTGTCACGTCTTAAACTGATTATTTCGGGAAGCGCCCCTCTGTTTAAAGAACAAAGAGAAGAGTTTGAAAAACATGCTCCTGTCCTAATAGCTGAAGGCTACGGTTTAAGCGAAGCTTCGCCTGTAACTCATCTGGCTGTGCCTACCCGTCCTATCAAAATAGGTTCTATCGGTCATCCAATACCTGGTATAGAAGTCAAGATCACAGACCCTGAATACGGTATTCAAGAATATGGCTCTAACAAAGCAGGTGAGCTTTGCGTAAAAGGTCCCCAAGTTATTAAAGGCTATTACAAAGAACCATCTCAAACAGAAATGGTATTGCGTGACGGTTGGCTCTATACAGGTGATATAGCCTACAGAGATGATGATGGTTATTACTTTATTACAGCACGTAAAAAGGATTTGATCATATCAGGCGGTTACAATATATATCCTAGAGAAGTTGAAGAAGTGCTCTTTAAACATCCTGACGTAGCTGAAGCAGCGGTAGTAGGGATTCCCCACAAAACAAGGGGAGAACTGGTAAAAGCCTTTATAGTTTTGAAGCCGGAAAGCAAGGCTGAAAAAAGTGATATAGTCAATTTTTGCAGAAATGTCTTGGCAAACTATAAGATTCCTCGTGAAATTGAATTCAGAGATTCTTTACCCAAAAACGCTGTAGGAAAAGTGCTGCGCAAAGACCTAAGGGAAGAATAGACAAACTGATAGTGCTTTGCTGCAGCTAGAGAGGGTGGGGGAGTGCAACAGATAAAACAGAGCACTAATTTCACCAATATAAAGTGCAGAATACAATAAGAATTATATTAAGGCAAAACATCTAAAAAATATTAGGGCTGCAGCAAAATCGCTGCAGCCCTTTGCTTTTAATTAATCTAATTAATCGTTTTCCGAATCTTTTTTAGGTTTCTTTTTAGATTCTGGTTCCTTGAGAGCGGGAGTCTCTTTGCTCGGCTGTGCTGTTGCAATCGTTGGAGCATTGTTATCTGCAACCATTTTGCCAGCCAAAGCACCCATAATAAGGCTCTTAATATCGACACCCATGCCAGTGCTAATGCCTTCGGTTACCTGAGTGGTGCCGCTGACAATATCGGAAATCAGTTTTGAGCTGTTGCCTTCGCCATACATGACGATCTTCTCTACCCTGGTGAGAGGCTCAGCAATATTCTTAGCTATTTCAGGCAGAGCAGCCATAATCATTTCAATAACAGCAGCTTCGCCGTATTTCTTCATGGCTTCGGCCTTTTTGTCGATACCTTCCGCTTCAGCCAATGCCTTAAGTCTGATAGCTTCAGATTCAGCTTCTCCGACTGCTCGAATACCTTCAGCTTCACGTTGACGCTCGATCATTTTTGCTTCAGCTTCCTTGGTGCGGCGGAACAATTCAGCTTCTGCAAGCTGTTGAGCTGCGTAACGGTTGGCATCAGCTTTTGCACGGACTTCAGCGTCCAGAGTTTGTTTGGCAACTTCAACTTCCTTGGCTTTAAGTTCTGCAGTTCGCTCTGCACGAGCAATATCTGCGTTGGCGTAGGAAACTTCGATGGAACGACGCTGCTCCTGCTCTTGAATAGAGTAAGCAGCATCGGCTTCAGCTTTTTTTATGTCAGACTGCTGCTTAAGCTCGGCCTGACGAATTGCCAGAGAAGTTTGCTTTTCCGCAATTTCCATCTCGGCTTTCACCTTGGCATCATTAGCTTCCTTGGCAGCTTGTGATTGAGCAATAGCGACGTCTCGATCGGCATGAGCCTTGGCTATGGCAGCTCCCTTCTTGATTTGGGAGATATTGTCAATACCAAGGTCTTCAATAACATTGTTCTGATCTGAGAAGGACTGCACATTGAAAGAAATCATTTCCAGTCCCATTTTTTCCAAATCTGGTATGGCGTTTTCCTGAACACGCTCGCCAAAGGCTTTACGGTCGGTTACCATTTCTTCCAAGCGCATTTGCCCAACAATCTCACGCATGTTGCCTTCCAGGGTATCCTGGACACGGCTGATAATAATGTCTTCGCTTTCATTGAGAAAGAACTTGGAGGCCAAGGACATCATTTTTTCACTCTGACCTATGCGAATTTTGACGGTTGCGTCTACCTTGACGTTAATGTATTCAGCGTTGGGAACAAAGTCAGTAGTCTTGACATCAACGGAGAACATCTTTAGTGAGAGTTTGTCCATACGTTCCAAAAAAGGAATGCGAAGACCAGCTCTGCCAATCAGAATACGAGGTTTGCGAAAACCGGAGATCATGAAGGCCGTATCAGGCGGAGCTTTCACATAACCGACAATGATAAGGAAGATCAGCAATACAATTAGTATGCCAACACCAAACATAATTTCCATTCTTTTTTCCTTTCTGTTTACCTGTGTTTTTGATTAAAACACATTTTAAAAACTTTAGGACAGTTTCTTCACATCATCCGAGTACTGTTTGTTAAAAAACAATCCCAGATAATATCAGATGTCTAGAAACTTAAAAGCCAGAAGTTGTCAGGATTCTTTCTATTTCAATCAGAAATGCTATTTTTTTGTTCAGATTTTGAAAGCTGTTCCTGCACATGGGTCTATTTTACTTTATAGCCACAAAAAAAAGAAATTAATATATTTTCAAAATAAGAGAAGCTAGACCTTTTTCAATTTGAAAAAGGTAAGTATAGTGTCTCCAAACTTGCGTTCATCAGTGAGAATATATTCGGGACGACTCTCAAGACTCAGATCATCTTTCTTTTGTCTTTCGATTATGAAAAGGGTATTTTCTGTGAAATTCGAAGATTCTGGAAGATATTCTAATATTGGCTCCAGAAAACCTTTCAGAT
>JAAYNI010000065.1 GCA_012520995.1 Candidatus Rifleibacteriota bacterium
GCTCAGGATATATCTGATGTAAAAGCAGAGCCTGTAAAAAAACGCAAGCGTCAAGACTTCGGTTCAAGAAAAGCTATTTTATCTCAGACTGTCAAAGCAGCTCTGGTCGGTTTTATCTTCTATCTCTTCTTTAAAATCAGCTCACGCTTCAACGACTAGCACTGTGTTGCAGCAAAACTTTTCTAAACCACGAAAAGCACAAAAAAAACCAAACCCCTCTTCGAACCACAGAATACACAGGAGGGATTTTAAGCAGTTATTAATTTCAGCAATTGAGTTTAAAAATTCAACTCGCCACCCGCCACGCATCACTCGCCACTCATCACGTGTTTAGGCAGCTCCCTTTATTGAAAGCTTATGGTGTGTACATTGTTCCCGTGGTCTTGAATTATTTTAACTAAATCTTCGGTATTCAGCCAGACAGTTGCAGTGTTGTCATTTGGATGGCAGCCTATTCTTGCGTTTCCTTCCAGAAAGCTTTTATCCAAGTAAAACTCAACGAGCTTTTCTTCGTCATTCAGCAGTCCTAGTGGAGAAACAGAACCTGGCTCAAGCTTCAAAATAGCTTTCAGATCATCTGCAGATGCGAAACTGAGGTGTCTTGTGCCATGCGTCTTTTTGAATTCTTTCAAATTGACCTGCTTATGTCCCCTGATAGTTATTAAATAGTATTTTTGTTTTTTATCATCACGGACAAAGAGGTTTTTTGCATTGTCTTCAGGGTAGGGAAGCTCAACCGCCGCCAGTTCTTCCATGTTATAAACGGCAGCATGCTCCGTAGCTTCGTAAGCGATGCCTTTATCTTCAAGCAACTTGTATATATCAGCTTTATTCATATTTCACCTGCAAATTCTGACTTTTAAGAGTCTGTAATATTTTAAACTTTTTTGACTCACTGACGGAGACAGATTTGATTTTTAAGTTTTGCTTAAAGTCAGTGAGTAATTGTGTGGCGGGGGAGCAGTCTGAAGCTATTATACATAAAACTCTTGCTGTATGTGTTATAATTTAGTGAGAAAAGAAGAGGGAGAATCCTAATGGCTGAAAGAGAACTTATATCATTCGATTGGGCAATGAAGCGGGTTTTGAGAAGCCCAGCTAATTCTTCGGTGCTTGAAGGCTTTCTTTCTGTTCTTCTCAACCAAGAAATAAAAATAGAAGCCATACTTGAAAGCGAGAGCAACAAAGCCTTTGCGGACGACAAGTATAACCGGTTGGATCTGAAAGTTCGAGATGCCAAAGGCGATCTTATTATCATAGAAATTCAATATGACTATCAATTCGACTTCTTTCAGCGAATGCTTTTTGGAGCTTCTAAGACAATTGTCGAACACATGTATAAAGGCGATAATTATGAAAAGGTCGTCAAGGTTATTTCTGTAAATATTCTCAACTTCGATCTAGGCAAAGGCGAAGATTATGTCTATGTCGGCAAAACCTGTTTTATAGGCATGCACAGGCATGATAAATTAAAGCTTGATGAAAAGCAGCAAAAATACTTTGACAAAAAGTATCCGGAAGACTTGTTTCCAGAATATTATCTTATAAAGGTAAAGAATTTTGACGATTTAGCTAAAACTCCTCTGGACGAATGGATTTATTTTCTGAAAAATTCCTCTGTCAAAACATCTTTTACGGCGCCTGGGCTTTCTGATGCCGTTGAAAAATTGAGCTTGATGCAAATGAGCAGAGAAGAACGCATGGCTTATGACAATTATATAGACATGATTCGCCAGAGACAGAGCGCTCACATGTCGGCGAAAATGTCAGGCATCTTTGAAGGCAGAGCGGAAGGCAGAGCGGAAGGCAGAGCGGAAGAAAAACTCGAAATCGCTGCCAAAATGCTCAAGGCAGGTTTTTCATTAGAGCAAATAACTGATATTACAGGACTGAAACTGGAAGAAATTCAAAAACTCTCTAAATAGTGCTAGTGCTGTGTTGCAACTAAAACTTCCCTATTTTGATATTATTCTAGTTAATAATGTCTTCATGGTTATCTGATACTGCTATCGCACAGTGACGAGTGATGAGTGGCGAGTTGAATTGTTTAGCTCCCCC
>JAAYNI010000066.1 GCA_012520995.1 Candidatus Rifleibacteriota bacterium
CAAAGTTAGATTCTTTTACATAAAAGCCCTCATCTTCCAAAGCAAAGCCGTTTTTCTCAGATCTTTCTTTAAGGAAAGCCATTTTGTCAGCAACAGACAAACAAGCCACGACACGACCTCTTTTGCCGGAAGACTTGCCACTGCTGATAGACTTGACCGGATTCAAAGTAGTCCTGAAGAAAAAGTTTTCTCCTTCTTTCAGGCGATTAAGAAAAGCGTCATACGGCTTTACTTCAGCGGTTTTCTCCACACCATAGAGACCGAATTTTTCCATAACAGGTTTTTCATGGCTCACTAAAAGAAGATATTTTTTGCCTCCGAGCTCATCTATACGCCAAAGTTTTCTGCTGCGTTCGCCTTTTTCGAACTCATCCGGAAAGAGGTTTTCAACCCAGCTGTGCCAAGCTCCCAAATCTTTAAGACCGACCATTTTCTGACGGTTTCCTGTGTCTATTTCCACTCTCGAAATATACATTCAGTCACCTCCTATTGCGGCAAATGCGTCATGCTCGGCATGCTCTTCTTTTTTACAATGCAACTTCTTTCTCACCTGAGTTGGTGCAACTGGGCGAAAAGCATGGCGCCTCATAGCAGCAGAGAAAGACACTGGCAAATCCCTTGTCATCATGCTGTTTTTCGAATCAACCAAATCGCTGTCAGCATAGATATCAAGAACCACCTCTTCGCTTCGGCGATTTTTGTAGTATTCGCAGTAAGATTTGGAAACCTGCCACTTCAGCTGCTCCAAGCTTTCAATAACACCAGTGTCGACTGTTTTTATAAAGAAATCGGCGTTAACGGGAATTGATCTGCGTCCTAAAAACAACTGAAAATAGGGTCTCTTAAGAGCCGCTTCTATTTCATCTGCCAAAGCATGGTCTTCACAGCCGACAGCGACAGCAAAGACCGCATCTTGCAAGTAGTATCTGTTTGTGACGTAGGTTCTTAAAACTTTCCTTTCTGCTCTCGGCTCATTCGCTTTCTTTGTTCCGAAACGCTTTTCCGGGTGATAAGAACGTGCTATGTGGTAATCTCTCATAAGGGTTCCCGGCTTGTCGACTCTGACTGCAAAATCAAGAGCGGAGAGTCTTTTGAGTTTTTCGTCTTCGTTCCTGCGATAACCCAAAGCCGCCGCAAGCAGTCCTATTACTCCGCTTTTAGACGGATATCTGTCGGTATATCTTGTCTCAAAGCGGGAGTCAGTTCCCCATGATTGCAAGGGACCCGCAAATTTAAGTAAAATTGTTTTCATAATCTCACCAAAATTATTTAGACAACAAATTCATGAGAGCCTCTTCAAATTTCGCTGTCAAGCTGTTGAAATCAGGCAGTTCTTCTCCTATACCTTCTGCTCCTACTGTCAGAGTCAAAAGAGGCTTGTCAGCAAACTTTTCATTTTTGAACTCTTCTTTCAATTTATTTATTGATTCTGTCAAATAGCCGCCAGATGTTTTAACAGGAGTTTCAAAAGCGGAAACCAGATTGACTGGGCGGTCGCCTCTAAGAGTAACTACAAGAGCTTGAGGCAAAGTCTGATTGGCAAAGGTGTTTGATTTGCCGGTCGGCATGGATTTTACAAATGCCTCAACAAAAAGCTTTAAGGTTTCAGCAAGAGCTTTGGGATCTTCATGAGAAGCCATTTGTTTTTTCAGCTCATGAATAGCAACATTGGCATATCTGTAGAGTGTGGAAGAATTAAATTCTATTGTTCCAAGCATTCCTGCTCCCGCAGAATCTTCATGCGAAATGTCATCTGTAGCGGTAAAGAAGTCGAATTCAGTCTGCACGGCGTGCGTTGAAATAGCATGAGCCACCTGAGCAGAAGCATCTGCATTCAATGTAGGATCATCAGCTACCATTCTGCCAAATAAAACTATATCCAATGCAGGAGCATTGTTCAGTCTTGTCTGAAGCTCTTTTTTGTCTTTTTTGTCTGTAAGACCTTCTATTGCCGCTTTGGCCATTTCTTCGGCCTGCTCCGGACTTATAAAGAATAAAGCTTTCACTTCATTTTTTTTCTCATCGGTTGAGACTCCCGCCGCATTCAGAACCTTGTGAGCAAGTTCCAAAGCTTTTTCTTCTTCTATAGAAGAGTTTTTTTCCCTAATTTTATCAGCAATATACTGAGGTATTTTTTTGCTTCTTTTGCCGATCTCTTGCCCACCCTGCTCGGCAAAGTATTCTCTCATGGCTTTCTTCCAGCTTTGTGAGCTTACTCTGGCTCTTGTCACGCCGCCATACTGAGCGATTTTCGGTGTTCCTGTGTCGTCTCTGTTAATATTTGAGGGTGGCACTGTCTGAATCGCATGTATATCAAGAAAAATCCTTCTATCAGTCATTTTTTACTCCTTTTTCGTCTTGTTTTTTATTAGTTCTGTAATAATAACCTTCTCCCCAGCGCAAACGAACCTGTTCCTTACTGTTTTTCAGAAACCAAAAAAAGTCATCGGCAAGTCTTGCATAATCGACGGTCTGAGTTTTATCTTTTGATTTAAGTATGCTGATAAGATGACGCAGATGCACCAGCATTTCTTCAAAAGTAGCAGAAGTAATCATAGCGTTGAATCGTTTGTCTATGGATTCAGAAGCTTCTCCCTTGCTAAGCGAACTCAGAGAATTGCCAATATTAAAGCCGCTTCCAGACTTTAGTTGCCTCTCATCTTGCTCTTCGGAAGACTTTTTATCAGAAAGTTCATTTGTTTTTTCACTTTTAAAACACTCATGAACTGGTTCATTTCTTCCTTGCTGGTGCAGTGCATAAAGCTGCAAAGCGGCAAAAATTGCCTTTTCTTCGTCAGTAGGATTGCCATCTTGACTTAAAAATCTCTCAGGCATATTTGCAAAGACTTCTGGCCAAACATCCGAAGTTTGACTGATATCACGGCCTATTGAATTTCTCAGGCGTGCGAGAACAGCTTTTGTTCTGCCAGTTTCCAGAGTTTTTGCAAGAGAACCTAAAATCTTTGCTGTTGCATCGTAAACTGTATTTTTCGGTTTCTCAGAAGTGTTGTTCATTGTTTTCCTCCTTTCTGCTTTCCCAATACTTTTGGAGACAAAAGCCAATTTTTAAACTTATTGTATGCGTGCATAATGTTGTAGATTTCTTCAGATTTTCCTTTTTCAGAGATTTTCTTGCCCAAAAAATCTCTATTGCCCGCATTTTCAAGCAATTTGTCGGCTTGCTCAAAAATTATCTTCTTTAATGTGTCTTTCCACTCTGCTATTTTTTCTTCTTTGCCATTTTCAGGTCTAAGCCCTGCAAGCCATTCTCTGAATGGCAAGTCGACAGCGAAATAAGC
>JAAYNI010000006.1 GCA_012520995.1 Candidatus Rifleibacteriota bacterium
AGAAAAGCTCTTTCAGTTCTCTGGCTATTAGAATAGAGAGAGGAGCAAAGGCAGGGAGTATTGAAAAAAGGTTCTTTTGGGCTGCCAAAGTATAGAATACCAGAGGCACAAATGCCCAAGAGAAAAGGTAGGTGGTTGACGGATTGTATCTCAACTCTTTATATCGCTTTTTTACAGTGTACAAAATAAAGAGTGACCAAGGGAATAAGCCTGCAAAAAGCACGAAAAAGGAGTGGAAAAATCTGTTGAAAGGTCCAGTGTTTGAATCAGCCAGCAGTTTTAAAACAGAGAAAGCCATGTCAGGCATTGCTCTGTGGCTCAAAAAAGCCACCATGTACCACGGCAAAGTGACTGCCAAGAAAATAGCGAGCCCTTTAAAAGAGAAAATCAAACCGGATACACGTTTCTTTTCACCTGTATAAAGAGCTACAGAGACTATAATCGCAGCAGGAAGAAGAGATACTAAGCCTGTATTCAAAACGCCCACTCCAAGCATTGTCCAGAAAACATATTTTTTAAACGGAGCGGGTTTGTACATCCAATGGAAAAAGGTTAAAGCTGTAAAAGCTTGTATGGCGGCTTCGTAAGCATCAAAAGAAATGACACTGAAAAACATTTGAAAAAGAAGAGAGGATAACAAAACAGCCCAAGACAACAATGCAGTTTGCATACCGAAAAATATGTTCGCTATGTGGTACACAGACAGGGCGGCCATACCTATAGCAAATGTTAGAAAATAGCGGGCCGCAAATTCATTTTTGCCAAAGAGGCTTATACCTGCTGAGGTTAGCCAGTAGGTCAGAGGTGGGGAGGAAAAGTCTTTCTGGCCGTTGACGACCGGTTCGAAGTAGTTCCCCGTTTCAGCCATAGTAGCTGCGGCTGAAACAATTTTTGATTCGCTTGGTTCCAGCAAGCCAGGTCTGAGTATAAACAGCATAGTTGGCAGTGCGGGAAGGGCGAAGAGTAACAGGTTGAGTAAAATTATGCCAAATATTTTTCTTTTAAAAAAAGCGGAATTCACTTTGTTTCCCCTAATAAGTGCTCTGACATCAGTTTACATGGAGAAAAAGAGTTAAGCAACTTTTATTGAAATTTTGTGCCATTTTTTATATCATTGCTTTACAGGTGATGTTCGAAAACATGGAGGACAGCTATGACGTCTAAAAAACTCACATTAGATGTAGATCTTGGCGGTACAAAAGTCGCCGTTGGACTTTGCAAAGGCGAAGAAATAATAAAAAAGGCAATTTTTCCTACACAGGCAGACTTAGGTTTTGATGCTGTTATCACTTCAATTGATTCCGCAATAAAAAATGTCACCAAAGATTTTGACAAATCTGATATTAAGGGTGTAGGAATCGGTTGTGCTGGACAAATCAATTCTGAAAATGGTGATGTAATCAACTCCCCCAATCTTCAATGGAAAAACATTCCTCTTGCTAAATCTTTGAGGGAAAAAACAGGCTATTCCGTTAAAGTTTTGAATGACGTTAGAGCAGCGACCTTAGCTGAGCTGAAATACGGCAGCGGTAAAGGCTTGGAAAACTTTTGCAATATTTTTCTAGGCACTGGAGTTGGCTCAGCTTTCGTTATACATGGCAAACTTTTGCATGGAGCTACCAACTCGGCTGGTGAGATAGGCCATATTTGCCTTGATCCGGAAGGACCTCTGTGCGGTTGCGGTAAAAAAGGTTGCCTGGAAGCTTATTCTTCAGGTACAGGCATGGAAAACTATGTGAAAGATCAGCTTGCAAAAGGCCGAAAATCAATTATTTCTGATATGGTCGAAGGCAAAATAGATGAGGTTAAAGGTCCCATAATAGGCAAGGCGGCTGAACAGGGTGACAAATTAGCTCTGGAATCGATAGAGAGAATAGGAGCTTATCTGGGTATCGCTATAGCCAACATTCAAACACTTTTAAGTTTGGATGCAATCATATTTGGCGGCGGTATCATGGCGCTAAAAAAATACTTCTGGAATAACTTGACAAAACAGATTGATAAGTGCATTTTACCTGTAGCCAAACCTGCTGATGGCCTTAAATTACTTGAGGCCAAATATTTGAATGATGCAGTCATCATTGGCGGTGCTGCAATTTTTGCCTGATCTTTTTTACTTCTTTTAAGCATATACATAAGAACTGCAATATATATACTATTGGATAAATTATGACTCAAACTACAACAACTGAACAACAGAAACATAAATGGACCTTTTATCGTTATGGCGGCTTAGATCAAGTCGGCTTGTTAACTCCTGCGGATCTCTTAGCATTGGATGAGCTTGATCCGAAGCTCTGGGCGGCCATGACTTGTCCTGCCGGCAATCTTGAATATGATCAAAAAACCTTGCAATATCTTGATAGTGACAGTGACGGCAGAATAAAAATACCTGAAGTCATTGCGGCTGTTAAATGGACTTTGCCTCTTCTAAAAGATCAGGAAGATATTTTCAAAGGTGAAAAAACTTTACCATTAGACGCAATCAACCAGGATAATCCTGATGGAAAAGCTCTCTGGGATACAGCAACCCAAGTTTTAAGAAATCTGGGAAAAGCTGATGCTAAAGAGGTAACAATTGAAGACTTGGCTGATACCCAAAAAATCTTCGCGGCCACTTCTTTCAACGGAGACGGAGTTATAACCCCAGAGGGAATGACTGAAGATGACATGAAAACCTATGTTAAGAACATTATGGATTGCATAGGACATGTTCCTGACAGAAGCGGTAAAAATGGAATATCGGAAAATGAGCTGAATCTTTTTACAAAGGCATTATCCGAATATGAAGCTTGGTATAAGGTTGGCGAAGAAGACAAAACGGTTTTTATGGCCGGAGCGGATACCGAAAAAATGGCTGATGCTTCCTTGGCGATTCACGAGAAGCTAGATGACTATTTTATTCGTTGTCAGTTGGCTTCTTACGATAAAAACTTTGAAACTGCTAATAAGGGCTTGGAGCAGGAATACCTTAACCTGCTAAAAACAAGTCTTTCAACTGCAACAGAAGAATTGCGCAACCTTCCTATAGCCCTTTTGAATAAATCGGGGGAACTGGATCTGACTAAGAATCTTAACCCTGCATGGTCAGCTGAGTTGTCTCTCTTTTTAGAAGTAACTGTAAAGAAGATCTGCGGTGAAGATGTTTCAGTAATAACTCAAACTGAATGGAATCTTATAAAAAACAAGCTTGCTCCTTTCTATAATTGGCGCAAGAATAAAAAGGGCAGTGCGGTTGAAAAACTAGGCATTGTCAAAGTCAGAGAGCTTTTAAATTCAGATTTATCCTCAAGAGCGCTTGAATTGATTAAGCAGGATAAAGCTCTTGAACCTGAATTCAACAGAATAAACAATGTTGATAAACTTATTAGATATAGAGCAAATTTACTTACTTTCCTAAGAAACTTTGTGTCCTTTAAAAATTTCTATGACAAAAATGAAAGAGCGATTTTCCAAATAGGCACTTTATATATAGACAGCCGCAGCTTTGAACTTTGCATAAAAGTTGATGATATAGCGAAGCATAGTTCAAGAGCGACTACAGCTAACACATTCCTGATGTACTGCGAATGTACAAATAAAGTGACAAACGAAAAAATGAATATAGTTGCAGCTGTCACTGACGGTGATGCGGAAGCACTGATTGTCGGCAGAAATGGCATCTTTGTCGATTTAAAAAACCGATTTTGGGATGCTGTTATAATTAAAACCATAGAACATCCTACAAGTGTCAGACAAGCTTTCTGGCAGCCTTATAGAAAATTGGGAAAAATGGTGAACGAACAGCTGGAAAAGTTTGCTGCTTCTAAAGACAAAGCGATAACAGAGAATATCGCCAAACAAACTCAAGCTCCTTTGCCCGCAACAAAGCCAGGTGAAACTAATGCTTTTGATGTCGGTAAGTTTGCTGGAATCTTTGCTGCTGTTGGTTTGGCATTAGCAACGATAGGTTCAGCTTTAGCCTCTCTAATATCAGGCTTTATGAAGCTGACTTTTTGGCAGATGCCATTGGCAATTGCGGGAATCTTGCTGTTGATTTCAGGGCCATCCATGTTCATGACATTTCTCAAACTTCGAAAAAGAACCTTGGGGCCAATACTTGATGCTAACGGTTGGGCAATAAATACAAAAGCCAAAATCAATATGCTGATGGGCAGGCATATGACGCAGATTGCAGCTATTCCTAAAGGTTCCATACGCAGCTTTGATGACCCGTTTGAAAAAAGACCCAATTGGTTTCTTAGAGTATTTATTGTTCTGCTTTTGATTATTTTGTTAGTCTTAGCAATTCCAGTTTCGCGTAACTATACCGTTTCGAAAGTTAAAAAAACTTTTGGGATTCAAACTGAGGCAGAAAAGGCTGAAGCTGCTCAAAAACCAGCAGAGGCACCTGCAGCATCGGAGACACCTCAGGAGCAACCTGCTTCGAACTAGAGCGAACATAGAGCGAACATAGTCTGCTAATCTGTTGTAACAATAACAGAAGAATTCTATCCACATTCTACCCTATGATTTTAAGCATAGGGCAGAATGTGGGGAGTAGTTTCAAAAGTCATAGCTACTGAAGTATATAAGGAATAATAAATGGCGGATTTGCTTTTTGAAATAACTGAACTTTTAAAAAAAGCTCCCAAAGGAGATGTCTTTAATCCTTGGTTTGATCAAGACAAAGAGAATGATTATTACACCAATGCTCCTGAGATAAGGCGGCATCAAATGAGAGCCTTCTTATCAGAAAGAGTTTCTCCTCAAGGGATTAAAGCTCTCTTACTTGGAGAGGCTATAGGGTACCAAGGCGGGCATTTTTCTGGTATCCCGATGGTTTCAGAGAGAATTTTATTAGGACATCAAAGCAAAAAGGGAATTTTGCCTGAACATGTTTTTCAAACTCTAATGCCTTCTGCGACCAGTATAAGAGGAATTGAAGCTAATGGTTTTAATGAACCGACTGCTACAATAGTTTGGGAATATCTGGTTAATGCAGGAGTAAATACTTATGACTATGCTATTTGGAACTCATTTCCTTGGCATCCCTATAATCCTAAAAAGGGGATTCTCTCCAATAGAACTCCTACAAAATCGGAGTTGGAGGCAGGACACGAAGTTCTGAAAAATATTTTGAAGCTATTGAAACCTAAAAAGATCATAGCAGTTGGTAAAAAAGCTTCGGAGCAACTGGAAATATTCGGCTTAGAGCATTTTTGCGTTCGACATCCTGCCAATGGCGGAGCAACTGAATTCAGAAAGCAAATGTCGGATCTTGTGCTGACGCTCAATAGAGAGTAGGGCACAGGGGTAGCAAAGCCAAAACAAAGCACTAGAACAGATAACTGCTTTGAGATCCTGATAAATAACTGAAACCTAAAGATTTGAAAGACAGGAATAAAAGTGTCTTTTGTTCTTGTTTCGCAGTTTGAAATATTTTTTTAAAATGATGAAGCGGGCGGAAAGGCCATTTCCATGAAAGTGCTGCCTCCTTGGCTTCCCATTTTGAGCATAATGTCAGCTGCTTTCTCAGCATCCGCTCTGTTAAGCGGGTTTTCCTTGCTGTTCATAAAGCCATTGACTAGTTCTTCGTAGCTTACTTCTCCTGACAAATATCTAGTGTGCAGTTCTTTTATTTTCTTTAACATAGGATCTGCCATGGTCGCATATTTACCATCGGTTAGACCATTTATGTAAGCCATATAGTTTTCAAAGGCTTCTTCAGGTCTTCCTAAAAGGCTTGCCAATTCTGCTATTCTAGCATTGGCAACCATTTTTCCTGCCGGCGGCAAGGTATGATCTCTCAAAGCTCTTTTGTATGACTCATAGGCATCATTGATTCTGTCTTGTCCGTATGCTTTCTCTGCTTCTCTGAACGGCTCTATGAGATAGGCAGCAGCATATTCTCTTTCTGATTGCGTGAGATTCGGATTTTCAGAGTCTTGCTTATAAATTGTGAGCATGTCTTGTTCAAGCTGTTCATCGATTTTATCTTGCTGAAGTTGAGCTTCTTTGAGAATTTCGATGTATCTGTCGTTGACGACAATGCTTCCAGAGTAGTCTGAGGCTTTAAACTGAGTGCTTTTGGATTTGGATTTCTTATATTTTTTTTCTTTGTCGGCAAGATATTTTTTTTCTGCTCTCTTAGCCGCTTGGGTTCCCAATGAGTCCGATTTGTCCAATGTTTTTGTATCAGGCTTAATTATATAGTAGAGCACTCCGACGGAAAGAAGGAAGAGAGAGAAAATAGCAATTTGGTAGCGCCATTTATAGGTATTATAGAGCAATTCTTCGAGAGGAGTTTCTGCTTGTATGTGCTCTTCTAAGGTGTACTGTTCGTAGGAGACAGATTGTGATTTATCTCTGTCGCTGATAGCATCATAAAGGAGAGATGTTCGTCTGTTCAGGTCTTCTACAAGCTGCTCGTTTGTTGAAGCAGCAAAACAGGCTTTAGTCAATTCTTCAGGAGTTTTGCCAAAAACGTGGCTAGATGCGAACAGTCCCGCCTCCCACAAAGTTTTTCTTTCTGGAATTATCTCGCCGAACTTATCATGAGTGAATGCGAAAAGTTTTAAAATACCGTCTTCTGTTGGGTTAGAGGCCATAAGATAGGCAAGTTGATGCTTCAAATCGTCATTTACTTCTCTATCCATCGCATACCAAACAAGCGGCTCTGTAGCTGTGTAATCAGCTAATGGTAGAAGGTTAAGAGCCATAGCTCTAACACGTAATTCTGAGTCTGCCATTTGTCGGGACAGATACTGCAATGCGGCTTCTTTATCAGCTACCAGGTATATTTGGAAAGCGGCTGCTCTTATACTGGGATCACGATCATTCAAATATAGGTTTAGGTGAGGTAAAAGACGATCAATGTCTATCTTGCCTATAGTTAAGATAAGCTGAGCTTTAAGAGGTTCTTTTGCGTTTGGGTCGGAAAGAAGATTTTCAAATAGCAGGACATCTTCTTGTCGTCCGTAATCGCTGATTTTTTGCAGTATATTACGTTTAACTGAATCAGCTGTATCACTTTGTAATATGGCTATCAATACTTCTTTGTTGTTGAAATAAGTTTCAATACTATTGATTTTCTTTATTGCTTTGTTTTGGTCTTTTGAATTCATCTGTGCGAATTGCACAAGAGAAGGCATACAAAAGTCTGATCTTTCTTGTGGTTGAACAGGCTGCGTTTCAAAGGCTGCTTTTGAAATAGGTTGTTTTAAAGGTTCTGTTTTTTCTTCGCTTTCTTTATCTTGGCTTACTGAGGATAGAATGTCTCTGAGAAGTTGAGCTATTTCCTGGTTGGTTTCTTTTTTCAGACATGTTTGAAGAAAGTTTGCAACTGCAGGCAGTTCTATGTGCATCGCGAAGATACTTAGAGCATCTTTTCTTACGTTTATATCAGAGCTTGAAAAGTTGGAACGAGCCAGATCTAATCTTTGACGTATTTTTTGATTGGCATATTCTCTTTTAATAGTATTGAGATAAGTTTCTTCGTCTTCTTTTATTAAACCTGCTGCCTTCAGCGACATAAGTATATCTCTAAGAAAACTTAAGAGAATTCGTCTCTTCTCTGGTTGAGAAGTTTCTATAATGCTGAAAAGTTTTGTCGGGTTTGAAATATCCGGATTCATTGTCAGTAAAAGTCCGGCTTTGATTAGTAAAAGCGGCATGCTTTCTACTGAAATATATTGCCACAGCAGTTCTTTCAAATAAAGAAAATCAATCGTGATAAGCTTGCGGAGTGTTTTCTGCCTGACAAGAGGGTTTTCGTTAGATAAATAGGGAGCAAGATGTGCTAGAAGTTGTTGAGGATAATCTTTATAAATTAATTCAAGGATAGCTAATCTGAGATCTAATGATTTACTTTTTAAAAGTTCAGGGGCTATTGCTTTTAGTTTTGGCAGCTCATATTTGGCCAATAACTTGCAGGCGGCAATTGTAACTTGAGGGTTTGAGTCATTAAGGAACTTTAGAGCAAGATTCAGGTGCTCTTCTTTTCCAAATTTAGACAAAAGGCTCATGCCGACAAGAACTAAGGCAGGAGATATCCTGGGCTCATCCAATGCAAAACGCCATGCTTCAAACTCGTATTGTGTTTGAGGTTTTCTTATATGGTCAGCTATTAGAGATATTTCTAAATACTTTCCTTTTTGAATCAGCAGATTTATATCTTTTGGAAGAGGCGTTTTTCTTCGCAGGTCTTTTTTTATCTGTGGCAGTATTTCTGCGGTTTTTAGTAACCGATCAACTTGAGTCTTTAAAGCACCAAGAGACAATCTGTTTGATAGGGCTAAGAGTTCATTCTTGTATCGTTCCTCTGTGCCCGCAAAAGATATTTCTTCAAGAGCCAGCTGGATAAAAACACTGTTGCTTGAAGCCAGAGAGCTTGCCAAACAAGAGTTTAGGTTTATACTGTCCAGATTCTTCAATATTTTGCTCCCAATTGCCGTGTTTTGTCTAATATTGGCTTATTTAATCTTCAGCAAGAGAAGAATATCTTCATGGTTATACGACTTTGCCGCCACACTGCAGTTATCGACGGCCAGTGGGCGGTGGACAGTGGAATTGTTTAGAACTTTGATAGTAAAACTAATAACTGCTGTGAACAAGTGGCATGAATTGCTGAAGGCTATATTTTGCCTGAGCACAGCACTATCCAAATATAAATATACATGAAGGCTTTCAACAGTGCAAGAAAAGAGCTGGAAAAAGCCTTAAAAAAAGCATATTAAAATATCTTGCTTTCTTAGCCAATAAAACTTTATACCTCCTTTCCGAGGCACATAGATGCGTCAACGGAAAATACAGAAATTGAATTTTTATTCTGTGCTGCTTGCCTTATCGGCAATATTTTCCTCACTTTTCTTTTTCGCTGTTCCTCACTCCTTGCACAATGCAACTTCTAGTGCTTGCGGAGACTTCCTCTCCAACTCTTTGTCTTTTAACGAAAAGACTCCTGATTCTAATCATAAAACACCAGATTGTGTTAATCTCGCCTCTTGTACTGAAGAAACTGAAGACTGCAACAATTGTCGTTATTGTAACTTAACATACTTATTTTCTTATGAAGCAGTTCCCCTTTTTACTCCTGTTATAAACCTTGCCCTTCTAACAATTCTTGTTGCTTCAAGACAAGAAAACAACATAGCAGAGCAGATTTACACAGGACTGTTTCTAAGATCTCCTCCGACAAAGCTTTCATAATCACTAAGTCTCTTGACTCCCGTATTGATAGCAGATTTTGATTGCTTACTTTTAGCCTGCTGAGTGAGTCAGAGCACAATTTTTCATTCCGGGTGCTGTATAGCAACTTACTTTTAAACTCATCTTACACTCCTAATATTCCTTGTTAACAGGCAGTAAATTAGCACAGTGATGAGCGGCGAGTAGAGTTAAGAAGCTTTAAAAATAGCACACTAATTTTCAAGAGGATTCCTTCTGCTTTTGCATGCCAAGGATCCTGAGAGCTTTACATTTTCGGAGATCTTATGAAAAAAACTATCCTATCAATATTAATGTTGTTTATGGTTACCTCTCTATTTGCAGGAGAGTCTGATAATCAAAAAGAAATTGAAAAGTTGAAAGCGGAAATCAGCCTGCTTTCGCGACAGTTGCAAAGTATGACAAATCAGCTGGAGAAGCTGGAAAAAGATGTGAAAGAAGCTCCTTCTTCACAGCAAAAATCTGTTTATCAAAATCAGAATCCTGATATAAGCGTGACTGGCACTTTCCGTTATATGGGAACTGACGATAAAAAAGATATTCGCCGCAACTCATTAAAGCTGGATGGCAGTGAATTGAACTTCTCTAAAGCAGTCAGTCCTTATACCAGAGGCAATGTCACCATAGGTTTTTATGATGATGAAGCCCATGTAGAAGAAGCTTATGCCGATCTTGCTTATAGCCTTCCGTGGAACCTGAATTTGAGGGTGGGGAGGTTTTTGGTCAACACTGGTTATATTAACTCGATACATTCTCATGACTGGCCATTTGCAGTTATGCCTTTTCCAAATGAATATTTTTACGGCGGCGGCCACGGCTACGGCGATGACGGTATAATGATCAGCAAGCATTTAGATATTGATGATCAGACCTATGGACAAATTTCTGTCAACGCTTTGAACGGCAATAACACATTGATGTTCAACAACGGACAAACCAAGGTTTTTGGCGGGAGAGTATTATTTAATCGCTATTTCAATGATTTTGATGATGATATCCAGATTGGTTTGAATTATAACCAAGGCGCCCATGACGCCAAGGGCGATCTCAGAGCTGATATATATGGGGTTGATGCCATGTATCGACATAGAATCAATCAGTTCGATAAAATTACCTTGCTGGGTGAATACATTAAGAGCAGCCGTGAGCAGCTTGCACCTTCAAATCTTGATGCCTACGGATACTATGTGGCGGGAATTTATAAATTTAAACGAACTTATAATTGGCACATAGGTCTTGAATACGACTATTCAGAAAAACCAGCAAATAATACTGATGCTACTAGAGCCAAATCAATTTTCGCTGGTTGGTGGTTTACTGAAAATGACAGACTCCAGTTGCAATTCAGAAAACTTGAAGATCCCTTTAAGGGGAGAGACAGCAATGAAATTTGGCTGCAATTTATCTGGGGAATGGGACCTCATAAGCCCCACTTGGCAAACTTCTAAGGAGTAAAACCATGAAAAATAATCATTTCGCAAAAATATTGAGCATTGTTTTGATAATTTTTTCCACAATATATATTGCGGGCTGCGAAGCCAGAACTGACTTTTCTGCCTACAGAGACGGAACACATACTGGCGGTGCAGAACATTCCCATTCGCATGGTGATGGACATAGTCATGAGCATGAGCATGAGCACGACCATGAGCATGAACATGAGAATGAACACGAGCATGAACATGAGCATGAGCATGAGCATGAACATGCTGACTGAATCGATCAATAAATGGAGAAAATTATGAAAAGCAATAAAAGCCTTTTAATATTTATATTTTTGTTCTCATTCTTAATCATTTCTAATTCAGCCTTTGCGAAAGTAAATGTAGTAACTACTCTTCCTGACTTAAGCGCTTTGGTAAAAGAAGTAGGAAAAGATCTTGTGAATACTTTCGCTCTTGGCAGACCTCACGAAGACCCTCACCATATAGAACCTCGTCCTACTTTTATCAGAAGGCTTGCCAAAGCAGATCTTGTTTTCCTCATAGGAATGGATCTTGAAATATGGCTTACTCCTCTGATAGAGAGTTCACAAAACTTACGAATACAGAAGGGTAGGAGCGGTTATGTAGATTGTTCGAATGTAATTCCTGTAAAAGAAGTTCCTACAACCAGAGTAGATCCCTCGCAAGGAGACGTTCATCCTTACGGCAACCCTCACTATTGGGTTTCTCCAGTAAATGCTTTGCTGATTGTGGACTTGATAGCTGAAAAACTAAGTATGGCAGACACTGAAAACGCTTCTGTTTATCAAAAAAATGCTGAAGAATACAAGGCGTTTTTACGCGCTAAAATGGCAGAGTGGAAAGGTAAGCTGGCGGGTTTGCAACAGCGCAAAATAGTCTGTTTGCACAGTTCTTGGATTTATTTTACTGATTTTGCAGGGCTTGATATTGTCGGCTATGTTGAGTCTAGACCTGGGATACCTCCCACAGCAAGAGAAATAAGCCAGACTGTTAACCTTATGCAAAACGAAGGTGCTAAAACGATAGTCTGTGAAACCTATCATAATAAAAAGTTTCCGAACATGATAGCACAAAAAATAGGCGGAAAAGTCTTGGTTTTGCCTGCTTCAACTGGTGCTGTCAAGGGTACTGAAAGGTATCATGAGTTCATAGAATACTTGGTAAATAAATTGCTGAGCGAGCTGGAATAAAATGAAGAGATCTTTTATTTCTTGTGAGAATTTAACGGTAGGCTATCTTGGAAATCCCCTAATAAAAGAAATAAATTGTCAGATAAACTTTAATGACAACATAGGTCTTATCGGGGCAAACGGTTCTGGTAAAACTACTTTTCTAAAAACTCTCTTAGGATTGCTTAGGCCTTTATCAGGCTCAGTTGAACTTTCCAAGGAATGCACTGTTTCTTATATGTCACAAATGAGTGAAATAGAAGATCTCATGCCATTTTCTGTCTATGAAATAGTAGAAATGGGGCTTTGTTCTAAAACAAAGCCCTGGCTTTCACCCTCCAGACTTTATAAGGCTGAGATTGAAGAAGCTTTGGAAAACACATCTATGGCAGAACATTCCAAAAAGCTTTTTTCTAAGTTATCAGGCGGGCAAAAACAAAGAGCTTTGCTTGCCCAGGCACTTGCACCATCCCCTGACGTTCTCTTGTTGGATGAGCCGACTAGAGGTCTTGATGTTAATCAAAGAGCTAACTTCATGCAGTTATTGGCAAAGTTGAAAAAAAAGCAGGGTTTAACTGTAATTTTAGTTTCCCATATATTTGAGGATTTTGAAGGAATGGATTTTGATATATATGCTATTCAAGGCCAAAGATTAACTCTTGCAAAAAAACTTTCAAAAGATATCAACTCGCAGCTCCAAGATTTGATTGAGAGCCAAGAAAGGTCGGACTCTCATGAATGAATCATTCTTGACTCTCGCGAAGTTTTTTCATGTTTCTTTTTATGTAGTAATAGTTAACGCTCTTGCCTTATCCATTTCAGGGCTTTTTTTGTATCAACGCCGTTCCTTGTTTATGGGAGCAGCATTGCCGCAAATAGCAGGTTTTGCTCTGATCTTTGTCTCTATTTTTACTGAAAGTGCTTTAGCAGGTTTTTTGGCCGTAATAGCTTTATGCGTTTATGTGCTTTCTTGGCAATCCTCAAAGACTCGTTTTAAAATAGAAAAAGACGCTTTTATCGGAGTCGCTTTTGTGACTTCTATGGCTGGAAGCTTGCTTATAATGGCTATGAGCAATACAGAAACTCACGGTTACGACATGCTTTTTAAAGGCGGAATTTTAGCTGCTATGCCGAATGATTTCTGGCGTTCCGCTCTAATTTGTATTCCCGCATTTATTTGCTTAATAGTATTCAGAAAACGTCTTCTCGCCATAAATATGATGCCCATACAAGCTGAACTTTCAGGCATAAACAAAGGACGTATATTTGAATATATTCAGTTTATAGCTATTTCTGCTGTAATAGCTGTCAGTTTGGAAAACTTAGGAGTAATGGGAACTTTTGCGTTTCTACTGTTTCCAATGATAACAGGATTGACTTTTGCCAAAAGCGCAGCTTCTCTTTTTCTTATTTTGCCAATAGTCGGCATAGTTGCAGGTATATCAGGTCTCAGCATTTCCATTAAGTTTGATTTGCCAGCTGGTCCTTCGATAATAGCCGCACTATTTGTTATTTGGTTGGCATCTGGATTTCTTAGTTTTTTTGCCATTTATAAAAAAAGGTAAAAAAAAGACCAGGCTTTCAAATACCCGGTCTGAAAAATAAGGAGGCAAACAAATCCAAAATATACTTCGTTCATATCGAATGTTTTTTTAACGGAAAACAAAAAATACTTTTATTTTATTCAGACTTATCCCTTTTGCGCTAGAATAACCCATTAGAAATCTTTATATTAGCTGAAAGGAATAAAATATGACGAATGAAGCTCTGATAAGGACACTCAAAGAACTTAAAAAAAGAGCCCTTTTAATAATACCGACTGACCCTTCTGAGATTGAACTTAAGAAAACAGACACAAAGTTCGGAGGTGCTCCATACGCGGAAACGGGAGATAAGTGTCCAGTCTGTGCAGCTTGTGGCGAAAAACTCACTTTTGTTTTTCAATTCAGAGATAATTACGACATGGATCTTAAGCCCTCAGGACCTTTGCATGTCTTTTATTATTGCTTTGGATGCATGCCTATAGAGACAGCGGATGAAGGGCAGTGGCTTGTAAAAACCTATAAAAATCCTGAATCTGCTAAATTTGTTGAAACTTCTCCTAATGAAACTATGGAAATTGTTCCATCAGGAGTGACTTTAAAAAGAGACTTTGTTGTGCCCGCATTCGATTTTATGTGTGAACTTAATTCTGAAGTCTATGATCTTTGCGCCGAACTCTCTCCCGATGATCCTCATACTGCATATGAAGAAGCGGCAAAAGCAGCTGGAGCTATAGCTCCTGTTTGCAGTTCAATGGGAGGCTATCAAGCGGTTGTACAAGCTTTAGCAGCTCAAGATTGCCCGCATTGCTCAAAAGACATGGACTTTTTTGTTCAGATTCAATCAGAAGAAGATATCAATCTTATGTGGGGAGATTTAGGAGTTCTTTACTTGTTTAAATGTCATGCAGATGGCAGTTTTGGCATGGAGATGCAGTGCTACTGAAAACAGGGAGGTGGGGCGTAGGGGGTTGGGGGTAGCGAGGACCGCCACGCACCACTCGCCACTGCGCGGTTGCTGTATCAAATAAGCATAAAGAGGCTGTTGACTTGCTTGCCATTAAATAGGCAACTTTTAGTGAAAAAGCAGCACTAGTAGACTGTTGCAGCTAAAAGTTCGTTATCGGGTACATTTATTTATATCCACAGATGGACACAGATTCACACAGATGAGGGCAAAATTGGGCAAAAATTGCATTCTGCTACCGCATAATCAC
>JAAYNI010000067.1 GCA_012520995.1 Candidatus Rifleibacteriota bacterium
GATTTTAAAGCAGAACATAGAGTTTACTCTTGAACAACGCTATGAAAATCCTTATGTAACAGGCGATCCAGATCAATTGAAACAAGTCTTTTTAAATATAATGACAAATGCTGTTCAATCTCAGCCTGACGGCGGTTCTTTAATTGTGGTGGTAGAAAAGACGGATAACAGCGAAAACAAAGAAATAGTTATATCCTTCAAGGATAAAGGCGGGGGGATACCCAACGAAAAATTAAGTGATATATTCAATCCATTTATGACTACCAAAGAATATGGAACTGGACTGGGACTTTCTATGGCTCAAAGAATAATTGAAGAGCACAAAGGCAAAATTGAAGTTAGCAGTGTGGTGGGCGAAGGTTCAGTTTTCTCTGTTACTTTGCCTGAGAAATCATCATGAAAATAATAGGAATATCGGGGCAATCTGGGGCAGGCAAGTCCGCCTTGGCTGAAATGTTGTCTTCTTTTGGTTTGGGCAGGAATATAGAGGTTGATTCTGTGGGCCATGATTTGCTGGATGAGCCGGAAATATCTGAAAAACTTTGCGGCTATTTTGGCGAGGATATTAAGTCCGAAAAAGGTTTTATAGACCGTAAAAAACTTGGTGCCAAAGCATTTGCCACAAATAAATCTCTTGAATTTTTAAATTCAGTTATGCATCCGGCTATGAGAGAGCTGGTTCGCAAAGAAATCTCAATTGATAAAGCAAAGGGAGAGAAGTTTGCGATAATAAATGCGGCTCTTCTCTATAAAATGCGTCTTGATGAAATGTGCGATCTGGTGGTTTATGTGAGATCTAAGCCTGAAGAACGTCTAGAGAGGCTCGTAAACTACAGAAATTGGACAAGAGAGTCAGCCAAAGAGAGACTTTTTTCTCAGGATCCGGAACCGGTTTCAGGAAGCGGTATAGTTTTTATAGACAATAATGGTACTTTAAGTGATTTGCGAAACAAAGCAAAAGCCTTTGCTGAAAAACTCTTGAACAGCTGCTAGTGCTGCTTTTTCACTAAAAATTGCGTATTAAATGACAATCAGTTAACAAGAACTTTATGCTTATCTGGTGCAGCAACAGCACCACCGTAGCGAGTGTCGAGTTGATTGTTTGAACTCGCTTGCTAAACTGATACTGCTTTTAGATGTTAATAAATAACCGTTGTTTATCTTTCTGTGACTTTTAAAAATCAACACAAATTGCAAGTCTATATTAATAGAATGCAATTTAAGTCGATTCTCGAAGTAAGACAGAGATTTTCAAGTTTATTTTTAAAATCAATGGCTTAAGCCGAGAACGAGAAAAAGCGGACATGCCTTTTTGGACTTTGTGCTCTGTAGGAGCTTTGTCCGCGTATTCTGTGTGTGTTCCGTGGTTTAAAAGGCTAATTTTCCCTCTCTGTCCACGGTCCACCGACCACTCATCAATATTGTTATGAATCAGTTTGTGTTTCGGATAAATCTGAAGAAGTTGCAGAAGCGGTATCACTGGCTGGCTTGTCGCCTATTCCCATAATTTTGTTGTAAATCTGCTCGCCGACTTCTGGTTTGAGTATTTTTTCCCAAATAGTTTGTTTTTCGTTGAAAGAAACAAACTTAACTTCTTTTTCATTCATCGCAATAAAGGCAACCGGCTCAATAGAAGCTCCGCCCCCTGAACCGCCGCCGAAATCGGGGTCTTTCTCGCTTTGTCCGCCGCCAGCTCCGAAGCCGAAAGTGACTTTGGTTACTGGAATTACGGTCCATTTATTACAAGTAATGGGTTCTCCTATTACCGTTTTTGAGTTTACGGCCAGCTTAAGCTCGGAGAGAACAGTTTTAATTAAAGAATCTATGGCCATTGACGAAAAACCTCCAGAGTATATACGGATGCTATAGTAACAAAAAAACATTTTTTAACAAAGCAATATTTTTTTTGTTTAAGATTTGTTTTTTTCAGTCAGCTTCCGTAAGCGACAAGCAAAAACTTTCAAGCTGATTGTTCTGGTGTAAACATCAGATAGATGGAAGCTGCAAGACCCATCCAGCACAACAAACTCATAATTATGCGTATTGTTATGTTAGACCAGTAGGAGCTTGGATTTCCCGCTTTGGCATAAACATGCTTGCCATATTTGAGTTCGCCTTTTTTCCAGTTATTCCAAGCGATTTTTGTGAACTCCAGTCCAATGATTATGAAAATCACACAATAACCGATATACTCAGGGTTAAATGTAAACATAATTTTCTTTTCCTTTTTTGCTCGGTAAACTTGTATAAACAGCTTTTGCTTTTGATTACTTGTAATCGTGATTATTGTCATATTAACAAAAAACTTTTGGAACAAAGTAATATTTTTTTTGTTTCAAAAGCGTCTTTCTGCTTGCAAGATCTTTGCTGATCATATAAGCTCATAGAGAATGCTGAGAGGAGGTTATATGGACATTAGCCTTATTTTAATGCCTTTGCTGGCTGTTTTGGCAGCTGTTGCTGGAATACTTTTCATATTTGCTATAGTAATGGTTTTTCAGTTTGCAAACGTTGTTATGATTTACATGCGTTCCAAAGCGGCAGACGTAAATATAAGCATGTCTGACCTTATAGGTGCCCAGCTTAGAACAGCCTTTTTGCCATACAGCGATCCGGTCGGCACTCTTGTTGATGCAACTACCCAAGCGCAAAAAGCTAGAATTAATATTTCTTTTGATACCTTGGAAACTCACATGATGTCTGGCGGAAATGTAAATGTTCTTGTCAGATCTTTGATACAGGCTTCGCAATCTGGTATTCGCCTTAGCCAGGGGCAGGCTGCTGCTCTGGATTTGGCAGGTCATAATGTTTTGCAGGCCGTTAATATGTCTATCAACCCTAAAAACATCAGAAGCATAGGCATCAAAGGCGTTGCGAAAGACGGCATAGAGCTTGAGGTGAATGCAAGTATTACTGTCAGAGCCAATATAGACTCAATGATAGGCGGTGCTGGCGAAGAAACTGTTATTGCTCGCATTAATGAGGCTGTGGAGAGTGTTATAGGTTCAGCTGAAAAACATTCTGATATTTTGAACAGACCTGCGCTTATTGCCGAAGAAGTTTTGAGAGCTGGACTTGATGCAGGCAGCGCCTACGAGATAATTTCAATAGATATTGCTGATATTAGTGTGCTTCGCAATATCGGTGCCATGCTTAAAAATATGCAAGCGGAAGCTGATAGATGCGTGAGTGAATCTAGAGCCGAGGGCAGAAAAGCTCTTGCGGAAGCCATAGCTCAAGAAAATAAAGCTGCTGAGCAAGAAGCTAAAGCTAAGGTTTTGGCGGCTGAAATGTATGTTCCTCTCTCTATTGCAGCCGCTTACAAAAAAGGTTCTTTGTTGGTAGATAGAGACGAGATCTCGGGCAAGCAAGAGAAGGGTCGGTATAGCTATAGACCTGCAGGGTATGCTTTCTGCGATGACTTTGATCTGTGATGTGCCTTATTTAGACAAGACTTAATAAAGCAAAACAGCTGATGAGTTCCAAGTTATGGACTTGTCAGCTTTCTTTTTTAGGGAAAAATCAAGTAAGAAATTAATGTTTTTAGCCTTAAAAGAACATTTTTCTTGAAAGATTTTACACAATTTTATACCCTCTTAAATGTGAACTCCAAAGGAGGCTTTTTTTATGCTTGCTGAGCTATACGCGGCTATAGGTATTGTTTTGGGATTTCTCCTTATTATAGGGGGACTTTTCTTCTTGACTATGCTGTTGCAGTTTGCCGGCATCATTCAAATTTATATCAAATCTTGGACTACAGGCGTACGTTTAGGTTTTTTTGAACTTCTTGGAGCTAAAGTCAGAACAAGTACTCTGAACTATTATGATCCTGTTGATACCCTTGTTCAAGCTTTGACCCAGGCACGTAAAGCACATCTTAATATCTCTTTTGACGCTTTGGAGACTCATATGATGTCAGGCGGCGATGTTAACGCCATTGTCAGAGCCTTGATACAAGCATCGCAGTCAGGTATACGTCTTAGTTTTGGACAGGCTGCCGCTCTTGACTTGGCTGGACACAATGTTTTGCAGGCTGTCAATATGTCGATTAACCCTAAAAATATCAGAAGCAACAATATCAGAGGAGTTTCAAAAGACGGCATAGAGCTTGAGGTTTTTGCCAGTATTACTGTCAGAGCCAATATGGATGCAATGATCGGCGGAGCGGGAGAAGAAACTGTTGTGGCTCGTATCAATGAAGCGGCTGTCAGTATCATAGGCTCAGCAGAAAGACATTCGGATATTTTGAACAGGCCAGCAACTATTTCAGAAGAAATTTTGAAAGCGGGCTTAGATGCTGGCACTTTCTATGAAATTATTTCAGTTGATATTGCCGATGTTAACGTAATGCGTAACATAGGCGCTATTCTAAAAAATATGCAGGCTGAGGCTGACAGACGTGTAAGCGAATCTAGAGCAGAAGGCAGAAAAGCTCTTGCGGAAGCCATAGCTCAAGAAAATAAAGCTGCTGAGCAAGAAGCTAAAGCTAAGGTTTTGGCGGCTGAAATGTATGTTCCTCTCTCTATTGCGGCTGCTTACAAAAAAGGTTCTTTGCTGGTAGATAGAGCCGAGATCTCGGACAAACAAGAGAAGGGTCGGTATAGCTACAGACCTGCGGGATATGCTTTCTGTGATGACTTTGATTGAGCCGACTGTCTTTCAGCTTGAGATGATGCGTAAAAAGCATTGCAAAGAGCTGAAACAGCTCGATAAAATGACTGATGCGCAATTTAACGCATTTAAAAGAAATTTTTCCTTCGGTTCAATAGAAGGAATTACAAAAGCTGAAGCCAGAGAGCTTTTAATGTCGATGTTGGCTCTTAATTTGAAGCTTTCCGAGAGTTACAAAAATAAAAAATGAATTTACTGAATTCTGTCATATTCTATGTTAGAGAATTTTGAAAAACATCTATATTCAACGATTTTTCCAGAACATTTGCCTAAAACTGTCTATCACTATACAACTCAGGGCGGTATTCTTGGCATAATACAGCAAGGAGAAATATGGGCTACTCAGGTGGCTTTTCTGAACGATAAAAATGAGGTTTATTTGACCTTCAGACTTTTGGCCAACGAGTTAAATAGAAGGCGCACTGCCACTTCTGACCCTTATATGAGAGCCTTGCTTGCTGAGTTGCAAGAAATACTGAAGAAGGTGGACAGAACTCATATATGCATTTCTTCTTTTTGTGAAGAGGGTGATCTTTTGAGTCAATGGAGAGGTTACGGCAATCAAGGCAAGGGTTATTCTCTTGGCTTCGACTTGAACAAGCTTTTCAGTGCAGCTAAAAAGCAGGATTTTGTCATATGGCCTTGTGTTTATGACAATTCGACACACAATGAGCTTGTATCTTATCTTGTGGATTGTTGGCTGCAAAAGTATGGCAAGGGCCGAGCGGAATATGACAATATGGTAGATGACATAACAAGCAACGTTTGCAGACTGGCTCCGATACTTAAAGACAGAAACTTTAAAGAAGAAAAAGAATGGCGTCTTGTGAATGCGGCTGTTGATGTAGCACCTTCTGATTTTTCGTTTCGCGAGGGGGCCTTTGCGATTATACCTTATCTTGCTTTCAAGCTTGGTTTTCGAGAGAGTGAAAATCAATGCCTTGAAAAGATAGTTTTGGGTCCCACTCCTCATAAAAAACTGGCGCTTAATAGCACTAGAATGTTCTTGCAGGCTAATGGGCTGAAAAATACGGAAGTTGTTCTGTCCTCGATTCCCTTCAGAAATTGGAAGTGAACTCTTGCTTGCCAAACCTGTTTTGATACTGCGCATTCATAATTACAATAAAGTCAGTTTTGGGGCGATTTTAGGCTGTCTGGACGAATCGCTTTTATCTTCCTTTGATATCATTGCCTTTGAAGGATTTAAAGACTTCGACCTTCCCAGTTGGCAAGGAAGGCGTATCTTGGCTCTTTATTCCTTCATGCAGTCCCATATGCCTCAGGTATACAAGGAAATTCTTGAGTTTAAAGAAAATTATCCACAAGCTGAGTTTTTGGCGGGAGGAGCTCAGGCCACGGCAGCTCCTGAAACTATAGAGACCTTAGGGTTTGACTACGTATGCTCAGGCGAAGGCGAGAATTTTATAGGCGCTTTTTTGCTTAAATGGCTTGAAGGAAAGGCTGATAGGGGCATTCATAGAACGGGCAAGGCTCAAGTTGATTTGAATGCTTCGCCTGGATTTTCCAGAATTATAGATTATTTGCCGCCTATAGAAATATCGCGCGGTTGCTCTTTTGGCTGTATGTTTTGCGGTGTTCCGGCTCTTTTTGCCGGCAAGGTGCGGCATAGATCGGTTGACTCTATTTGTTCAATAGCGGAAGAGTATCTTAGAATAAATCCTTCCAGACGAGTTATAAAATTTTTAGCACCTAATGCTTTCGCATATGGTTCGCATGATGGCAAACCTAATTTGCAGGCTATCAAGGAGCTTTTGGAGGGTCTTACTGATACGGGCATAAAGTCTATACAGATGGGCAGTTTTCCTGCAGAAGTGCGTCCCGATTTTGTAACCAGAGAGGTTATGGAGCTGGTTTCCAAGTATGCTAAGAACAAAACAATTGTAATGGGTTTGCAAACCGGCTCGGATGCTATGTTGAAAAAAATGAACCGTAGACATACGGTAGAGGACTCTTTAAGAGCAGTAGCCTTGATCAGGGAGTTTGGTTATACTCCTCATCTTGATTTTATAGTCGGAAATCCAGGAGAAACCTATAAAGATCAGCTTGAAATGTTGGAGTTTATTTGGTTTCTTATAAAAACTTATGGAGCAAAAATACATATGCATGCTTTTACGCCTTTGCCTCATACTGCATGGGCAAAAGAGGAGCAATCTGAGATTTTTGATGACATAAAGGCTGAAATGAAAAGGATGCAGTCTGAAGGTCATTTGGACGGTTGGTGGGAAAATCATATTGGATATTATAGGGAAGGCAAAAACCTGGCAAAATCCTTGAGCAAAAAAGCAAAAAAAAGATTGTCAGACGATAAAAATAATGATATATAGTTAGAACATACCTACTGGGGTATCGTCTAGTGGTAGGACAGCAGTCTCTGGAACTGCCTGCCGGGGTTCGAATCCCTGTACCCCAGCTTAGCGGGAGTCTTAAATTTTTAAGACTCCCGCATTTTTTTTGCTTTGTGATGAATTTCTCTAATTAAATTAAAACTAAACTTGCATATTTATTCTATTTAATGTAAAATCGTCGCCGTTAATAGTAATGTTACGTTTTGAGGTCTAACGGACTTGAGTTTTACAGCAAGTGAATTTTTTTCTGATGTTATAGCAATCGACGGTCCTGCGGGAGCCGGTAAGAGCACAATTGCAAAATTGTTGGCTGAAAAGATGGGGTACAGTTACCTCGATACTGGCGCCATGTACAGAGCTGTGACGTACAAAGCTCTTGCAGACAAAATTGACTTTTCCGATCCTGAAGCCCTCTCCCTCTCTGTTGATAGTGTCAGCATTCGCTTCGAGAAATGCCCTGAAGATGGCAAGCAGCTGGTTTATCTGAACGGAACTGACGTGACAGACTCCATAAGAACACCGGAGGTTTCCCGGAAGGTGTCGGCGGTAGCCGCCAATCCCGCTGTCCGAGGCTCTATGACTTCTTTGCAGAGAAGAATAGGCTCTGAAGGCAAGTGGGTTGTGGACGGCCGTGATATAGGCAGCGTGGTTTTTCCTGATGCTAGAGTCAAAATTTTTCTGACTGCTTCAATAGATGCCAGAGCTGATAGACGCTACAAAGAACTTGTCGAAAAAGGTTTTTCCCAAAACTTGGACGAATTGAAGACCGAGATAGCTGATAGGGACAAAGCTGATTCGAGCCGCGAGGTTGCCCCCCTGATTCAAGCAGAAGATGCCGTTTATCTCGATACCACAGGCATGAACATACCCGAGGTTGTGGAGCGGGCTATTAAAATTATTTCAACTGAAAACCGGGACGAAGAGATCCCAGTGGAGGAAAGTATGACCGAACAAGAAATCAAACAACAGGAACAAAATGGAATGTCTGAAGAGACCATGACAATGGAAGAACTCATGGCTATGGAAGACAGCAAGTTCCGCCCAATCTCCAGAGGAGCTATCGTCACTGGCACTATTGTCACAAAGAACGAAAACGGCGTATATGTCGATCTCGGCTCCAAATCTGAAGGTATCATTGAGCCAGCGGAACTTGAAAATCTCGAAGGCGAACTTAACCCAGGCGACCAAGTCACTGTTTATATAGATCGCATCGAAAACGGCCAGCCGAAGCTTTCTATTAGCAAAGCTAAAGAGACTGCCGCTTGGGATGAGCTTGAAAAAGCTTATCATGCTAAAACTCCCATAAAAGTAACTATAGTCGAAAGAAAAAAAGGCGGATTCGATGCCAAATACAAAAACATCACTGCCTTCTTGCCTCAGAGCCAGCTTTCTTTTTCCAAGAACAATAAAGACTCTATAGGCCAGACCTTTCCTATGCTTGTTATAGAATTCAGCAAAGCAGGCAGACGCAAAAACGTTGTAGTTTCAGAGAGAGCTTTGCAAGACAAAGTAAAAGACAAGAGACGCGATGAGCTTTTTGAACAATATAATGAAGGCGATGTAATCAAGGGCAAAGTTTCCAGATTTGTTGATTACGGCGTGTTCCTTGATTTGGGCGATGGCGTTGAAGGCCTTGTTCATAGAAACGATTTGAGTTGGGCTTCTGCTGTTAATCCCAAAGACATTCTCAAGCAAGACGAAGAAATCGAAGTGAAAATTCTGAAGATGGTTAAAGAAAATCGCAGAAGCAGAATTTCTCTTGGTCTTAAACAAATGACAGAAAATCCTTGGGAAATCGTAGATGAAAGATATGTCGTTGGCAAAGTTTACAACGGCGTTGTCAAAAACCTCATGGATTTTGGCGCTTTTGTAGAGCTTGAAAGAGGCGTTGAAGGCCTTGTTCATATTTCAGACCTTTCTTGGGCAAGAAATATTAAGCATCCTAGCGAAGTGGTCGAATCAGGTGAAACGATTAAAGTTATGGTTAAGGGCATTGACAAAGAAGAAAAACGCATATCTTTGTCGCTCAAAGAAACGACCGAACATCCTTGGGAAACATTTGCAGCCAAATATCAAATTGGGCAGCTTGTAGAAGGCAAAGTAAACAACATGACCACATTTGGCGCTTTTATTGAAATAGAACCTGGCGTTGAAGGTCTGCTTCACGTATCGGATATGGACTGGGTGAAGAGAATCAACCATCCTTCTGAAGTATTGAAGCAAGATGAAGAAGTTCAGGTTAAAATTCTTAGCATTGATGTGGCGAATCGAAGACTCTCACTCGGTTTGAAACAGACTACTGAAGATCCTTGGACCAATGTTGATCAAGCTTATAAAGTAGGCGACCGCCTTACTGGCACCGTAACCAATCTGTTGCCATATGGTGCTTTGGTTAAATTGCCCAGCGGAGTAGAGGGCTTGCTCCACGTTTCAGAAATTTCATGGCAGGGCAATCTTTCTGAGCCTTCAGAGGTTTTGAAAGAAGGACAAGAGCTAGATGTTTGTGTTTATGAAATAGAAAAAGACAAACAGAAAATCGGTCTTTCAATGAAACGTCTTGAAAATGATCCTTGGCTTGACGTAGCTCGCAAGTATCCCAAAGACTCTATTCATCAGGGTACAGTCTCAGCTATTCTGGATAACGGAATAGAAATAGACTTGGGTGATGAAGTTTCAGGCTTTGTGCATATTTCACAGCTTGCAGAACACAGAGTCAACAATCCTTCTGATGTTGTGAAGGTGGGCGATGAAGTTACTTACAAAGTTCTTGAACTTGACAGGAAGAACAGAAAACTTAAACTTTCTCTTAAAGAAGCAGCTATTGAACATGATAGCCAAGAACTGAAAAAGTATCAGGCAGAGTCGGAACAAGGTTTCTCAGATACAATCGGAGATCTCTTTGACCAGGCTGAACTTGCGGATCTGAAAGCCAGACTTGGCCGCTGAACAGGACTGACTAAGTAATGTATATCACAAAGTTGCCCCGGAAATTAATTGAGGGGCTTCTTTGTTTCTTGTGACCTTTTAAGTAATCCCTAATTTATTGCAGAATAAAGGAGACTGACACATGGTAAAAAAAGTAGGAATCAACGGTTTTGGCAGAATAGGCAGAATGGTTTTCAGAGCTATGCTTGAAACACCCGAACTGGAAGTTGTTGCAATTAACGACATTTCAAGCCCGGAAATTTTAGCTCATCTGTTGAAATATGACTCAATTCACCGCAAATTGGAATATCCTGTAGAAGTTAAAGATGGAAGCCTTGTTGTAAACGGCAAAACAATTAAAGTTTATGCTGAGCGTGAACCTGGCAATATCCCTTGGAAAAATCACGGTGTTGAGTATGTTGTGGAAGGCACTGGTCTTTTCAGAAGCAAAGAAACAGCCGAAGTCCATATCACAAAGGGCGGAGCCAAGAAAGTTATTATCACTGCTCCTGCAACAAACGAAGACATCACCATAGTTATGGGTGTTAACGAAGATAAATATGATCCTGCAAACCATCATATTATCAGCAACGCCAGCTGTACTACTAACTGTCTTGCTCCAGTAGCCAAAGTTCTCAACGATAAATTCGGTATCGAAAGCGGTCTCATGACTACTATTCACGCTTTCACAAGCGACCAGAGACTTCACGATGCTCCTCACAAAGACTTGAGAAGAGCCAGAGCAGCTACTATGTCAATGGTTCCGACATCTACAGGCGCAGCTAAAGCAGTAGCCCTTGTTATTCCCGAGCTGAAGGGAAAATTTGACGGCTTCGCAATCAGAGTGCCGACACCCAACGTTTCTCTTGTAGACCTCGTTTGCACTGTTTCCAAACCTACAACAGCTGAAGAAGTTAACCAAGCTGTTAAAGAAGCTTCGCAGACAGCACGCAACAAAGGCATTCTCGGATACAGTGAAGAGCCCTTGGTGAGCATCGATTACACCACTGACAGCAGAAGCTCAATATTTGACTCTCTTTCCACCAAAGTTATCAACGGAAATCTTGTTAAAATTGTTTCCTGGTATGACAATGAGTGGGGCTACAGCTGCAGAGTAAGAGACCTTGTAAAATACATTTCTGAAAAGTAAGCAACAAAAGGTTGTAATAAAGAGAGCTTGAATCAAGAGTTTAAGCTCTCTTTTTTCGAAGAGGAGAATTCAATGCTTAAAACAATTAAAAACGCGGAATTAAAAGATAAAACCGTTCTGCTTAGAGTAGATTTTAACGTTCCTCTGGATGATAATCTTGAAATAACAGATGACACTAGAATCAGAAGCGCTTTGCCAACCATTAAGTATATAATGGAAAAAGGCGGAAAAACTGTGATTGTCAGCCACTTGGGCAGACCAAAAGGTGCTGTAGTCGAAAAATATTCCCTTAAACCCGTTGTTAAGCACTTATCAAAGCTTTTAGGCAAACCTGTTAAATTTGCTGAAGATTGCATCGGTGAAAAGGCTGAAACACTTGCTGCTGGCTTGAAACCTGCTGAAGTAGGGGTTTTGGAAAATCTCAGGTTCCACAAAGAAGAAGAAAAGAATGATCCTGATTTCGCAAAAACTCTGGCTTCTTTGGCTGATATTTTTGTCAGCGACGCTTTCGGAACAGCTCACAGAGCCCATGCTTCTACTGTCGGCGTAGCAGATTATATACCTGCTTATGCCGGCTTTTTGATTGAAAAAGAAGTCGAATATCTTACAAAAGTTACCTCTAACCCTGAAAAGCCTTTTGTCGCCATAATGGGCGGAGCCAAAGTCAGCGACAAAATCCAGGTTATAGAAAATCTTTTGACCAAAGTTGATACCTTGCTTATTGGCGGCGGTATGGCTTATACTTTCCAGAAGGCGGAAGGATACAAAATAGGTCTTTCTCTTTGTGAAGATGATAAACTTGATATGGCTAGAGATATCTTGAAGAAAGCTAAGGAACTTGGCAAAAAGATAATTTATACTCAAGATATGGTAGCAGCGAAAGAAATTAAAAAGGGCGTAGCCACTAAAGTTTATGTTAAAGGTGAAGTTCCTGATGATGAGGAAGCCTTGGATATAGGTCCTGAAACCCGCAAACTTTTTGAAGCTGAACTCAAAAAAGCCAAGACGGTTCTTTGGAACGGACCTATGGGTGTTTTTGAAGTAGAACCTTTTGACAAAGGAACTATGGCTATTGCAAAAGCAGTTGCCGCTCTTGATGCAGTCACAGTAGTTGGCGGCGGCGATTCGGTTGCAGCCGTTGAACAAATGGGCGCAGCTGATAAGATCAGCCACGTTTCCACTGGTGGCGGAGCTTGTCTTGAATTCTTGGAAGGAAAAGTTCTTCCTGGCATCAAGATTCTTTACGATAAATAATTTCAGGGAGTTTAATAATGACCAGAAAACCAATGATTGCAGCTAACTGGAAGATGCACAAAACTATCAAGGAAGCTAAGGCTTTCATGGCAGAATTTCTTCCCAAAGTTGCAGGCATGAAACACACGGATATTCTGATTTGTCCTCCGTTTCCGCTGATTGCAGCTGTAAATGACTCAAGAGAAGGCACTGATATTTTGCTTGGCGCTCAGAATATGTATTTTGAAGAAAAGGGCGCTTTTACAGGCGAAGTAGCACCGGCCATGCTTAAAGAACTAGGTTGCGACTGCGTAATCTTGGGACACTCCGAAAGACGCTGGGTTTTCGGCGAAACAAACGAGCTGATAAATAAAAAGGTTAAATCCGCTTTGGAACACGACTTGATCCCAGTTCTTTGCGTAGGCGAAAAACTTGAAGAACGAGAAGCTGAGCAGACTGACCAAGTTTTGTTGCATCAGCTTGAAAAAGCTTTGGAAGGGGTCGAAGAAAGTTATATCGCCAACATAATTATAGCCTATGAACCTGTCTGGGCTATAGGAACAGGTAAAAACGCCACTGCTGAAGATGCTGAAAAGGCAATCAGCCTGATTAGAGAATACATTCACAGCAAGTATGGTACAGATTCTTCTGATAAAATCAGAATTCTTTACGGCGGTTCTGTAAAACCTGCTAATATAGGCGAATACATGAAGCTGGAGACTGTTGACGGCGCATTGGTCGGCGGAGCCAGCTTGGAACCCGCTTCTTTCGCCGCTCTCATGGAATTCTGAGTCACAGCTGGAACAAAAAGATTTCGGAGATAAGACGGCAAAACTCCCTTTCGGGGTTTTGCCGTTTTTGGCTTTTCCCGAAAGGTTTTTTTTCTTTGAGCATACGCGCAAAAATTATTCTGGCCTTTGTTTTTTTGGCTGCAGCTATTGCTTTTGTGGTCAGCTTTTGGGCAGCAAATACCATAGGCTTTCAAATAGACAGCTCAGACATGGGCAGGTTAGGCAATATTAAAAATGCCTTTTTAGACTCAGCTTTTAATCAGAAGCTTGAGTTGGACAGAATTAACCGGCAAATATCAGATACATTTGCAAAACTGGATATTCTCTCTTTTCCCGATGATATCCGAAAAACTATTTTTTCAGAAATACTGGACTCTTTAGAACTTGATTGTATAGCGATAACAGATAGAAAAAATACATTGTTTTCTTCTTGTGAATTTATTTTTAGTGAGCCGCCCAGCGATTTTTCTTATCCCTTGCTTGTTCGTTTTTCCGGCAAAGAAGACTCTAACTATGTTCTGATTTCAAGCTTGCCTTTTAAAAAAAATGAAAACTTGAACCTTCTGGTTTTTCAAAAATTCAGGGCAGAGCTTCCTGGTGAAAATAACTTGTATTTTCTCTTGAAGAATGGCAAGACACGTTATGCATCAGATTTTTTATCAATTGGCAACCAAGAGTTCTTGTCGTCGATTGACTTTGATGAGCGAACAAAACAGGTTGTTTTGAACGATTTTATTTTTAGACTTCGCTCTTATGCTTTAGAAAAAGATTTTACTCTTCTTTCCGGTTATATGGCACAAAAAGCTATAATCTCCAGCGAAAATATTTACCAGCTTTTGTTCAGATTAGCTCTTCTTCAGGTGGTCACTTTGATTGTTTTTGGATATTTTCTTGGTTCTAGTTTGCTGGCTCCTTTGAAACTTTTGAATGATACCATTGCAAGAACTTCCGATTATGAATTTGAAAAAATACCTTTGGATAAGCCTCCAATGATAAATAGCGGCTATGAAATCGAAAATACGGCAAAAGCTTTCAACGAAATGGCAGACAGGCTTACTGAGGCTAAGAAAACCTTGCTTGAAATGGAGCGAAAACGCAGTTCTGAAGAAAAACTGGTGGCTATAGGCCGTTTTTCAGGCAGCATTGCCCATGAAATCAATAATCCGCTGGGTATAATTTTGCTCTATGCACAGACCCTCAGAAAAGATTTAAGAGAAGGCAAAGAACTTGATGACGAGGATTTGAAAACAATTGAAGAAGAGGTCAAAAGATGCAAAAACATAATTGATGTCTTGCGTGTCTATACTAAGAAGAGCACTCCCGCCTTAACAGTTTATACGGCTCAAGACTTTATAAGTAAAATGAAGGAACTCATTTTAAAGGACCTTCCGCCAGAATTGCTTTGTAATTTTTCTCTTAAAGGCAAGTTTGACAATATAACTCTTAAGGCTGATTTTACCGCTTTGGCACAGGTATCTAAGAACCTTGTGGAAAATGCTGTCTATGCTTGCCTAGAGAGAAAAGAACCTAAAGTATTCGTATTATTTGAGCTTGAAGGCGATTTTTTGCGTTTTTCTTTCTCTGATAATGGCAAGGGATTTCAAGGAGAGCCTGACAAGCTTTTCGAGCCTCTGTACACCACCAGAGAAAGCGGTACCGGTTTGGGTTTATTAGTGATACAATCAATTGTGGAAGGGCATGGAGGGAAGATTTCAGCTTCAAGAGAAGAGGAGTTGACAACATTTGAACTGCTTTTCCCTATTAACATGTATTCTGATACGCCTTCCCCTAAGCAACAAGAGGAGAATCACACTTGAAATCTATTGTAATAGTCGATGATGAAGTTAAGATACTGGCTATTTTGGAAAGGGCTTTGGGAGATGAATATTCTGTAAAAACCTTCTCTAATCCGGAACACGCTTTTGAATGGCTAAAGTCAGAATCAGCTGATCTGGTTATTTCTGATATAAGAATGAAGGAAATGTCTGGTATTGAGCTTTTGCAAAAAATCAGGCAATTGGATGAAAAGCTTCCTGTAATACTTATGACGGCTTGGTCTTCTGTTGAATCTGCCGTGACAGCTATAAAGCTTGGCGCAAGCGATTATTTGTTGAAACCCTTTGAACTGGAGGAGTGTAAAAGTTCCATCGCAAAAATTTTGAAAAAGCCTCAGGAACTTTTCAAGAATGAAGACAGAATTGTTTACGGCAAAGCTATGAAAGAGATTGAGCCTATAGCTTTAAAGGCTGCTTCCAATGATGTTCCTCTTTTGATTTGCGGTGAGCCGGGAACAGGAAAAGAATTTTTCGCGAAGGCAATTCATAATGCTTCTTCTAAAGCCAAAATGCCTATTGTTGAGATTCCTTGTGAAAATATTCTTTCCGAGCTCTTTGAACCTGAGGTTTTTGGGAATCGCAACGATAAAACCAGGTATTTTGGATTGCTTGAGCAAGCAAAGGCTTCTACTGCCGTATTTGATGAAATATTTACTCTTTCTGCAAAAAATCAAGCTGCTCTTCTCAAATGTATAAAAGAGAGACAATTTACCCCTATAGGCCGTAGAGAGCCTGTTAAGTTGGATTGCAGATTAATGTTTCTTTCATCCCGTTCCCTTGAAACCGCAGTTAAAAGCGGCAGTTTCAGTGAGGAGCTTATGTACAAAGTTTCTGTTTTAAGAATCAGCTTGCCGCCTTTGAGAGAACGCCGTGAGGATATGAAAGAGTTGACAGAATATTTTCTCTCAATTTATACGAATAAACATGGACGAGAGCCTGTTTCTCCTTCACCAAGTCTCATAGATAAGCTGGCTTCTTATAAATGGCCCGGCAATTTGAGACAGCTTGAGCATGTTATTGAAAGAGCTGTGATTTTAAGCAAGAAGCCTATACTTGAAGCTGATGATATAGAATTGCCCCATGATGATACTCTTAACTTGACTTCGCAGTTTGTATCTTCAGTTTCTTTGCCGGAAACCTTGGAACAAGTTGAAGAACAGATGATAATCCAGGCTTTGGAAGCTAGCAATTGGAACTATTCTCAGGCTGCTTCGATGTTGGGAGTGACAAGACAGAATTTTCACTATAGATTGCGGAAATACGGAATTAAAAAAGATGAAAATCAGGATTAAGCGAAGCTTTTTCTCATGCTTTTTGCTCTTAATGAGCTTTTGCCATTTTGGGCTGCTAGCTGAGGAATTGACAATAAGCCGTCAAAATGCTCATATTACTTTGGATTATGGGAGAGAATGGTATTTTGACGAAATTCATCTGCCTGTTAACTGTAAAGAGCTTTGGGAAGAAGCTAATCCTTGTAGGGCGGCATGTTTGAATCTGGGTGGAAAGAACTTTATCTCAGCAGCAGGTCCTGGAGAAAGTGTCATTTCTTTTAAAAACTGTAATAAGATTGCAGCATTAATAGAAATTAAGCCTTTGACAACACCTGATTCAAAAGAAGTTTATGCTCCAGTCGGATTGTCAGTAAAGGCTAAATCTCCATCGGTAAAGGCCTTGGAAGATGCAATTTCGGATTTGCCTGAGATTTTTTTGAAGGAAATGACTTCTGACAGTAGACTGTTTGAATATAAAGTTCTTTTATTGGCGGCAATATATGCAGAAGCAGATAAAAGAGGACTTCGATATTCTTTGGAAAGCAGAAAGCAGCTTTTTGAAAAAATGATTGCTGGACAAAGACAGTCTGGGGCTTTTTCATATCCGGAGTACACTCCGCAAAATCACAAAGCCTTAACCTTTGCTTTGTCTTTTCATGTATATGAGACAGGGCTTTTAAAAAATGAGTTTTTAAAGGCATGCGAATACTTGGAAGAGCTGGAGAGAAAGAGTGACACTCTCTCTTCTGAACAAGTTTTTTTTCATAGCTTTATAATGAGTTTTGTTTTTTATCACCGCTATCTTGTTTTTTATCCTGATTTTCCTGAATTTCCTGCAAAGTTACAGAAGTATCGTGAAATATTGAAAAGCTTTGCAGATGTTTCTTCTCGTAACTTTCTTATTCTTGCCAATGGGGCTCCTTTGGTTTTTGAAACTCGTGATTTTCAAAGCTTCAAAGAAGCGAGCTCAAGGCTAATTGCAGGAAACTCCTTTTCAGATGAAGGTGAGGAGATACTGGCATATAGGCTTGCTGTCAGTTACTTTGGTTATCCAAGAGGTGAAGCTTTAAAAAAACTAATGAAAAGGGAGCTTTTTTACGATAATCTTTGGGGATTGTTTGCAAGAGTTCTCTTTTCGGAGCTTGAATATTTAAATGAATAAGCGTTTCGTGTTGTTTGTTTACATAATGCTTTTTGTCTGGGTTTTTGCGGTAGGATTCAGGTCTGAAACAAAAACTGCTCCTCCTGAGGAGCAATTTAAGCATATTGTAAAGCGAATCAGAAAAAATCCGCAAGATGTGGATTCCATTAATGCCCTAGGCATTCTTTATGCTGAAGCGGGGCAACATAATGATGCTTTGCGTACTTGGAGTTATGCCTTACGCATTGAGCCTGAAAATGCTCATCTGTATAATAATATTGCCTCTGCTCTGAAAGAAATAGGACGAACTGAAGAAGCACTTTTGTGGTTTGAAAGAGGCAGCCAAGTAGCACCCTCTCATGTTCTTTATTACAATTATGGCCTTTTGCTGCTCGAAAGTGGTGATAGGAAAGGGGCGGCTGAATCTTTTCGCCAAGCGTTGAGTATTGCTCCTGGTTTCAAGGCGGCATCTGATAAGCTGAACAGTTTGGGTTCGGAAACATCTTTCACTCATACAGGTTCTGTCCCTGCAAAGTCTTTTGGACGAGCTTTGGAAAAAGACAGGAAGAGCCTTGTAGATGAGAACGAACTGCCGCTGCAAGCTGCAAGCGAGATTTCTGAAAAGTCTCTTAGCATAGATGATTGCATTAAAATAATAAAGTCTTTCAAAACAGATGAAAACTACAAGTTTATAGCTCTTACCTTTGATGACGGTCCTCATAAAAATCTTACGCCTCAACTTTTGGATTTGCTTGCCAAAGAACGGGTAAAAGCCACATTTTTTATTGTGGGACAACGTGCAAAAGCTCATCCTAAAATAATTAAGAGAATGGCCTTGGAAGGTCATGATATAGAAAACCACACTTGGGAGCATATATCGCTTGCCAAGAATTCTGAGTATGCTGCTATAGAGTCAATTGATAAAACAGACAGGCTTATTTACTCTCTGACAGGTAAGCATACCAAAGCTGTCAGACCGCCTTATGGAGCAAGCGGAAAAAAAGTTAGAAATCTCCTTGGCAATTACGGCTACTATGAAGTTTTATGGGACACTGACAGCAGAGACTGGGAAAATAAAAATCCTGCAGTCATACTCAGAAAGGTTATGAGAAGTATTAAGCCTGGCCATATTGTCTTGTTTCATGACATACATCCTGGAGCGGTCGCTGCTCTTCCAGTATTGATAAAGGCCTTTAAAGCTTGCGGTTATAGATTTGTGACAATTTCTGAATTGATTGAAATGTCAGATTTTGGAAATCTTGCTGCAAGCACCTCAAAAGCATATACTGCTGAGCAAGCTTACCGCTGAGAAGACAGCTAAGAGAATCCAGAATGGAAATCTCATATTTTTCTCGTCGACAGGGATTTCCTCTGACTGTTCTTCCGAATTATCATTTTCATAGGCTCTATCACTGAATACGTCAGTCCATAGGCCGCTTCCTGAAAAGAATAGATAGATGGCTGCCAGAAAGGCAGCAAAGTTTATAAGCAAAATTGTCATGCGGCTATTTTATCATAGCAAGTGCTGCTTTTTCTCTAAAACTTTCCTGCCAGCCTTTCAAAATTCACAAGACAATATCTGCTGAAAAAATATGCATCGCACTAGAGTGGCGAGTGGAGCGTGGCGAGTTTTAATATCAATAAAAAGATCTCTTTTCTGAGCTTTTCCGTGTATTCTGTGTGTTCCGTGGTTTATAATGTAATTTGTGGTTATTAAGAAAATGGAGACGGGGAACATGCAAAATTTCAACTTTAATTCTTTAAAAGAATTTGACAATCTTCGTGCCGAAAGCTTTCAACATCCTTGGGATAGACAAGCGGTTACAGCTTTGCAAAGCATTCCTGGTTTTGAGTTCTTAGTTAAAAAGCTTATGGAAATTGGTTTCGAGCAGTTTTTTCGTATGACTAATTTGGCCAGCAATATACACCTGACTGGAAAAATGTTGCCGGAAGTTCAATATTTGCTTGAAAAAGCTTGCAATATACTTTCTGTTCCTAAGCCGGATCTTTATTTGCAAACTTCTCCGCTTCCTAACGCTTATACATATGGAGATACAAATCCCTTCGTAGTTGTGACATCTGGACTTTTGGATTTGATGGAACCAGAAGAACTTTTGTGCGTTTTTGCCCATGAAGTTGGACATATCAAGTGCGGCCATGTTTTATATAAAACTATGGCAAGGCATTTTAAATTTTTGCTTGAGCTGGCTTCGCAGGCTACATTAGGCTTTTCTTCATTGATAAGCGGCGGGTTGCAGGTTGCGATGTTCGATTGGGAACGCAAATCTGAACTTTCAGCTGACAGAGCGGCTTTGATTGCTGTACAAAGCCAGAGCGTAGTCAACAGAATGTATATGAAGTTGGCTGGAGCTACCTCGAAATATGCTTCAAAACTTGATGAAAAAGAGTTCTTTGCTCAAATAAGAAATTATGAGGATGCGACTGACGAGTCATTTCTGAATAAAGCTTTTATCTCGTTGGTAACTATCCAGATGTCACATCCCTTTGTCATAGTTAGAGCCAAACATTTAGATAATTGGATAACTTCTGGTGAATTTACAAAACTGACTGATATACCTGTTGAAGAAGTGCGGGCATTTTAGTGCTGTGTTGCAGCTGAAAGTTACCTATTTAATGCTAAGCAAGTCAACAAACTCTTTATGCGTATCTGATGCAACTACCGCACTAGAGGGGGGCGTAGGGAGTAGGGGGTAGTAAAATTGTTCAGGCTCAATTGCTAAAACTAATAATTGTTTTTAGATGTTAATAAATGTGCGTTGTTTTTGTAGTTTCTGTCCCTCGTGTCACTCACCACTCGCCATTCATCATGGTTCTTAGGCTATTCCCCACACCCTAACCCCTACTCCCTTTGAGTTTTCGCCACTCGTCACTCGTGTTAATTGTCCTCTCTGTCCACTGCCCATCGAACACTGTTTTTAATAGTTAGGAGAATAAAATGAAATATTTGGAAAAGTTTTCTAAAAAAATAGCAGCCGCTTTGGCGTTAATATTTGCTGCAGGGGCAGGGGAGGCGGCTGTTCCGCTGAAACCTGCGCATTTGCGTGTAAACTATAATTATCAGGGCACAAAGTCTGAAAATCTTTCTATTTGGTTTTGGGACGATGTTCTTGAACCTTCTTCTGAGTGGCCTGCTGGAGCAACTGCTTTCAGCCAAACCAAAAAAGGCGGCTTTTATGTGGATATACCTCTTAAGCAGGAAGCTAATCGCGTAAGTTTCTTAATCTTGGACAAAGTTACAGGCGAAAAAATTGATGATAACAGAACAGCTGTATTATCAGGAAATGCCTTTGAAGTCTGGATAAAGCAAGGAGACTCAGCTGTGTACAATTCGGCTGATTATAAAATTATTCCTGTGCTTCGGGCAGCAGAGGTTACCGAGCCAGGCAAACTGTTTTTGTTTTTTAACTCTGTCTCTAATCTTGCTTTAGAAGATCTGGCTAAGGATTTGCGTTTAAAAGGCAAAGATGGCAAGAGAGTCAATTTGACTTCTCTGACTTTAAAGACTGGATATGATGCTGTTGCAGCTGAAACAGATTTCAATCTGAATGATTTGCCATTGTCTGTTTCTCATAAAGGCAGAGAAGTCTTGGGCGAAACAAGCTGGCGTCTTATAGATAGAATATTTACCTATAACGGCAATGATCTGGGAGCTGTATATAGTGATGAGGGCGTTTCCTTCAAACTTTGGGCTCCGTTGGCTTCAGAAGTTAAATTGATGATATATGATAAAGATGATCAGACAAAGCTTCTGAAAAAGTTTGATATGACAAGAAGCTCCAGAGGAGTTTTCCAAATTCAATTGTCCCATAATGCAATAAAAGGCTATGAAACCTTGGAGTCTCTTTATTACTCTTATTTGGTCTCTAACCCGGGAAGCGAGCCGAAAATAGTTTTAGACCCTTACGCTCGCTCCATGGCGCCTGTAACTGTGGGGCATAATGCTGCGGTTTTATCATTGGGCTCAAGCGGTGATGCGGTCGGCAAAGCAGCTATAGTAAACCCGAAAACCGCCCATTATCCTGTGAGAGAAGCTAACATTAAGGGATATAAAAACAGAGAAGACGCTATAATTTATGAAATTCATGTCAGGGATTTCACTTCAGATCCTAATATTGCCGGCGATTTGAATGCTAGATGGGGCACTTTTAAAGCCTTCATAGAAAAGCTTCCCTATATTAAGTCGCTTGGAGTTACTCATATTCAGCTTTTGCCTGTGATGGCTTGGTATTACGGCGATGAAACCGCAATGGATGAACGGGTAATGGAATATAAAAGTAAAGCTTGCAGTTATAACTGGGGTTATGACCCTCACAACTATTTTTCGCCCGATGGAGCCTACTCAGAGAATCCGCATGATCCTGCTTTGCGAATAAGAGAATTGAAAGAGCTAATTGATGCTATCCATGAAGCAGGGATGGGAGTCATTTTAGACGTTGTTTATACTCATATGGCCAGTGCAAGCTTTTTGAATGATATAGTTCCTGACTACTATTTCTTTAAAGATCAGAATGGACATTTCTTGGGAGATTTTGGCAACAACTTGGCGACAAACCGCAATATGGCGGCAAAGTTTGTTTGCGATTCTGTTGAATATTGGTTCAGAGAATACAAAATCGATGGAATGCGCTGGGATATGATGGGCGATGCTACCAAAGGTCTCGTGCAGGAATGCTTTGACAGAGCGAAAAGGATTAATCCTGATGTGATTTTCATAGGTGAAGGTTGGAGAACATTCAAAGGACATCTTTCTGATCCCACTCTTAAAGGCCAAGGCGCAGATCAAGATTGGCTTTGGGAAACTGCTGATGTGGGTTCTTTCGGTGACGAGCTTAGAAATTCCCTCAAATCAGGCTTTGGCGAAGAAGGCGAGCCCAAATTTTTGAGCGGAAAAGCAGGGGATATCAACCAAATTTTCAGAAACATGAAAGGCCAGCCGGATAACTTCAAAACCCATTCACCAGGCTCAGTTGTGCATTATACTGAAGCTCATGACAACATGACTGTGCATGACGTTTTGGCTAAAGCTCTCAAACTTGATCCGGAGATTCCTGCAAATGACAGTCAGATATTCAAACGCTGCAAGCTGGCTCTTGCAATGACTTTGGCTGCTCAAGGCACGGCTTTTGTGCATGCTGGGCAAGAATATGGCAGAACCAAGCAATGGTTTGCTGACAGTGTACCAGAACAAAAGTTTGTTAAGGCGGTAGATAAAGGCGGAAAGCCCTTCAAGCATCCGTATTTTATTGCAGACTCCTACGCTTCTTCTGATGCGGTTAACAGATTTGAGTGGCAAAAGGCGACATCTGAAAAGCTTTATCCTGAAAATGTGGCAATGGTGAAGTATTTCCGCGAACTTACAGCTCTCAGAAAGGCATTTCCGACGCTTAGATATACGTCAAATGCTGATGCTGACAAATATATGACTTTGCTTAAATCTCCCGATTTGGCTGATATTGATTTAGCTATGGCTTATGAAATGCGTGATGCAAAAGGTTTGAGCCAAATATTCTTGGTGAATGCAGACAGCAAAGAACGAAGAATCCGCCTCTCAATTGATCTCAAAAAATATAAAGTCATACTGGATGCCGAAAAGGTTGAATTGAAGGGGATTAAGAATCCTTCTGGCGTGAGAATTGAAGGCAACACAGTTGTGCTTGCCCCTCTTATAGCTGCTTCACTTTTGAAAAACTGACATATTTTAAAGCACGAAATACACGAAAGAGGCCAGGTCAAAAATTCTGATTATGCACTAGCAGAATTTTTGACCTGGTTTCTCCTTATCTGTGGATAATTTTTCTATCCGCTGCCCACTATTCACTAATCACTGTTTTTCGTTGTTTGACACTTGTGCTTTCGATAACTATAATTAAGATGATAAGCTAGTACATAATCGGAGGGATTCCGTGAATAATAAGAAAATAAGAAAAACAGGCGTCTTTTTCCTCTTTGCTCTGATGCTGTTTGCAACGGTTTTGTTGCATGCGGCGCCGAAAGAGTGGACCTTCATGATCTACATGGCAGGTGACAACAACCTTGAAAATGTCGCTATGCGCAATATAAATCAGCTTGAAAAAGTAGGTTCCACTAATGCTGTTAACTTTGTGGTTCAGGCTGACAGAAGCGGCTCCTACTCATCCAATGTACAGGGCGGCTGGACGGGCGCAAGACGTTATTATATCCATAAAGATTCAGATTTTGAAAAGATCTCTTCACCTGTTTTGCAAGACTTGGGCAATACAAACATGGCAGATCCCAAGGTTCTTGTCGACTTTGTTGCTTGGGCCAAGCAGAATTATCCTGCTAAAAGATACGCTCTTATAATCTGGAATCACGGCACAGGATGGAAAGCTATTCCTCAAAACAGAACAGTAGGCTCTTCTGTACAGAATTCAAACAACAGGTTTATTTCTGATCCTCTTGCAGCTACTTTGAAGAAGTCTGTTCAGGAGGTTGATGTTAACAGCATAAGTGGTCTTTCTCACAGACAAAATAACTATTCTTACGGCAACAGCGGCATGCAAATAGATGTGGCTCAGAATATAGCTTATGATGACACTTCAGGCACTTCCATGGATTTGCCTTCTTTGCAAGGAGCTTTGTCAGAAATACACAAGATATTGGGACAAAAACTTGATATTGTCGGTTTTGACGCTTGTCTTATGCAGATGGCTGAAGTCGGCCATTTGGCATCGCCTCATGCTCTTTATCAAGTAGCTGCTCCTGATTTGGAACCGGAAAGAGGCTGGCCATATGACGTAATAGCCGCAAAAATAGCATCATCTCCTGAAATAGGAAGTGGCGCTGTGGCAGCGTTTATTTGCGATGCTTTTGCAAAATCTTATTCAAACGGTTCTCAGGGAAATACGGCTGTTGCTCTTTCGGCTTTGAATTTGAGCAGAGCAGGACAATTCAACGCTGCTTTGAATGCTTTCGCTTCAACTGCAGCAAAGAACATCTCTGATATAGAAAAATATGAAAAAGCTAGAGAGTCTTCTCTCAAATATTCTTATACAGACTACTTGGATCTTTGCCACTTCTTGACTCTTCTTCTCAAGTCTGATGTTGCCAAGGATACTCAAGCGGCTGCCAGAAACTTGCTTGTTGCAACTTGCGGTACAAAGGAACAGCCTGGATATGTAATGAAACTTGCTGTAAATTCTCCAAAATTCCAAGAGAGCAGGGGACTCTCGATCTTTTTCCCGACTCGCCAAGGTTTCAGAACACATGGAGAAGCTTATCGCAGTTTGAGCTTTGCAAGGCAAACGGCTTGGTATTCTTTCCTAAACGAGATCTCTTCGCCTAGAGTTTCTTATCTGCAAATTGCAGATGTTGTTGCCAAAGACGCTAATAATGACGGCAAGTTTGCTCCAGGCGAAACCTTTACTATTTCTCTTTTAATTCGCAATACAGGCCAGCAAAAAGCTGCCTCTGCAGAGGCTCTCATTGAGTCCTCTTCTCCTTACGTTATGCCCAAGCAGGCAAAAGCTAACTTTACATCATTGCCTTTGCCGGGAAAACAGTCGCTTTTACAGGCATTTAAGCTGAAAATAGCTGACAACGCTCCTGTAAATACTGAGATACCCTTCAAGCTGACATTGAGCAGCCAAGGTATGCCTGCCTCTACATTAGAGTTGGGCTTGACAGTTCAAAAGGGCTTTGAGGCTTCAGGCAATATGTTGCTTGTTCTGACAGATGCTTCTACAAAATCTGCCAATGTTCTGAAGCAGATGCTTCAAAAGAACGGTGCCGTTCCTGATGTCTGGGACAGAATGGAAGATGGTGAAATCAGAAGCGAAGTTCTTGCTCGTTATTTGAATGGCTGGGTTCTTGTCAGCGTTCAAGACTCCGCTACAGAAGAAGGTTTGACCAACTCTGAAATCGCAGTGCTTGATAATTTCTTGGGCAAAGGCGGGCGTCTGCTTTTGAATGGACAAGATATGGCTTTTGCTCTTAGAGATCATCCTTTCTTCCCGAAGCGTGTTAAAGCTAAGTTTGTGCAAGACGATGTGAATGTTCGTGTAGTTACCGGCGTAAACTTTATGGGCGGACAAAATATAACAATATTTGGCGGTAACGGAGCTAACAATCAAAAATGGCCTGACGAGATTGATCCTATGTCCGGTGCCAAGGTGCTTTTCAAATATAATGAAAGTGCCAGGCTTATGGATGATGAAATCGAAATAGAACACAGGGTTCTTAAGCTGGGCTCTGCTTCCAGAGGTGTTGTTTCCAAAGGTGCAGCGGCGGTGTCTGTAACAAGCGGTTATAAGCTTATGTTCTTCGCTTTCAATATTGAGGCTATAAGCACTGATGTTCATAGAGACGGTCTTATGAAAGAAATAGTTGCTTTCATGAAGCCCAACGTCGCAGGTGAGCTTTCAAACTATGCTGCTTGTGTTGCGGAAAAAATTGAACCCAACATGCTTGATTCCTACGAAGATCTGTTGCTTGAAAAGACAATGATGATTGAAAACTTGGAAGCTCGGATATTGAGGCAAGTTAAATACGACCTTCAGCATAAGCCTGGCTTTGATATTGAGCTGAAACAGACTATAGATGACTTCTCTGCAAGTGCTAGCCGTGATCATGTTTCAGGCCTTGTTCGAAAGATTCGAGCCATTTTGCGATAAAGACAGTATTCAGGCCAGCGGTCAGTTTTAACAGTGTAAAGTTAAATAGCCAAGACCGAATACATAAATAGAATAAACGAATTTTCTGGATTTAGAACAAAACAACAGCCTCGTTGCTAGACTTCAAAATCTTGCAACGAGGCTATTTGTTTTATTGAAAAACTGATTTTAAATGCTTCAAGAAACTTTGAAGGATCTCAAAATTCTTAATTTTATCAGCCCTTTGCTATTCTTTAATGAAAATTGAGCATAAATTCTGATTTCCGATTTACTAGGACTTTATCCTCTTTTTTGATTTTTACACTCTACATTCTACATTTTACACTATTGAAGTCTTTATGATGGTTTGTTAAAATACAGCGATCATGAGTAAAAGATTTTCCAGAGCTCCTTACAAAAAACTGTCTGATTCTCTTTCAGCTAATGTTAAAGTGACGCAAGTGCTTGATGTTGAGAGCATTAAGAGAAAGCGCAAAATCATCAGGCTTTATCTTACGGCTATGCTTTTGCTGAGCCTAATGCTAGTTGTTTACATTTGGCAATCTACTAAGCTGGTAGAAATAAAAATGCGTATAGAAAATTTGAATCTGACAGTGAAAAACTTGGAAGAAGCCAATGCGGAATTGATTGCGGAGATAACCAAGAAAAAGGCTTTGTCCAAAAATGAACAAGAGGCTAAGGAAAAGCTGGGAATGATAGAACCCACAAATGATATGCGAATTTTTATCGACATGAGCGATTTTTATGAACAGCAAAATTGAGCATAAACCTGTTTTGCTGAATGAAGTGCTGAAATATGTTTTGCCTCCAAATCCTGAGACTTTTGCTGATGTGACTTTGGGTTTGGCAGGACATACAAAAGCTGTTCTGGAAAAATATCCCGCCTTGAAAGCAGCTGTGGGTATTGATAAAGATGGCGAGATACTTAAGTATTCAGAAGAACGCTGTTCGGATCCGCGTTTAAAGCGTTTTAAAGCTGCGGCTTCTGATATTTTGTCTGTTATGAATAAGGCAGGGCTATCAGGTTTTGATGGCATATTGGCTGATCTGGGAGTTTCATCTTATCAGCTAAATGCTCCTCAAAGAGGTTTTTCTTTCATGAATTCTGGTCTTTTAGATATGAGGATGGATCAAGAATTTGGAGCTACAGCAGCTGATTTGGTGAATAACCTTGATGAACAGGAGTTGGCGAAAATCTTTTTTGAATATGGAGAAGAGAAGTTTTCCAGAAAGATTGCCAAATTAATAGTTGAAAAAAGAGCGGTAAAACCTATAGAAACTACTGAAGAGCTGGCTCAGATTGCTATGGACTCTATTCCGGCAAAAGAAAAAAATCGAATGAAGATACATCCTGCAACAAAGATTTTTCAGGCTCTCAGAATCAAGGTTAATGGCGAGTTGGACGAATTGTCCGCGTTCTTGCCAGCTGCTTTGGAAGCATTGAATCCAGGCGGCAGACTTACAGTAATATCTTTCCATTCTTTGGAAGACCGCATTGTAAAACAATTTTTTAATCGAATGAAGCAAGGCTGTGTTTGTCCTCCTAAGTTTCCGATTTGTACGTGCGGCAAAAAGCCTGTTATCGAAGTTCTTACTTCCAAAGCGATTTTTGCTGAGGATTCAGAGATTGAAGAAAATCCTAGAGCAAGATCTGCTCGGCTTCGCTCTTGTCGTAAATTGCCAGAGGGGCCTGTATCATGAGTAAAAGCAGAACTGTAATAAGAACCAGGACTTGGCGAAGCATTATTCTCTTACTTATAGGCTTTGGGGCATTAGGAATTTTCCTTTTAAGACTGATTCACTTGCAGGTCTTTCAGCATGAGCAGTGGTCGCGCCGTTCAGTTGATAACCATGTTAAAAAGCGGGATGTTAATCTTAAACGTGGAAATATTCTGGATCGCAACGGTAATGAGTTGGCAATTTCGATAGATACTTATGATATTTATGTATATAAGCCAGAAGTTAAATCGGAGAAGAATCTTGCGGATAAGCTTTCCAGTATTCTTCCTATGACTTCTGATGAGATACAAAAGAAGCTGCAATCCTCTTCAAGATACGTTTCTATAGGCAAAAGTATTGATTTCGCTTCTTCGGATAAAATTAAAAAGCTGCGGATTCCTGGTGTGGTTTTGGAAGAAAACTATGTGAGGTTTTATCCGCAAAACTCTTTAGCATCTAATATTATTGGATTTATCGGAAAAGACAAGACTGCTCTTGAAGGCTTGGAGCTTTATTTTGACAAGACTTTGAAAGGGTATCCTGGCTTAGAAATCCGTGAAGACATAAGCTTCAGCGATTCAGCCGACACTAAAGTTAGACAGGTAGTGCCTCCGATGGGCGGCAGCAATATAACTCTCACAATCGACAGCTATATACAGCATCTTGTAGAGTCTGAGCTCAAATATATGGCAGAGCGTTTTCGCCCGATAGATGCGACTGCGGTCGTTATGCAGCCTTATACAGGCGAAATTCTTGCTATGGCTACTTATCCTACTTATGATTTGAACAATTTTTCAAAGAGCAAGCCTGAGGAGCGTCGTAACCGTCCAATAACCGATATGTTCGACCCTGGCTCTTGTTTGAAGGTAGTGACCATGGCATCGGCAATAGAAAATAATGTTGTGGATGATGACAGCAGGTTTTATTGTAAAGGTTTCGCGCTTGTTGATAAGAAAAAAAATACCGGGATACGTTGTCAAGGCCGGCACGGTCTTGTGGATATAAATGCGGCTTTGGCGAATTCTTGTAATACGGCAATGGTTCAAATAGCTCAAATGATGAATCCTGAAGATTTTTATCGTACCTACAAGCGTTTTGGAATAGGAGAACCTACTGGTATTCAGGCTATGGGCGAGGTTGCTGGTAAGATTTCTCCTCCTTCAAAATGGTCTCTTTTCTCAATGCCCTCTCTGTCTATAGGACAAGAACTTTCGGTTACGGCATTACAAGTTACTCAAATATATGCGGCTATAGCCAATGGCGGCAATTTAATGCGGCCTTTGCTTGTTAAAACTATCGCTTCCAATGATGGCAAAAATGCGGCTGAATTTAAGCCGGAAGTTGTAAGGCGGGTTCTTTCGCCTGAATTAGCCAATCGTCTCAAAAACATGCTGAGATTAGTTATTGATGAAGGCGGCGGTAAACTTGCTATGCTGGACTATTATACCAGCGCGGGTAAAACCAGTACGGCTCAAAAGTATGACCCGAAAATTAAAAGTTATTCCCGCAATAAGTTAGTAACTTCTTTTGTTGGTTTGGCGCCTGTGACTAAGCCGGAAATAGTTCTTTTTATAGCATTAAATGAACCTCAAAGCGACGGCAAAACCGCAATGTTCGGCGGCAAAATAGCTGCTCCTGCTTTTTCAAGGCTTGCCGAGAAAATATTGACATATATGAAAGTTGTTCCGGATAAGAACGATTTTGAAGAGATCAGAAAAAAAGTTGTTCAAAACGTTGAAGCTGCTGAAATTGTATCAACGACCGCATCCACAATAGTTTCTTCTGAAGAAGAAATCATTGTAGGTGAAAATGTGCCTGATTTATCAGGTCTTTCACTCAGAGGCGCAATGCTGAAAGTGGCTTCTCACAATTTGAAGGCTATTTACGAAGGCGACGGAGTAGTGATCGGGCAGTTGCCGAAAGCCGGTTCTCCATTGCCTCGTACCAGAATTATGAGAGTCAAACTTTCTCCCGAACCTCAAAAATGAATGCACGGAGCTATGATGAAAAGCTTAAAAAACTTGTTGCCCAACAATTTATTGCATTTAATTGGCGAAGCGGATATCAACATAAACGATGTGGTTTTTGATTCACGCAAGGCTTCTCCTTCTTCTCTGTTTGTGGCTTTGCCAGGCTCTAAAGCTGATGGGTCTGCATTTATAAAAGACGCTGTATCTAAAGGCTCTGTTTGTGTTGCTGCTGAAACTTCTTATGATGAGTCTTTTGGTGTTAAAGCTTTTCTGCAGGTTGCGGATGCCAGAAGGGCTCTTTCTGATATAGCCTCCAAGTTTTATGAATTTCCATCCTCAAAACAGAAAATAGCTGCTGTAACAGGAACTAAGGGTAAAACCACAGTAACCTATTTGCTTCAGAGTATTTTGCAGCAAACTCAGATAGAAGCTTTTAGAATAGGCACGGTAAACTATGACATGGTTTATGATATCTTTCCTGCATTGAATACCACGCCTGAATCGCTTGTTTTGCAGCAAATGCTGAAAAAAGCCTTGGAGCATGGCGTTGAATACGGAGCAATGGAAGTCAGTTCTCATGCCTTAAAAACTTGCAGAGTCGAGGATTTGGAGTTTGAAGCTGCGGCCTTTACAAATCTTTCTCTTGAACATACGGAATTTCATCCTGATATGGAGGACTATTATCAGGCTAAAAAACGTTTGTTTTTTGAGCTGGGACGCAAGAATAAAAAATGCGTAATATGCACTGATACGGCTTATGGGGAACGCTTGGCAAAAGAATGCTCGGAAGCGAAAATGGATGTCTGGACAGTACATCCTGATGATCCTTCCAAAGGTTTGATTTATGCCTCTGATATAGTCATGGATATATCAGGTTCTTCTTTTGCTATTAACTTGCCTCAAGGAAAGATAACTTGCAAAATACCTCAGCCAGGCGTTTATAATATAAGCAATGCTTTGATCGCCGCATCCTTGGCTTTAGCTCTTTCGGAAGACACTTATAAATCGATTAAACCAGGCTTGGAAAAACAAAGCTTGATTCCTGGACGCTTTGAAAGAATAGAAAATTCTCGAGGAGTCAACGCCGTGGTTGATTTCGCTCATACGCCTTTGTCTTTGGAAAATGTAATAAAAAGTGCCAAGGAATTAACTAAAGGAAAGGTGATAGCGGTTTTTGGTTGCGGCGGTGACAGATCCAAAGAAAAGAGACCTTTAATGGGAGCTGCGGCAGCATTGCATGCAGATAGGGTAGTAGTGACTAGTGACAATCCGCGATCTGAAAATCCTGAAAGCATTATAGATCAAATATTCGCAGGGATTCCTTCTGAGAAAAAAGAAGTTTTCAGGGAATCCGACAGAAAGAAAGCTATAGAAATGGCTCTGTCTATGGCCGAGAGCGGTGACACTGTCATAATAGCTGGCAAAGGTCACGAGGAAAATCAAATTATAGGCAGTAAAGTGCTGCATTTTAGCGATCGTGAAACAATAGAGGAATATTTTAAAAAAACTTATGATAGAAATTAATGCTCAGATGTTGGCTCAACTTTGTAATGGAGAGCTTCTTAATGATAACGGCAGAACTTTTAAGACTCTTTCCATAGACAGCAGGCGTATTGACAGTGCTTGTCTTTTTGTCGCTTTAAAAGGTGAAAACCATGACGCTCACGATTTTGTGGTTTCAGCGATTGAAAAGGGAGCGGCGGGTGTTTTGATTTCCGAGATTCGCCCTGAATATGACTTGCATTCAAGCTGTTTCATAAAATGTGCGGATACTCTCGCTTCTTTACAGTTTTTGGCCAAAAATCTTAGAGCTGTGACAAAGTCCCGCTTTATTGGTGTTACGGGCAGTAACGGTAAAACAACAGTCCGCTCTATGATTGCTCATTTGCTTTCAGAGAAATATTCTTGTTACTCGACAGAAGGAAATTTGAACAATCATATAGGCTTGCCCCTGACTATTGCTAATTCACCTGGAGATGAAGATTTCACGGTTTTGGAAATGGGTATGAACAATGAAGGGGAGATAAGATTCTTGGCTGACATAGCAAAGCCAGATATAGCAGTTATAACCAATGTCGGTACTGCTCACATTGGAAATTTTGAATCGGCAGAAGGCATAGCAGAAGCTAAAGCCGAGATACTTGAAGGTCTGAGACCTGGCGGTTTTGCAATATTGCCTGGAGATACGCCAATGAAACGTTTTTTTCATCTTCCAGAAGGGGTTAAGGCAATATATTTCGGAACTTCTCCCGATAATAACGCTTTGATAGAAAATATCCAAACCGAGTCTTATTCATCGACCTTTGATTTGACTATAGACAAACAGAAGATGAAGTTTCAGATAAATATTCCAGGGACTCACAATGTTTATAATGCAGCAGCAGCTTTAGCTCTCTGTCATAATGTGGGATTATCCTTTGATTATCTTGCTGAAAGAATTAAGAGTTTTGTGCCTGTGGGAGCTCGTCTTGAGATTCTGGAACGTGACGGAGTCCGTATTTTATTGGACTGTTACAACGCAAATCCCGATTCTATGCGAGAAGCTCTGACATATTTGGCTTCTTGCAAATCGCCGAAAATAGCGGTTCTTGGTGAGATGCGCGAACTTGGCTCCATGTCGGTTCACTTGCATAAAAAAATAGGCGCTTATGCGGCAGAATGTGAGCTGGATTGGCTTATTTGCTTAGGAAAAGACGCTGAATATATAGCTTCTCAAGCTATAGAATGCGGTTTTTCTCCAGAGCGAGCAATATCGTTAAATTCTTTCGACAAAGCAGCCGATCTCTTAAGAGAGCTTCTGAAAGAAGGCGCTGTTGTCTTGTTTAAAGCAAGTCGGGGAATGCGTTTTGAAAAAATAGTGCAAAAGCTCTGGTCAGACGTTGGCAAAGACCTGCACTGACTAGTGCGGCCTTTTCTCTAAGAGTTGCCTGTAAAATCTTATCTTGCTGTTTAACAGCTTAGTCTATTTCAGATGCTACTGTCCCACTAGTTAGTGGGTAGTGGGTGGTGGTAGTGAAATTCTTTAGGCTCAATTGCTGAAAATTGGCAATTGCTTGAAAATCTAGATAAATAACTCGTTTGAAGTAAGACGCAGACAAAAATTATAGAATATAATTTTTCAAAAAGCATTGGTTCTTCATCTGTGTAAATCTGTGTAATCTGTGGATAATATGTAGTTTGGAATTTTTTCGTGTATTCCGTGTGTTCTGTGGTTCCAAAAATGGTATTTCAATTCAGGCTTGGAGGCTTAAGACTTGTTTAATGTGTGGTTTGAGCCCTTATCTATAAGGATAATTTTTTCTTTGGTGACTTCTTTTGTACTTTCCATGATTATAGCTCCAAGTGTAATAGCCAATTTGAAAAATAGGCAAATAGGGCAAAATGTTCGTGAAGAAGGTGTTAAGGAGCATTTAAGCAAGTCAGGCACTCCTACTATGGGCGGTGTCATAATATTAATTCCGTTGTTTGTAACCACTTTGCTTTGGGCAAAATACAATATTTTTGTCTTGACGGCCTTGGGAGTTACCGTGGGCATGGGTATTATTGGTCTTTTTGATGATATTACCAAAGTGGTTAAGGCTCGTTCTTTGGGATTTACTGCCAGACAAAAGCTTGTGGCTCAAATTCTTGTAGCTGTTATTGCTGCCTGTGTTATACAGTTTTCTCCAGGTATCAAGATAAGTATCAGTGAGCCTGGCAATCCCGAGTCCAGCATTCAGATGGCAAATACCGCTATTCAAGTTCCTGTTTTTGGAATGATAGATTTAGGCTGGTTCTTTTTGCCCTTCGCTGTCTTTGTTTTGGTTGGTTCTACCAATGCTGTGAATCTGACTGACGGCTTAGATGGGTTAGCTGCGGGGACTGTCGGTGTTTCTGCCGCTCCTTTTCTGGTGTTTGTTTATATTTGCGGTCACAGCATTTTCGCGAGGCACTTGGGTGTGGCTTATATACCAGGAGTGGGGGAGCTTACAATTCTGTGTGCTTCAATAATAGGCGGCTGCCTAGGCTTTTTATGGCATAATTCGCATCCTGCTACAGTATTTATGGGAGATACAGGTTCTTTAGCTCTGGGTGGAGCTTTGGGTGCCGTGGCTCTTTGCAGCAAAACAGAAGCTTATTTAGCTATAGCAGGTGGAATCTTTGTAATAGAGGCTCTTTCAGTTATATTGCAGGTGAGCTACTTTAAGATAAGCAAAGGAAAACGCATTTTCAAGATGAGCCCGATTCATCACCACTTTGAACTATGCGGCTGGCCTGAACAAAAGGTTGTCATGCGCTTTTGGACAGTAGGTCTTATGTTTGCTCTTGTAAGCTTGACACTGTTCGCTTCAAGATTAGTCGCACTCTGAAACAAACAGGGATTAGTGGATAGAAAAATAATCCGAAGATTACGCAGACGGGATTTTAAGCACAGCTTAAAATCCCGTCTGTGGTTAAAGGGTTTTTGCTTCTAAAACAAATACTAGTGCCCACTGTTAATAAATGAGATTATAAGAGAATCTCATTTGTGAACTTTAAGAGGAAAGTGTCCTTCATAATCAGGAACTATGCGAATGTGCTTGGTGTAGTCGATCATAGCGTTTCTGATAAAGAGAGGGGTTCTTTCTATTCTTTCAACGCTTGAGAAAAGCTCTGTTCCGCCTGAGTTGCCGTTGGCCATAAACGAAGAAGTGGTAACTTTATAAATCTTTGAAGGTTCAATAGGAAGGTTGCCTATTCTGATATTTTTTGCTCCTTCAGGATATAGATCCGCTTCTACGCCTGCTGTCTGATAAACCTCAGGGTTTGTATTGCCGCTTTTGGCTATAAAGTCGAGCATTTTTTGGACTTGTCTGCCAGTCATTTCAAAGATCGTTAAAGTGTTGTTATAAGGCATTATTTCATATATTTGCTGTTTGTTAATATTGCCTGCTTTGAGTCCAGCTTTTATTCCGCCAGCATTGGTGATTGCTATATCAGCATTTGCACCGAATTTCATGGCTTCAGCACAGAATTGCCCTGCTGGCTGAGGTTCTATCCTTCTTCCGTCTCTATTATAGATCAGATCTTTTTCAATATGGCCTATGATTTCGGACATTTCAGCTTCAAATGCTTTTTCATAGGCTCTGATTCTTTTGACGACATGAGGTCTTGCATGAATTTCATAATCAGGAGTGACAGGTATAAGTTTTCCATCCCATTTTTTGATTTTGCCGTCCTTGCTCACTACCAAATCAAGCTTTCCGAGTCTGGTTCCCCATTCGCCGGCTTCTACAAATATAGTACCGCCGAGTCCATTGTCGTAATCTGATCTGACTTTGGATTTGATTACATAGGGTTTTTCAATGAATTTGTGTGAATGTCCGCCTATGAGAATGTCTACTTCTGGAACCTGCTCAGCGAGTTTTGTGTCATTTTCGATTTCAGAGTGGGATATGACTATTACTAAGTCTACATATGGTCTTATGCGTTTTGCATATTTGCGCACTGTGGCTGTATCGTCAAGAAAGTCCATTTTTGCTCTGTAAGCAATATCACAGTCGTTCCAAGCATCGTGACCCATACGGCCTATGACGCCTATTTTAAGATCATTTCGTTTGAGCACTTTGTAAGGGCGAAAGACTGTTTTCTTGGTTCCTTTCCACAAGAGGTTACAACAGATAAGTTCCAGTTCTGTTTCGGAAAGGGCTTTGAGCAAATCGTCCAAGCCATTATCCATCTCGTGGTTTCCCATAGTGGTGGCATCATAGCCGAGCAGGTCGGCTCCTACAAAGCCTACCTGATGACCGAAATAACAGAAGTAAGCTGTGCCTTGAGAGGTGTCGCCAGCATCAAGAAGCAGCATGTTGTTTTCGCCAACTTCGCGTTTGATAAGCTGTAAGAGTCCGTCTCTGGCTATCAGGCCTCCCATTGTCTTTCCTTTGTAATCAATAGAAGAGATGCGGGAGTGCGTGTCATTTGTATGAAGAACTGTCAGGGCTTTGTCGGCGAAGACAGGTGTGAGAACTAAGAAACACAAAACAAAGGTTAAGAGTCTCGTTGATTTTTTGGTTTTCATAAGCACCTCAATAATTCGTCGTTATCTTCAGTTTTCTTGTTTAGATCATTTTGAATATTTGCACAACCAAATCATATATTTTGCTGATTGCGGGCAAATATAGAGCTTCATCGGGAGAGTGGGGGTTAATAATATCGGGACCTATGGAAATCATCTCCATGCCGCTGTGTTTGTCGCCAATTATGCCGCATTCAAGACCAGCGTGTATAACTGTTACCGTAGGTTCTTTGTCATATAGTTTATTATAGGCTTCTTCAGCAATTTTGGTAAGCTTGGAGTCTGTTTTTGGAGCCCAAGACGGATAACCTTTGTCACTCTTTACATGAGCGTTTGCAAGGCGAGCTACAGCTTCGACTCTTTCTGTTATCGCATTCAAACGTGAAGGAACGGAGCTTCTTTGACTGGTGTATACAAATAGTTTTCCGTCGGCTACCCATGTTTTTGCGAGGTTCAAAGAGGTTTCAACTTTTCCATGCATTTGTTTGGAGTATGCGATGGGACCGTGTGGCATAGCTCTCAGAAGGTTGATTGAATGTCTGGTAAGATATGAAAGCATCGCCCTTCTGTCAGGCAAATCGGAAATCGGCGATATTGAAACTGCAAGGTTAGGTTCTGTGAGGACAAATTCTTGTTTTATAATACCGTGCATCTCAGAAACTATATTTTTTACTTTGTCGACAGCCGCGGCAGGAATGAAAAATTTGGCTTCGGCGTTTCTTGGAATGGCGTTGTGAGCTGTTCCAGCTTGAACCCCTATAAGTCTGATGTCAGCAAAGTAAGAAATATGCTGCAATATTCTTGCCATGACTCTGATTGCGTTTGCTTTTCCATCTGCAATATTTTCGCCGGAATGGCCGCCAGTGCAACCTGAAACTTCCAACGTGAAAGGCATGTAGTCGTTGTCGACTTCTTCATAGTTGAGGTGAAGCTCTATTTGTGTGTCTCTTCCGCCAGCACAGCCGATAATTATAACTCCTTCTTCTTCTGAGTCGAGATTGATCAAATATTTGCCTTCAAGAGTTTCAGGCTTCAGTTCATTTGCGCCTGTAAGTCCAGTTTCTTCTTCAACCGTGAAGAGAAGTTCAAGTTTCGGATGGCTTATATTTCTGTCTGTGGCTAAGCTCATAGCCATAGCCATAGCAATGCCGTTATCTGCTCCAAGAGTGGTTTTGTCAGCCTTAAGCCATTCTCCGTCATAAACGAATTTAATGGGATCTTTTGAAAAGTCGTGGTCTGAATCAGGAGTCTTTTCACAAACCATGTCCATATGGCCTTGCAGAACTACTATGGGCTTCTTCTCCATCCCTTTTGAAGCTGGAACTTTTATAATGACGTTGCCCGCTTCGTCTGCAAATGCTTTGAAATTGTTTGTATTTGCCCATTTCAACATAAAGTTTCTTATTTCTTCTTCGTTGCCGGAACCTCTTGGGATATCACTTATCATTTTAAAATTGGCCAAAATGTCTTTTGTAATTTGGTCGGGTTTATATTGGCTTACAGGGTTCTTATTCGTCATCATATTGCTCCTTCAATTTATTAAAAGACAGTATATCATAATTAAATTGAAGCTTGTAAAAATGCCTTTTGAGGAGTAAATTAATTCTGTTCAATATTAAATTTAATGAGAGGCAAATTATGAATTGTGAGATTTTATTCCAAGGCGATTATCCGATAGTTAAATGTTCTCTTGCAGCCAATGAAGAATTGATTGGCGAATCAGGCTGTATGCTTGCTATGTCCACCAATATAGATATTAAAAGCTCTTCTGGCGGAACTGGCATAGGCGGTATGTTCAAAAGGGCTATTACTGGCGAAAGCCTGTTGTTGACTACTTTTACTGCTAAGAATACTCCAGGCGAAGTTTATGTTGCTCCTGCTTCAAATGGAGACCTCAGAGTAATTGACTTGGTGCCCGGCAAAACCATTATAGCTCAAAAAGGTTCTTTCTTAGCCAGTGAGAAAACAGTTAAAATGGAAATGGCTATGCAGTCACTTTCAAAAGGTTTATTCAGCGGCGAAGGCTTCTTTCAGCAAAAGTTTTCTGGCTCCGGCAAACTGATTATAGGCTCTCACGGCAACATTATGGAATTTGATTTGGCTGCTGGTCAGGAAATAATTATAGACAATGGTCACCTTGTTGCATGGGATAGCACTATAACCTATGAAATACAAAGAGCCGCCAAAGGAATTGTCTCCACATTTGCTTCAGGTGAAGGTTTTGTGTGCCGCATGAAGGGAGCAGGCAAAGTATTGGTTCAAACTAGGACTCCACCTCCTTTGGTAGTTCCATCGAAATAACTTTTGAATTTTAAAGCTTCTTAATTCAAGTTTAAAACTAATTAAAGATTAATAAAAGACCGCAATCTGTCGATGTGCCTTGGAGAAAATATCGGAGATTGCGGTTTTATGTATTCAGCAGAAGAGAGTCTGGCATTTCACAGCTTTGCCAAGAGTCTGATTAAAGTCAGATGGATTACCGTTCCGTTGACTGTTGCATTTGCATACTTGGCAGTTTATAAGCTTGGCATGAGTTTCAAAGCAATGCCTGTTTTTGTGCTCTCTACTCTTTTAGCTGCAGTAAATATATATTTGACGGTTCATGCTTCTTTTTTGAGCCGACAGCGCTATATAACAAGAGGCCAGACAACTCTTCGCCGTCTTCTCTCCTATTTGCTTACCAAGTTTTCTTTATCTTTGAAAGAGTCAGGTCTTAAATATCTCTTGTGTCTGCCAGCTCTTTTAATCAAAATATTGGGCATCATCTACCTGATGATTTTGGAAGCTCTTAGGGATTTTCATTTCAATCCCTTAAGCTTGGCTAATCAGATGCATTTGCAGGTAATCTGTGATCTCCTTTTTGTTGTTGCTCTTATAAGGCTTACGGGCACTACAGAAAGTCCAGCTTTTATTTTAGCTGTTTTGCCTATTGCAGTTGCAGGCTATTCTATGGGTTCCAAGGTTGGTTATGTCTATGCGGCTTTAACATCTATAAGTTCTATAGGACTGGCTTTGGCTGTTAAAAAAGGTCTTTTGCAACATTGGAAATTTTATTCGCCTATGCTTGGAGATCTAAGTCAGAGCGGAGGTTGGATAGCGGCAGCCGGTTTTGTTATGGTAGGCAGTTTTTTCTCTGTTGCTCATATTTCAGGACAATTTGCTAAAGCTTTGCTTGAGCAGATGGCTTTAAAATCAGAAAAAATTGCAGATTTGAAGGTAGTCGTAGAGAAAAAAGAAGATTTGTTGAGAGAACAAAAAGAAGAGCTTCTTTCTGCGACAGCAGAAAGAGAAGCGGCTATCAAATCTGAGACTGAAGCCAAAAATGATATGAAGGTTCTGCAAGAACGCTTTGAAGATGAGAAAAAACGTGCTCTTTCCCTTATAGACAGTAATGAGATCCAGATATGTAAAATTCATGATTTGGAGAAAGAAGTAGCAGAGAAGAATTGCCAATTGCATATTTCGGATGAAGGTAAAGATTTTTTGCGTTTTACTTTGAATGAAATGGCTGATTTGAGGACTATGACAAACTCAGAACCGAAGAGCCTTTTTGAATTCGCTGCTCAAGCTTTGTCAGAGAAATTGGGTTGCAATACATATTTTGCTTACATAATGGAGGATTCTACCTTAGAGAGAAACTTGAAGATTCTCTTGGACTCGGAAAACTTATCTTTGAGGCTTACTTCTGTGTTGGCTGCCACTGACAATGCTCTTAGAACAGCTATGGAAGAAAAAAATGCGTGTTTGGCGCCTCACTCTGTACTTTTGAACGAGCGGTGCAAAGAGAAGGCTTATGTTGCTTTCCTTCCATTGATTTCCAAAGATAAAATAAAAGCGCTTTTCATTTATGAAAAGTCATATTTTTCTGAAGAGCATGCTACTGATGCCAGCAGAGATTTCAGAGCGGCTCTTCTTCACCTTAGCAATGTCAAAAATGTAATTGAGGACAGAGAGTTAAGCCAAGAGCGTGAAAAAGAAAAAGGCCAGCTAAACAGAAAAATCCAAAATATTTATACTCAGCTGGATTTGTTCAAGTCTATTGTATCTTTCAATAGAAGTTCCTCTCAGGAAGATTTTATGTGGCTTTTAATGGAAGCCAGCAAGATTCTTTCCGTTAAAGATGCCGCAATTTTGCGTATGGATAGTGAGACTGATGAGGCTTATGTCAGGCTTGATAGAACTAGAAGTTTAAAGTTGCTATACGGCGAAGCGGAAGCTCTAGAACTATTGAAAGCTGTCTTTTTTAGAGAACCTGTTCAACATAAACTGGGAGATTCCTTTGAATGTGTTGCTTTTCCTCTTACTTATGCTGATAAACGTCTCGGAGTTCTATTTTTACATCGAAGCACGCAAAGAATTGATCAAGAGGCGACAAGCTTTTGTGTAAGAGTGATAAACGACAACTTCGCTTTGCATGTAATGAATCATGAAAGACGTCTCTGGGAATCTTTTTATCAAGAAAACTTGTCGGCCTGATTTTTCGGTTTGTTATTTTAAGCGATTAGTAGTATAATCTGCCTGCTGCCTTTGAAGCTATTGCTCTAAGGCAGCCATTTTGAATGGAAGTGTATCGAAGTGGTCATAACGAGCCGCACTCGAAATGCGGTGATCCGCAAGGGTCCGTGGGTTCGAATCCCACCGCTTCCGTTTTTTTATTTTAGAACGAAGAACCACGAACCACAAGAAAAACACGAACTAAAAATCTTTTGGAACCACGGAATACACAGAATACACGGAAAAACATCTAAAACATCTGGAACAGCAAAACTAGCTGCTTTTGCTAAGTTTCGACTTAAGCCAGCGATTCTACAAGTAAACTTGCAAATTTCTATCTTTCCCCAAGACTTGTTCTAAATTGTATTTTATTGCATAGAATAGCAATTTGTTTTTATTTTTGCCAAGAAACATTAAAGAAGCAGAAAGGTAGGGGGCTACAGAAAGATAAACAACGCTTATTTATTATCTTCTTAAAGCAGCTGTTAGTTTTAGCATTGAGTTCTAAACCATTTAACTCGCACGCGACACTCATCACTCGCCACTTTTCTTAAATAGCAGCAGGTATTGTTCCGGCGAGATGTTCTCTGGTCTGGCTTCAGGGGAGAGGTTCATTGAAATAAAGCGATCTGCGAAGTCGGTATTGGGGAATCCCTTTTTTAGACGGGGTAAAACCATCTTGCGTCTTTGGGTGAAAAGAACGGAGACTTTTTTCAAAACTTCAATTCTTTCTTTTTTTTCTTCTTGCGTGAGTAACAGAGGCTCCAAGGCTAAAAGTTTGCTCATGACTTTGGGTTTAGGGATGAAGTTCTCTGGAGAAAATTTTTTGCCGGTTTGTGCTTTGGCGAAAAAGGCTCTATGTACGGAGAGATAGCCGTATTCTTTTTCGTTCACTGAGGCTGCGGCTTTGACGGCTACTTCCTCTTGAAGCAAAAATACAAGTCGGCGTGGATTTAAGGAACTTTCCAGTATCTGTGTGATGATATGGGTTGCTGAACAATATGGGAGATTGCCGCAAATGTAGAAGTCATTTGCTGGCTTTGGCAACTTCGAAAAGTCAGTTTTTAAGAAGTCTCCAAAAATAATGCGATCGGGCGATGCGATTTTTTCTAAGTCTTCTTTTAGTCTTTCATCTATCTCAAAAAGCAGATAATCGTCAGTTTTTTCTATTATTTTTTCAGATAAAGCGCCTTTGCCTGGGCCTATTTCCCAGATTGTGGCATTGTCAGCAGGGGCTAATAGTTCTATTAAGGAATCGCATAGGTTTGGATTAATGCAAAAATTTTGTCCTAGAGATTTTTTGTGCTGAAAATCTCGTGATGATTGCTTATCTCTCATAATTCATCGAAAAAGGATTCGGGATCAAAGACCTTGTCATCAGTCTTCAGAATGTTAATGTATTGGCTGCGATCGCTTTTGCGTATGTTCTTGATTTCAGGAACTTCTAAAACTTCAAAAAGAATGGTTTTTCTTGCGAGATTTACCTCGACCTGATCGCCAGGCTTGACTTGAAGGGTTGGCTTAGCAGTTTTACCATTGACTTCAACGAGAGAGAGTTTACAAGCCTCGTTGGCTAACTCTCTTCTTTTTATTATTCCGGTTGTTTGTAAAAATTTATCTAATCTCATAGTGTAAAAACAGTTGATAGCTGTTGGTGGGGTGTGGAAAGTGGAATTATTTCGACTCAATATTTGTGGCAAATAATTGCTTTGCAAACTTGTATAAGCATCAGTTGCTTTTGATTCGCTTTATTCCAAATCATTATAATTATCCAAAAAATGAAAACGAAGATTTATATGTTGTAAATTGCTAGAAAAAAAGCCGCATTCGTCTTTATTACGAATGCGGCTCTATTATTCTTATCTGGCGTTGAGCCTGATTTGATCTAGTATGTCTTGGCGCTTGTTAACCTCCGTTTTGTCTTGGATCGACTTAAGCAGATACTGGGTTAAAAGCTCGCGGTTTTGTTGTTGGAGCTTAAGAGTGAGATACTGTTCTGATTTTTCAAAACTAGCTTCTTCAGCAGGTTTTTCGGGCTCAGTCATCAGGGTTATTATATAAGCTTCGTTGCTCTTTACGGGCTTGGTGTATTCGCCTGGGTTGAGTTGCCAAATTGCTTCTGCGAGTTCAGGTGCAAGGTTGTCTTTTGTTACGGTTATTACTCTGGAAGAGCTTTTTTGCCCAGTTCTAGCGTAATATCTTTGTACAACCACATCAAAAGCTTCGCCTTCTGAAAGTTGCTTATAAATTATGTCCGCATCAGCTTCGTCATAGAGGAAAACTTGTCTTACACGTCTCATTGCAGGAGTTGCAAGGGAGTCTTTTTCCTCTTCGAATAGCTCCTGAATTTCTTTTTTGAGAGGTTTCATTACAGCTATACGTCTGACATCATCTTTGACTTCGTCATAGGACTTGTAAGATACCGGGGAGAATTCAAGGAACTGCACTATATGTGTGCCAAACTCTGATTGGAACGGTTTGATTATTCCTGTTGGAACTTCAGCGGGAGTCAGAGACTCCAGTTTGTCCATGATGGGCTTTACGAAGGTTCGGCCATCAGTTGTAAACATGCCTAAGCCTTCGGCTAAGCTGTAGTCGTTGGGAGAGGGGTTGAGATTGTAGGGCAGATCCTTAAAATAGGTCTGTCTATGTTCTTGATCATATTTGTAGGCAGATGCTAAGTCGCCGAACGTTGTGTAATTCTTGTAAAGAGCGGCCGCTTCAAGATTTGCCATGTTCTTTTTTGCTTGATCTTCGAGAACTTTCTTTATTTCTTTTGTCAGATTTTCGCCCAATAGACGTTGAACAGGTTCTATTTCGTTGTTTTCCATGTAGAAAAGATGGTAGCCCTTTGGAGAGGAAAGGACTTCGCTGATTTGATCTTTTTCAAGATTGAAGATAACTCTTTCCAGGTTCGTGGAGATAGAGTCGGTCAGACCGCAAATTTCAGCTTTCAAGAGGGCTTTGTCTTCTTGAGAATATTCTTCGCCTACAACACCTTTAAAGAAGGGAGGCAATAGTCCGTCTTTTTCCTTGGATTTCGCTGTTGAGAGTTTTTGAACGCCGTCTTTAAATATTTTCTTCTTCTGTTCAGGAGATGTTTGAGCTTCAGCAGAAAGCTTGAGAGCGTTGAGGTCTTTTTGGGCTTTTTCTGCTGCTTTTTCTTTTTTGAGGTCATTAATTATCTGAGCTTTTACTTCAGAGAAGGGGGTAATGCTCTCTGGAAGCTTTTCTTCTGTTTTGATTATGTGGTATCCGTATGCGGTTCTTATCGGAGCGCTTACTTCGCCAGGGTTTTGAGCAAAGGCTGTTTCCTCGAAGGGTTTTACCATTACGCCACGCTGGAAGAGACCGAGGCTGCCGCCTTTTGTAGCTGAACCTGGATCCTCGGAGAATCTTTTGGCTAATTCACCAAAGGGTTTTCCATCTTCTACTTCCTTGGCCAGTCTCTCAATTTCTGTTTTGGCAGCAGCAAAGGCTTTTTCAATATCAAAAGCGTTGGCGATTGTTAGAGACCAGTCGTCATTTTCAGCATCTTTGGATTTGAGTATGAAAGTTTCAGGCATTTCTGATTCAGGCAGATAAAAAGCCACATATCCTGATGCTGAAACGCTTTCTGCTGCATCGATTGGCAGTTGCAGGTTATTGGTAATAGATTCGGCGGCCGCTGGAGTTGCAACTATTTTGTTTTGTTTGTTAGTGACTATTGTAAAGTCATCGTAATCGTAGATGGTGTCAGGGGACATATTTTCAAGATCTACGTAGAAAACAGCTTTTTTCGTTTTTGCGTTTTCGCTATCAGTTTCAATAGAGAAGTTAGAAATTGAAATAGATGAGTCTTGAATATTAGCAGAGAATGTATTTTTAGGCTTGATAAGTATGTGAGATGCTCTGACTTTTTCTGGCTGTTTGTAGGCTTCTTGGTGCATTTGATATCTTGCTTCAGCTTCAGTTTCGTTCACAGGCATACCTTGTATATAGAGCGGGTTAGCGGCGTCTATAAGGATATGTGAAACTTGCACTCTGTTAGATGACATAAGTTCATTCTTGTGTGACTCGTAATATGAGCGAATAGACTTGTTGTCTATATTTGTTCTGCCATCAAAGTCTTTCGGGGCTACGAGCAGGTGATTCATAGAAAGCTTGCCGGTATCTTTGAAGAAGCCTTTGTTTTTTTCATAATAGTTCTTCAGCTCTTCTTCGGAAGCATTTTCTTGCAATGTTTGGGAAGTAGCCAGATTCATAACGTTTGAAACAAAAATGCTGTCTCTGAATGATGCAAGATAGTCCTGCAGGCTTAGTTTCTTGTTCTTGGCTTCGCGTTCTACATGTTCTCTGGAAACCTGCAAGAAATTTGCTTCAGTCATCAAGTTAGCTTGTTCTTCCAAGCCAGCGTCTTTGGCATAAAGATGCAGGAGAACGGGTGCGGTCATTTCGTTAAGCATCTGGTCTTTCATGAAAGGCTCATAAAAAGCCATTTCATCAGTATATTTTGCTCTAAATGTGTCGTAATATTCGGTTTGTTTGAAATTGTTCCAAAATTGCTTAACAGTCAGCACAGTTTTATAGGCTGCCTTGTCGCCTTTGTATGTGAATTCTGCTACAGGCTCATTTTCAATGGCTTTTAGCGATTCAGGAATAGATGTTTCTTTTTGATGTTCAGCTTCCATGCGCTGCATATACTCTTGTTGTTTTTTATCGTGGTTGCGCATTTCCAGGAGGCTTCCGAATCCAACTGCAAAAAGGGAGAGGATGAAAAGTATAGTGATAGTCCAAATGATTAGTTGACCATTTTGATTCATCCATGCCATAGACATGAAAGTCGGAGATTTTTTTGACATGCTGTTAAGTCCTCTTAAGTGTTAATTTCTCGGATGAGTTAGCGGTTTTATAAAACGCACCCGGCAAGATTCGAACTTGCGACTCCAGGATTAGGAATCCTGTGCTCTATCCAACTGAGCTACGGGTGCATGCGTCACGGTTGGTTATATTATCAGTCTTCAATCGCAAAATCAAGCTTTTGTATTATCTTGAGATTGGATTTTAGGCTTCGGAGTTTTCGCTCTTGTGTGTAGCAGATGAATTGTGCTATCCTTCAGCCAGAAAAAAAATGCTAAGGAGCAACAAATTGGCAAACCTTAAGAAAACATCTCAAACCTCACCATCACAGCCATCTGACGACGAAAAACGTAAATCTCTGGAAACCGCAATTGCAGGTATTGAAAAGCAATTTGGCAAGGGTTCTATAATGCTGTTGGGCAGTTCGAAACATTTGCAGGTCGAAGCTATACCGACTGGCAGTATCAGTCTTGACTACGCTCTTGGAGTTGGCGGCTTGCCGCGCGGCAGAATTGTGGAAATATACGGCCCTGAATCTTCGGGAAAAACCACTTTGACATTGCATGCGGTAGCTCAAGCTCAAAAACTTGGCGGACAAGCTGCTTTTATTGACGTGGAGCATGCGCTTGATCCTGAATATGCCAAAAAACTGGGAGTAGATGTTGACAGTTTGCTTGTTTCGCAGCCGGATAGCGGAGAAGAAGCACTTGAAATAGTTGAAATGCTTGTTAGAAGCAACGCTATAGATATTATAGTGGTCGACTCTGTTGCTGCTCTTACAAGCAAAGCCGAGATAGAAGGCGAAATGGGTGCGGCTACAGTCGGCATGCAAGCCAGACTTATGTCACAGGCTATGAGAAAGCTTACTCCGGTTGTCGGCCGCTCTAAGTGTGTTTGTATTTTCATTAACCAGATCCGTGAAAAAATCGGTGTAGTGTATGGTAATCCTGAAACCACGCCAGGCGGCAGGGCGCTCAAGTTTTTCTCTTCCGTCAGATTGGATATCAGGCGCAAAGATGCTATCAAAGAAGGCGATGGAATAGTAGGGCACGTTACTGAGGTCAAGGTAAAGAAGAACAAAGTAGCTCCCCCCTTCAAGACAGCGAAGTTCGATATGCTTTTTGGAAAAGGCATATCAGCTGAATCAGAACTGGTTGACTTGGCATCGGAAGCCAAGATTATTGAAAAGGCTGGCTCATGGTATTCTTATGGCGACATCAGAATAGGTCAGGGCAAAGATAATGCCAGAAGATTTTTTGAGGAAAATCCTGACATATTTGCGGAAGTTGCGATGAAATTCAAGGAAGCCATGGGAATGGGTGCTGCTACTATAACGTCTGCCTCGGCATCTGATGATGATGAAGTGGAAGTTGAAGCTCCGTCTAAACCTGCCAGAACGGCAAAAAAATAACCTGTATGTAACATGAACTTCTTGGACGGCTGCAATAATTAAGGCAGCCGTCTTTCATTCTTAAAGAAAAACAGATGAAATATATTAAAAAATTATATGATTGGGTTTTAGCTTGGTCTGAAACAAAATGGGCTGTTTTGGCTCTTTTCTTGATTGCCTTTGTAGAATCCAGTTTTTTTCCTATTCCACCCGATGTGCTTCTTATTGCCATGGCTTTAGCTAAGCCAGCATATGCTTTGTCCTATGCCACAGTTTGTACTGCAGGTTCTGTTTTGGGAGCCTTATTCGGTTATGCGATAGGGCATTGGGCTTGGCAAATTGTCGGCGTTTACTTTTTCAAGTATATTCCTGGATTTACGCCAGAAGTCTTTCAGCAGGTTGCAGAAAAATATGAAACTCATTCGGTCGCAATAGTTTTTACGGCGGCTTTTACACCTATTCCATATAAGGTTTTTAGTATAGCTGGGGGGGTTGCGAAGGTTTCTTTGATTCCTTTTGTAGTGGCTTCGATTTTCGGCAGGGGAGGCCGTTTCTATTTGGTAGCTATATTGCTTAAGATTTTCGGAGAAAAAGTTAAAGTTTATATAGACAAATACTTTAATTTGTTAACTCTCTTGGTAGTTATAATCTATTTTTTGGCATTCTATTTAATTCCCAAAATTTTTGGAAGCTGATGCTTTCTGGAAGTCTATAAGGATAATAAAAAGACCCCAGACAATTGTCTGGGGTCTTTTTATTAAGCAATCCCTTTTGGGAAAATCTCTTGTCTTATTGAACTCTCACGAATACCAGCGCATCCAAGAAGAGGGTGCAGTGTCCGCCTGTTCCTGCTGCAAGAGCTGTAAGATCTATGTCTATGCCTTTGACTCCGTTGCGTATTTGAATCTGCCCAAGATTGAGAACTGTTCTGCCTTTGTTAATGTTGCTGTGAGCAGGGATATCTCTTTGGAGAAGAGCGTTGGAAAGAATTCCGTCTTCTCTGATTTGGCAGCGCCATGTTCCGCTGGTAGTATGAGGATAGTAGTATGCGTAAACGTTATATCTGTAGACTCCGCCGCTATTAGGAGGAGAGGGGAGTCGGAAGTAGGAGGAGCTTAAGAAGGTGCCTGTTCCAAATCTGTATCTGTCTCCATTTTCGCCTGCAGATGTGGGAACAAGGAGAATGCTGCCTGAACCTGAGTAGTAATCTATGTTCGGGTATTCATTTGAGTTGTAGGCCAAGAATACATGCTGAGCATTGTCATTTACAGCAGGTTCAAATTCCCAGTTGGTGGCTTCGCCTTCCAGCATGGCCACATAGGCGCCGCCTGGATAAGCGCTTACGGCAGTGCTGAGTTCGCTTTCTTTGCCTGATGAGCTGACGGCTGAAACCTTGAAGAAGTATGGCAGACCGAACTCAAATTTTTGTCCTTTTTTCGATGGGTCTTGATTAAAGTTTGAAGGGTAAGAGGTCAAGACATACGAAGAGCTTTCGCTGAGATGAGGCATGCCGGTTGCGTATAGAGTATAACCGCCGTCTTTCACGGTGGAAAAGTAGATATTATAGCTTGCAGCGTTGCTGGCAGAGTTCCAGGCAAGTTTAATGCCTGATTCTGTAGCACTGGAAGACCAAGCTTTAACGTTCATGGGAACAGATGGAATGTTAACGTCGGAAGCCATAGTGGTTACAGAGCTGAGTTTGCTGACGTTTCCGTTTGTGTCCAAAGCTCTGACAGCATAAAGGTTATAGGTGCTTCCATTTATATCTTTGAAGCTCTGGGTCATATTTGCCGGACCATTGTCTTCAACAATGCCTATGAGGTTAAACAGACCGTCGCTGGAATTAGCTCTGAAGATAAGATAGGCTGCCAAGTCTTTTGTGGCAAATTCTCCGGAGAAAATTAGGGAGCCGTCTTCGTTGTTCAGAGGTTTGCTCCATGTGAGAACAGGGTCTACGTCGTTGGTGAGTTTGAGATTAAATGGAGGTGAGGGAATTGTGTCATCGCCCGATTTGATACTGACTTGAACGGGATCAGAGTTTTCACTTTCGCCGAAGGTATCGTTGAAAGATCTTATGACATATGTGTAGTTTTCAGCAGAGGATTTGCTGACGGAAACGTCCAAGTAAGCTGGTGAATGCTGAGGAACAGAAGCTATCCAAGTAACTCCGCCAGCTGTTGCGCTAAGACCTCTGTATATATTGTAGCCTCTGATTTTTCCTGAAGTGATTTTGTCCCAAGCTATATATACTGCTTCAGTGGAAGCTCTGGCTTTGAGGTTTACTACTCTGGGAGGTTTCTCTTCGGAGGGAAGTCCGGCTTTTACTTGAATAGCGTTGGTTTTAGCTATGTCAGATTCTTTGCCCTGAGTATCAAAGGCAGCTATTTTGTAGTAGTAATACTGATCGTTTACCAGTTTGTTACCCTGATTATCGTCATAATAGTTCGGAGCTGCCATTGAAGAAACAGTGGCTATCAGAACGAATGGACCGCCTGAGTTTGTAGAGCGATAAACCTTGTAGCCAACCAAGTCGGCTTCAGTGTTGGCACTCCATGTTATAAAACAGGCGCCTTCTTTTCCCGTGCCTATTACATTGAGGGGGATGTTAGGGGCTTCAAAGTCGGTTAGACCTGCGTCCTTCTTTGTTCCCGTTGTGCATCCAAAAAGGCTTACAACGGACAGAATCAAGAGAAGAGACAGAAGTCGCTTCGCCTTGAGGCTGCTTTTAAATTTTTTTGGCATGAGGTTTTCTCCTTATTTAGGATTGCTTTTACTAAACAACATCGTCATTTACGAAAAAAAGATTAATTTTTATTTGAGCTTGACGGCGAAAGAGAACATGCTTTTGCGTCGTTCTTTTTCGCGTCTGTAAGAAAAGTAATTGTAATTGCCAGTTTCAGGGTCTTTTGAACAGCAAGTGCATTTGTCCAGAATTGTTATGTTTTCTAAGGGAATTCCACTTTCTAAGAGCTGCTTTTTGGCAATGCCTTGGGTATCCAAGTAGTATTTATTGTCTGCCGACTTTGAAGCTTTAAAAAAGTTGGAGTAAGACGGATCCGCCTCAATAAAAGAATCCAAGAGCTCTTTTCCAACCTCGTAGCAACATTGTTGGATGCAGGGGCCTATGTAAGCTTTCAGTTGTCTTGGTTCTGCGGCAAAATCTTTTTTCATGCTTTTGATGGTTGCTCCAGCTATGTTCAGCTTTAGGCCTCTCCAGCCTGAATGAGCAGCTGCCGCAGCTTGATTGGAAGTTAAAATCAAGGGGATGCAGTCTGCTGTGAAAACTCCGACGGTTGTCATTGGAAGGTCAGTTGATAGAGCATCTGCTCTGATTGCTGATACATCTATGCTTGGATCAGTGATTTTCAGAACGCTTTTGCCATGTTCCTGGAAAGTAAACTTCGGGAGGCTCAGATTATATTTTTTTGTTATTTCAAGCCTGTTCCAAGCTTTCAAAGCTTCTTCTTCGGAAAAGGCGAAGAATGAAAGATCTTCGTCTGAGGCTTCTGAAAATGCGATCAGAATATTATCTTTAATGAAACTTTTCATTTTAATAACCTGCAGAGACAGAAAGTGAAGAAAGCATTCGCTCGGCCAGTTCGTCAACCGCATCTTTGTTTTTGGAGACTTCTTTGACTCTTCTTAAAGCTTGAACAGCTTCTTCATTTCTGCCTTTTTGTGCGTATAGAGAAGCGAGTACCACATAAGCTTCTTTTTGTGTCCGATCCAGAGCTATGGCTCTTTTTGTGTGTTCATAAGCTGCGTCAAAGCTGCCGCGATTGTAGTTGAGCAAAGCCAAATCTTTGTAAATTTCAGCATTTTCTGGATCCTTGGCAAGGGCTTTATTGTATTCCATTTCAGCTAGTTGATACTGGCCGGATCTGAAAAAGTCTTTGCCCAAATCCAAGTGCTTGGAAGCTTTTTCTTCTTGTTTTTGTTCCAGAATTTTTTTAACTCTGAGCATCAAGGTTCTGGACTGTCTTCCGACCATAGAGGTTTCCGGAGCCATATTCAGTATAAAGTTGAGTTCATTTGCTGCGTCATTGACCAAACCTCTGTCCAAGTAAGATTTGGCGAGCGAATACTTTCTTTCGAGTTCTCTTTCTTGGCTGATGCTTATTTGAGAAGGAGTGTTAACATAGGTGGAGGTATAGTCGTATGAGCGTGCTATCTTATTTGTATCTTTAGCGTTTCTGGCGGCTATGGCTTGTTTGTTTGCAAGGGCTTGGTTGGCAGCATTGGCTGAAGAATTCTGCATGTTGTAACTTGCTATATTGACTGGAGTAAAGCTGGTGTTGGAAGGGGTTTTTGTGCTGTTCCTTTTGTTTATGAAACTTTGCATTTTGGCGCTTCCATAACCTTTCTTTACATTTTGATTCAAAGCTGTGAAATACTGTTGTTTAGAATCTCTCGAAAGCTGTTTTACCTTGGTTTCCAAGTGGCGTTTGATCGGGTCGGAAGCCGGAGTTTTAACATCTGCTTGTCTGTAATAATGGAGAGCCTGCGAGAGGTTTCCTGTTTTTTCCATGGAGTCGGCTAGAGAAATATAAGATTTCGCGTGTTCAGGGTCGTGTTTGATAGCCTGCTGGAAATAGTTTATGGCAGCCGAATAATTTTTATTCATGTATTCCATCAGACCGAGATTGAAATAGGATTTCCCAAAGGTCGGATCCAGTCTGAGGGCATGCTGAAATTGAAAGGCTGCTTCTTGGTTGCGGTTGCCCTTGTAGAGAGCCCAGCCTAGAGAGTCTCTGAAAGCAGCTGATTTAGGATTTAGCTCTACTGCCTTTTGGCAAAGCATTATGCCTTGAGCGACATCGCTGCCTGTTGATGCGAGTATGAAGCCTAAATTGTTTAAAGCTGACGGGTAAGAGGGCTTTAAGTGTAAAGCTCTTTCATAAGCTCTTATAGCATTTTTATAATCGCCTGATTTTTCATAGGCAAAACCGAGATTATGGAAGGCTTCTGCCATGTCCGGCCTCAGCTTTACCGATTTGGATAAATCTGCAAGAGCTGTTGAAAGATCTCCCTCTTGCAACTTGATTGTTCCAGATATGTAAAGCTTCATGCCTTCATCCTTGTATTCGCCGCCTGATGAGAATGAAAGGGCAAAAACCGGATTGACAGCCAAAAGCGAGAGTAGTAAACAAATAAGCTTTTTCATCTGTCGCCTCCTGAACACAATTTTTCTATATAGGTGATGTATCGGCAATAATTTTGTAAAAATGAGAAAAATTAAAGGAGTGCTGAGAGAAAAAGATGCAAAAAACTTTAGTGAATGGTAACCTGTCGGAAGGAGTGGACAGACTATGGATTATATATTTAAAATGCTAGAGTTCAGAAAGTTTTTCTACGAGGAAGATCCTGAAGCTATCACTGATATGCATTATTCGGCTGAAGCTCTTGAGGGTTCATGGTTTGACTCAGCAGTCACCTGCCAAATGCACAGCAAAATTGTAACAGATACTCCGGGCAGCACTTGGATAGTATCTTACAAAGGCATAGTTTTCGCACATGCGGATCTAATTAAAAACCCTAATTCAGAAGGAGCAGTTTTCAACTTCAGAATTCACACTGATTATCGTTATCCTCAAGTCACGCGTATTATGCTCAATGGTTTGAAAGAAGAGGCGAAAAAGCGTGAGTGTTCTTCTTTAATCATTTATTCTGATCATCAACAGGTTGAAGATGCCATGGCTCATATAGGCGCTAAGCCCGATCGCACTTATGCCTACTCCAGCACTCATGAAATTTATGGAGGCAAGCTTCTCAGAAATGAAAGAGTCGTTCTTCATAAAGACGACATAAGCAATATGAATCTGTACTCATTTATAGGTTTGCCTTTGCCCCCTCATTACTTGCTTAATAGAGCCTATTCGGCAGCTGATTATGCTGTTTTCAGTTTTCAAAAACCTGTTCTGTACAGAGTTACTCGCAAAGGACAAGTTTTTTATGCGTGTTTTGACGGCCGTGAGTGGTTTGTTTTCAAAGACGGAGACTTCAAAATAGAAGATAACCCCATTCCCGACGTTCTCTGCACTTTGCATGAGCTGCAGCCAGGTTACATCATGCTTTCGGAAAAAGCGGCGGAACTTGCTTCTACGGTTCCGGTCGATGCTAAGAGGTTCAGAGATTATTATTGCCCTCTTTGAGGTTGTACAATCACCCCTCGCTTTCTTGCATTAATATTTAAAGTGTGATAATATTGTCGTCGGTTTGAATTGTCGCCTTGCAGTTGTATGTTTCCTTGCGAACATTGCCTGCAAAGGCAGATGACAAGCTTGAAAAGAGCCGCTTTATGCGGCTTTCTGTAAATTTGCGAAAGGGGGCAGTCTTGATGGAAGAGCTGACACAGCAAGTCATTGATGTTGTCTGGCGCTTGGTGGAAGAGAAAACCCCTTACGAGGTTTACGATGTGGCTTTCAGGCAGATGAACCGCCAAATGGTTCTCACGGTGTATATTGACTCTCCCGATGGCATAACCATCAGGGATTGTGAGACGGTTTCACGAACTTTGAGCGATTACCTGGATCAAAACGATCTCATACACAGGGCTTATACCTTGGAGGTCTCTTCGCCGGGAATTGAACGTCTTTTCAAACGACAGGTCGACTACGAGAGGCATGTGGGAAAGCTGGTGAAATGGCGCCTATATGACAAAGCCAAGAAAAAGAAAGAGGTTTTTCAAGCCAGGCTTCAGCAGTTTTCACCCGAAAAAATAGTAGTCAGCACTGAAAAGGGGTTGCGAGAATTCGAATTAGGCGATGTGTTGGAGGCTAGAGCGGTATTTGAGTTTCCCGCTAAGCCGAAAAAGAAAGGGAAAAAGGGGTAGTCGAACATGAAAGTAGATATTAGAGAGGCATTGCGCGAACTTACAGACGAGAAGTCTATTCCGGTAGAAGTTTTAATTCAAGCGATTGAAGAAGCGCTTGCAGTTGCATATAAAAGAAATTTTGATTCTGACGAAGTAGTCAGAGTTTCTCTGGATGAGAAAAACGGAGAGTTTAAGGTCTACTCACGAAAGACAGTCGTAGAAGACGAAGCTTTTGAAGATCCTAACTCGGAATACTCTCTGACTCAGGCACAAAAGCTTGCTGATGGTGCAAAAGTTGGCAACATAATTGAAAAAAACATCACTCCTCCTTCTTTTGGCCGAATTGCCGCACAAACGACCAGGCAAGTTGTCAGTCAGAAATTGCGTGAAGTGGAGCGTGACAGAGTTTCCGAAGAATATCGAAAACGTGTTGGAGAGCTGGTTACTGGCAAGGTTCAGCATGTTGATCGCGGAAATGTATATGTAGAGTTTGATAAGGCTATAGCTGTGCTTCAGAATAAAGATCAGATTCCTGGAGAATTCTTTAGGACAAACGACAGAATTAAAAGCTGCATTCAGGATGTAAAAGTGACTCCAAAGGGACCGCAAATCATTCTGACGCGCAATTCTTCCAAGTTTGTGGAACTTCTTTTCTCTCAAGCTGTTCCTGAGATAGCTGATGGGACAGTAGAAATAAAAGCCTCTTCAAGAGAGCCTGGCTTAAGAGTTAAACTTTCTGTTTATACGGAAGATGATAGAATAGATCCTTTGGGTGCTTGTGTTGGACTCAAAGGCAGCAGAATTAAAACTGTGGTTGATGAGCTTAACGGTGAAAAGATTGATATAGTCAAATACAGCGATAATCTTGTCGAATATGTAATGAATGCTCTTAGTCCAGCCAAAGTAAAAGAAGTAAGAGTAGATGAAGAAAACAGGACTGCTTTGGCGATTGTTCCGCAAAACCAATTGTCTTTGGCAATAGGCAAAGAAGGACAGAATGTTAAACTCGCTTCCAAACTGACTGGAATTAAAATAGATATTAAAACAGAACAAGACATAGCTCAACAGGAACTGCCTGATGTGGGTGCAGATTCAGATAAAGAAGATTAAAACACTGACAACGACTGAATGGAGATAATGGATGGGTATTAGAATATACGAAGCAGCAAAAAAATTTAAAATGAGTTCTTCGGAGTTGGTAGACCTTCTCCTGGAACTTGGTTATAAAGGTAAAACTAACGCATTGGCTACTCTTAAAGATGATATGTTGAAGCTTCTTGAAAAAAGATTTGCTTCATCAAAAAAGCCTGATGCAAGTCCGAAGTCAGTATCAAAAAAAGAAGTTATAAGTGATTCACCGCATATGAAAGACAAACAAGAAGAACCAGTCCCTGAAAAGAAGGCTCCTGAGGTTTCCATCCAACCTGAGGATCCTCCGCAGAAACCCTCCAAAAAGTCACTCAAGGGCGAGAAGAAGACCGAGAAACCGTATAAGTCATCAGCTTCATACAGACACGATTCTGATGATGACGAGCTTGAGTCAGCCGATGGTATTACTATTATAAACACCACTGGCGGAAAAAAAGCTGAAAAAGTTCAAGGCAAAAAGAAACCTCCCAAGGGCAAAGCTCGCAGAGCACCTTTTTCTAAAAAAGTTCAGGCTGAACTCCAAGAAGAAGAGCGTCAAAAAGAAGAGACTCTTACGCATTATAAGCATAAGTCAGAAGAAACTGAAGTGTCTGATTATCAGAGATTACAGATTCCTCCAAATCTGACTGTTACCGAGCTTGCAAAATATTTGGATGTTGAACCTGTTGTAGTAGTTAAAAAGCTCTTTTCAATGGGAATAGTTGCAAGTTTGAACCAGCGCCTCGATAAAGACAATATTCAACTGGTCGGAGCAGAATTCGGCAAAGATATCGTTTTCAGAGAAAGTGTATTTGAAGAGGAACCCGATGAGGCGCCAGATGCTGAGGATGAATTGGTTCCAAGACCTCCGGTTGTGACTGTTATGGGACACGTTGACCATGGCAAAACTTCTCTGATTGACTATATCAGAAAAGCCCATGTGGCAGCAGGCGAAGCAGGCGGAATAACTCAGCATATAGGTGCATATCAAGTAAAGGTTCCTTCAGGCGGAGTTATAACATTCATAGACACGCCCGGTCACGAAGCTTTTACTGCCATGAGAGCTCAAGGAGCCATGGTAACCGACTTGGCTATTTTGATTGTGGCTGCTGATGACGGCGTTCAGCCTCAGACGGTTGAAGCTATTCACCACGCGCAAGCGGCGAATGTGCATATAATAGTGGCTATAAACAAGATTGATAAGCCAGAAGCCAATGTGGACAGAGTTAAACAGCAGCTGATGCAACATAACTTGATTGCGGAAGAGTGGGGCGGTCAAGTGACTATGGTTCCGATATCCGCTAAAAAAGGCACGGGTATTGATGATTTGCTTGAAATGGTGCTTTTGCAAGCTGAGATGCTTGAGCTGAAAGCTAATCCTAAAAAACACGCAACAGGCGTGGTTATAGAAGCCAGATTAGAACATGGCATGGGAGCTACAGCTACTGTTCTCGTACGAAATGGCACTATACGCAAGGGTGATGATATCATCTGTGGCACCTCTTTTGGCAGAGTCAAAGCTCTTATCAACGATGCGGGCAAAAGGGTGAAAGAAGCTGGTCCCGCTATGCCCATTAAAGTTATGGGTTTGAACGATGTTCCGCGAGTCGGCGATCAAATGGCTGTAGTGGAAAGCGCTAAATTTGCTAGATACGTGGGCGAACTTCGACAGCAGAGAGACAGAGAAGAACGTTTGGCTCGTGATAACAAGATCAAACTTGCTGATTTGTTCAAACGTGTCACAGAGGGCGAAGCTAAAGAGCTTAATATTATTATTAAAGCTGACGTCCAGGGTTCGGCCGGAGCGATCAGAGACTCCTTGGAAGGTCTTGGTAACGACGAAGTGAAAGTCAATGTTATTCACTCGGCTGTTGGTCCCGTCGTAGAAACAGACGTGAACTTGGCTTCTGCCAGCAATGCGATTATAGTTGGTTTCCACGTTAGAGTAATGCCGCATGTCATGGAACTTGCAAAAGCTGAAGGCGTTGAAATAAAAACCTTCAGAATTATTTATGACATAGTGGATGCTGTGAAAATGGCTCTTAAAGGCTTGTATGAGCCTGTTTATGAAGAAGAAGTCATTGGCAGCGCTGAAGTCAGAAAAGTCTATAAAGTTTCTGGCGTTGGTTCTATATGCGGTTCCTATGTTCTCCATGGAATTGTAAACCGACAGGCTTCTGTCAGAGTTATGCGCGACGGAATAGAAGTTTACGCTGGCAAATTAGGTTCTTTGAAACGCTTCAAAGATGACGTTAGAGAAGTGAACAGCGGTTACGAATGCGGCATTAGTGTGCAGAACTTCAACGATGTGAAAGAAGGCGACGTTCTGGAATTCTTTAAACTCAAAGAAGTAGAAAGAACCATTTGAGCATAGAGATATGACCAGAAGACAGGAACGAGTATCGGCTCTCATAATGCGCGATCTATCTGAGATTATCCAAAGAAGGTTGCAAGATCCTCGTATTAAAAATGTTCACATTGTAAACATTGAGATAAGCCCGGATTTCAGTTTTGCTAAAGTTTATTACAGCTTTCTGGGCGAATCTGAACAGTGTGACGAGATACAAAAAGGCCTTGATTCGGCAAAAGGCTTCATGAGGCGTGAGCTGAAGAAAAAGCTTGATTTACGAGTGATACCCGAGCTTGCCTTTTTCTATGATTCCTCTGTCAAGAGGGGTGATCATATATTGGAGCTTCTCAAAAAAATCAACAACTAATTTTATATACAGCAACAGAATAGGACACACCACATGCCAATGCCATTAATCCCTGCGGAATTTGAAGAACTTATTAAACAAGCAGCTGAAGAGCTGAATAAAGCGAAAACTGTTTTTGCCATTGCACATCCATTTGCTGATGGTGACGCTTTGGGTTCTCAACTTGCTCTTTGGCATTTCTGTGAAGAAAACGACAAAGAATGTCTTTGCTTGAACTTTGATCCTATACCTGAGCAGATATCTTGGCTGGACGGTTCAGAATACTGCGTCGATCATCTCCCCGAAGGTAAAACTTTTGATCTGGGTTTTTTAATGGAAACCACTGATGCCTCCAGAATGGGGGACAGAGTTCGCTTTTTTGAACGTGCGGCCAAGACAATACATCTGGATCATCACGTAAAAGTTAAAGGCTTAGCTGACTTGAATATTCTTGACGAGAAGGCTTCTTCAACCTGTGAAATTCTTTATCACGTTTTGAGAGCAACGGGCAAGCCTATGTCTAAAGCTGCGGCTGAAGCTCTTTACGTCGGAATTGTCACAGATACTGGCAACTTTAGGCATAAAAGCACGACTCCTGCAGCTCATCATATTACAGGCAAGCTTATTGAAGATTTTGACTTGGATACTGATGAAATTTACAAAAAAGTTTACGATTCTACCAACTATCAGCGTGTCATGCTTCACGGACTTTCGATGTCCAGATGCCGCCTTGAAAATGATGGCAAAATAATACACAGTTATTTGAAGCTTGAAGATTTTGAAAAGCTCAATGCTAATGAAGCCGAAGCAGACGGAGCAATACGCAATTATACCAATTGCAAGGGAGTTGAAGTTGCTTTGCTTTTCAAGGAAGTGGAAGGCGGCAAAGTCAAGATCAGCTTTAGGTCAACCGGCAATATAAATGTTATGCAAATCGCTAAAAAGTATTCCGGCGGCGGCCATGTCTTGGCAGCAGGCGCCACAGCTGAAGGCAGTGTTGAAAGTGTAACCAAAGATGTTATAGCTGCTTGTTGCGAGGCATTGAAGGAATATGAAGGTAACTCAGGGAGAAGTTAGCGGACTGCTTGTTGTAGACAAGCCAAAAGGCTGGACTTCTCATGATGTGATTGCGAAGATCCGAAGAAAGTTTAAGGTCAAATGTGGCCATTCGGGAACATTGGATCCTATGGCAACAGGTGTTTTGCTGGTTTTTACCGAGAAGGCTCTGAAGCTTTTAAGTCTTATTGAGCCTGAAGAAATGGATAAAACCTACAGTTTTGTAGTCACTTTGGGTGCAACTACCGACACTTATGATGCTGAGGGCACAGTAGTCAGCCGTTTTGAAGGCGAGATTGATTTCACTCCTGAAGAACTTGAAAAAGCCGTTAAGGCTTTCACAGGAACTATTAAACAGACACCGCCAGATTTTTCGGCAGTCAAAATAAAAGGTCAGCCTGCTTACAAGCTTGCCAGAAAAGGCAAAGAAGTAACAATACCTCCCAGAGAAGTGCATGTGGAGTCTTTGGAATGCTTAGAAGATTTTGTCGAGAACGGAGAACGCAAGCTTCGTATGCGAGTCTCCTGTTCAAGGGGGACTTATATAAGATCCTTGGCTCATGATTTAGCAGCAAATCTGGGATTTGGCGGGCATCTCTCTTTTCTTAGACGCGAGAGGGTGGGGCGCTGGTCAGAAGATATGGCTATAAGCATGGAAATCTTGGAAAACACTGAAAACTTTGCTTTAACACCTTCTTTTATACAAGATAAGGAGCTTACTGGTTTTCCTAAACTTATAGTAACAGAGGATGGTGAGAGAAATGTTTCAAATGGAAGAAAAATTTTCTTATCCGATATTCTTTCTGTGAAACCAGGTGAAAAAGATTCTCCTTATACAGATGTTCTCAGTAAAGACGGAGACCTTATTGCGGTTTATGAGATTACTTCGGAGTCTTCTTCTGACGGAACTTTGTCGTGTTTTAAACCTGTAAAGGTGTTTAATGCTGGCAACTAACTGCGAAATACACGAACTTTGTGCTTTGCCTGAACCTTTAATGCCAGCAGTTTATGCTATTGGAGTTTTTGACGGAGTACATATAGGCCATAAGGAATTGATTCGCCGTATGGCGGAATATGCTCAGGACAACTCTTTTGTGCCAGGAGTTTTTACTTATTCGAATTCGCCGCGAGAAATGCTTTCTCCTGAGACCTTTCCTGGCTATATAACTGATTTTTCTGAAAAGTTGAGGTTGCTTGAAGAAGCTGGTGCAAAAAGAATAGTATACAGAACCTTTGATAGAGATTTTGCTTCCAAAAGCGCTGAATATTTTATACAGGAAGTACTTCTCAAAAAACTTGCTGCTAAAGCTGTTTTTGTGGGTTTTAACTTTAGATTTGGCTCAGGCAGAACCAAAGGAGCGGAATATCTTTCAGAAGCCCTCAAAATAGCAGGTTGTGAATGTTTTATTATGGAACCCTATGAGTATAGAGAAATGCAGATTTCTTCTACATTAATTCGCAGAAAGATTCATAGAGGCGATTTTCCATGCGTTGAGTTTATGCTCGGACGTAAAATTAGCTTTGAGGGCAAAGTTATAAGCGGCAATCGTATTGCGAGACGTTTGGGTTATCCCACCGCCAACATTTCAGTTGAAGATTCACATCTTGTATTGCCTGCCAACGGTGTTTATTCTGCAGTTGCAGAAGTTGCCGGGAAAAAATATGCGTCTGCAGCTAATCTGGGCATGCGACCTACTTTTAACGGTAAAGTTAAACTTCTTGAGGTTCACCTCTTTGACTTTTCCGGAGACTTATACGGAAAAGTCATCAAAGTCAGATTTATCAATAAAATACGTGACGAGGTTAAATTTCCATCCGAAGAAGCTTTAAAAGAACAGCTTTTCCAAGATGAAGAGAACATCCGACAAATGCTTGCAACGCCTCTTCTGCCTCATTGCCAAGGCTAGTGCTTTGTTGCAGCCAATACTTCTCTATTCAATGACAAGCAAGACAACAAATTATTCATGGTTATTTGATGCAACAATCGCACTAGAGGGAGTAGGGCGTAGGGGGTAGAGGGTAGTCAAATACTTTTCAACTCAATTTTTGGACAGACAACTGCTTTAAGATATTAAAAGTTGTTTACATAATAAAAATTATTTTGATGATGTATTTTTTTCGTTTTTTTTATCTTGTTTCATGTGAAACAAGAAAATCATTTTAATATTTACATGAGTTGATCTTGGCAAAGATTATGATAAAATCTTTTTGTAGAAAAAATACAAGGAATGAGGATATATGAAAAAATTTACTGACGTAATAGTCTTGGGATTTGCTCTCTTTTCTATGTTCTTAGGTGCAGGAAATCTGATTTTTCCGCCTACGCTGGGGCAAATAGCAGTATCTAAGTGGTGGTTGGCTCTGATAGGATTTTTAGTTACAGGGGTTGGGTTGCCTGTTTTGGGAGTGCTTGCAGTAACTTTCAGAGAAGGCAATTTGGATAAATTTACCAGAGGTATGCCTACAATAGTCAATACTATTTTTATTTCTACCATAATCTTGATTATAGGACCTCTCTCCGCGATTCCCAGAACAGCTGCAACTACTTATGAAATAGGCATTGCTCCGGTAGTAGAAAAAATGGCGGTTTCAAAAAAAGCCAAGATAGAAGCTTGGAAAACGGAAAAGAGTGCTCAGCAGCCATATGAACTGACAGAGAAGGCAAGAGCTGCTCATAAGAAGGGACTGAAACTTGCCGAGCTTGGCGAAACGCATGAAGCTGTTGAAACAGCAGCAACTGCAGCAACTGCAGCAACTGCTGCCAAAAGACCTTCTTCCCCATTCTTGCTTTATTTGACTTCCTTTATTTATTTTGCAATAGTTACTCTTTTTGTTTTAAATCCAGGGAAAATAATAGATCAATTAGGCGCTGTTCTGACACCTGCTTTGATAATAATTTTAGCTCTCTTGATAGGCCGAGGAATTGTGGCTCCGGTAGGAAAGCCTATGCCTTATGAGCAGAAAGTTGCGGGAAGTCCAACTGCAGCAGCCGATCTTAAGTTCGCGAATGCGACCAATTTCCAGAGGGGTTTCAAAGAAGGGTACCAAACGATGGACGCTTTGGCCTCCATTTTGTTTACAACTATAGTTATAGCTGGCGTTCTTGAAAGAGGCTATAAAGGACGCAGCATGCTTTTGATTACCCTTGCGGCAGGTCTTGTAGCTTGTTTTGGTTTAGCCTGTGCCTATGGAGGGTTGTCTTATATAGGAGCCTGTTCCAGCAGCGATCCTGTGAGATTTCCGCCTACTTTGACCAGGACACAGTTGCTGGTTAAATTGACTGATGCTTTGTGGGGCAATTTGGGAACCTATATATTGGCAGCCGCCATTGCTTTAGCTTGTCTGACTACGGCTATAGGTATGACTGCTACTGCTGCTAAGTATTTCAGCGATAAATTTGCGGATGATATAAGCTATAGGGCTACAACATTGATTATAGTTATAATCAGCTTTTTCCTTTCAACTCTCGGAGTTGACAGCATCATCAGAATAGCTGGTCCTGTTTTGGAAATAATGTATCCTATCGCCATAGTCTTTATTATACTGAATCTTTTTGATAAATTTATTCCCAATTCAGGCTACTATGTGGGCGCTGTTATAGGCGCTGTGACTGTCAGCTTGTTACAGGTTTGGTCTTCTGCTCAGGGCCTGATACAGAAGTTCTTTACAAGCGACATTATTTCCCCTTCTACCTTAGAGGCCTTAAACTTTGAGGCGACGGCGGTCTTTGTGGAAAGTCTGCCTCTTGAGAAATGGGGCTTTCCATGGGTTGTACCTGCCGTTATAACTTCTATAGTTTTCGGTTTAGTTTGCCAGATAAGGAAATCTTTGGAGGCCAAGGGCAAAGAAGCGTAAAGTTCCAAGGTTCAGACGCTTTTGGCGTCTGAACCTTTTTTTAGCTAAGGAGAAATTTAAATGAAAGTTTTGTTAACGGGCGGTGCAGGCTTTATTGGCAGTCATTGTGCGGTGGAGTTGTACAATGAAGGTTTTGAGCCTTATATTTTGGACAATTTTGTAAATAGCAAGCCCGCAGTTGCAGACAGAATCCGCAAGATTACCGGCAAAGATATTCCGCTGTTTGAAGGGGATATTCTTGATACCGCTTATTTGGAACAGATTCTTGAGGAAAATAAAATAGAAGCTGTTATGCACTTTGCGGCTCTCAAATCTGTTGGCGAGTCGGTAGGAATGCCTCTTGAATATTATAAAAACAATGTGGCAGGAACTCTTTCCATACTTGAAGCTATTAAGCGTTGTTCCGTGAAAAACTTTCTTTTCAGTTCCTCTTGCACTGTTTACGGTGAAAATGCTCTTTCACCAGTAACAGAAGGCTTGCCTCTTGGAGGAACGACTAATCCTTATGGAACAAGCAAGTTCATGGTTGAACTCATTTTGAGGGATTTCAAACGTGCTTTCAAAGACTTTCAACTCATTTCCCTGCGCTATTTTAACCCAATTGGAGCTCATCCGTCAGGGCATATTGGGGAAGACTCTAGAACAAAGCCTACTAATCTGATGCCTCTTATTATGAAAGCGGTTTCAGGTCAAATAAAAGAGTTGAGCGTTTTTGGCAATGATTACCCTACGCATGATGGAACTTGTATCAGAGATTATATTCATGTGGTTGACTTGGCTAGAGCCCATGTGGCTGCTATAAAGAGGGCTAAGTTTTCTCCGGATGAGGTTGTGACTTACAACATTGGAACAGGTCATGGTTTTTCAGTAATGGAGATGCTTGAAACATTTGAAAAGACCACAGGTGAAACAGTACCCTTTAAAATAGTTGGACGCAGACCTGGGGATTTAACAGAAATATATGCTGATCCTTCAAAAGCTTTAAATGAATTGGGATGGAAGGCAGAAAAAACTTTGGAAGATATGTGTAAAGATTCTTGGAATTGGCAGACTCTGAACCCTGAAGGCTACCCTGATTAATACAGTGACTAGTGGGCAGAGAGGGCGACGATGCCAGTGATAAGTGACGAAAACTTCAAGGGAGTAGGGGAGCTTGTCCGAAAAATGGCAAAAAACTCAAAACTTGAAAAAGCGCATCTGATGAAACAGCTATAAACAGCGAGTTTTTAAAATGCAAAATCCTAAAATTCAGGCATAAAAAAATCGGGGCGGCCGGGCTCGAACCGGCGACCTCATGGTCCCGAACCATGCACGCTGCCAACTGCGCTACGCCCCGTTGTTGCTGAAGTATAGCAGATAGGTTGTGGCATTGCAAGATAAAAAATTGTGAAGTTCTCACTCTTGTGCTATCATTTTGCAATGTTTGGCAAGCTAATAAAAATTATGAGTCTTGGATTTTCCGCTACTTTCAGTACAGTGGCAGGAATTGTTTTTCTAATTATTTTTACTGTTCGCTTGGAATTGCCCCTTTCAAAATTTGATACTTTCTTGCTGATTTCCTCAATACTTCCTTTTCTTCTAGGAGATACTGTTAATGCCTATGTTATGAGCCGTCTGAAACATGATATTGAATCAGAATGGTATGACATAGCTATAGCAATAAATTCAAAACAAATAGTTGCAAAATACTATCGCTGGATAAGGAGCGTGTCTGTAGTTTCTGCGTTTTCCGGGGTTTTGGTTTTCTTGCTTTCCCATTTCAATCTATTTCCAAAATTGCTCTATGTTCTGAAGTTTGTTTTTCCTGTTTCCTTCGCTATTTTAGGCATTATATGTTTGCAAAACATCGTTTTTGCCATTGATAAAGAAGTCAACGCAAATCTCCGCAAGAAAATAACCTTTTCAGCTTTGACCGTGCCCCCTGTTTTTCTGTTGTTATATGCTTATTTGCTTTTGAATCCTCAAATGTTTTCTCATAAAGCGGTTATTTTCTTTTATTCTCTCTTCTATCTTGGCGCTTCCGCTGCAATGCAGCCTGTTCCGACAAAATATTCTCTTTCTTCTTTTCTAAGAGGTTTAGGTATAGGAGCTTTTCAAGAAACTGAAGATCAGCTTATTGCCAGATTGATTGCGGAAGCCAAAGAAATGGCGGAAAAGAAAAAGAGGGGAGAAAAGATTCCTTTGGGAGCTCACGAAATAGTTGACGTGACAAATATTGTTCATGTTAAAGGTGCAGATGTTGCTGCTTCGCCCGTTAATAAATTTTTTAGCGACATAGAAGATGCTGAGCCTGTTGAAGAACTTGAATCTGTTTCCTTGAATGCTTCTCAGGATGCTTTTTTAGAGTTCGAGGAAGATATTTACGATAATTCTGAAATTGATGCTGATCCTGAAAATAAGGGAGCGGGATAAAAGCATTTTTACACTGAACTATTCCTATTTTAAAAGAAATTTTCTGACACTTTTTCCATCAAACACTCTTTCTTCTGGAAAATAGCAGCTTGCCATTATATATTGATTAAACAAAAGATTAACATGAACAAAATTTGGACAATCAAAAATATTCCACATGAAAAGATTGACGGCATAAGATTTACCGGGCTGCCGGAGGTTCTTTTGCGTGTGCTTGCTGCTAGAAATGTTTCTGATCCTGAAGAAGCTGAACGATATTTTCGTCCCAAGGTAAGATATCTTTCTTCTCCATTTTTGATGAATGGTATCAACACCGCTATAGCACGTATACTTAAAGCTTTTGATGACTATGAGAATATATTAGTATATGGTGACAGAGACGTTGATGGAGTGACTTCTACTGTTCTTCTGACTGAAACGCTCAGAACTTACTATGACAGAGTTGATTACACCGTTCCGGTAATTGAAGACGGTTACGGTCTAAACAATGATTATATAGATGCTGCGGAAAAAGACGGCATAACTCTGATCATAACAGTTGATTGCGGCATCAGCAATGCAGAAGAAGTAGCTTATGCGGCTTCCAAGGGAATAGACGTAATAGTGACTGACCACCATGAACCGCCCGAGATTTTACCTGAAGCGGTTACCTTGCTTGACCCCAAGCTTCCTGCTTCCGGTTGTCCGCAAACAGATCTTGCAGGAGTGGGAGTAGCTTTTAAACTGGCTTTGGCCGTAGAGACTGCTATGTCGCTGGAAATGAGCAAAGATCTTCTAGCGCTTGATTTGACCGGAAATGAGCTTTCAGCCGTTAAATTTTCGCCTGCCGAAGGTTTCAAAAGAGTTAAGCGTCTTTCGGAAGAGCTTTTTTCGGAATCTAACCGGCTTTTATTCTTTTCGAAGCGAGAGATATCTTCGATTTCAAGTATTATGCCTGATTTGGAGTCGGCTTTGCAGCAACGCCAGCATAGCGATGTTGTAATCCTTGAAAGATTGTTTGAAGAAAAACTTCCTGACTTTAAGAGCTTATCTAAACAAAAGGTGGTTTCTGAGTTTGGCCTTGGAAAGATCGCTGATCCTGGGGAACTTTTAGTTTTTGTTTATCTGAAAGCTCTTGAATCCGCTTTGCCTGCATTGAGAGAGCGTATCAATAATTCGATGGATTTGCTTGCTATTGGCACTATAGCGGATATGGTCCCTTTAACAGGAGAAAACAGAGTCTTTGCAAAACTTGGTCTCAATTGTGTAAGCAAAACTAGCAGAGCTGGATTGATAAGTATTTTCAATGAACTTGGATGGCACAGAAAAAAGATTGTCGGCAAGGATGTTGGCTTTGGCATAGCTCCCATGATAAATGCCTCTGGTAGACTAAGTACGGCTAAGATAGCTATGGATTTGTTGTTGAGCGATTCTGCCAAAGAGTCGGAGGCATTGGCTAAAGAACTTTTTGATCTGAATACAAAACGGAAAGGGCTTGGCGAAATATGTTACAGAGAAGTCAGAGAATATCTCTTGGAACAGAACGATTTAGATAAAAACAATATTCTCATGGTAGCTGCTCCTATTGCTAACCAAGGAGTCACAGGGATAGTTGCAACGAGACTTATGATTGAATTTGGCAAGCCTGTAGTAGTTCTTCTGCACGATAAAGATAGTTATACAGGGTCTGCCAGAAGTTGTAAAAACATCAATATACTTGATGTTTTGTCCAGCTCTGCACAACACATTGAAAAGTTTGGCGGGCACGTTGGAGCGGCAGGCTTAACGGTAGCTTTTGATCAGGAAGAAGCTTTGAGAAAATCTCTTGGCGAATATGCCGAAGAGAATATTTCAGAGGAAGATCTCGCATCTGAGTGGCTCATAGATGCAAAGCTTGATATCTCTGAAGTGAATGAAGCTTTTCTCTCTAAATTGACGGCTTTTTCTCCATTTGGGATGGGCAATCAGCCTCCTGTTTTTGTATGTTATGACGCTCCTTTCTCAGAAGTGCGTAAGGTGGGAGATACAAAGGCTCATTTGCGTTTCAAATTCAAGCGAAGCAGGCAAAAAACTCTTTTCGGAATAGCCTTTAATCTCGGCAAGCTTATGGAAAGCGATCGTAAAACAAATGGTACATGCTCTATAGTTTATCAAGTTGAGCCAAACGATTATAATGGAGTCAGAAGCGCGCAGGTCGTGATTTTGGACTGCAAATTCAAGGAAAAAATATGAGTATTCTGGAAAGAGAACCCTTAAAAAAATATGATTTCAGCGCAATAAAAAACGTATGGGAAGAAATGGTTTTTATTGCTGTAAGCGACTTGATTACAAACGGTGAGATGTGTCCTTGTCACGACTGTGTTTTGGATACTTGCGCAGTGGCTTTGAATAGCTTGCCTCCAAAATATTGGTTTGTGGATTCCTATGATCTCTTTTTCAGAAGAAAAAAATTCGAGGAAAATATCTCTAATATAAGGATGGCTGAAGAAGCCGTGTACAAAGCCTATCAAATAGTTCAAAAGAATCCGCATCACTGATCGCGGTCTTTAAATTTAATAAAAAGAAGACAAATAAACTCTCTTCTGATAAGCTGTTACTCATAAGATTTAGGTCGCAGGTTTGCAAAATTGTCCAGCAGAGTTTGCGTAAAAATAGATTTTTCGGAGGTCTTTTATGTTATGCCCGAAGTGCAGTTATTTTAACGATGCGAAAAATAAATTCTGCAACATGTGTTCAGCTCCGTTGCCCAAAGAAGATGCAATGGAAGCGCCGGTTGAGAGAGACAGCCTTGATCTTGATTTGACTCTCGACTTTGATGATCTCGGCATAAATGTTGATGAAAAGCCTTCCGATTTTTCTGCATATACGGAAGAAGCTTCTGCCTCCGATGGTCTTTCAGATGTTACCGTAGATTTGGACATGGATTTGGATTTCACAGGTGACATTTTTTCAACCGAACAGGCAGAAGTTGCTGAACTGGAACTCTCAGACAGTGATGAGACCCTTGATTTTTCTGAGCCTGTCTTGCAAGAACCTGCAGCAGACGATTTGTCGCTAGATTTAGATCTGGACTTGGATCTTGATTTATATCTGTCTGCTGACACAGCCCATTCAGAAGGAGCGTCTGAAGTTTCATTAGATTTGGATTTGTCCGCTCCTGAGGAAATTGACTTGTCTGATTCCGATGACTTGTTTGGCGACCTTTCTATTGGGGAAGATACCATTGTTCTGGAGGCAGAAGAAACACTTGAAGAAGCTCTTTCTGATGCTTCAGAGGACGATTTGCTCGCTGATGATTTTGAATTGCCGGATGATTTGAATTCTTTACTGGTTGACTCTCAGCCTCCTGTAACTGATGACTCTCAGACACAATCTGCAGAACAGGAAGAAGATGAACTCCTAGCTTCCCCCGCAGATTCCTTATCTATAGAGGTGGAAGACAGCTTTGCTCCAGTCGCATTGGAAGCTGAGGATTTGAAAGAACATGACGAAAGCTTTGACTTTGGAGATTTGGATCAAATTCAGACCATAGATGATGACGATGACCTGCAATCCTTAACAATTTCTTTTGATTCAATTTCCTCTCAAGAATCTTTTGAAGAGGATGTTGAAGTTCAGCAAATGGAAGATGACGGCTATCTCCATGAAGAGAACACTGTGCAGGACGCTTCCGGAGAGTTTGTTTTGGAAGCTGACGCTTTGGAGCAAGATCTCGATCTTGAGGCTTTTTTCCAAAATGACTCTGCTAATGAGCCTGTAGAGGAATCAGGTGTGGAAATTGAAGCTTCAGAAGTCCCTGAAACATATTTACATGAAGATGATTCATCGGGAATATTTATAGAAACTGATGATTTTAATTTATCTTCGGATGAATCATTTGAAATGGCTTCTGAACCATTTGTTGAATCTGATGATAACGTTGACAGCTGGCTTTTGCATATAGGGGAGCCTGAAAATAAGCCTAAAAAATCTTTGCATGAAGAAGATTTAAAAGGATATCAGGAAGGGGCCTTTAAAACAGAAGTTTTGGAACAGTCTCCTTCTTATGTCTATGAATCCGATGATTATTTGCCTTCTGCAGATGAGGCTCCAGTGATATCTGCTCACCAAGTTTTGTCCCCTGTTATAGCTCAAACTCCTCTTGAAGAACTTGAAGAACTTCGGGTTCTTTTGAAAGACTCGGAAGATCCTGATGAGCGCTATTCATTGGTTCTTCAGATATCAGAACTGGGCTTGCAGGAATCAGTTCCTGATTTTGTTGCTCTTTTAAATGATGAACTCAAAGATATTCGCGAAATAGCGGCGGATTACTTGGGCACTATTGGCAACAAAGAAGCTGTAAAACCTTTAATAGATTGTCTATCTTCACCTCATCCGCAGCTCAAGTTTATAGCAGCCCGTTCTATCGGAAAGCTGGAAGCAGAAGAAGCGGTTATGCCTCTTATCAAGCTTTTGGAAGAAGAAGACGAGGACTTGCGCTATGTGACCTTGGAATCTCTCGGGAAAATAGGTTCATCTGCGGCTCTTAAGGCCGTAAGCGCTTTTCTCAAAAGTCGCAACAACGATCTTCGCTATATAGCTTGTGAAGCGGTTGGCAATATAGGCGATCCCGGCTCTGTAGCAATGCTTCTGCCTATGCTCAGAGATCCTGAATTTGATGTCAGACTTAAGGCAATAGAAGCTCTCGGCAAGGTTGCTTCCAAAGAAGCTTGTGATCAGCTGCTTGTTGTTCTCAGTGAAGATAACGAGGCTATTCGCTCACAGACTATAAAAGCTCTTGGGCAGATAAAAAATGAGAATGCCGTAGAGCCTTTGGTTGAACTTTATCCCAAGATGAATCCTCAGCTGAAAGAGCAAATACTTTGGGCTCTTGGTGAAATAGGCAGCGCTAAGGCCGTTGAACCTATGCTCAAATTATCCAACTCTTTTAACTCGGCTCAAGTAAAATCGGCTTTGGAAGCTTTTGGCAAGATTAAATCTGAAAAGGCTTCGCGTTATGTGCTTTCTATTCTTGAAAGAGATGACTCAGACCTTTCTATTAGAGCTATAGCTGCTTTGGGTGAAATAAAAGAGAAATCCACGGCAGGCAATTTGATTAAATTCTTGGAATCGCCTGATTCCGAGATAAAAATTGCAGCTGCTACTGCTCTGGGCAATATTGCTAACCCTATCGCCATTGATGCTCTGATTCAGAAACTTTCAGATTCGGAAAAGGGTACACGCTATGCAGCCATTGAAGCTTTAGGCAAGATTTGCGGCGTAAGAGCGATAGATGCTTTGATAAACTCGCTCAACGAGCAGGACGAACAGATAATAGAAAAAGCTGAGTGGGCTATATGTGAGATGGGCGAAGCTGCCGTAGATCACGTCAATAAAGCAATTCAAGATGATAAAAATGCAAGCATTTTGCCTTCGCTCGTAAAAATTCTTGGTAAAATTGGCAGCATAAGGGCTATTTTCCCTCTGCTTCAGTTAATAGAAACCCACAAAGATTTGCCTCTGGCCAAAACTTTGGCTGACAGCTTGCTTTCCATTGACAACATAATTACTGGTGTAAATCCCATATCTGTTATTCTGAAGGAAGGCTATGCTTGGGCACAGTTCTCTATCGCCAAGGCTTTGGCTGAAATAGGAGACGACAGAGCTTTCAATCTCTTGATAAAAATAGCTGGACAAACCCTTTCAGAAGGTGATTTCAAGAAGCTTTCAGGTATCCCTGATAAGCGCGTCTTGGAATGCAGCAAAGAAATTCTCCATCTTATCAAGCTCAATGTTGCAAGACTCTTTGCTGAGATCGGCAACGACAATGCTATACCAGTTTTGAAAGACTACTTTATAGCGTCTGACTTGTCGGAAAAATGCTGGACAGTCGAAGCTATTGGGGGAATAAATACAGATTCGGCTCTAGATGCTTTAACAGAAATTCTCAAAAAACCGGAATATAACATTCCTTTGGATTTGCTTTCCAAACAGATTGTAAGAAACAGCAGCAAGAAACTTGTGGAAAAACTTGTTATGAGTGCTTCCCATCCTTCGGAACAAGTCAGAATGGCTGTTGCGACCGTTCTTGGAGATACCGGCGATACAAGGGCTATGAGAACGCTTTCGGCTTTGGTTAAGGACCAGGCGGAAAAAGTCAGGGTGGCTGCCATAGACGCTATAGGTTCCATTGGCACAACTGTAGCTGTTCAGCCTGCTATAGACGCTCTCAGCGACTCGGTTGAATCGGTCAGAGCAAAAGCTGCTGAAGTTTTGGGCGGACTCAATGACACAGCCGCTGTTGAATTTCTGCAGAAATCTTCCAAGGATTCTTCGGAGCTGGTCAGAAAGCTTTCTATCAAGTCTTTGGCCGGCATGGCAGATGCAAGAGTTCCGGATATAATAACAGCTGCTTTGAAAGATCAGGCGGAATCAGTCAGAATAACTGCCGCGGAAGCTCTCGGCGAACGCAGAGAAAGAGCTGCCTTGCCGCATTTGATCGAAGCTCTAGGCGATGAATCAGATAAGCTTAAAGTGGTAGTTGCGGAAGCCTTGGCGAAACTTGGCGATCCGGAAGCTATTATGCCCTTGTTGCCACACCTGGATTCTTCTTCACACGCGGTGCCTTTGGCTTGCAGCGAAGCTATCATCAGCTTTGGCGAAAATGCTTATCCGATGCTTATTGAAGCCCTTAAGAATCCCGAACCTCGCATTAGGCACCACGCATCAGAATTATTAGTGAGAATCTCTGATGATTCCTTGATTGGCAAGCTCTTGCGTCTTGCTCAGGACAGAAACAACTTCCTGAGAGAAAATGTGGCTGCTATACTTGGCAAGGTTGGAGACAGCAGAGTAGTGGATACCCTGATAATGATGCTTTCAGATAGAAGCATTCTTGTCAGAAAGACCGCTGCAGAAGCTCTCGGCAACCTCAAAGACATACGTTCGGTTGTTGCCCTGAAACAGGCGACAAAAGACCAGAGCAGGGAAGTCAGGAAGGCTGCTAATGCAGCAATGCAAGCTGTTTTCCAAGAACATAAGCTCTGATTGCGGAAGGATTTTCAAATGAAGTTCAGCCTTGAAAAAATAAAGTCTCCAAGTTCTTTTTTTCTCATTGCCGGTCCCTGTGTCATAGAAAGCTTTGACCTCTGTCTTGAAGTGGCTCAGGAATTGAAGAGAGTAGGGGAGAAGCTTAATATTCCATGTGTGTTCAAGGCGAGCTTTGACAAGGCTAACAGAACCTCCGGAGCCTCTTTCAGAGGCCCGGGGCTTGAACAGGGTCTGCAGATATTGGCGGATGTGAAATCCAAGACAGGCTTGCCCCTTCTTACTGATATTCACTGGCCTGAGCAGGCGAAACCAGTTGCGGAGGTTTGCGATATTTTGCAGATACCTGCATTTCTGTGTCGGCAAACAGACTTAACCTTGGCTGCAGCAGCAGAAGGCAAGCCAGTTAATATTAAAAAGGGACAATTTATGTCGCCTTGGGCCATGAAAAATCTGGTATCTAAAATCAGACAGGAAAACCCTGATTGCAAGGTTTTCTTGACTGAACGCGGGGCTTCTTTTGGCTACGGTGACTTGGTAGTTGATATGAGAAGCTTTCAAGTTATGTCTCCATTTTGTGATGCTGTTATTTATGATGCGACTCACTCTTTGCAGGTTCCTGCAACAACGGGCACTAAAACAGGTGGACAGAGAGAGTTTTTGCAGACACTTGCCTCTGCCGCTATGGCTACAGGATATGTGGACGGCATTTTCTTGGAGGCTCATCCTGAACCCGCAAAGTCTCCTTCAGATGCAGAAAATATACTTCCTTTAGAAGAACTGGAATCCTTAATTGCCCATCTTTTAAAAATTAAGCGGGCTGTTTCTTGAAGAGACCTTGGGCAATCATTTGTCTTGTGCTTGCCTTGTTGTCAAGTTTGCCTATTTCTTTACAAGCCGCTACTATATACGTCTATACAGATGATAACGGACATTTAGTAGTGGTGAACGAAAAGGAAAGCATTCCCGAGGCTTATCGTTCAAAGGCAGTCAGACATATTATTTCGCCCTTTATACAAAACAAGGATAGTGCTGACGACTCTCATCAAAACAATAAACAGGATATCTTTAGCTTTAAGAAAGAACATGGAAGGTCTTTAATAAAAGTAGCGGACAATGATAACCCTTCAAAGCATCTTTCGTCTGAAAAAAAACTTGATAAAGACATAAATATAGCCGCTGTAAAGAAATCCGAAGAGCTGTTGAACCATATGAAAACAGCATGGGAAATTAACTTGGCAATTTCAAATATTTTACATAAAGAGAACAAACTTTCTGAACCTGCGAAGCATTTTGCTTTCAGAGCTGCTTTTGAGCTGAATAAAGCCTCGGAAATTAATATAGAATGGTCTAGGCCATCAAAAGAAATAGAGGCTTTTTCGGAAAAGCTGGACAGCTTTTTGCAAGAATTTATAACTTTTCAAATGTCAGTTTCCAATGACTTCGCGATGGGAAATCACAATATGGTAATGGCAACGCTTCCTTCGTTTTTAGAATATTCCAGAGTAAAGCTGGGTGACTTGTTCGATTTCTTGGAAAAGATGCAAAATGAAGACTCAGATTGATAATTTATTTTTTGAACGCCGTTTGCGCGAAGATGGTTTTAAATTTATAGCGGGCGGTGACGAGGCTGGCAGAGGTCCTTGGGCTGGAGATGTTTATGCTGCTTTTGTAATACTGAATCCTGAGTTTTATTTAGAAGGTCTCAATGATTCAAAAAAGTTGACGGCGAAAAAACGTGAAATTTTAAGCGAAGAGATAAAGAGCCGTGCTTTGGCTTATTCCATTGCTTCAGCTTCGCCTGAAGAAATTGACAAGCTGAATATACTTGAGGCTACAAGACTGGCTTTTAAGAGAGCTTTTGAAGGGTTGCACATAACTCCTGATTATGTTCTTTTAGACTTTATTCAACTTCCTTGGCTTCAAACGCCTCATGAGGCTCTGGTTAAAGGCGATTCTCTTAGCGCTTCCATCTCTGCTGCATCAATCTTGGCAAAGGTTGCCAGAGACAAAGAAATGGAAAGTATGGCGTTGAAATATCCTGAATATGCCTTTGACAAGCACAAAGGGTACGGAACCGCTCTTCATAAAGAAATGCTTTTGAAATATGGTCCTTGCGAGATTCATCGCAAAAGCTTCAAGCCGGTTAAAGAGCTTTTACAGGAACCTTTTGAATCAGTATCTAAAGACTCCTCTTTTAAAATTCCCTTAAACAAATTTCCTCAACAAAACTCCTTGTTTTAGCTTCAAAGAACATATTTTGATGAAAGGAAAGCAAGGCTATTTCATGACTGATTTAAAACTATATAGAAGAGAGGTTTTGAACAGCTTTGAGGGAAGAAGCTTGACGATAATTAACGGCAAGCCTGAGCAGGTTGCTTCTTCTGATGCCAATATTGCTGCTAAAGGTCTTGCTGGTAAAGATAATGACAGTCTTGTTCTTAGCGGTAAACAAAACAGCGAAACAGCTGAACTTTTGAAAAATTTTACTGCTAATGATTTGCAGACTTTTAAATCTTACGGGATTTTATTGACAGCAGACAACTTGAAAAAGCTTCAAGAAATCTTTGCTCAAATGCCTAAAGGATTTAAAAATCCGGAAATAGCCAGTTTGATTTTTTCGCGTGGACTTTCCGTTTCAAGTTTGCCTTTCTTGAATAAATACTTTACCGGAAATTTGAAATTCGCTTCCATATTTGAACATTTGCCGGAAGCAAAGCTAGCTTCTTTGAAGAATATATTTTCCTTTGCCACCAGCTTAGAGGGAATTGAAAAACTTGTAACGGAATTGATTAGTGGAGCGTGGCGAGAGAATCTCAAAAAAACTACTTCCTTCTGTGAGGGACTTGCAGAAAATCTGTTTTTTCAAGAACTTCTTTCTTCAAAAATTGAAGATTACAACCGTATTTATTTTCAGATGCCGCTATTTTGGCAAAACAACGATTTTCCCGATACTTTGGAAGGTGAAGCCTACGTGCCTCTCGACAAAGAGGGCAAAAAAAATAAAGATTCTGCATTAAGACTCTTACTTTCACCACCCAGACTGGGACAGATGGAAGTTTCCTTGCATTCTTTGGATGCAACTCTTTGGGTCCACATGGGTGTACAGAAGGCTGTTTTGCCGTTGTTTCAATCTATTATAGGCGATATCAGGGAGGCTGTGTTAAATCGGGGAGATTATGAAAAGGTTATTGTCTCTTCTGGAGAAGCAAGAAACTTGCAGAATTTTTTCAGCTTGAAAAATGAGAGGTTTGACAATACTGCTTCCAAAATAGATTTTAAGGCTTAAGTTTATCGAGAGCTTTCTATCTCAGTGTTCTTTTTCTTTTTTTTCTGCTGATTTACAATGTAGAATGAAGTGCCCAGGAGCATTACAAGAAATTCAGTTGCTGGGAAAGAAAGCCATACGCCTGTTATCCCAAATAGTTTGGATAGAAAAAACACCATTGGAATTATGAGCAAGAAGCCGCGTAAAAAAGAAATTATGTGAGCGGGCTTTGCATAATCGGTTGAAGTAAAATATATAGAAATTATTATGTTAAAGCCGACAAAGGGACAGGCTATAAAATAGAGTTTTAATCCTTGTACAGCAATGGCTTGCAGAAGTTGATTGCATTCACTGTTGAATATAGAGGCTATAGAAGAAGCCTTGAAAAATATTCCTGTGTAAATGAATGCGGATAAAAGCAGCATGGTGGTTAAAGCATATTTTAATATGCTTTGTATTTTTTTTGTATTGCCTGCTCCGAAGTTGCTGCTGATTATGGGTTGAATTCCCTGAGCTATTCCAGTGTAAACAGCAATTACCACAAGCGAAAGATTGGCGATGATACCATAAGCTGCAACTCCTGTGTTTCCTTGCAGAGAAAGAATTATGTTGTTGAATATGATCATCACTATTCCTGAAGACATCTCAGTAATTAAGGAAGGCAGACCGCTGGAAAAGAAACCTGCGGCAAATTCGGCACTGAATTTGCATCTGGCAAAGTGAAAATTATTTTTCTTTTTTATGAAATGCGGAGATAAAATCAATATGCTTATTATGGGAGCGAGAGCTGTTGCAAGCACGGCTCCGAACATTCCCATTTGTAAGGGAAAAATAAATATATAGTCCAAAATAATGTTAGATACGCTGCCGCCAAGCATGGCTGCCATTGAAAGTTGTGGAGCTCCGTCATTTCTAACAAAACATATAAGCAAATTATTTGTTAAGAAAGCTGGAGCGAAGAGCAAGAGCACTTGAATATACGTTTTTGTCATCGAAAACAGATTTTCATCTGCTCTTAAAACTCTGACAATAGATTCGCTTAAGAAAAGCCCACTCAGGAAGAGCAATACGGAAAATATCGCAGTTAAATAAACAGCATTAGTAAATATTCTGTTGCTGTTTTTCTGATTTTGTCTGCTTTTTTGAATTGAAAATTTCGTTCCTGCTCCCATTCCAATCATAAGGCCAATTCCGCTTATGAAACTGTAAATCGGGATAGCTAAATTAAGGGCTGCCAATCCGTTAGTGCCAAGGGATTTCGAAATAAAAAATGTGTCAGCTAAGATATACCCTGAAAGACCGAGCATTCCCAAAACATTTAAAGACGAATATTTTGCAAAGTCCATAAAGCAACTGTCTTTGGAGTTATTATGCGATTTTATGTTTTTGGGGCTCATTGATCTTGATATGTGCTTTTCAAAGTTCTGTAGATATTTTATGTGTTTTGGTTATTTTATAGTTATAGGCATGGCATAAAAATAAAACGCTTGCTTTTCACTCCTTCTATGGCCTAACGGAATGAAAACAAGCGTTTACCCGGCGGTAAATTTATTTCAAATTTTATGCCATGAAAAGATATAAAAGTCAAGAATGGTGTGCTTTGAGAGTTGCTTAGGGGCTTTATGCTAACTCTAAAAAAGTTGGCAAAATGAGAGCGGCAAAGATTTTTGATTGTCTCTGAAAGCTTTTTGCCTTGAATGCTTCAGAGGTTTGAATTATTATGCAAGAGTTAAAAAAAGCATAATAAAGCCGATATAAAACATGTCAGAATAGGTACAGGAAAATTAATGACTCTTTATATCGCTTCACAAAGTTTTTGCTGCGAAATAATTATGTTATGTACACTAGTTTTTGTTGAGCAAACTTAACTATGGATAAAAAAACAGATAGCAAAATGAAGTTTGATGAAATCGCAGTCGCCTTGAAATATGATTTCATTTCGGATAGTGATGTGCCGAAGATATTAGCTTCTGGCAGAGGTTTTATTGCTCAAAAGATTTTAGAAACTGCGAAAAAACACAATATTCCAGTTGAGGAAAACAGGCCTCTTTCAGAAGCTTTAGCCAAGGTTCCGGCAGGTTCGGAAATACCTATGGAGCTTTGGAGCGCTGTTGCAGAAATTCTTGCTCAGATTTATCTTCTTGAGTCTAGAGGGGGAGGGAAGAACCCTTGATAACCTCAAAACAGTTGTTGGGAAAAGAATGTGAAGAGGCGGCTTTACGATTTTTGCTGAAAAGAGGTTTAAGGCTGGTTGCCCGTAACTATTCCACGAAATTGGGTGAAATAGATCTGATTATGAAAGACGGCGAGGTTCTTGTTTTTGTGGAAGTTCGTTCTAAAACAGACTCAACGCATGGCACCCCTTTGGAAACAATTGATTACGCCAAAAGAAGACGAATTGAAAAGGTTGCTGCTGCTTATTTGCGAGATTACCATATTTCTCAGGATGTTTTTTGCAGATTTGATGCTGTTGGTATAACAATCACTTCTGACGGTGAGCAAAAATTGGAATATATTGAGAATGCCTTTTGGGAAGGCGAATAAAAATGAAAAAATACACACATAGGCGGTTTATATGAAATACAGATTTTTATCAGCGGTTTTATGTACAGTCATGATTTTTAATATAGCTTTTGAGGCTTCCGCACAGTCTATGTTTTCAGAGAAGTCAAAAAGCAGACAGAACATGGCAGGCAGAACGACTTCTTATTCACGTGAACCTGAACTCAGGGGGGATGCCTATTATGAACAGCGTATAGCTGAATTGAAAAATGAGTTGGCTCAGAAAGAGAGGCGCCTTGAAGCGACGGCAGTTTCAAATGAGAAGGGATTGAAAAATTTCGGAGCAAATTTTTTCGCAAATTATGAAAATGCTTTGTTGCCTTTGCCTGATACCGCAGCTCCGGAAAATTATGTTTTATCAAAAGGTGACGATTTGACCTTTTTTGCTTGGTCTGATATGGGCGATGTCACCTATGAAGAGACTAGAGTGAACGGCGAGGGACAAGCTTACTTGCCAATGTTTGGAGTCGTTCCTGTGGCGGGAAAGACAATAAAGGCGGTTGAAGCCAATTTGCGCGCCATGCTAGGCGATAGGGCAAAGAATCTTAAGTTCAGTCTTGCAGTTAAGAGTATAAAGCCTGTTCAGGTTTTTGTTGCGGGTGAAGTTAATAACCCGGGTTCTATTGTAGTTTCAGGTTTAACCACTGCTTTTTCAGTGCTTTATTCAGCAGGAGGCCCCAATTCTAACGGCAGCTTGCGCAATATTATGCTTGTAACTTCTTCTGGAGAAGTCAAGAAAATAGACTTCTATAAATATTTTCTCAATGGCGACAAATCTCAGGATTTGCCTATTAAAAGCGGAGATACTTTATTTGTGCCTGCGACTTCAAAAAAAGTAAGTATTGCAGGTTCAGTTTTACGTCCCGCAATTTACGAAATATACGATGGAATGACTCTTTCTAAGGCTTTAGAAATGGCAGGTGGCCTGCAGCCTGGAGCTAGAGTCAGCAGAGTTTCTATAAAAAGATGGAGCCAGGATGAACGCCGAAAAACTTTTGACGTTGATACAAGCAATTTGTCGACTATGTCTACCTTTAAAGTGCTTCCGGGAGATGAAATAGAAGCTTATATGGGTAGCCAAAAGCTTACTAATAGCCTTTTGATCACTGGGCCAGTGGCTTTGCCTGGTTATTATTCCTTTGCTGAGGGAATGACCGTGAAAGATCTTGTGGCAAAGGCTGGAGGAGTCTTGGCACATGAAGTCAGCTATAAAACAGGCAAGATTGTAAGACAGTTGGAAGGCGGAAAAGAACAAATAATCAACTTTGACTTGGGTGCTGCGCTTTCAGGAGATGCTCATTCAGATAGAGCTTTGAAAGAGCTTGATCAAGTAATTCTTTTTGAAGAAAAAGATATAGAATATTCAGAAGATGTTGTAAGAATTGGCGGCGGGGTAGTAGAACCAGGGAAGTATCGTTATTTCAAAGGCATGAGACTTTCGGATCTGATATCACTTGCAAAAGGCCTTAAGCCTGAAGCTTTTGGAGAGGCAGAGATATCCTTTGTTGGCAGTGACGGCAGAATGAAAATTATAAGAACAGATGCCAAAGCTGCTATTTCAAAACCTGCTGGCGAAAATGATATAGCTTTGGGAGCTAATTATCATGTGAATATAGTCGTGAATTACGTAGCTTCACGTAAGCCTGATTTGGTAACGGTTAAGGGTGCTTTGAGAAAAAATGGAGTTTTTGCTGTTGATACCTCTAAGGATACGCTTTGGGATCTTATAGAAAGGGCAGGCGGCTTTGCGAAAAATGCTTATCCGCAAGGCTTGATGCTTTTCAGAAAGAAAGAATCTCTCGGAAATGCTATACAACTTAAGATTATCAATGATTCATTTGGTTTGCTGGCAGAACAGTTGAATGCACAACCTGTTATTAATGAAGAAGATAAAGACTCGAACAGTTTCTCGGAAGCGCTTGCCAAAGCTGAGAAAGAAAATAGAGAGAAAACTCAAGAGATGAAGGCGGTACAGAGAGATGAAAGCCTTTTGCTTGGTTTCTCAAAGTCTGATATGACAAATATATCTGTTCCTGAATTTGGCAAAAATATTGAAAAAAGTCCTAATCCATTTCTCCCGCTGGAGACAGAAGTTAAAGAGGAAAGTTCAAAAGATCCTGAGTTTGTGCGAATAGTTCTTTTCACTGCATCTCTTAAAATGAAGGAGCTTGAAAAGCTCTTGAAGGACGTGAAAATGTATGACGGCGACAGACTTTACATACCTGAAGTTCCCACTACAGTAACGGTAGTCGGACAGGTTATGCAGCCTTCGACTCAGGCTTATAAAGCTCGCAGAACTCCAGGGCATTATATAAGAAGCAGCGGTGGCTACAACCCCTTTGCTGACAGACGTAGGACTTTCATAGTGAAAGTGGATGGAAATATCAAGCGCCAAGGCGAAGTTAAATATATTGAACCTGGCGATGTAGTAGTTATTCCTGCAAGAATAGATACTCCAAAAAAATACACTCTTAAGGACTATTCTTCTTTAGCTTCTATCATAGGCAGCCTTGCTATGACCTACAAAGTAATCAATGATAATTAAGCGTTATCTTATTGTGGCTAAGATTGCACAGTGATTAGCGGGCGGCTAACTGCCAGCTAATCACTATGTGCTACCCATGCTAGTGTGGTGCCTGTATCAGATAAACATAAAGAGTTTATTGATTTGCTTGCATTGAATAGGCGATTTTTAGTTGAAACAAAGCGCTAGTTCTTGCCTATTCATTTGCAAATTTGTATCATGTCATGAGATAAAACCTGTTCAACAAGGAGTAATTGATGAAGAAGCTGACTAAAGTAGTCAAACGTAACGGACGTGTTGTAGATTTCAAAAAAAATAAAATAGTTGACGCTATCTTCAAAGCTGCTCGTGAAGTGGGTGGTGAAGATAAACGATTGGCTGAAATTTTAGCTGACAAAGTTGTGCACCAGCTAGAGTTGAATCTTAAAGAGAACGCTTATCCGAGTGTTGAAGAGGTTCAAGATCATATTGAAAAAGAGCTGATAGAAGCAGGGCACGCAAGAACCGCTAAAGCTTTTATACTCTTTAGACATGAGCACGAGAAACTTCGCGAAAAAAAAACTGATGCGATAGTAGACTCATTTACTGGCAATATCCCTTATCAGAAGATTTACAATGTCTTAAATTGGTCAATAGATAACGATTGTTTCACTGTCAAAAAAATTAACAGTTTGATAGATAAGGGCAAATATCCTGAGTTGGTAAAAAAAGCGACTGAAAAATATGACGAAGATGTCAGAAACGCATCCATAAAAATTATTAACAGGCTTCCGGAAGTGCGCGTAGTTATAATAGCGGGGCCTTCAAGCTCGGGCAAAACCACTACAACCATTAAAATAGGCGAAGCTCTTAAAGAGCAAGGTTATGAGCTTGTGTCTATGGAGCTGGACAACTATTATTTCAATCTTGAACATCACCCCAAAGATGAGTTTGGCGATTATGACTTTGAAACTCCAGAAGCTTTGGATTTGAAATTGATAAATCAGCATTTGGGCGACCTTATAGAAGGCAAAACTATACAAATGCCTATTTATAATTTCAAAACTGGCAAACGTGAAGATCATACAGTGCCCATGTCATTAGCTAAAAACCAGATCCTTCTTCTTGACAGTTTACATGGTCTTTATGAGCCTATGACATCAAGCGTCAAAGACAGCAAAAAGTTCAAAGTTTATATTGAAACTCTTTGTCAAATTCGCGACAATTCAAACGAATTTATCAGATGGACAGATATACGCTTGCTTAGACGTATGGTTAGAGACTCTTGGCATAGAAGTTATAATCCGAGACAAACTTTGGAACATTGGCATTATGTCAGGCGCTCTGAAATTCAGCATATCATACCCTTTGTCGGCAAGGTAGATCACGTTATAGATGGCTCATTGGCTTATGAATTGCCGATTTATAAGGCTCATCTTTTTAAATACTTCCCGCAATTTCTTGAAGATTACAAGAATGATCCAAAACGGCAAGATGCCTATATAAGAGCCAAGCGTGTGCACGACTTACTGGCTTCCGTAAAAGAGTGGACAGATGAAACGATTATTCCTAAAAACGCTTTGATACGTGAATATATAGGCGGAAGCATCTACGAATATTAAGATGAAAAAGTGTCTCCTGATTGATGGTAACAATATAGTTTTCAGAGCTTATTATGCTTTTGCAAATCAAAGGCTCAAAACCAAAGACGGCCTTTTGACTGGCGCTTTATACGGTTTTTTGAGAATGACCTTGAATCTTCTCAAAGAAATGAAGCCTGATTATGTCGCTATAGCATTTGATGTTTCACGCGACACTTTCAGGAAAAAACTCTATCCGGAATATAAAGCTCATAGAAGCCCTGTTCCAGACGATTTGCTGCTTCAAATTCCCATGGCCGAAAAATCTGTTGAAGCCATGGGGATTGCTCTTTTACGCAATGAAGATTATGAGGCGGATGACCTTATAGGTTCAGTTGCTGAAAAGCTCAAAGCGGAATTCGAAGTGCAGATAGTCACAGGAGACAGAGATTTATTGCAGCTAATTGACAAAAATGTCAAAGTTAATCTTTGCAGAAAAGGCGTAAGCGAAATGCAATTGATAGATGAAGCTGCTTTTATTGAAGAATACGGTTTTCCTCCTGAAGGTATAATAGAGCTTAAAGCATTGATGGGTGATGCCTCTGACAATATTCCAGGTGTCAGAAGCGTAGGAGAAAAACGCGGTTTGGAACTGATCCGTGAGTATCGCACTGTAGACAACCTCTACGCTAATGTAGATAACCTCAAAAAAAGCAAAATGAAAGAAAATATCATTGCTGATGAGGAAATGGCAAGACTTTCCAAAACTCTTGCTACCATTAAAAGAGACGTGAATGTTTTTAAAGATCCGAGTGAACTGGCTTGGAGTCCTGACAAACTTGCTTCAGAAGACTTTCTTGAGTTTTTACAGCGTTATGAGTTAAAAAGCCTCTATAATGAAGTGACTGGAAATACACTTCTTGATGCTGCAGTTGCTGAACCTGCTGCTCCAAAAGAATTTGAAGCGGAAATACTTCTGGTTTCTGATCTTAAAGAACTGAAAAACTATTTCAAATCTAATTCTGAAAAATATATCAGCCTCGATATTGAGACTGGCGGCTTGAGCTTTGCCAGCGATCAAATAATAGGCATTTCATTTGCTTATGCAGAAAACAAGGCGGTGTATGTGCCCTTGGCTCACTTTTATTTGGGCATGGATCCTTCAGTGCAACCCAAACTTTCAGAACTGATAGACCTTATGAATTTGGAGCTCAAAGATAAAAAACTGATAGGACATAATCTTAAGTTTGATTTGCAGTTTTTAGAAACTTCTGGTTTTCTTCACGATGAGAATGTTTTTGATACTATTATAGCAGCTTATTTGCTTGATTCTGCGGGTTCTATGAGCTTGAAAGATCTTGTCAGGAAAGAATTCAATATAACAGCAAGGGAATATAAGGATATAGCCAAGCCTGGCGAATTTGCTTCTGTAGACGTAAATGTAGCCAAGGATTATTGCGGACAAGATGCCATATTAGCTCTTAAGCTTTACAAACATTATAAAACGGCTTTGAAAGAAGCCGAACAAGAAAAACTATATAGTGAAATAGAAGTGCCCTTGATGTTTGTGCTTAAAGACATGGAAGTATCAGGAATAGCCTTAAATGTTGCATATTTACGGGAATTTAAAAGGTCTGTACAGGATGCTATGGCTGTTTCCGAAGAAGCTATTTATGATTATGCGGGTGCCCAATTCAATGTAAATTCTCCCAAACAGCTTCAGGAGGTTTTGTTTGGTAACTTAGGTTTAACTCCTCCCAAGAAAACAAAAACCGGCTATTCTACTGACAGCGAAACTCTAAAAAAACTTGCTTTTGTACACCCCATAGCAGAAGAACTTCTCAACTATCGCGAGTTGGCAAAAATAGACTCCACTTATACTGATTCTCTTATAAATCTTGTTAATACTTATACAGGGCTGATACATACAAACTTTAATCAAACTGTGACAGCTACCGGCCGCTTATCCAGCTCTTCCCCTAATCTGCAGAATATACCTGTAAAAACAGAGCTGGGCAGAAATATTCGCAGAGCCTTCATGCCTCCTGAAGAGGGCAATATCTTTATTTCGATTGACTATTCCCAGATAGAATTGAGAATGTTGGCTCACTTTTCCGAAGATCCCGCTTTGCTAAAAGCCTATGCTGAAAACATGGACATACATGCTCTGACGGCTTCAAGGATTTTCAAAAAAGAACTCAAAGATGTAACTTCTGCGGAACGCAGTATAGGCAAAACAGTTAACTTCGGTATAGTATACGGCATATCTCCTTTCGGTCTTTCTCAAGATTTAGGTGTTACTGTTTCAGAAGGCAAAAAATATATAGATGCCTTTTACGACAGCTTTTCAGGTGTTACGGACTTTTTTGACTCTCTCCTTAAGGAAGCTAGAAAAACATATGAAGTTTCCACAATTCTTGGACGCAAAAGATTTGTGCAGGACATAAATGCCAAAAACTTCACTCTAAGATCAGCAGCAGAGCGCATAGTTAAAAACACAAAACTCCAAGGCTCTGCCGCAGACTTAGTTAAGAAAGCGATGCTTGATACTGTTTCATGGCTTAAAAAGGCTTCAATGAACACTAAACTGATTTTGCAAATCCATGACGAGCTTATATTTTCAGCTCCGCCAGATGAGGCAGAACAGGTTTCGCATGAGCTGAAAAAACTGATGGAAAAGGCCTTTGTGCTTAATGTGCCTCTTGTTTGTGATGTTTCTTCAGGCCCTAATCTTGCTGACTTGTCCTGAAGTTTTAAGTGCTGAACCTTAAGGAGTCCTAGGAATGTTGAAAAAAGCTTTTGAAATTACTGTTCCGCAACTTCAAAAAGAATGTGAGTGGTTGCTGACTAACGGAATTGGCGGATTTGCTTCTTCGACTGTTTCATGTGTGAATACGAGGCGTTATCACGGTTTGCTAGTAGCGGCTCAAAATCCGCCTGTTGAACGTCTTTTGCTGGTTTCTCAATTAGAAGAGGAGCTTATAATAGATGGCGTCTCCTACTTCCTGACAAGCGATGTCTCAGAAAAAGGTGTTTTGGAGCCTGAAAATATTTGTTGGTTAGAGAGCTTTGTGAAAGAACCTTTGCCTGAGTGGCATTACAGAATCAAAGACGTGCTCTTAATTAAAAGTCTTTGTATGCAGCATGGCTCAAATACAACTCTGGTAACGTACAGAATTTTTTCTAACACTTCTTCTGTTGATTTAAAGCTTACTCCTTATTTTTCTTGCAGAGATTTTCATGGCAATACAGTTGAAAATATAGGTATTTCACAAGAATACTCAGAAAAAGACGGTGAATTGATTTTCAAGCCTTTGAGTAATGCACCTGAAATTTATATGCGTTTTGATTCTGGCTTTTTTCTGCCGAAGTTTGCTTGGAAAAGCCAATACTTGGCAATAGAAGAAGAAAGAGGATTGCCTGCAGCTGAAGATCTGTTTTCTTACGGTTCCTTAGAGATAAAAAACTATAAAGGCTTTGCTTCTATTGCTTTCTCTGATGCCTCTATTGTTGAATTTAATCCAGTTAATATGAAAAAGCAGGAAGAGTTACGACTTCATAAGGTTGCAAACTCTATTCCAAGCAACGATTTATTTCTCAAAAAGCTTTTACTTGCTGCAGATCAATTTATAGTAGCCCGAAAAAGCACAGGTGAAAAGACTGTTTTGGCGGGTTATCCTTGGTTTTCAGATTGGGGCAGGGACACTCTGATAGCTTTGCCTGGTCTTTCTTTGGTAAGCGGACGTTTTGATGATGCAGCTTCAATTCTGAAAACTTTTGCGGCTAATATCAAATATGGTCTTGTGCCAAACTGTTTCCCGGATAGAGGAGATGATGCACTCTATAACAGCGTGGATGCCTCTCTTTGGTTTTTCTTCGCTGTATATAAGTATCTGCAATATACAGATGATTACGAATTTGTCAGACGTAACCTTTACCATGGAATGGAAGTTATTTTGGATTCTATGAGAGACGGTACTCTCTATGGAATTAAGGCGGATCCTGAAGATAATTTGCTGATGGCGGGTTATCCCGATACTCAGCTGACCTGGATGGACGTAAAAATCGACGGTTATGTTGTAACTCCGCGCAATGGAAAAGCTGTGGAAATTAATGCGCTTTGGTACAATGCTCTGAAAATTTTTGCATTGTTGAAAGACAAGTTTGAGAGTGCCGGCAGGGAGTTTGAGATTTATGCTTCCTCAGTTAAGAGTTCATTTTTCGAAAAATTCTGGAATCCGAAGCTTGGCACTCTATATGATTATATAGCTCCTGATGGTAAAGCTAACACTGATTTCAGACCCAATCAAATTTATGCGGTCTATTTGCCATTTTCACTTTTGTCGCCGACGCAAGAAAAAAGCGTAGTTGATAAGGTGTTTGAGCGGCTGTATACGCCTAGAGGCTTAAGAAGTCTTGACAGAGACGATCCTGCTTATTGTCCTTTTTATCTTGGGGATAGACGTGAGCGTGACATGTCATATCATCAGGGTACTGTTTGGTCTCATTTGGCAGGTCCCTTTATTTCTTCTTACTTGAAAGTGAACGGCTATTCAGCAGATGCTCTTATGCAGGCTTCAGGTATGATCGAGTCTTTCCGGATTCACATGGAAAATGAGGCGTGCATTGGCGGCATTTCCGAGATCTTTGACGCGGAACCGCCTCATGCTCCAAGGGGCGCTTGTAATCAGGCATGGAGTGTAGGGGAAGTGCTTAGGGTTTATTATGAAGATATTAAAGGGCAGAGACCTACGCTTGTGATCTAGTGCGATTGTTGCATCAAATAAGCATGGAATAGTCCTTGTTGACTGCTTGTCATTGAATAGAGAAGTTTTAGTTGCAACAAAGCACTAGATGTGCCGTTTAAGTTTTTGCGGCTTTTCCTTAAATTGTTCAGCCTGCTTGCTTTGTTGCCAAATGAGCACAGCTATATTCACTATGGCCATAAATATACAGAATATTGTGGCTTTGGCGCCTGTTCCATAGTAAGAATCGAATTTTCTTCCTATAATTAACCAAAAAACTATAACAATTGCTTTTGTAATGCCTAAGTTTGCTGCTTTCAAGTAGTTGAGACGCTCGGTGACTTGTTCTGTGCTTTTCTTCATTTTCATCTCCTGTTGTGTTTATAGCTTAAATTTTTATTTTTAGCAATGAGTGTACAAGATTTTTAGCTGATTTCTGTGTTTTTTAACTTTTAAAGATATAGGCTTAAAATATTTTATTTTTTTCTGCTTCAAACAATAGCAAAATCCTCTCAAAAAAGGAAATATAGCCACTTTTAGCTTGAATAAAAATTCAGTTGCCGGTATACTTGTAACTGTTGACGAATTATACTAAAGAGGACTAATTTGGAAGCTATACACGCAAAGATACCCTACCTTTTTTCATGGATTCCTCTTCCTCCAGGCGTGCTAATGCCTTGGGTAGTCACAGCGGTAATTTTCGCGGTTCTTTATTTTCTTTCCCGGAATCTGAAAATTACTGGTATTTCGACAGGCCAGGCAATACTAGAGACCCTCTACGAGTCTTTGCTCTCCTTTATAGAAGAGGTTGTGGGAGAAGAAGCGGCGGAGCATTTTCTGTTGCTGCTCTCAACAATTTTTGTTTATCTTTTATCTTCAGCCGCTATCGGCATGATGCCAGCGATGAAGTCATCAATGCCTTTCTTGACCAGTTGTGCCACTTTGGCTCTGATAGTTTTTTTTGCTACTTTGTACACAGGTTTTTCGCGGCACGGCTTCGGATATTTAAAGCACTTCATAGGTGACCCTTGGTGGTTGTTCCCTCTAATGTTGCCTATAAACATAATAAGCGAGATTTCGCATCCTCTAAGTCTTACTTTGCGACTTTTTGGCAATTTGGTGGGCGAAGAAACAATTGTGGGTGTCTTGCTTGTAATGGTCTTTCCCTTGCTTGTTCCAGTGCCTATGATGCTTTTAGGAGTGTTGACATCAGCACTTCAGGCTCTGGTTTTTACATTTCTCTCAGGAATATATTTAGTTTCAGCATATAACAAACCTTAAAAGGAGTTCTCAATGGATTATCAGGCACTTTATAGTATCGTAAAAGTTATTGCAATAGCTTTTGTTATGGGCGTAGGCACCATAGCTCCTGCAGTTTCATTAGGAAAAGCGGTAGTTCAGGCTATAGAATCGACTGCTCGTCAGCCGGAAGCTGCCGGCTCCATTAGAACATTGCTTCTTATGGGGGCAGCCTTGATTGAAGCTATTGCTATTTATTGTCTTTTGATTGCTCTCATACTTTTCTACGCCTGATTGAAGATGAAGATACTTCAGAAGAAATTTCGAGCGGCTCTTGTTGCTTTTATACTCTTGGCGGCTGTTCTATATGTGATGCCGCTATATGCTGAGGCCTCGCTTGAATCTGCTTCATCAGGAACAGCCCTGACATCTTCTAATGTTGCTGCTTCCCAAGAAGAGCCGAAGGCGAATTCTGAGCATGAATCTGAAGGCCTCATATCATTTGATTGGAAAATATTCGTCTCGCAACTTATAAACTTTGCGGTGCTTATGTACATATTGAAAATGTTTCTGTTTAAGCCAGCTAAAGATGTTATAAGCAAACGAAAAGAATACATTGAGAACTTAAAGAATGAAGCTGTTAAGGCCAATGATGAGGCTAAGGAGCTCAAAGGACTTTACGAGGGGCATATTGCAAACTTCGACAAAGAAATGGAAGAGCTCCGAAAAGAAAAAGTTGTGGAAACTCAAGAAAAGGTTGACGCAATGCTTAGAGATGCAAGAAAAAAGGCTGATGATGTAATAAATACAGCTGAAGAGCAAATCTCATTAGAGAGAGAAGCTGCTTGGTACAAGATGAAAGGGCAAATAGTTGACTTTACTTTTAAAACTACAGAAAAAGTTGTTGAGTCCGCCCTTGATGAAGAAAAACACCGTGCACTTATTGCATCTACAATAGAGCAACTTGAAGCTGATGCTCTGCCTCTGGAAGAGGGCTTTTCAGATGACGAAACTTGAAAGTAAATCACCGACCCGCAGTCTGGCTGAAACTTTCTTTAAGAGTCTGCCAAAAGACTCTGTGAAAGGTAGCTATGAAGAGTTGCGGGAGTTCGTAAAAATATACGCTGGCTACCCGGATTTTTCTTTGGTTCTTGAACATCCAATTGTTGTTTGGGAACGAAAAGAAGCCATGATCAGCAAAGTCTTCAAGAATAAGCTTTCAACTGCTGTTTATTCTTTCATTCGTGATTTAATTGAGCGTGAAAATATTGCTTTGCTTCCGAAAATATTTGTGCACTTTAGAGAAATCTATTTTGAGCAGGATGGAATCAAAGGAATAACAGTAAAGACAGCTTTGCCTTTAACAAGGGAAGAAAGCTCGCGTTTACAGGAAATTTTTGAAAAAAAATACGGTAAAATTGAATTTCTTGAAGAAGTAGATTCCAGTATTTTGGGCGGTGCTCTTTTTTATGTGGGCAAACAGATTATAGATAACTCCGTCAGAGGAAAGTTGCTTAAACTTAAAACTGAATTAGAGCAGCCTGATAATGATTGGCTCGAGCGACTTTTAGATGAGCCGTCACTTGCAAGCTAGGAGCTGAAATGGCCATACAAACAATCGAAGTAGATCAGCTTCTTAGAAAAGAAGTTGAAAAGTTAAAAAAAGAAATAAAAGCCGTTGAATCTGGGATTATAACAGAAGTTGGAGACGGAGTCGCCAAGGTTACTGGACTTCCTTTTGCGAAGATAGGCGACGTTGTGGAATTTCAAAACGGCATGCGCGGTTATGTTTTGACGCTTGAAGAATATAGCATTGGCTGTTTGATTCTTGGCTCTGATGAAGGAATCTTTCAAGGAGACAGTGTGAAAAATACACACGAAATCCTTTCTGTGCCAGTCGGTGAAGCTCTTCTGGGCAGAGTTTTAGACGGTTTTGGCCGTCCGATTGATGGTCAGGGTTCAATGATTCCTGCAGGTTATAGACCCATTGAGATTGGAAGCCCTGGGATTACTCACCGAGAGCCTGTGAAAACTTCCCTTCAGACAGGAATTCAAGCTATAGACGCTCTTGTGCCTATAGGCAGAGGACAAAGACAGCTCATAATAGGCGATAGACAGACAGGCAAGACTTCAATAGCTCTTGATACCATAATCAACCAAAAAGACACTGGCGTGCTTTGTGTGTATGTAGCTATAGGACAGAAAATGTCCACTGTTTCACGTTTAGTTAAGACACTTAAAGAACACGATGCTCTCAAGCATACGATAGTAGTTGCGGCATCGGCTTCTGATGCGGCTTCTTTGCAGTATATCGCTCCCTTTGTCGGCTGTACCATGGCGGAATATTTCCGTGATCGAGGGCAGGACGCTTTGTGCGTTTATGATGACTTGACTAAACATGCGGTGGCATATCGTCAATTCTCTTTGCTTCTCAGAAGACCGCCAGGGAGGGAAGCTTATCCATCTGATATATTCTATTTGCATGCCAGACTTCTTGAAAGAGCGGCGAAGCTCCACAGAGAACGTGGCGGCGGCAGTTTAACAGCTTTGCCTATTATTGAAACACAGGCGGGCGATGCTTCGGCATATATACCTACTAACGTCATTTCGATTACGGATGGACAAATTGTGCTTGAATCTTCTCTTTTTAACTCGGGTGTCAGGCCTGCTATAAATGTCGGTCTTTCTGTTTCAAGAGTAGGCGGAAGTGCTCAGTCTCCTGCTATGAAAAAACTGGCAGGCCCATTGAGAATTAATCTTGCTCAATATAGAGAACTGGCGACATTTTCTCAATTCTCAAGAAACATTGACCAAGTTACTCAGAGCCAGCTGGAGAGAGGAAGCAGGTATGTGGAGTTGATGAAGCAACCTGAAAGAACTCCTTTCCCATTGCTGATTCAAATTCTTGCAATATATGCTGCAACTGAAGGCTATCTTGATGTTATTGAACCTGAAGAGATAGGCAAGTTCAGAACTTTCATGATTAGCTATTTTAATTCTAAATGCGCAGATATTAAGGAAACTTTTGCAAAATCTCCTGTTCTTACTCCTGAACTCACAGAGCGTTTTGATGCTTTCCTGAATGACTTTATAAATAACGTTTATTTGCCGCAATTTCATCCTAAGAAAATAGTCAAAAAACAGACTGAAACCATTAGACTCTAATATGGCATCACTTAAAGATCTAAGAGATAAAATTAAGGGCGTTGGCACTACCAGACAGATAACCAGTGCCATGAAGCTAATGGCTACTGCCAGAGTTGGCGGTGCCATTCGTGCTGTGAAAGAAACTCAAGGTTATATAGAAAGACTGATTGGTATAATCAGCCAAGTCGCCTACAAGGCTAGACAGTCTGAGATACGTTCAGGTCTTTATGTTGAAGGCGAGATTAAAAAAGTTTGCAATATTGTAGTTGGCGGCGAAAGAGGTCTTTGTGGCTCATTTAACTACGACTTGCACGATTTAGCTTATAAAGAAATAAAGAAAACGCATATATCGGAACAAACTGTTATAGTAATTGGCAAAAGACCTGTGCAATATTTAAAAGTCAGGGGTATTCCTGTACATCAGCATTTTGACGATCTGCCAATGTATGATGTTGATAGGCTGAGTGTTAAACTTTTGGCTCTATCTAGAGAAATATTCAAAGACTATAAAAAACATAAATACGATATGGTCAATATCATTTATACCTCTTTTAATTCTGCTGCTTCAATGAAGCCAGTTGCAAAGCAGATATTTCCAATAGTTCCGCATCATGCTTTGGAGCCGACTCTTCGTGGAAAGAGCACTCTAGATTATTTATATGATTTTGAGCCTGAGCCCCTTGCAATGCTGTATCATCTTCAGCCGAGATATATTTATTTTTCTCTTCTCACTTCTGCGCTGGAGTCATATGCGGCGGAGCAGGTTTCAAGGATGAACGCTATGACCTCGGCAAACGACAGAGCCGAAGAAATGATGGAAGAGCTTAATACAACACTTAATAGAATCAGACAATCCGCAATAACTCAGGAAATAATAGAAGTTATCTCCGGTTCGGTCTGCTGACAGGCATTTTGAAGGAGTCGCAATGAACGAAGGCAGAATAATTCAAATATCGGGTCCAGCGGTTGATATAAAGTTTCATACTGGAAATGTTCCAGCTATAAACAATGCGCTGGAGGTTTATAATGACTACACTGCAAAAACCTTGGTTCTTGAAACGGCTTTGCATGTTGGTGACGGTATGGTTCGTGCAGTGGCTATGGGGCCTACAGATGGTCTGAGAAGAGGACTTAAAGTTACGGATACTGGCAAGCCTATAATGGTGCCTGTAGGCAAAAAAGTTTTAGGGCGAGTTTTTAATGTTTTAGGCGATACTATAGATGACTTGCCTCCATTGCCTGATTCAATTGAAAAACATTCTATTCACCGCGAACCTCCTCCATTTGCGGAGCAAGACAGCACTATCTCTGTTTTGGAAACGGGAATAAAAGTTGTGGATCTTTTAACTCCATATGCGAAAGGCGGTAAAATTGGTCTTTTTGGCGGTGCTGGAGTTGGCAAGACTGTTTTGATAATGGAACTTATTAATAACATTGCCAAGCAGCACGGCGGAGTTTCGGTTTTTGCCGGAGTAGGGGAAAGAAGCCGTGAAGGCAACGAGCTTTACTTGGATATGCAGCAGGCTGGAGTTATGGATAAGACTTGCCTCGTCTTCGGACAGATGAATGAACAGCCTGGAGCAAGACTCAGAGTTGCTCTTTCCGCTCTTACTATGGCTGAATATTTTAGAGACAGAGAAAAGCAGAATGTTTTGCTTTTTGTTGACAATATATTCAGATTTGTTCAAGCTGGTTCAGAGGTATCTTCGCTATTGGGCAGAATGCCTTCTGCTGTTGGTTATCAGCCAACTCTTGCAACTGAAATGGGAAGTCTCCAGGAGAGAATCACTTCAACCCGTTTGGGTTCTATTACTTCTATTCAAGCTGTCTACGTTCCTGCTGATGACATAACAGACCCTGCTTTGGTAACAACTTTTACGCACTTGGATGCTAATACAGTTCTTTCCAGAAAGGTAGTTGAGCTGGGCATATATCCCGCAGTAGACCCTTTGGAGTCCAACTCCAGACTATTAACTCCCGAAGCTGTTGGAAACAAACATTATACTACTGCCAGAAAAGTTCAAGAGGTTCTTCAGAAATACAGAGAACTTGCAGATACTATTGCGATTCTTGGTATGGAAGAGCTTTCCGAAGAAGACCAGATCACAGTCGGCAGAGCGAGAAAAATACAGAGATTTTTTTCACAGCCTTTTCATGTAGCTGAAAAGTTTTCTGGAATTCCTGGAGAGTATGTTCCTTTAAAAGATAGCATTGATGCTTTCAAAGCTATTGTTGAAGGTGAGTATGACGATATTCCTGAGCAGGCTTTCTTTATGGTTGGCGGCATAGAAGGAGTATTAGAAAAGGCAGAGCGTCTTAAAAAGCAATGAGCGGTTCTGGTGAAATACAAAAAAAGACATTCAGGCTTACCATGGTAGTTCTTGCCAAGCCAAATATTTACATGGATGCTATAAGTGTCACCATTCCAGCTTGGCATGGGTATATGGGCTTTCTGTGTGACAGAGCTCCCATTATTGCATTGATGACTACAGGCATTATTTCTATTACAGCTAAGTCGGGTGATATTTATTATTATGCTACGACAGGCGGAATAGCACGTTTTACAGATAACAATCTGGTCATTCTTTGCGATACCCTTTTCACAGAGGAAGAAACTGTAGTTTTGGCTCAAAAGTATGAGCAACTGATTGCCGAAGGAACGATTCCTCCTGTTCCTCTTAAAGAAGTAGTTCTCATGACAGAAGAGGAAAAGAAATACTACGTAATAGGCAAATTTTACGAGCGAATAAAAGCCACTCAAGAAGACGAGTAATACACACAGCTTAGCTAAACCCGAACTAAGGAGAAAATAGAGCATGTTATTTTTTCAAACAGGAGCATCTTTTAAAAGCATAAGTGAAAGGGCTGTTCGAACAGAAATCAAAAAGCCTGGAAAGATTTATGCCGACGTTCCATTAAATTATTTTGCTTCAGTTAAAGACTTGAAAGACTATGTCGCCTTTTTGAAAGAACTTGGAGTAAATGTTCTTCTGATACTGCCGCATTTCAAGCCAAGCTTTTCTCCTTACGTTGTGGCTGACTATGAAACTCCATGTGACCTTTTTGGCACTTGGAAGGTATTTGCCGACTTTATGGCTTATGTAAAAGACTTGGGTATGGATCGCATGATAGATATTCCCTTTAATCATGCTGATTGGCAAGTGAAGCATCTTAAAAGGGAGTGGTTTGTCAACAGCAAAAGTGGCGGTATTGAAGCTGGAGCTGATGATGAAGATGCTGACGGAAAACGTGTGAAAGTCAAATGGGGAGCTTATGTCCTTGACAACTCCAATAAAGACCTTCAAAAATACTGGCTGGAAAAAGTTATTTTTCCCCATATAGATAAAATGCACGTAAATGCTATTCGTATAGATGCTGCTTGGGGATTAGATCCTGATGGTCTCAAAACCATAGTTAGAGAAACCAAAAAGAGAAATCCTGATGTCTGGTTTGTCGCTGAAAATTTGGGAATGGCTAAACTTGTTAAACTTGCTGAGTCAGGTTTGGAAGCGGGAGCAGACAGGTTTTTTAATAACTTTTATTGGCATGAAGGCGGGCACTACATACCTGGCGATCTTTACAGACTTTATAAGGCATCAAAGGGTGCCCCGCTTTGCACTATTTTCAGCAGTCATGATACTCTGATGCCTGCAATGAAATCTTATGCAAAGCTGCGCAGCCATCAGTTAAAGGGGTTCAATAACAAGGCTCTTTTGAGACAATTTTTGGAAAGAGAAAAAATAGACAGTCTCAGCAAAATAGGAAGTCCTCGCGAAACAAAGAGAATACTTGAGCTTATGAAGTCTGACTTTCTGTTGTCGGCTCTTATGTCCAGTGATCTTATGTTTGTTGCTGGCTCCGAAAAGCTTCTGTTTGCTCCTGTTAACGTAAATTCTTCCACTCCCGCTGACTTTGCCAAAGGTATGGACACAGATTTTCCTGAATTCATGAAAAATGTAATCGCATTGAAGAAATCTGCCAAAATATTTAATTCAGAAGGCCTAGTGATACCATTTGGTGCTTGGAAGAAAGAAAGTTATGGACTGAAGGGCTTTTGTAAGAGCGTAGACAAAAAAGAACATCTATGCGTAATTACAAATACTTCTGAAGGAGTTCTCGAATTCACTCTTCCTAGGCGTATCAGAGAGGCTTCAGAAAAGTATATTTTAATGCCTGGTAAGAAGATAAAAGCAGATTTGCCTGATAAAATTCAGATCAATCCTGCCACAGGAATAATTATACAAGCTGTTTCCTGAAAGGCCGTGATTAGTAGCGGGTGGCGGGTTGAATTGTTTAGAACCATTTTTTATCCACAGATTCCACAGATGGACACAGATAAGGACCTTTAAAATCCGCAGATTACGCAGATATCAGAAACTAATGCCAAAAATTATAGAATATAATTTTTGGCATTAGCTTCTTAAATGCAGATTCTAAGAAGCAGCGGATGGTAACCAGTTCAGTGGGCAAAAAAGATATTTTGTTCTATCTTTTTACGCTTTACATTCTACATTTTACACTATAGAAACTCGCCGCTTGCCACTGGCTGTTCGTTGCCCTCTTTGCCAGCTATCCACTACCCACAACCTGCTGTTTTTATCAGAATGCGATCGTTCCGCCTATTGTAAAGTTTCTGCTCTTCTTATGAGGTATGGCGTGGGGCAGGTTTTCATAGTCCCCGTTAGAAAGATACGAAGCTTCCAGGTAGAGAGAATCCAAATAGTTGAATCTGAATCCCAAACTGAATTTGTCACCATTGAAGTCATATGCGAAACGCAGATTTTTATTCAGAGGTATCAGCCCGCCGACCATAAAGAAAAACTTGTCGGCATGCCCTGTCGCTGTATCATAGTTATAGTTATAGCCGCCGTATTTGGCTTTTTTGAATTTGTCGCGTTTGCCAGGCAAAGTGGAATAAGTAAACTTATAATCCGAGGCGCCAAAGTTGCTGCCCACGCCTACCCAGATAACGGGTAAGCCTGTTGCGGCCCAGACGGAGTGATATCCTGAGTTGCAGTTTATGCTGCCGCCCACAGTGACTTTTTTTCCTGTCTGATATTTAAAGTTAAGATAAAGCGGCTCGTCAATATCGTATCTGTCCTGATTGGCAAAAGTTTTGTCGAAACCTACTTCTATGCCATTTTCCATTCCCCAAGCGCCGCTAATGGTTACGTCGAAGTAATCCTGATCCTCAAATTGGTTTCCCGTGGCGTCATATAGCTCAAATGTTTGAACATGCACGCCGACAGCTTTTTTGTCTGGCTTTAAAACTCCAGGGGAAGGAATGAGTATTCCGCCTGTGCCGCCGTTTAAGGCTAAACCTTGACTGGGAGTTCTCGTTTCGGTGAGTATGGGAGCAAGCTCTTTTGGAACTTTTGTATCTCCAGGAAGCAGGAAGTGCTCTCCATCGAGCCGCTTTTGAGTTTTATTTAAAGGCATAAAGCCGCTGTTGTTACCGTAGCCTGCATCTGCATTTATGGCTATATCGGGCAGAATCTTTGCTTCCTGACTCTTTACAGGCTCAGGAAGCTTTTGAGTTTGCTGTGAGGCATTTTTTTTGTTATGTTTCAAATAGGATTGATATTTACTCAAATCCAGGGCGAATCCGGATATTGATATGCCCGCGAATATCAGCGCCAAAGTTGTTGTCTTGAGGTTGCTAACTTTCATGTCTTTCTTATCGTCATAATTTATGCTTTTGTAATCATTAAAGAAAAATAATTTCTTTTTTATTTATCGGCAAAAATATCTTGAAAGTGGTTATCAAATAAAAGATAAAATTTTATATTTTTATGATTTCTGAAAAGGATAAAAAAATATTTTTATCCTTAAGTCATCTCGAAAAAAGTTATATTGAGCTGTTGCTGTGACAGGTGAAAAAAAAAGAACCTCTTAGAAGCTTCAAAAGCGTTTTGTTTGCTTGACTTTGTACAGCCTCAAACCTATAATGTCAGGAAATGATTTTACAAAGTGAGTGTGTAAATGGAACATCCCCCGTTTGAAAAGCTCCTTCTGCAAGATGGCGTCGTTTCATTATCTAAAGCGGCGACTCTTTGCAGCATGGTTGATAACGAATATGATGATTTGCTGGTAGAATACCTTAAAAAGTATGACATTCGCGCTGTAATCACTCGCGCTGGGGGAGTCGGAGACAATCTGAAAAATAAAATTCTCCGAAACGCTTTCGGGGCTGCCGAAAACAGCGGTCTTGTTACAGTCAATATGAATAACCGCTATGCTATAATAACTTTGGTCAAGGATATACTTTCCTCTTTTGAAGACTCTATCACTAGTGTCTCAGGCGGCGGCTTTAAAATAGGTCTGGCAGTTCGTGACAGGGACATAGCCATGGCAATCTTTGGCAACACCGGTCTGGCAGGTCTTGATATCGATCAGGAGATTTCCGCCAGCAGAATTCTCCATTCTTCTTTAAGGGATTAAATAATGATAGGAATCGTAGTAGCAACTCACGGAGCTATGTCAGAAGCTCTTTTGACTTCACTTGAAATGATTATGGGACCGTTTAAATGTATTCATTCGGTTGTTTTTAAAGAGGAAGACAGCATAGAATCCCTGAGAGATGCCGTAACGAAACTCTACAGGCTTTATAAAAATGATGGCTGCATATTCCTGACTGATATTATGGGCGGGAGCGCAACAAATATTTGCACTGAATTTCTTAAATACGATAACGTTGAGGTGGTCGCAGGCGTAAGTTTGCCGATGCTTTTTGAAGTTGTGGCTTCCCGGGAATCGGGCACCTTGAGGTCTTTGGCTGATAGAGCTAAGGAAGCGGGCAAGCGTTCTGTAGTCAACGTCCGCGAATTCATGGAAAGTAAGAGAGCCGCCTCAAAAAAATGAAACAAATAAAATTTTTACGTATTGACGACAGGCTGATACACGGGCAAGTCATAGTAGGCTGGTTGCCTAAGCTTTCTCCCAAGCAGCTTTTGGTTGTTAATGAGAAAATTCAGAACGATTTTATGCGTCAGGAATTGATGTCTTTGTCAGTTCCTGAAAATATTACCTTGTCATTTTCTTCTCCTGAAGAAGCAGCAGACAAAATTATTTCAGACAGCTGTCTTCTCTTAACTGCTTCGCCAGAAGATGCTTGGCATTGTCTTCAGAACGGAGTTGCCCCTGAAGTCTTTAATGTGGGCGGCATGCACTCCAAGCCTGGTAAAGAAGAGATTTTTGAGGCTCTCCATCTTGATTCCCAAGATAGAAAGTATTTTAAAATGATTATTGACTCCGGAGTCGAACCTGTTTTTCAGCCGACTCCTCAAAACGAACCACTTCTGTTGAGTGATATTTTGTAAAGCGAGGGTATTTTTTTATGGCATCAATTACTTTCCGAAATGTAGTTAAAAAATATGACGGTGCAGCTGATGCGACTGTTAAAGGCATCAATCTCGACATTATAGACAAAGAGTTTGTTGTGCTGGTTGGACCTTCGGGCTGTGGTAAAAGTACCAGTCTTCGTATGATTGCGGGTCTTGAAGATATCACAGATGGAACTATTTCCATTGGCGATACAGTTGTAAATGATTTGCCTCCGAAAGAGCGCGATATAGCTATGGTTTTCCAAAACTATGCTCTTTATCCGCATATGACGGTTGAAGAAAATCTTTCTTTCGGTCTTAAGCTTCGCAAGATGGACAAAGACGAAATTAAAAGCAGAGTCGATGAAGCAGCCGCAATTCTTGGTTTGGCAGAATACCTTGAAAGAAAACCTAAACAGCTTTCGGGCGGTCAAAGGCAGCGTGTTGCTTTGGGTCGTTGTATAGTCAGAGAACCCAAGGTTTTTCTTATGGACGAACCTCTCTCTAACCTTGATGCCAAGTTAAGAGTTCAGATGAGAGCTGAAATTAAAAAGCTTCACCAGAGACTTAAAACTACATTTGTCTATGTTACTCACGACCAGGTTGAAGCTATGACAATGGCTGATCGCATAGTTCTTCTTCATGAAGGCGTGATACAGCAATATGATGTTCCCTCTGTTATATATTCCAAGCCTGCAAATATCTTTGTTGCTACCTTTATTGGTTCGCCTCCCATGAATATACTGCAAGTTGAAAAAACAGCAGATGGCATATCCTATTCTGGAGTCGAAGAAGGCAAAGCTGTTTCTTGGAAAATTGACCTTTCTAAATACTTTGAAGGCAAGCTTCCTGAAAAACTTTCTCTCGGAATCAGACCTGAGCATATTTTGATTAATGACTTCGGCAAAGATAAGGAAACCCTCAAGCTTGAGTGCGAAGTAGACTTGATTGAACCTATGGGTTCTGAAACCTATGTCTATCTGAAGTATAACGGACAAAGCATAAATGCTAAGGTAGACCCTGCAACGGTTGTTAAAGTAGGTGACATTGCTACAGTTCATATTCCTGTAAGCAGATTCCATATATTCGATCGGGAAACCACTAAGAGAATTCCCCGAAAAGGCGAAGACTCGAAAAAATCCGAATAAACCATTCTGTTTGAGCGGCTTGACGATAGTCTTGCCGCTCAAATAATTTTAAGCCCTTAAATTTTACACGAAAGCATGAAATCAACTTTCTATTATAGCGAAACCTCTAAACGTCCTTCCATCTTGTTGTCCGTCTCCCTTCTTGCTGCTTTTCTGTTCTTGCTGACAGGCTGTTGTGGCAAGAAAAATTCAGAAGGCTCAAACACAGGCAAGCAAGTTAAGCTTGTCTTTTGGAACACCATGGAAGGTGCTGAAGCTGAAGCTATGCCTGCAATACTTGCAGAGTTTTCCAAGCTTCATCCGGAAATTCAGATAGAGCAGGTGATGACAAACTTTTATGAAACCAAGTCGGGTTTCAAGAAAGCTGTCAGAGACGGGGTTGCCCCTGATATAGTCAGAGCCGACAGATTTTGGATGGCTGACTTTGCGTCTTCAGGTGTGTTGAGCGCAATCGAAGAAAAGCAAATAAAAAAAGAACTTGAAGAGATGGTACCAGTGGCAAAAGAAGTTATTCGCTATGATAACAATTATTGGGCCATGCCTATTTCTGTGGATTCTTTGGCGATGTTTTACAATAAAAAGCTTTTTAAAAAGTACAATATATCGCCGCCTACTAACTTTGATGAGTTCGCTGAACATGCCAAGCTCATGACTGAAGAGAATACGGGGCAGTATGGTTTCTTTATCTATCCTAATGGCTGGTATTTTGAGCCTTTCTATTACGGTTTTGGCGGGCAATATTTTAATGAGAGCGGAGAATTGGTTTTTGATTATGAAGTAGCCAAGAAGTCCTTTCAGTTCCTTCTGCATCTCAAAGAAAACCTGAGAGCCGTGCCTCCAATAAACTTCAGAGACAAGGTTTACAATACAATGATTAAGAGCTTCGGCAACGGGAAAATCGGTATGATATTTTCCGGGCCTTGGGCTATTAACAGTATAATTAAGGGCTCAGCTTTTAGAGACAGTCTTGAAAATCTTGGCATAGCGCCATTGCCGGCTGGTCCTTATGGAACATTTTCTCCGACAGGTTGTCAGACTTTGGCCATCTCTTCCTCTTCTAAATATAAGCCGGAAGCTTTGAAATTCTTGAAATATATGTTCAGCTATGATGTGCAAAAGCGTTTGTCTATGGCTAACTATGGAATGCCTGCCAACCGAAAAGTTTTTTCTGCTCCTGAATTAAAAAACGACCCATATCTTCAGACTTTTATCAGACAGTTGCAAATTAGCCGCAAGATAGTTACAAAACCTAATCAGGGTAATATCTATGAACCTTTGGGCGAAAAGCTTAAATCGGTTCTTAATGGCGAAATATCAACAGAATATGCAATTTCTGATTTTATCGAAGAGTGGAAGAACAAGTATGGGAAATAGGGCATAGTTTTATGCATCACTTGTCGGCCTCACTTCTTGTAGCGCTTATAGGCGGCGTCGTCGACTTGGATTCTACGGCAGCTTGGCAGTTTATGATATCTCAGCCTATAGTTGCGGCTCCTTTGACAGGGCTTTTTTTAGGCAACATCTACGGTGAGGCTCTGCCTGCTTTAAAGCTTGGTTTGCTTGTAGGCATTATTTTACAGCTTTTGTGGATAGAAAAGTTGCCTTTGGGAATGAATGTTCCTCCTGACGCGGCTTTGGCATCAGTTTTGTCTGTGGCTTTAGGCTTCATATCTGGGCAGCATTATGTTAACTACGCTGAAAAAGAAGTCTGTTACACTCTCGCTCTTTTATCCTCAATTGCATTAGGTCTTTTGGGACGAGGGCTTGATATTTTTGTAAGGCGTATAAATACAGAGTTGGATGCTTGGGTTACCGTGAAGATAGAGGAGGGGTCTTTCTGGGCTATCTCTTTCGGACAAACTCTGGGCGCTTTTTTCACTTTTGCCAAGGCCTTTATGTTTTGCTTTGTGGTTGTCTGGTTCGGTGTTGATATTATCAGGCATTTTGCGGAAGCCTTGGCATTCAAACATGCAGGCGGCTTCATCATAATGCAAGGGCTTTTGCCAGCTGTCGGTTTTTCAGTCTTGGCCAGTTCTTCATTAAAAAGCAAAAAAGAAACTGCGGTTTTTATAACTTTGATGCTTGTATATACTCTTTTGCCCGCAAAACTTTGGCTGGTTTTCTTGCCAGTAACGATTCTTTTCATATATTATTACTATAAATGGAAAAAAGAGCGCAGTGGCTGAAAGACTTTCAAAATTTACACTTTTCAAAATAGCTTTCCGAAGCTTCTTTTTACAGGCTTCTTGGAACTATCGCGGTCTTATGAATATGGGCTTTCTTTATGCTATTTCTCCAGGTTTAGACCTCATTTATGATGACAAAAGCATGTTGGAAGCTGCTTATGTTCGCCACAGTGAGTATTTTAATACCAATCCCTATTTCGCTTCTATGGTTATTGGCGTGATTCTTTCCCTGGAAGAAAGATATAGCAGAGGGGAGATAAGCGCCGATGTCATACATGATGCCAAAGAAGGTCTTATGACAGCGTGTGCGGCAATAGGAGACGGGCTTTTTTGGGACAGCCTTAGACCTTTTGTAGCAGCTGTTTCCTTAGCTCTTGCCAGTAAAAATATTCTTTTCACTCCATTGATTTTTCTTTTGTTATACAATATTCCTCATTTATATTTCAGATTTTCCGGCATATATTGGGGCTATACTGAAGGTACGGCAGTTATTGGCAAACTTAGGCGTTTTCAGTTTCCTAAGATCCGGAAAGTTCTCAGGTATGCTACGCTGATAATTCTTGCATATCTCATACCTAACCATGTAAATTTGCATACGACATTTTTCTTGAATGTTCGCAGAGATTACTTTTACATATTGGAAAAAATCGTTCAGGGTTTAGGTGCAATTTCTCTTACAACTTTAGGTGTTGCAGCTTGCCGTGCATCGGTTGATGTGCTATTGATATCTTTCTTACTAATGATTTTTGCCTTGGTTCTTTACCATTGGGGCATATTAATTTAAGGATTGCAGTTATGAAGCGAAAAGAAGTCGAAATTAAAAACAAACTTGGACTGCATGCCAGGCCTGCATCCATGGTCGTCAAACTTGCTGCTAAGTATGAGTCTGAAATCAAACTGATCAAAGACGATACAGAGGTTAACGCCAAAAGCATCTTAGGCGTGATGATGTTAGCTGCAGGGCCAGGACAGAGAATTACTATATTTGCTGACGGTCCTGATGAGGCTGAAGCTGTTTCCGCCATTGAGGAATTGATTATGAGCGGATTCGGAGAGGAAATGGCCTGATAATGACATCTGGGCGCTTGCAAATAGAAACAGACTTTGTTGTCGGCTCAAAGGGCTTTTGCTTGGCAAAAGCCTATGTTTTCAAAAAACGCTTGCATGTAGAGCGCAGAAACATAACGACAGCGGATGTCGACTCGGAAATAGCTAGACTTGATCTTGCTATGCAAAAAACAGCAGAAGATATATCCAAGAGCAAAAACAAAGCTGAAAAGCGACATGGAAAAGAATATGCCGCAATATTTGATTCCCATATGTTGATGCTTGAGGATCCTAGCTTTAAGCCGAACATGATAGCAAATCTCAAAAAAAATCTTGTTAACATTGAGACCATAGTTAATGAGGCTGTCATGAACATTCAAAAAAGATTTTTGCTTATTCCTGATCCCTATTTGCGTGAGAGAGCTATAGATATAAAAGACGTAGGCAATATCATTCTTCGCCATCTTATAGGCTTAGGCGGTCCTGCGGAAGAAATAAATAATGAACCATATGTTCTTATAGCTGAAGAAGTCACTCCAAGCGAGCTTTTGGAATTTTCGAGCGGCAAGCTCAAAGGAGTGTGTTTGGAATCTGGCGGAGCTACTTCACATGTTGCTATATTAGCTGATGCCTTATCAATTCCTTCTGTTTTTGGTGTGAGAAAGCTGACTGATAAAGTAAAAACGGGTGAAACCATACTTCTGAACACTATTCCTGAAAAGTCTGTTTTCATAATTTCTCCGACCTCCCAAGATGTAGCTGCTCACACTTCTGCTAAAAAGAAAGCGGCTTTGAAACGAAATGGAGCTCATAGAACCAAAGACGGAGAAATTATTGCGTTAGCGCTGAATGTTGCAAGAGCAGAAGAAATTCCAAATCTGGAAGAGACCGGCGTTAAAAGAATAGGACTTTTCAGAAGTGAATTTACCTTTATGGACAGTTTGGACTGGCCTTCAGAAGAATATCAGGAATCAGTATATTCACAGATAACAAATTTTGCTTCAGACGGTCTTACTTTCAGAACCCTTGATATAGGCTCTGACAAACCTGTCAAGTATCTTCCGATGGAAAACGAGCTGAACCCGGCTATGGGTTGGCGTTCTGTGAGATTTTCTTTAGATAGGCCCGATATTTTAAAAGCTCAACTGAAAGCTGCTATGAGAGCGGCAAATGGAAAAAAGGTTCTTATAATTTTCCCGATGGTCTCTGTTCCTTCTGAACTCGAAAAAATAGCATCAATATATGCAGAAGCTGCTCAGGAGGCGGATATAAAATCACCTCCTGAATGGGGAATAATGCTGGAAGTGCCCTCAGCCGCATATATGCTTGACTATATAAGCAAGTATACAAAAAACTTGAGTTTGGGCACTAACGATCTTTTGCAATTTTTCTATGGAATAGATCGAACAAACGGCAAAATAAATCGCTTGGCAGCTTGTACAGATGTGCCTTTTCTGAGATTTTTGAATAATCTTGTCAAGGATGCCAAGAAGTTGGGCTTTTCTATAAGCGTTTGCGGAGAAATGGCTTCAAATTCTGCAGGTTTGACAGCCTTGATAGGTATGGGTGTCAGAAATTTCAGCATTAGACCTGCTACAGTAGAGACTATCAGCGAGCTTATATCCAAGATAGACACTAGAAAAGCGGAAAAAGCTTTAAAGCTGATAATCAGAAAAAACAGCAGTTACATGGATGCTGATTCTGCATTGCAGCTACTGCTAAATGTAGCAAAAAACAGTGATTAGTGGACAGTGGACTGGACACTGTCCACTAGGTTTTATTGCTGTGCCAATATTTTTCTTACGCGTTCCAAGTCAGCGAAAGTATCAACTCCTATGGAGTCTTTAGCAGCATCCAAAACTCTAATTTTTATGCCGTAATAGAGAGCCCTGAGCTGTTCCAAACTTTCGGCTTGCTCAATTTCGCAAGGTTTCAGAGAAACAAGATTTAAAAGCGTGTCTCTTCTATATCCGTAAACTCCTATGTGTTTGAGAGGCGCAAAAATGCCAGGGTTGCGAGGATGGGGTATCAAGCTTCTTGAAAAGTAAATAGCGTCATTGTTTACGTCTTTTACAAGCTTAACAGCGTTTGTGTTGTTTTCATCTTCGCACATGAGCGGGAAGGAGAGGGTCGCCATCTCAATTGTTTCATCAGCAAAACACTCGCAGATGGTTTTTAGACCTTCGCCATCGACTAAGGGTTCATCGCCCTGAACGTTTACATAAACGTCAGCAATTTCCTGCTTTGCTATTTCGGCGACTCTGCAAGTTCCTGAAGGAAGAGCTGGGTCTGTCATCATTGCTTTAAAACCATGTTCTTCCACCACTTTGATAATTTTTTCAGAGTCGGTCGCTACTATAATTTCATCAAAAGCTCCGCTTTTTTGAGCGGCTCTGGCAGTCTGAACTATCATTGGCGTGCCGTTAAGATCCGCAAGCATTTTGTCTGGCAAGCGGGTAGAGGTGAGACGGGCAGGGATTACGCATAAAACCGAATAGTTTTTCATTTCAGTTTCCTTTGTTTTTATCTTTTAATATAGCCGTGGTTGAGTGACCTTCGAGCAGGGGTATAATTACAGTTTCGCCACCATGCTTTTCGACCCAGTCAGAACCAACTACTGTTTCTTTGGTATAGTCGCCGCCTTTTATAAGAACTTTGGGAGTCAGAGTTTTTATAAGGTTTTCTGGCGTATCTTCGTTAAATTCAATTATGTAGTCGACTGCAGTGAGAGCTTCAAGCACTGCAGCTCTGTCTTTAAAATTGTGATAAGGTCTGTTTGAGCCTTTAAGACGCTTAATCGAGTCGTCAGAGTTTAAACCCACAATCAGCAATTCACCGTATTTTCTGCATTCTTTGAGCAAATAAACATGTCCAGGGTGCAGAATATCGAAACATCCGTTAGTAAAAACTGATTCATAACCTTTTAATGCTTCGGCGAATTCAGCAATTTTATCAGGTGAGATGATTTTGTCAGATGGAAGGGAAGGGGGGAGTTCGGATTTGCCGAAGATTTCATCTTCTATTCCTCTGCAAAGGCTGTGGATGAGGATACCGTGTATTTCTTGAATACGCGGTGTCTTGTATGAAGGAGCTCTAAGGGTGTAGTTGGCAATCTGGGAAAGTTGCGAGTCAGCGTGCCCTGTCATTGCAACTGTTACAAGGTTTTTTTCGTTTGCGGCTTTTACTGCTTCTACTACGTTAGGCGAATTTCCGCTAGTTGAGATAGCGATTAGAACGTCATTTTCATTTCCCAAACTTTCAACCTGTCTTTTGAAAACAAGTTTGTATCCATAGTCATTTGCGATAGCCGTCATGGTTGCAGTTGGGCCTGTAAGAGCCAAACATGGAAGAGAAGGTCTGTCATATCCGAATCTTCCTACAAGCTCGCCTGCCATGTGTTCAGCGTCAGAGGCTGAACCGCCGTTGCCGCAGACTAGAATTTTATTGCCTCCCTTTAGGGCTTGTATTAAAATCTTTAAAACTTTATCGAACATTTTTGGCATTTCACTGTCATTAGTGGTGTAAATTGTCTTTGCAAGAGCTGACAAGTCACTCAATAAATATTCCTTCATTATTATTGGCTCCCAGAGGACGGTTTTTTTAGACTGCGTTTATCAAAATGAGCTAATATTTCATCGGTTGTGGCGAATGCTGTTCCAACTTTACCCACAACAACTCCTGCTGCAAGATTGGATATTTCTGCAGCCTGTTCAGGAGTCGCATTGGCAGCCATTGCCAAGCTGAAAGTACTTATAACCGTGTCTCCAGCTCCAGTAACGTCGTAAACATTGATAGCTTCAGTAGGGATGGTTATAGGAGGGGCGGATTTTCTGAAAAGACTCATTCCTTTCTCGCTTCTGGTTATAAGCAGCATATCTAAGGAATGTTGTTTTCTTAATGTGTCCCCGCCTTTGAGCAGTTCTTCTTCGCTGGAAAAACGTTCTAATCCGAGAGCTGCTGCTGCTTCGGAAGCATTAGGCGTTATAAGAGTTGCTTTTTGGTAGATTTCAAAATTTTTGACTTTTGGGTCAATGTTTATAAACTTGCCGGCTTTTCGGAATTTTTTGACTATTTCGTCTAACAGGTCTTTTGATACCATGCCTTTAGCATAGTCTGAAATAATTATGCCATCAAGCTTGTCACTCATTTTTATGAGACGTTCAAGAAAAATCTTTTGTCTTTCATAATCTATGGGTTGTATATCTTCTTTATCTATGCGGATCATTTGCTGGTTTCTTCCTAAGACTCTTATCTTAATAGAAGTCTGACGCCCTGAATCAGCTATTATGCCGTCGGTTTCTATTCCGCTTTTAGTAAGAAGTTCCAGCATTTTTCGTCCATTGCCGTCATCGCCTATAATGCCGAAAATATAAGCGTTGCCTCCCATGGCTGCAATATTGTTTGCGACGTTTGCAGCTCCGCCCATCTTGAAGGTTTCTTCATTGACATGGACAATTGGCACTGGCGCTTCCGGAGAAATTCTTTCTACTTTTCCCCAGCAAAACATATCTAGCATTATATCGCCTAAAACTGCTATGTTGCAGTGCTTGAACTTGTCAATAATGCTTACTAAGTCTTTGCGCTCCATAATGTGAAATCCTTCCTCTTTTCTGCTTTCGGGAAGTCTAACATTGCATTTGTAAGCTAGTCAATGTATAACTTCTATTGCCATGAAATTTAAAAGCCGGTATTCTTAAGCATGCACAACTTTAACCGGTGTTTTAAAATAGCCGGCGAAAATAAAATCCTGTAAAACTTTAGGAGCATACCAGCCTTGAAGATGAGATTAAAATCAGTACGGCTTTGCGCCCTTGCAGCTCTTTGTTTGTCTTTTTCTTTGCTAGGTGCGGATACTGCCCTGGCGGCTTCAATAGTAGAGGCCAAAATAATAGGGCGAATAGAGTCTATTTTTCGCAATCGTGTAACCATGAGCATACTCGAAAATCTGGAGCCTGAAAGACTTGCTTCAGAAAAGTCAGATGAACAAAAAGCAGATGAGACGCTCAAAGAAAAAAAACTTGAAAATGGCCTTAAAACTTCTGGAAAAAAGATAACTTCTTTGTCTGAAGAAAAAGGCATAATAAAGTTTGCAAAATTGGAAGAAGGCACCTGGATTAGCTTTGAGCTTCCTGTTGATTATGAACAGGATCACAAAAGGCCTGTCAAATACGGTCATTTTGTAAAGGCTGAGTTGGTCGGAAGCGTTACCACTGAATATGAGGGGGATTCTGATTCTTCTGAATTGAAAAGAAGTCCAGTTATTATTTGGACAGCTCAAACTCTTGAGCGGCTGAAAAATCAGAGGGAATATCGACTCAAAATGGAGGCAAAAAACAAAAAACCTCCAAAAATTTGGACTCAGCTTGAAACAGTCAGAGGCAATATTCAAATCAGAAAAGACAAAGTATATCTTAGAGAAGAAGGTTTGAGAAGGAAAGACAGAGGTTTGGAAGTTTCAGGAGAGGAATGGGTCGAGAAACTGGGCGAACTTGATGGACATAAAGTGGTTGTGAACGGTGTCACTAATCGAGCAAGCTTGGCATCTGGCACCATAGATGTGAAAAATATTATGAGAATTTATCCAAAATGAAAAATAATTGGCAGACTTTACGTAAATATTTCAACCTTTTTTTGTTATTGGCGCTTGTTACACTTATTTATGGATGCTGTAACATGTCAACTCGTCCCAAAAATGAGACAGCTCCCTTAAAACTTGTTTGTGAGAAAATATCTTTCCCCCCTGATTTCCCAAATCCGACAGCTTTGGAATATTTTGACGGCTCACTTTGGGTTGGCACTGAACAAGGTCTTTATAGATATAAAGATGGCTCTTGGAATCAAGAAACCAAAGAAAACCGCTTCTTTGACTCCGATTATGTAGTAGCTATGGATGTTAATGCAAGAACCCTTTGGATTTCTATGGATGACGGTGCTCTCAGCTACGATGGCAATAAATATCAAAGATATTTTTCCAGCGGCAAAGCCAGAAGTTCTATTGGCGTAGAGAACACGGCTGCTGTGGCAACAGCATACGGTTTGGTGGTAACATCTGTTGCTGGGGGCGGCACTGAGAGAGTTCATACCTCTTCCGCAGGTCTCGCCTATAACGAAGTCAATTCGGTTTCAATGACATCTGACGGCAGCTTTCTAGCAGGGACAAAAGCTGGGGTTTCACTGGTTAAGGGTTCAAGTATCTATACATTCAAAGGCCCTGGACTTCAGCCTTCAGGTTACTCTCTAATAAAGGTTCCAGCCAGTCCTCCAAACTGTCAGCTTATGTCAAATAACATTAAATGTTCTGTTCCCTATCTGGGTAAAAATGCTATAGGAACGACTTTGGGCTTGACTATAACAGATTTTCAAAACTATGAGAACTACTATGGCGACTATGAAGAATTTGCTATGGAGAATATGCAGCTGGTTAAAGTTCCAATGAAAGGAAACAGTCCCATACCTGGCAACTCGGTAACTGCATTGGCGACTCCTCCAAACGGAGATGTTCTCTTCGTTGGCACAAACTGTGGCTTGGGTATATTAAAAGCTGATAAAACTTGGCAAGATACAAATATTATACCTGCCTATTCACCATATGCTCCCGTAAAAGATCTGACATGTAATGATGATGCTTTATGGGTTCTTACAGGCGATGGTGAATGCTATAAAATAACTGGTATTCAAGGTTTAAATTCTCCGAAACAGAGCTCTGATGCTTAGTTTTTTCTAAGATAAGGGTATAGTATGCTTGCAAAGATATTTAAAATAAAGACCTTTTTAACGCTTTTTTCATTCTTCTTCCTTCTTTCGACAGCTGCAGTGTTTGCACAACCAAAGGTAAGCATTACTGACGCTCAAATACCGAAGGAACAAGTTCATACAGGCGTGCTTGGCAGTGATAATAACAGTTCTGGTTCTCCCGTTACGGTTAAGGCTACCGCCAAAACAGCTTCTGATACTGAGGGAACAGAAGGGAAGCTTCCGCATATACCTAAAGACATACAATATCTTATTGCAGCATTGGGGTTTGGCGGTATAGCAGGCTGGGCAGTCGGGTTTACTTGCAAAAAAATAGCTAAGGTAGTTGCGATTATTTTCGGTATAAGTTTCTTGGTTATACAGCTTCTCTCATATAAAAAATTCATTACAATCGATTGGGAAAAGGTTCAGAGCTCGGTTGACGGAGTCAAAGCGGAAAATTTCGTTAATAGTTTAATGGGGCTTTTGGTTTACAATCTTCCCTTTGTGGGAGCTTTTTTGACAGGTTTTTGGCTCGGATTCAGAAAAGGTTGACATATGAATAAAAAATATCCCTTTCAGCATGAATATTTGGATTTTGCGCTGACCACTGCTTTAGCAGCTTCTGATATTATTTTGGATATTTATAATTCCGACTTCAAAAAGGAATTAAAAGACGGTAATGAACCTGTAACCGAGGCGGACAGAGCAGCTGATATGTTTATCACTGCTGCTATAAAAAGAGAGTTCCCAAATGACTCTATATTGAGCGAAGAATGCGGCTCTTATGTTCCTGACTCGCCAAATGGACGTGCATGGTTTATAGACCCTATTGATGGCACAGCTGAATTCATAAAGAAAAATGGACAATTTGCAATTCAAATGGGGCTTGCTGTAGATGGAGAAATCTCATTTGGTCTTGTTCTTAAGCCAGTTGGTTCTGTCGTTTATGTGGCTGCCACAGGACAAGGCTGTTGGACTAAGTCTTCTAAGGCTCCTTGGCAAAAGCTTGTAGCCCACAAACCTGACAAGCAAGATCTTGTTTTAGCTTCCAGTATATCCTATCCGTCTGAAACAGGCATTGCGGTTCACAAAATTTTAAACGGCACGAAGCTTATTAAAAGAGGCGGTGTCGGTCTTAAACTTATGGCGATTGCTGGCGGTGAGGCAGACTATTACATTAATGATTCGAATAAGACAAAAGCTTGGGACGTTGCAGCTCCAGAAATTCTTTTCAAGGAAGCAGGAGGTCTTTTAACAGAGATGTCGGGAAAGCCTTTTAGATACGACATCAATGATTATGGGCATAAAAATGGCCTTCTGGCTTCAAATGATACCGCTTTGCACAGTGAATTGCTGAAAATATTAAAATCTAACTTCTGATTCTTGTTTAGCCGAATATTAAATCATAATAAAAAAAACGTTTGATTTATATTGGTTCAGTTTTTATAATACAACGCTCAGACTAAGAACAAATTTTTAGGAGACAATTCAAATGACAGCAGCTTTAAACGCAATGACAGAAACTTCTCAAGCTATGGCAAATCCTACCTTGGAAGAACTTTCCGAGCTTTATTCGGCACAACATAGAGAGTGCTGGCTTTGCGAAAAAATAGCGAGCAAGATTTCTGCCGGAAAAGAACTCTCCGAAGATGACACTTGGCATTTTTCTTCTTGCATACTCAGCTGGGAGCATCTGAATAACATCTAGTGCTGTGTTGCAAAAACTTTTCTGTTCAATGACAAGCAAGTCAACAAACTATTCATGGTTATTTGATGCAACAATCGCACTAGAGGAAGTAGGGCGTAGGGTGTCGGGGGTAGTGAAATTGTTTAGACTGTCAATGACAGCCAATAACTGCTTCTAGATGCTGATAAGTAACTGAAACTTAGATGTTTCAAAAAAAAACCGATAATACTTAATATGCAATAAATTAAGAGAAACATTGCAAATTGCCCTTTCTACCCACTATCCACCACCCGCAGAGGCTGTCCGAAAACTGCCAAAAAACTCAAAACTTGAAAAAGTCTATCTTCTGTGAGAGGCTTAAATAGAGAGTTTATAGAAATGCAAAATCGCAAAAATCGGCGAAAAAAATGAGTTTTCGGACAGCCTCCACAACCCACTGTTTGTTACAGTCTGTGTAATCTGTGGATAAATCTTTTGGATGGCATGGCTCCTCCCGCCACTCGCCACTCATCACTGGCTGTTATGCTACTCCCTACGCCCTAACCCCTACTTCCTGATTTTCTGCTAAGTTTTTTCTGGGGAAATGCCGATCTCTTTTGAGAAAGATTTGCTGATTTCCGGAGGAACATCTTGAGACGCTTGCTTGCGGTTATATTATTCCCGTTTCTGCTTTCTATGGCAGATGCTCATGCCGCTATTTATTCATATAGGGATGAGCAGGGCAGGCTGTATCTGACTGATAATCCGCCCAACAATAAATATAAGATCATAGCTCCTACTCTTAAAGACAGAGAGATGCCGGATTCGCCCGGATCACATATGAGCTTGTGCAAAACAATGGGACTTCTCGCAGATGACAGTCTTTATGCGTCTCACATTAACGAAGCTTCTCAAATCTATGGAGTTGATCCTTATTTGATTAAGGCTATTATTAAAGTAGAGTCTGATTTTGACGTGAACGCTATTTCCTCTAAGGGCGCAAGAGGACTGATGCAGCTTATGCCTGCAACTTCTGAAGCGGTCGGATGTAAGAATCCATATAATCCCCGTTCAAATATAATGGGCGGTGTTAAGTATTTCAGTATGATGCTTAAAAGGTTTCATGGTGATAGCAAATTGGCGTTAGCTGCTTATAATGCTGGTCCTGGAAATGTGGATAAATATAATGGCGTACCTCCATTTCGAGAAACTGAAAACTATTTGAAAAAAGTTAAGCATTACTACAGTACCTATACTTCCGAAAAGTCAGGTAATAAAAATCATGCTGTCGCAAAGCTTCCTTCTGTAGACAGCGATCTTACAAGAAGGCTTTCCGATGCTTATAGAAAATATGAAGAAAATGATATTTTAAGCGCTATGGAGGATTATCGTGATATACTTAAATTGTATTCAGGAAATACTCAGGCTTTATATAATTTAGCTTGTCTCCTAGATCTGGAAAGATGCTATGAAGAGGCGATAGATGTATACAGAGCAGCTCTCAAGAAAGATCCCTTCCTTGATAAGGCTCTCTATAACTTGGCAGTTGTTTATGAACGCCTTGGAATGCACCAAGAGGCTATGAATACTTGGCGCCAGTATGCTGGAGCGGCTAAAGATGAAGAAGGAATACGCATGGCTGAAAAGTACATTAAAGAATTGGCAGAATACGCTGGTTTAAATTAATTCAAATGCAAATAGAAAAATACTCTAGTTTAGAAATTTTACTTTTTTTGTTAGTTGCATCATTTTTGTTTTGGCTGCTTGTACATTTTTCCGGCATGGCTTCAATGCTTTTTTCCGGTTACGACATAACTAATCAGGATGCGGCGGCTCTTTTGAGAAATATCACAGAAAAAGAAATAGCTGCTGCCTCTTCTGCTTTGCCTTCTTCGGTTCTTTCCGAATGGATTTATCCTCCAAACAGTAATCAAAAGTTTACAGCAAAGACAGAAAAACTGGGTATTAAACAGACTGAAACAGGAGATAAGCTGATGTTGCTGAAAACCTCTGTTAAATGGGGAAAATTTCCTTTTGCCAAGACGACCAGTCTTTTTTATCTGAAACCGGTGCGTTCAATATGAAAGCAATAAAACAAATGGCTCTGTCGAAAAAAATTTTGTTAGGAGCCTTTTTTCTGGCTTTATTTTTAGTATTGATGATGCATATGGTCTTAAACTCGCAAAATGTCAAAAATCTTGAGAAAAAGTTGACTCTCACCTCTGATTTGAATCTATTTTTAGATGTTTTGGCAACGCGTATATCAAACGCTTCTCATATCAAGGAATCATATCCTTATACTGGTAAAACCCTCACTGTATTACAATATTCGCGTGGAAACGAGCTCATTCCTGGAGATAAATACGAAAAGTATTATTTTTCTGAAAACACTCTTTGCTCCAATGTGAGACTAGGTGGGGGGAATGAAGAACATAATACTGAGTTCTTTTTGCCGGAGTTGCCTTTCAGACGAGGCAATTGCTTAAAAGGTTCTTTTGAGTTTGTTTCTCCCAACTTGTTGAGACTTTCTATCGCTTCTTTAGTAGGCGGTGAGAAAGAACCGGTAAGATATTTTGAGCGTCTTATCAGATTGAAAAATATTTAATATGAATAATGAGAAAATAAATAAGAAATATTCATACGCAATTTTTGCGTTTTTGCTGCTTTTACTGATTTTTTTCTCTCTCTATATTTGCTCTGTTGGAAAAGAGATTGCTATCCTTATCAACAGACCTTATCAAGCCACTTTGGCAGCGGAATCTGCTGTTAACTATTTTTCAGCTCTTATTCAAACTAAACTTGAAAAGTCTTCTAATGGAAATTTTCACGAAAATCTGCATGATATTTTGGCTTCATTGCCTCGCAATGAGTATATATCCCTTGCTGATGGCACAGATGCGGAATTTATGCTTGTTAGAGCTACTGCAAACGAAAGACGTGAAGATTTTTCTGCAGCGAAAGGTGTGGCTGTTATAAAGCTGGCAGTTGAAGGAAGGTCCAGAAGCGCTTCTGTATCAGGTATTGGAGTTTTACAACTCAATGATCTCGCGGAAAGCTTCGTTCAATATAAGGCCTTTGATGAAAGATATCCTGAGAGCGGCAAATCCTCTCTTAACTCCTTGGAAAATAAAAACAGAAGTGATTCTGATATCTATTTTCCTGCTTATTCTCCCAATTTTTCTTGGCTTAAAAAGCTTGCTCAAACTGAGGGGATATATCTAAATACTGCTGGTGAGATTTTCCTAAAAGGAAAAAAAGTTGAAGCTGCTTGCACTGTGAGAAAGATGACTCTCTATTCAGACGCTTATAAAACCGATACTTCTCCTTCTTTTGTTCAGGAACTGCTAAAAGAGGAGCATATTATAACTCTCCACGATGTTTTTGCTGCTATTCCCTCACAGCTTGCTTTTCCTGAAATTATTTATAGTGAGAATTCTCTGGCGGCTAGGGGCAGTATGCCTGCAAGCTTGGTTTTAGCTACACCCAGGCGTTTTTTTATCACAGGTTCTTTAAATCCTGAAGCAGATAAAAGTCTTATGATATTAGCTGATGCAGGTATCAGTCTTTTAGATACGGATTTGGCATACTTAGCTGACACCTCCGAGGATATTGGCGAAGCTGCTAACTGGCGTATAAACGGAGTGTTTTACGGAGCGGGTGCGGGAGTCTTTTCATTGAAAAATATGACTGCCCCTCCGGACGGAGTCCTCAGTGAACACGTTTTCAGAAACAGATATGCTGGAGAAAGCATAGGACTTGAAATCGGCGGTTCCTGTATTTCAGGTGATTTACGTAGATGGATTGCAAATACAGGAGAACATAAGTTTAAGCTGATTCATAAACCCTATATGTCCAGCCGCTTGCAAATTAAACCTTGGTCTCTCGCCATTACAGATCTTTATACTTCTTTTGATAATTGATTGCAGGGTTAATTAATGTCTATAATTGACAATTTAAATCTGATAAAGAAACAGCTCTCTGCTTTTAGCCAAGACATCAAACTGATAGCAGTTTCTAAAACTGCTTCAGACGAACAAGTCAGAGAACTATTTTCTGCAGGACAAAAAGACTTTGCTGAGAATCGTCCTCAGACCCTGAGAGACAGGCTTGTGACTTTAAAAGACCTCGATATCAATTGGCATTTTATAGGGCATCTCCAAAGAAATAAGATTAAGTATGTTTACCCTCATGCGGCTTTAGTCCATTCTGTAGCTGATCGAAAGCTAATAGAAGAGTTTCGGAAGTGGTATGAAAAAACAAACCGTAAATGCCCATTCCTGCTGGATGTAAATATATCCGCCGAAGAAAATAAGCAGGGTTTTTCTCCCGAAGAAGTTTTAGATATTATAAAAGAACACCGCGATTCAGACTTTCTTGATATCAGAGGGCTCATGGGCATGGCGGCTTTTGATGTGCCCGAATTTAAAATTGAAGCTTCTTTTAAAATACTCTCTGAGATTTTTGAAAAATCTAAATCCTTCGAAGGAAAGGCCTACAAAGCCCAAATTCTTTCAATGGGGATGTCAGGCGATTTTGAAATAGCCGCGAAATGCGGTTCCAATATGGTTAGAATAGGCTCCGCCCTTTTTGCCTCTTAACAGCAAACTTTTTAAACCACGGAATACACAGAATACACTGACATGGGTTAAAAAATACGCCAAAACTTCGTTTTCGCTATGTTTTTACCCTTAAAAAACCTAGAGAAGTAGTGGCAAAGCAGTTATCAGCTTCAGTAATTAAGTTCTAAACATTCAACTTGCCACCCGCCACTCATCACTGGCTGTTATGCTACTCCCTAACTCCTAAGCCCTACTCCCTTGGAGTTTTAGCCACTTGCCACAGGCTTTTTGTTGCCCTCTCTGTACACTGTCTGCGACCCACTGTTTTTATAATTTGAGAGAGCCGCTCATGCGGACTGCAAGCAAAAGTTCTCCTAGTGAATGTTCGCCGTATTTGTTAATTATTGCGAAAGTCTGTTTTCTGGAGGCTTGATAAAGTCTTTTAACAGCTTCGCTATCTTGTTCATCACAGTTTTCAAAGGCTAGTTCCAATTTTGCCGTGTTTATTTGCTCCAAATAAGCTGATGTGTCAGGCATTCCGAATTCGAAATATTGGGCTATGCCCTCATTGAGCCAAATGGGGCAGTTTCCGGCTGTGATTAGATGAACGAAATGATGTGATGTTTCATGAAAGACGGATTCTCTTATTGAACGGCGGGTGGAAGTCTTTTTTATGGGGATGTTAATTTTGCCGTTATAGAGGCCGCCAGCCCAATCAGGTAAGGAGTATAGTTCTGTGAAGTCTTTTGCCTCATAAAAGCAAAAAACCGGCTTTTCTGAAACTTCATGAGACAATTTATAGGCAATGGTGTTTAAAGCTTCCTCTGCAAGGTTTTTCAAAAAACATAACTTTTTTTCATTCAAATTTTGCGGATAATAAACTATTAAAGTTGATGTTTCTTCCCTTGAAAGATTTTCGTTTTTAATACTTTCTTCTGCTTTGATACGTTGCAACATCCGTTGGGCTTTGTTGTCAGATGGGAATCTTGTCAGATAGTCAGAAAGCAGTATTTGAGCGTCTTTTATCTGCCCTGTTTCATAAAGCAGACGGCTGGTTTCTATTGTAATTTTAGGGCTTGAATTTCGTTGTTTTAAAAGCCATTCGGCTAAATCGAGAGCCAAGGTTTTGTTTTGAGTTTTTGACAGGGCTTTTATGCAAATCAAAGCTGTTTCGTCAGTGCAATCAGGAAAAGCAGTTAAAAGTTCTCTGGCTTCTTTTTCAGCATTTTCGGGTGCGTTGATAGCTGCAAAGGCTGCCAGAAGATTCAAGCGGATTTCTATGCTCTCAGGCATGTGAGATTTGGCTCTTTCAAAGAGCTTAATGGCTTCAGTGGTTTCAAAATTCTGAAGACGTTTAACTGCTATGGCATTTACGGCTGTAGCCAAATTCTTTGTTATAATGTCGTCAAAAGGGTTGAGTTGAGCGGCTTTTTCGAAAGAATTCAAGGCGGCTTCAATGTTATAAGTCATTTGAGCTTCGCCGATTTTGTTGAGCTGAGCGGCCTTGATTACAAAATCTTGAGCATGCGAGGTTAGGGGGGCTATCAACAAACAAATAGCCAAAATTGCTTTGTTTGCTTGTTTGATGATCTTTGACAGCTTCTTGATTTTTTGCTTATTTTCTTGCATTCGCCTTTAAATATCGGCTTTTAGAGGATAATTTTTTACCTTGCTTAGGTTAAGAAATAAAGTTGTCAGCAAAGTAAAAATACAAAAATCTGTGTTTATCAACTTTGGATTGTTCTAAACAATTACGCTGCTAAGACAGGCCTTTCTTGATAGAAAAGTTCTAACTCCTGATTTTATCTATGCTTAAAAATCCGTCTGTTTTTTCTTGTTTCTATGCTTCAAAGCTCTTTTAAGCTATTTGTTAATTCTTTCACTTATATGTATAATAGGCGCGAATTAAGTTTTCTGACTTTTAAGAAGAAAATTAAGAAAGGATTCCGCTAGAATGAAAAAGCTAGTTAAAAATAATGTGTATTGGCTCGGAAAAGTCGACTGGGGAGTGAAAGGATTTCATGGAGACGAGTTCGCAACCCACAGAGGCTCAAGTTATAATTCATACTTGATTCAGGAAGAAAAGACAGTGCTAGTTGATACTGTTTCAGCTTCTTTTGCAAAAGAATTCGTAGAAAATCTTTCTAATGAAGTTGAACTGAATAAAATCGACTGCATACTTGTACTTCATGGCGAAGGCGACCACAGTGGCGCTTTGCCCGAACTTATGAAGCATATTCCTGATACTCCTATTTACTGTTCGGCAAATGCTGTTAAGTCTTTAAAAGGCCAGTATCACCAGGACTGGAATTTCAATGTTGTTAAAAACGGAGATAAGCTGGATATAGGCAATGGCAAAGAGCTGATGTTTATTGAAATGGCTATGTTGCATTGGCCAGACAGCTTGGCTGCTTTCATGACAGGCGACAACATTTTGTTCAGCAATGATGCCTTTGGGCAACATTATGCTACTGGCAAGCTGTTCAATGACCAAGTGGACCAATGTGAGCTTATGCAAGAGGCTATGAAGTATTATGCTAATATTTTGGCTCCTTTCAGCATGCTTGTGAAAAGAAAAATCGCTGAACTGACAGCCTTGAATTTGCCTATAGAGATGATTGTGACCAGCCATGGTACTGGTTGGAGAGAGAACCCTCAACAAATAATTGATAAATATGACGAATGGGCGAATAATTACCAAGAAAATCAAATCACTATAGTTTACGATACTATGTACAATGGCACGAAAGAACTTGCTGAAGCTATTGCCGAAGGAATCGAACTGGAAGACCAGGATGTTTTGGTAAAAGTTATTCACTTGGCAAAACATGATTTGAGCGATGTGATTGTCGAAGTTTTTAAATCAAAAGCAGTGGCAGTAGGTTCTCCGACCATACTCAATGATGTTATGAACTCGGTTGCGGCTTTTGCTCATTACACCAAATTAATGAAGCTTAAAAATAAAAAGGCTGCAGCATTTGGATGCTATGGCTGGAGCGGTGAAGCTGTAAAACTGCTTAATCAGCGAATGAAAGATGCCGGCTTTGATGTTATAGGTGAAGGATGCAGAATTTCATGGGCTCCTGATGAGGATGCAAAAAAGTCGGCTGTCGAATTCGGCCGCACAATAGCCAAGGCATAACAAAACAGTAGGCAGTAGATGGTGGATAGTGGACAGAGAGGCAATTTCACTGTCCACCTTTTATTATGCTTTTAAGTCGATTTTGGTGCCGTGGATTCCGTCACCGATAGGCTCAGGAACTTTTGTGGGTTCTGCTTTTTTGCCTTTTTTGTCACTTTTGGCAGGTTTTTGATATGAGGCGCTGGAACCGCTTTTCTCATTTTCTTTTCTTATAACGGTATTTTCAGCATTTTCAGTTTTATGAACAGATTCGCTTTCCTTCTGGTCTGCATCTTGTTGCTGAGCAACGTTTCTTGCGGCTCCAGCTTCATGCAGCATTTGATTTTCGCGCATTTGACTTGCTGAATCAGCGGTTAGCATAGCAGTTTTTACATCTACAGGCTTTATACTCATAACTTGTTCTCCAAGTTTCTATCAGAAAAAACGCCGCAAAAATCAAGAATAATCTTGTTTTGTTCTATATCCAAGTTTTTGAATTCTTGGTGAGCAACAGAAAAAGCTATTATGTCCGCTTTGCTGCAAGCAGTTTCACAATCTGACAACATGAATCTTTTGTGTTCTTTCAGATTAGGTTCTGAGATGAAGAGCAAGTCTTTGTCGTAGTTTTCAGCTAATCGTTCTGCTATTTTAAGAGCAGGCGAGTCGCGCAAGTCGTCTACATCAGGTTTGAAGCTCAGACCCATAAGAGCTACTATAGGTTTTCTTCCTTCACGCTTGGCAAAGTCGTTTATCTCGGAAAAAATTTTTTCTGTACACCAGTCTGTTTTTTGGTTGTTAACCTGGCGTGCTTTTGCTATGAGTTTTGCTTCTTCCTTAAAAGCGGAAATAATAAAATAAGGATCTGTCGCGACACAGTGACCGCCTACACCTGTGCCAGGCTTCAAAATCTTAACTCTGGGGTGCTTATTTGCAAGATATATTAGCTTTTCAGTGTTTATACCAGCTTTGTCGCAGATCATCGAAAGTTCGTTTGCAAAAGCTATTGAAACATCTCTATAAGCATTTTCGGCAAGTTTGCAGAGTTCGGCTGTATCTGCGTCAGCAATGTGCAATTCGCCCTTAACAAAGTGCTTGTAAAAGGCTACGGCTTTTTGGGAGGAAGCTTCATCTATGCCGCCTATTGCGCGATCATTGTTTTCAAGCTCATAGAGAATATTGCCAGGTATTACTCGCTCAGGACAATAGGCAAAAAATAGTGTTCCATCAAGATCGGGTCTAAGATTTTTAATGAGTTTTGCTATTTTTTTTGTGGTTCCGACAGGAGACGTGGATTCATTTATAATCAGGTTGCCTTTTTTTAGCACTTTTGCAATGTTTTCCGCAGCTTTTTCGACATATGAAATATCGGGAAGAAATCCTTCTTTAAAAGGAGTAGGAACCGTTATTATGTGAATGTCTGCTTCAGTAGGAGTGGAGGAAACTGAAAGATTTCCGTGCTTTTTGGCTCTTTCGAAGAGCTCTTCTAAGCCTTTTTCTTTTTGTTTTGGCAATTTTGGTTTTGATAGTCTTTCCAGTACATCAGGGTTTAAATCTGCACCTGACACAGAGAAGCCTTTGGATGCCAATAAAAGAGCAGTCGGCAGGCCTATATAACCGAGGCCCGTGACGCAAACCGATGTGTTTATCTTTTTGGTTTTCTCCATAAGTTTATTTTATTATGAAGTTCTTTTGAAGGCAAGAAACAGATTGATGGAGAGAAAAAATAGAGCAAGCCTTCTAATCAATTGACAGAGATATTTGCATTTGGTAATCTGTTTTGAAGAAAATTAAGAGGTTTTACATTGGTTAAATACGAACCCTTGCTAGAGATTGCTAGACTTGATTCAGAGACGGATGATTTGCTTCTTCAGATTTCTCTTGAAAAAGAAAAACCCTTGAAAATGCAAGCGGACATTACTGAGGAAGAGAATATGCTTGGCAAAAAGAGGGCTTTGCTTAAAAAAATCAAGCTCAGAAACAAAGCATCAGAAACCTCTCATACTCAAATTCAAGACCGCATAAAACATATTCACATGAACATGAAAACTCCAGGACTTGCTCCAAAGGCTTATGTTGCCTACGAGAGCGAGCTGGAAAATTTGGAAGGCGAAAATAAAAAAGTAGAAGAAGAAATTTTTTCCGATATGCAAAAAATAGAGCTTTTGCAAAAAGACATTGAAAAGTCGGCGAAAGTTTTGGAAGGCCGACTTAAGCATCTTGAAGAAGTTAAGGCACGCTCAAAAGAAGCGGTGACAGCTTTGGTGAAAGAAAAAGACAATGTTTTGACAGCAAGAATGCAGCTTGTAAGCAAACTTTCTGCTGATGAGATTGCTCCTTACGATCGTCTACGCTCTTCCAAGAAGAAAAAAGTTCTCTATGCGACTGACACTCCAGCTTGCACAGCATGCGGAATGGCTTTGCCGCAAAGCTTTGTGAAACAGCTTGCGGCTGGAGCTGAGGCGGATAATTGTCCGACTTGCGGAATGCTGGTCTATTGGACTGGCGGCGAGATCCTATGAAAAGTTTAACTCTTAGAAGCTTGATTCTGGCTTTATGCCTTGTCTTTATGACAAATTTTGCTCTTTTTTCCCAGACAGAAGATTCTTATCCGAAGTTTCAGGTTTACACGGAAGAGTCTGCTGATCAGGATTCTCTCCCGGCAACCGATTATTCCAGATACATAGATGATAAAGCAGAACTCATTTCAAGCGAAAACCGCATTCAAATTGGAAAAAGAGCTGCTGAGATAGAAGAAAAGGCCGGTGTGCGGGTTCTTATAAAAACAGAAATTTCAGCAGATAAGCCCGAAATTCACTCCGCCAAGATAGATTCTTTTTTCTCGGGATGGATAAGAGAAATCGGAATTGAAAAAAGAGGCATATTGCTCTATGCCGTTTTACCAGATCCGGAATCACCAGGCAAAGTTTACTTGCGTGTGGGAGTCGGTCTTAAGTTTATTTTTACTCAAGAAATTGGCCAAAGGCTTTTGGCAGCGGCGGTAGCTACTCCCGAAATGCAAAAAATGGGCGGAACAAGCTTTGTAGCTGCAGTTCAACTTTTACATCATGTGCTTTTGGAAGAGCTCAAGGTTGATCTGAAGCTTGAGAAGCCTAAAAGATTCAAACTTGGCGACTTTTTGTGGTCTTCCAAAGAGGCAATAGCTGTAGGTCTCATAATAATTTTCTTCTTTTATATAGTGATTTTTTTGGAAAAATGTCCGAGATGCGGCGGCAGTCTGAAGATAACAAGAGAGGTTCTCAAAGAGCCTTCCGAAGATTCGATAGGTTTTACCAGAAAAATTTATTCATGCAGCAAATGTATGTTTTCTAGAAGAAAAAAAGAGCCTGTTTATCCTTCGGGAATTAAGGGCTTGATTATGAAGTTCAAGGGTTCCAAGAGGAACTATTGAGAAATTGGCAGAACGGTCGGCTGGTCGCGTTGCCATAAAGGCGATGAGGAAAGTCCGGGCTTCATAGAGCAAGGCGCAGGATAACGTCCTGGCGGACTGGATGAAAATCCAGTTTGACGGAAAGTGCAACAGAAAATATACCGCCTTGGAAAAGGCAAGGGTGAAATGGCGCGGTAAGAGCGCACCAGCAGAGAGGTGACTCTTTGGCTTGGCAAACCCCGCTTGAAGCAAGATCAAACAGGGCAAGGGGCTGCTCGCTCCGTAATCGGCCCGGGTGGATCGCTAGAGGTTGCAGGTAACTGCAATCCCAGATAGATGACCGGCATCTCTTTCAGAGATACAGAACCCGGCTTATAGACCGTTCTGCTTTTTCTTTTTATGAACTTTTTTATCCATCCGTCTGAACATCAATAGCGCTATGAAAAACGGCAGTGTGGATGTTAAAGCGAAAAGACCGATGAATAAATAAGTAGGCGGTCTTTGCCATAGCGCAAAAGTACCAGAAAAACCTTTTTCATTTTCCAGATACATTATACGAGGGGTTTGCATAGGATCTTGGTTGGTGTCAACTGAAAACGATTCTACAGTAAAAGCTCGTTCAAAAGAAGTTTTGCTTTTTATTTCTTCGATTACCGCATCATTGTGGTGACCATATGGATAGGCGTACCAACTAACTTCTTTTCCGATCATTTTTGAGAGGTCTTGTCGAGCGGCTTCTAGTTCTTCTCCTAAATTCACTCCCGCTTTTAAAAGCTCCGGATTGGAGTCGTGCCTTTTCCCATGAAGCTCTATTCGAGTGCCATAATTGTTTTGGAGGTCGAGAATATCTTCAATAGGCATAAAGTTGTCTTTACCTATCCAGTCTAATACTACGAAGAGAGTGCTTTTAATCTTGTGAGTTTCGTAGAGCCATTTTATAGCCTCTTTTTGTTCTTTGGAGGCATCATCGAACATAAACATTACACGGCTCTTCCTTAGGTTTCGCCATTCTTTTAATTGTCGCCAATCAGGCTCCTCAGGCAATTTTTCGAAACTCTCTTCAAAATCTTCTGGATTTAATGGCTTATAGTGCTCAAGATATTTTTCAGTTATACTACGGAACTTTGCAGGAGTGATATCCCATTGTTCAGGGTTGTTGTCAGTCACTCTATGGAAGAGAAGATTTATGTGAATAGTAGGTGCAGGGGCATAAAGGAGAGTAATAACAGAGGGCATTAGAGTTAAAGCCAGTATCAGTGCTCTGAACAATATGCTGTTTTTAAAGTTGTTCATAGTCAGGCTATTAGTCCTTTGACAAAGTCAAGAAATCCTGGAGTTTCTATCAGGGAATTTTGAATTGATATCTCTATTCCTTGATGTTCTCTTTCAAAGTTGTCTGAAATCTCTTGCAACTCAAGGGTGTGAGAACCGGGAGATATAAAGAGCGGTACAATGACGATTTTCCTGAAACCTTGATTATAAAGTTTCTCTAGAGCTTCTTTTGGTAAAGGGGTTCCATATCTCAAGTATGCGGCTGACATATGTTTTTTGCCTAAAAGCTTTTGCAGCTTTGTCACAAAATCGGCGGTTTTCTCTAAGGAGTCACTGCTTTTAGCCCCATGAAGTACCAGCAATACTGATTTTTCCTTTGGTTTCATTTAAAGGGCTATTACCTTTCTGATTGATTCTGGATCTCTCTAATGCTATCATTGCTGAAGATTGAGGTCAAACGGTAAAAATAATGTCAGATCTTTCAAAAGTTCAATTTCTCAGACAGGTAGATTTGTTCAGAAGCCTTCCAGATAAGGCTTTGTTGGATCTTTCTGCTATTGCTATTGAGCGATTGGTACCTGCCAAGACTACTGTTATCAAAGAGGGAGATAACGGAGATGCTTTGTACATTGTAAAAAGTGGCAAAGTAAATGTTCTTAAGAAAAACTCTTCAGGTGTCAACTCTTTGCTTGTTAGTCTGGGTAACGGGGCTGTTATAGGCGACATGGCTATTATAGATGAACAACCGCGTTCTGCTTCTATAGAAACCGTTGTGGACACCGTTTTTCTGATTATTACTAAAAATGACTTCAGAAGCTTATTGACAGACAGACCCGAGATTTCCTTCCAAATTCTTAAAATGACAACTGAACGTCTCAGAGGCACTAATGCTCACCTTAAGGAACTTGAAGCTTATACTACTCAAATGGAAGATGTCATTAGGGTTATAAGCAATATTGCTCGTAAAAGCAATTTGCTTTCGCTAAATGCTTCCATAGAGGCGGCAAGGGTAGGGGAGGCGGGGTTGCCTTTTTCCGTGGTTGCAGCTGAAATGAAAAAGCTTGCGGAAGATTCTGCTCAGGAAGCCCGTAAGATTGAACAACTGCTGCAAAATCTTCAGTCCAAAACCAGAGTGATGACTGGCGTAAAATAATCGCTTGTATTTTTGTTTTTTTGATTGTAAAATCCCCATTGTGAACCACACAGGAGTTTAGAATGGCTCAATATAGATCCCAGTTGCAAAATCAGTTTCTGTCAGATGTGAGAAAACGCCGACAAGCGGTAGAGATCGTCTTGGAAACAGGAAATGTTCTTAAGGGTCGCGTTAAATCGTATGACCGCTTTTCCGTCACTTTGGTTTATAAAGGACAGACGGAAGTTGTTTACAAGTCAGCTATAATTTATATAGCTTATAATAGACGCAGGCAGTTTGACAGCTATCCCTCAAGAAGACGTGATGGCGAACGCCCGCAAAGAGACTTCAGAAGGTTCTCTCCTAGAAATTCTGATAGAGATTTCTGATAATTTTCAGCAAAAAAAGCGGTCTTGCAATTTTGCGAGACCGCTTTTTTGATATTAGTTCTGGTAGACTGTTGCAACTAAATGTTCTTTTAGAATTTTCATCCACAGATGGACACAGATTCACACAGATGAGGGCAAAACTGGTCAAAAATTGCATTCTGCTACTGCATAATCACAATTTTTGACCTAGCCTCTGATTAAGGGCAGATGGTGATGAACAATGTAATAGGGGAGCTAAAGAATTCAACTCGCCACTCACCACTCGCCACGGTGCGATCTTAGTAGCAGCCAACTATGATTTATTGTTGAGCAAGATGTATTTTAAAAGGATCTTTATGTTTATCTGATGCAGCAGCCGCCACTGTTTTTTTCAGTCTACACTTAAGTGAATCAAAGTTGAGCCGTCAGCGTCATCCTCAACCTTTATGACTCTAAGAATATTCTTCTTGCGAGCTCTCAAGAATTCTTGAAGCTTTAAAAGTTCTGAATCGTAGTAATCAACATTGACGCGCATGTTCTTAAGAATGCCGCTGTAGTTTTGATTTATTCTTCTAACATCCTCAATGTCTGAAACTGTTATGTTGAGGTTTCTGGCCATCTTATTCAAGTTTTTGCTCTGACAGAGTTTCATGAGGTTTTTGTTCAAGTCCTCCATAAGGTAGACAAGGTCATACTCAGTCATATTGCCTGATCTAAGTTTGGTTAGTGATATTTGACGGGTTATATAACCTTTTCTTGCCATTCTTCCAACGACGCTGTACATTTCATCCTTTGGATTTATTTTTTTGAATGGGGTGGGATTCCAATTAATTATTCGATTTCGCGGGGTTAGTGCCTTCTGTTCTGTTACAGACTTAGGAATAGGCTCCGTGTGAGCAGGGAGCTTCAAAGTCATTGTGAATTGATCAGCTTTCATGCCTTCAGGCAAGGGAAGAGTAATGGTAGAGTCGGCTCTCGCTGTCGAAAAGGTGGATAGAGCGGAAACAATTATCATTAAAGCCAAAAGATAACATTGGCTGCTTTTGAAAAATCTTTTACATGTTCTAAGCATATGGCTGATTCCTCCAATAATGGTATCTTTGAATTCGGCTTATATCTAAGTTTTTGTAACTATAAGAGAAGAGTAAATGAGAAATCTTTATATGGGGTGCTGATTCTTAATGAAAAAATATTCTGTCTTTTTTCATACGGTCAGGGTATTCTATGCTCGCAAAAGCCATTTGGAACAAATTGAAAAGGAGGGCGGAGAATATGAAATCTGATAATCAAAAAGCCATTGATGAAATTGCCAAAACTTTCTTGGGTAAGAGATTAAATAATTATGAAAGCAGATATGATTCCAGCTTGCTGGTGCCTATAGAGAGGTCTTTGAATCGCACTGATTATAATATAAAAGCTGACGATTTTATGGGCTTTGATATTTGGCATAACTATGAATGCAGTTTTATGACAAATAAAGGATATCCGCTTACTTTGGTAGGTAAAATCAAGATCCCTGCCGATTCAAAATATTTTATTGAAAGCAAATCAATGAAATTATATTTCTTTGGATTTCATATGGAAAAACTGGGAGAAACTAAAGAAGAAGCTATTCATAACTATATCAGGATTGTCAGGAGGGATTTGTCAGAAAAAGCAGAATCTAACGTTGAATTCAATGTGTTTGAAAAAACAGACAATATAGACATTTTTACCGACTATAAACATATCGAAGAATTGATTGATATTGAAACAATAGACTTCAAAGATTTTAAGGAATCTCCTGAGTTGATTAAAACAAGCAATGACAAAGGAACTCTAAAGGTTTCTTTTCCAAATCTTCGTTCTAATTGCCGAGTTACGCAACAGCCTGATTTTGGGAGCCTTTTTATAGGGATTGAAGGCGAGCTTCCAAGTTTGGAATCCTTAGCTCAATATATAGTTTCATTCAGAAATGAGTATCATTTTCATGAAGAAGTTACAGAGCAAATTTACAAGTCCTTGCAAGACAGGCTGAAAATAGACAAGCTGAGCGTTTGCAACATGTTCACAAGAAGAGGAGGTTTGGATATTTGTCCCTGCAGAGCTTCTTCGTTGGATTTGATTGATCAAACGGTGATAGATATAAATAGGCTGCAGAATGCGACTGTCTACCAGTAAAACAGTAGATTGTTGGCAGTGGATAGTCGACAGAGAGCAATTGTCACTGTCAGCAACTGTAAAGCAGCGGCTGGCTGCTCTTGACGTTTGGATAAAAAACGGGTACAATGGCTTAAAATAGTGCGATTTGGAGGCGGCAATGAGAAAAATAAGCTTTAGAACAATGCTGACCGTCCTTGCAATGACTCTGCTTTGTACAGGAGTCTTTGCTGACGAGATCTTTGTTCCGCGATGGAAAAAAGGCGATTCTTGGGCAGTAGATACAACCACACTTGACGTAAGAAATGAAAAGCCTGCTTGGCAACCTGCTGAAAGGTGGGTCTTTAAAGTGCGCAATATCACTCAGTTCCAAGGCCAAGATTGCTATGTGTTGCATGTGCATTCGTCTCGCAGAAGCAATTTAAATCAAGCTGTTCTATGGCTTTCCGTTAAAGATCTCAGACCGCTTAAAATAATAGACGTGTTTCCTTCAGCGGGCAGTGTTTCTCACTCTGAAAGAGACCTTTCTCAAGGAGAATATGTTCCTTTGCTTGCAAAGGATACACCTGTTCCCTATGATTTGCCTGTTTTCCCGCTGACTACCTTGGAAGAAGACACTGAAGCAACCAGAAGCGTTTCGGATTCTGCTATTCATAGAGACTTTTCAAGCGTAAGACAAACTGGCAGGCTTTCCTTCAAACGAAAAGTCACTCAAACAGAAAAGGCACCAGGAAAAACTCTTAGAGCGGCTTTCCCGTCTAAGACTCGAAGCGGTGAGACTGCTCTGCTTTATCAAGTTACAATTGGCGAAGAACGCTCCAAGATCAAAATTGAACAGGTTTGGCAGGAAGATAAGCCTTGGGCTCTGACTTCCGAATCTGCTACCAAAAAATCAAAACTCGTTATTGAAGAAAAGAAAAATTCAAACGGAGGTGAAGAATAATGCGAAAAATCACTTTCATTACGGCTATATTTGTTATTTTCGCTCTTTGCCCCGCACTCTTTGCTAACGATTCCGGCGAAATAAAACCAGCTCCTTGGTCTGGATACTGGTGGCCGCGTAAAGTTACCGCTCTCTTTGAAGGATGGAGAGGGCATAAGCCAGGCCCCTTAGCTAAATATGATGCGTATGTGCAGCAGGTAACAGGCAGAAATCCAGGAGCAGTTGCATGGGAAGCCGATGTACGCAATAATCACTATAATCCCAATGCAGAAGGCTGGGAAGGTCACTGCAACGGATGGGCAGCAGCGGCAATTATGACTCCTGAACCCACTTTTTCCAGAATCAGAGGCGGCATTGAATTTACGGTAGGAGATCAGAAAGCTCTTTTGAGCGAACAGTGGATGAACTGCTATTGTAATTTTTATGGTCACAGATATTGGGGCGGATCAGATGATCCAGATGATATATATCCCGATGAATTCCACAGAGTTATTGAAAAATACATAGGTGAAAATAAAAGTGCCGTCATTTGTGACATTGAATATGAAGAAATGGTTTGGAACTTTCCTATGTATAAATACACAAGCTCATGGTCTGAATCATGGTTTGATGAAAACAAGTTGAAAGTTAAGACCACTTGCTGGTTTGTGAATGATGATGTGGGTGCAGAATTTGTAGGTACCAGAAGCTTTACTATAGACTATACTTACAATCTCTATTTGGACAAAAACGGCAACGTCGAATCAGGCGAATGGACAGGTAAGTCGCGCAGAAATCACCCTGACTTTATTTGGGTGCCTACTGCCGATGCTCCTAATCCTAAAAATGGCAATTTGGAGAATCCAAGACTTCACCCCAGATTTGTGCAGCAAATTTGCGAAGGTCCTGCTCGTGAAACAGAACGCACAAGATCCGTGTTAGATTCTGATGAATTCAGAACTCCTGACGATGTACTGAGAAAAGCAGGTCTGGATCCTGCTGTGCTTTTCAACTAAGCAAATAAACTGCTAAAAAAGCAGGCTAGGGCGATAAACAATGCCTTTGCCTGCTTTTTTTTATACTCTATAAACTACTTCCTTGAAGTTCCCGCCACTCATCACTGTTTTTTCAACGCACGCTTGCGGGCTGAGCCTTTGGCTTTGCCTTTTTTTAAGGCTTGGGAGATATTTCCAAGAATATCTGATTCTAAATGCTCACTTTGAATAGTTATTATTTCATCTCTGATAGCTGCGGCTTTCTCAAATTCCAGCTTGGCAGCAGCACTTTCCATTTCTTGCTTCAGTTTGGTTAAAATCTCTGCAAGCTGCTCATTGGCTACTTTTCTGGTAAGTTTTGTATGAGCGGGGTTGGAAGCATGTTCGGGGTGTTCCCAGGTGGGAGCGAATGTCTCAGCAATAGCTTTCTTAATAGTCTTGGGAACTATTCCGTATTTTTTATTATGAGCTTCTTGAATTTTTCTGCGTCTGGCTGTTTCGTTAATGCAATATTCCATAGCCGGCGTGATTTTGTCGCCGAAAAGGATAACTTTTCCTGAAGCGTTTCTTGCAGCTCTTCCGCTGGTTTGCATGAGCGACCATTCAGAACGCAAAAAACCTTGTTTATCAGCATCAAGTATTGCGACTAATGAAACCTCTGGCAGGTCAAGGCCTTCTCTGAGGAGGTTTATGCCTACAAGCACTTTAATTTCTCCTGTACGCAGGTCGTGAAGTATCTCAACTCTCTCCAAGGTGTCTATTTCGTCATGCAGGTATCCGCTTGGTATGTTTAAATCGGCAAGATATGTTGCTAGTTCTCTTGCCATCTTTTTGGTCATGGTGGTAATCAGAACGCGTTCATCTCTCTCAATACGTTCATTTATTTGTTCTATAAGATAGTCTATTTGTCCTTCAGTTTTTACTACTTCAATTTCAGGATCCAGAAGACCTGTAGGCCTTATAAGCTGTTCTGCCACTTTGTTTTCAGAGACTTCAAGCTCGTATCGTCCAGGAGTTGCAGAAACATACATTATTGGCAGATCTTTGCTTAAAAATTCTTCGAAAGTTAAACATCGATTGTCCAATGCGGATGGGAGACGAAAGCCGTAGTCTATAAGGGTTTGTTTTCTATTTCTGTCGGCTCTGTACATTCCCTTTAGCTGAGGTACTGTCATGTGGGATTCGTCCAAGATTATGAGACAATCTTTAGGAAGATAGCTTACTAAGGTGTCAGGAGGCTCGCCGGGATTTCTGCCTGAAAAATGTCTTGAGTAGTTTTCTATGCCTTTGCAAAAACCTGTTTCTCTCATCATTTCGAGGTCATATCTGGTGCGTTCATAAATTCTTTGAGCTTCTATCAGCTTACCTTCGGATTCGAAATATTTTACTCGCTCTTTCATTTCAAACTCAATGTTTTGAAGAGCCAGCTCTCGCTTTTCTTCGGTGGTGACAAAGTGTTGTGCAGGGAAAATTTCTACTTGTTTCAGCGATTCTAAAAGTTCGCCCGTCAGAGGATCGAATCTTTCAATTTTTTCGGCCTCATCACCAAAAAAGCGGACTCTTATGCCTTCTTCGCTGGCGGCAGGAAAAATATCTATAACTTCGCCTCTGACTCTGAATCTGGAGCGGCTGAAGTCCATGTCGTTTCTTGAATATTGGATATCTACCAGCTGTCTGATAAGCTTGTTTTTGCCGTGCATAGAACCTTTTTTTATTGTTATACGCAAGTCGGCATAATCAGCTGGTGAGCCAAGGCCAAAAATACAGCTTATAGAAGCTACTACAATGATATCCCGCCTAGTGAAAAGAGAGGTGGTTGCTCCGTGTCTGAAACGGTCTATTTGGTCGTTTATTGCCGAGTCTTTTTCTATGTAACTGTCAGTGGAGGGTACATAGGCTTCCGGCTGATAGTAATCGTAGTAACTGACAAAATATTCTACAGCGTTATCAGGAAAAAAGTCTTTGAATTCGCTGTATAGCTGTGCTGAGAGGGTTTTATTATGTGTTATTACCAGAACAGGTCTTTGCAGTCTCTGTATGACATTTGCCATAGAGAAAGTCTTACCTGAACCAGTGACTCCGAGAAGGGTTGTGTTCTTAGCCCCTTCCCGGAGCCATTCAGTAAGGTTCTCCACAGCCTGCGGCTGGTCGCCGCTAAGACTATAGGGGCTGTGGAGCTTGAACAGTTCGGGAGATTGCAAGTCAGTCGTTTTCAGGAGCGAAAAGTACTTTTCTGGAGAGATTTACTCTGCCTTGAGAATCTATCTCGATTACTTTGACTTTCAACTCGTCACCGATATTGACTACATCTTCGACCTTGTTAACTCGCTTGTTGTCGAGCTGGCTGATGTGAACGAGACCTTCAGTGCCGGGAAGTATTTCTACAAATGCGCCGAAATTCATTATGCGTTTTACGGTGCCTGTGTAGACTTTGCCTACTTCAGCTTCATCTGTGTGAAGTTTCACAAGCTCAAGAGCTCTGTCGTTAGATTTCTGGTCAGGGCTCATTATAAGGACTCTGCCGTCATCGAAAGTATCAATCTTGACGCCTGTTTCGTCAGTGATAGCTCTGATTGTTTTGCCGCCGGGACCAATCAAGGTGCGGATCTTTTCAGGGTCGATCTGCAGGTTGATTACGCGAGGAGCGTATTTGGAGAGTCCCTTGGGCTCCGTAATAGCTTCGGCCATTTTGGAGAGTATGTGCAATCTGCCTTCTTTAGCTTGTTGAAGAGCTGTTTTCATAATATCAAGAGTCACTCCGATAATCTTGATATCCATCTGGAGGGCGTTAACGCCGTTTTCAGTTCCAGCAACTTTGAAGTCCATGTCGCCGAAGTGGTCTTCATCTCCGAGGATGTCGGTAAGGATTTTGAAACGGTCGCCGTCTTTAATTAGACCCATTGCTATTCCTGCTACGGGAGCTTTGATGGGAACGCCGGCATCCATGAGAGCCATGCTGCCTGAACAAACGCTTGCCATTGAAGAACTGCCGTTGCTGGAGAGTATCTCGCTGACTACTCTGACTGAGTATGGGAAATCTTTCTGGGAGGGCATAACCTGAGCTAAGGCTTTTTCAGCTAAAGCGCCATGGCCTATTTCTCTGCGTCCAGGACTTCTCATTGAGCGTGCCTCGCCAGTGCTGAATGAAGGGAAGTTGTAGTGCAGATAGAAAGGTTTTTTGCTTTCAGGTTCTAGATTGTCAATTATGAGAGCGTCTGAAGAACCGCCGAGAGTTACAACTCCGAGAGACTGGGTTTGTCCTCTGGTGAAGAGAGAAGAACCATGTGTGCGGGGCAAAAGACCAGTGATGCAGGATATGGGTCTGACTTCGTTTAGTTTGCGTCCGTCGATTCTGCGTTCTTCTTCAAAGATCATGCGGCGCATTTCAAATTGCGTCATGGAATCCATCATGGCGGCTGCAACTGGCATTTTCTTTTTGCCTTCGTCTTCGCCAAGGCGTTCTATAAGAAGATTTTGCAGGTCTATGTTGATAACTCTGAATTTTTCGTTGCGTTCAATTTTGTCAGCTGTATGGAGAGCGTCTTTCATTCTGTCATAGAAAGCACCTACGGCTTCACGAACTGGTTGATCGCGAGGAGGTTCAGGAAGTTCAGTTTTGGGTTTTCCAGCTTTTTGAGCCAACTCCTTCTGAGCTGCCGCAATTTGTTTGATAGCTTCGTGAGCGAATGCCAGAGCTTCAAGGAGTTCTTCTTCGCTTACTTCTTTGGAACCTGCTTCAACCATGGTTATGGCTTCTTGAGTTCCAGCTACTGTCATGTCTATAGTGCTGTTATTGAGCAGTGTTTCGGATGGGTTGAGAACCAGCTCTCCGTTTACTTTTCCTACTCTGACGGCTGCTACAGCGTCAACGATAGGAACTTCGGAAACCATGAAAGCAGCACTGGCCGCGTTTACTGCCAAAACGTCTACGGGACAGGTGTCATCGTAGGAAAGAACCAGAGCCGAGACTTGCAGGTCATTGAAGTAGTTGTCAGGGAACATGGGTCTCAATGGCCTGTCTATGAGTCTGCATGCAAGTATTTCTTCAGTGGAAGGCTTTCCTTCGCGTTTGAAGAAACCGCCAGGGATTTTGCCTGCTGCATAGCTTTTGGCTACATAGTCGACTGTAAGAGGAAGGAAGTCTGTTCCTTCTTTAGGTTCTTTGCTGGCAACTACGGCTACCAGCACAACTGAATCGCCAGAGCGTGCGATAACTGCTCCAGAAGCCTGTTCGGCCATCATTCCTGTTTCAAAAGTAATTGTTTTTGCGTTTTTTTGTGTCAGTTCACAAGCTGTAATTTCGTAATTTTGCATTAAATTCCTCGTTTATTAGCGGCGCAGGCCTAAGCTCTTGATAAGATCTGTATATCTTTGATTGTTTTTGTTCTTAAGATAGCTCAAGTGGCGTTTGCGGGCACCGATCATTTTAAGAAGTCCTCTTCTTGAGTGGTGATCTTTGGGATTGGCAAGCAAATGGGCTGAAAGGTTGTTGATGCGTTCAGTGAGCAAAGCTACTTGAACTTCAGGGGAACCAGTGTCTTTTTCTGACTTTCTGTAGGATTCAATAATTTCTGTTTTTCTTTCTTTGTCGATTGACATCGTAAAACTCCTTAAATATAAGTAAATAACTGAGCAAGCCTTACAGGACGAACCCGGCTATACTGAGAAAAGATTATAACATAAGGCGCTAAGGAATAAAAGGAAAAGAAACTCTCCTTTTATCTTGAAAGCTCACCATTTAATTGACAAGAGAGAAGAGCTCTTGATATTTTCTATAAGGTATGACTATTCACGAAAATATATCATTGAAAGAAAACGGATGTGCCATGGAAACAGTTATTGAACGCATGAGTTACGGTTTAGACTCTCTTGCCCGTTTGGACGGCAAGGCGATATTTGTTCCTTACGGGGTTCCCGGAGACGAAGTAACCATAGAAATCACTGAAGAAAAGAAAGATTATTCCAAAGCTGAAATCAAAGAAATTAAAAAACCTTCCGATTTCAGGAGAGAATCTCCTTGTCCCGCTTTTCCAGATTGCGGAGGCTGCCACTGGCTTCAAATGACAGATGAAGCTCAGAGGACACAGAAAGAGGAAGTCTTGGCTTTTGCTCTGAAAGCTCTTGCACCCAAAAAGATATATCCGATGGAGCCGTTGCCTTCAAGAGGTTATCGAAACAAGCTGGATCTCAAAATAGCTGTGGATGAAGCCGGCAATGTGACTCTTGGAAACTACAAATTCAGATCCCACGATGTTGTGCCTATTGACGGCTGTATAGTCCAAGCAGAAGCTAATATGAAGATCTATGGAATTCTCAAAGATTCCTTGCAGAAGCAAGAGCATCTGGAGTATGCCAAAAACATTTCCAATGTTTCAGCTAGAACTCTCGGTGGCTATCAAGTTTGCACGGTATTTTTGAAAGAGCCTCCGAAAGAGGCGGAAACTGCTTACTACAAAGAACTTTTCGAAGCTCTTTCCGAGGTAACCAGATTTGAGGTTAAAGCCGGCAATAAAACTATTTTGACCTTGATGCGCGAAACTCCGCCTTTCCTTTTTCTTGGAAAGAAGTGGAGAATATCAGCTAATTCCTTTTTTCAGAACAATCTGACAGGTGCGGAAGCCATTATGGAAAACCTTTTGTCAATTTATAAGTCTTTTGAGCATAAAGGCAAGTTCTTGGATCTCTACAGCGGATGTGGCACTCAAACCTTCTTGCTTGAACATTTTTTCGATGACGAAGTTTATGCTATTGAAGGTAATCAATCTTCACATCAGGACGCGCTTTTCCATCAAAAAGGGCTTTCCGCTTCCAAAGCAAAATTTCTTTGCAGATCTGTTGAAAGCATTTTCAATACTAAAATTACAAAAGGCGTGATAGCAGCTATGCATTTGAATCCGCCGAGAACTGGCTTAAGCCAGCAGGTTTTAAACGGTTTGGCTGGTATAAAGCCCAAGATAATAACATATCTTTCCTGTAATCCCATGACATTCAGACGGGATGCCAAACATATCAAGCAAATGGGTTATATCTATGAAGCATGTTTCCCGTTTGATCTGTTTCCTGGGACTTTTCATATGGAAACCTTAAATCTTTTTGTAAGAAGGTAAGGCCTTGCGTGTTGAACCTGGAAAAATTCTGGTAGTAGAAGATGACGAAGATATAAGGAGTTACCTCCAGGATGTGCTGATGCTGGAGGGATACTTGGTTGAAAAGGCTTCATCGGGGCAAGACGCTTTGCGGAAAGTTGAGACTTTTGCTCCTGATTTGCTGCTTTTAGATTTAATGTTGCCTGATATTTCGGGAGAAGAGATTTGCAAAAATCTCAAAAATGATCCTGAAAAATCTGACATCAAGATTTTTATGCTTACAGCAAAGAGCAGCGTAGAAGAAAAAATAAAAGGATTTAAGGCAGGGGCTGATGACTATCTTGGTAAGCCCTTTTCTACGGAAGAGCTCTTAGCTAGGATTGCTGTGCACTTTCGTCTGATTCGTCTGAAAAAGACTTTGGCATTTTCTGAAAACCGTCATCGTACTCTTTTGGAAAACTTGCCTGATGCGGTTTTACTGCTATCAGGAAATAATTTGGTTTGTTCGGCCAACTCCAAAATCTTTTCTCTGCTCAAGCTTCCCTCTACGCTAAAGCTTGAAGGAATGAATCTGGATGAGCTTTCAAAGCTTTCGCCTCTATTTGAAAAAATCAAGCAGCTTGTCAAAAAGGCTAAATACGGTCTGACTTCAGTTTCTAATTATGATGAGTATTCCCAAATAATTGACGGAGTGGAGCATTTCTTTGAAATATCCGCTCTCCCGATTCAAGAGGCTGTTTGCGATGAAAAAGCTATTCAGATTCTTGTGCGTGATGTCACTGAAAAAAAAGCTATTGATAAGATGTTGGAAAAGATAGAAAAAATAAACTCTCTTGAGATTTTGGCAAATGGGGTGGCACATGAAATCAATAACCCGTTAGCTGGTATTGCAAATGCTTTGAAACTTATTCAAAAAAAATCTCTTTCGGAGGATAAGCAGAATGCCCTTTTTGAACAGGCTAGCGAAAGTATAAAGCGAATTAAAAATATCACAAAGGATTTGACCTTTTTTGTACAGCAAGAGAAAGCAGATGTTTCCTCGTTTTCTATACAAGAAGCAACTTCAGATGCAGTCAGTTTTATCGGTTATCAAAAGGGCGGTAAAGAAGTAGATCTGATGTTTGAGTTTTCGGAAGAGCCTCTTCGTATAACCGGCAGTCGCAGCAGTTATGTTCAGTTAATGTTAAACCTGCTTCTCAATTCTATTCAGGCCATTGAGGAGAAAGGCAAGATAAATGTTTATATTTGCGAAGAGCCAGAAGGAGTCGCCAGAGTCTCTGTGAAAGATTCGGGCTGCGGTATTCCTCATAAAGAGCTGGAGTTTGTCTTTGACCCATTTTTCTCTATCAAAAAGAATGGTATTGCAACCGGCTTGGGTCTTACTGTGGCACGCAAAATAATAAGGCTTTTTCAAGGCTCTATAGAAGTTACCAGTGCACAAGGGGAGGGAACTGAGATAGTCATGCTCTTCCCGATTACAGAAAAAGTCACAACAAATAATTAAGAAAGAAATAAAACAATGTCCAATATAGATTTTTTTGCTGATTTGCATTCACATTCAACTGCTTCTGACGGAACTTTGACACCGACCGAAATGGTAAGGGAAGCGAAAGAAGCTGGTTTGCAAGTTATGGCTTTGACAGACCATGATACTTTGGCTGGCGTTGCAGAGGCTCTCAAAGCAGGAAGGGACTATGATGTCACGGTGGTGCCAGGAGTAGAGCTTTCCACGGGTTGGGAGGGAATAAGCTCTTCTGTTCATGTTTTAGGGCTTTTTATATCAGAAAATCCGAAGTCTTTGAAAACCATTCTTGATGAACAGCGTGAAATGAGGTATGCCAGAGCTTTGGAAATAGTAAGGCGTTTGAGGAATGCCGGACTTGATATGAGAACGGCTGAAGAAGATTTCGCCAAAGACCCTGACAGGGTTCTTGGCAGACCTCATATAGCAGGTCTTTTGGTAGAGTATGGACACGTTTCCTGCTTTAAGGAAGCTTTTGCAAGATATCTTAAAAGAGGCTGCCCTGGATATGTGGAAAAGCAATATATTTCGCCGAAAACTGCTGTTGAGGCAATTCATGATGCAGGCGGCATAGCCGTGATAGCTCATCCGGGTTTAACAGCAGACTTTGATGAAACATTCAAAGTTTTGAGAGAAGAAGATTTTGACGGTATTGAGTCCTTATATATTGAACATTCAGCTTCTCAAACTGAAAGATTTGCAAATTTGGCGAAAGAAATGAATTATGTTCAGACAGGCGGAAGCGATTATCACGGACAAAGAGGTAAGCACTGTAACCGATTCGGCAACGGAGGAATGACTTTGCTGCAATACGAAAAATTGTTGTCAGAGTGCAAAGAAAAAGGAATTAAATTAGATGAAAAATATGCAATTATCAAAAACTGAAAAAGCAGACGAAAAAATATATGAGTCTCTCGCAAATGAAGATGAACGCCGTCTTTCAAAGCGTTTGTGTCTGATAGGCACTTTTAGATCTCCGACTTTTTCAGGTCGGATTCTGAATTCTTTGCTTAAAGTCTTTAAAAAAATGGAGCTGGAATTGGCGGCTTCTGAGCGTTTTCTTTATGGCTATCAACCAAAATTTGAACTGTCCAGATTCGCAAAGAAACTTCTAAAGCGGCCAGAGTCTGGTTTTTACCGACTATGGGCGGCGCCTTTAGAAGATTTGCCACCAGGGGTAGACAAAGGAGCCTTTTGGGCTTTTCCTGGCTTTGATACCTCATTTGCAGACTTGACAGCCATAAAAAAACTGAGAAAAGCAGATTTTGTTTTTCTTACTTCCGATGCACAAGCTCAAATATGTGTACAGAATGGTATTAAGCCTTCAAAGATTCATGTTTTTCATAACCTCCCTGTAGATCGTAAAATTTTTAAAAATAATTTGCCTCAGCCAGCTGGATATGAAAAGGAAAAGGGCGTTTTCAGATTCATAATTTCTGCTCACCCCTTAAAACGCAAGGGTGTAGAACTAGTTCTTGAATCTTACCTGAAGGAATTTAAAAATACTGAAAAGGTGGAGCTGGTCATCAAATTGCCAAGAATGCCTAGAGCCAAAAAAGATCTCAGGTTTGAAATTGAAGATTTTGCTCAAAAGATAGGCGCTTTGAACAGAATGTTCGCCAAAGTGACTGTAATAAACGAAGTTCTTTCAGATGAGGAGTATGGCAGACTTCTTTCTTCTGCAGATGCATATATAGCTGGCAATATAAAGTTCAATTCAGGGATAAATGCCTTTGAAGCGGCAGCCTGTGGTCTTCCAGTAATAGCTCCTTCAAATATAACGGATTTTGTGCCTTTTGAAGAAGGGGATTTTCTAAGTGTCGAGACAGAAAAATTCAAGTTTGAGCCGGGAGAACTATATATTAATTCGCCAAAGTCTTATGGCAAAGCTATGAATAAGGAAGCTTTGCAGGCAGCCATGAGAAAGGCTTTTGCGGAGAGTACGCAAGTCAGAAAAATAGGTCTAAAAGCTCAGCGCAATCTTAAAAAACTCAAGCCTGCTACTTGGGGCGAAATGGCGGAAATAATAGCCTCCAGGGTCTACAGAAAACTACTTTTCCAGAGTTTGCTTGAGAAAAAATGAAGTTTTTCGACACTCATTGTCATTTAGATCTTATCAAGGCTTTGCCTGAAGACTTCAAAGATTCTGAAAGCTTTGAGAAAGTCAGAAAATTTATGATTCCAGGTGTGGATGGCGAAATAAAAAATCCTGAACTCTTTTCGGATAATACTCGCTATCTGAAAGCTTGGGGAATTCATCCGCGTTGTGTTGATGAGGATTCAATTGACAAAATTTCCTCGTTCTCTCCTATGTATAGGGCGGCTTGCGTGGGTGAATGCGGCTTAGATAAATATGCAAAAGCTCCTCTTGAGCTTCAGCTTGCTGTTTTTGAAAGGCAAATAGAATTAGCGGCTGATTTGAAAAGACCTGTTTCTGTACACATACTAGGCTTTTATAGAGAAAGTCTGGAACTTATTAAAAAGCATTCTGCTTCCGTTTCATTCGCAATGCACTCTTGGAGTGCTTCAGGAGAGCTTGCCAAGGAGTTTGCAAGAGCAGGGGTCTATTTTTCTTTTTCTTCTCTCTCTTTGAGAAACAAAAAGAAGCTTGCGGCTTCGTTTGAAAATATTCCGAGTGACAGAATTTTGCTTGAGACAGACGCTCCTGATCAGTCGCCTGGCAAAGATTCGCCGGAAGAGCTGTTTTATTTGCAGACTTTATCAAGCGAGCTTTCCAGGATTCTCAAGATTTCCCAAGGTGAGCTTGTTAATTTGGCTTTTGACAATGCTTGCCGCTTTTTCGGAGTAAGCTTATGAACGAGCGTTTTTCCAGAGTTTCTATGCTTTTTGGCGAAGATAAGCTTGCTATGTTGCATAAAGCCAAAGTAGCTGTTTTCGGTTTAGGCGGAGTCGGTTCTTATGCTGCCGAAGCATTGGCCAGAAGCGGGGTGGGGGAGATCGCTTTAATAGACTTTGACCGGGTTGAAATTTCTAATATCAATAGACAGATTTTGGCCTTAGATTCCACTTTAGGAAGGCTCAAAACAGATGTTTGCGCAGAAAGAATTAATGATATAAATCCTGAATGCCGTTTGCAGTTGTTTGCTGAGTTTTTTGATGAAAGAACTTTGTCAAAGATTTTTTCCGCATTAGATAGCTATATTGTTTTGGACTGTATAGATACTTTCAACTCTAAGACCCTTTTAATAAAGCATTGTCTTGAAAATGATATCCCTGTTTTCTCTTCGATGGGAGCTGCAGGGAAAAAAGATCCTTCGCAAATTAAGCTTGCGGATATATCTAAAACCTCTGTTTGTCCGCTTGCACGCAAAATTCGAAAGTATTTGGTTAAGAATAAAATTAAAGGCAAATTGCCTGTGGTTTTTTCAACAGAGCCTTTTGAAGTGTCTTCTGACTCTCTTCTTTTTGAGAAAACTTCGCAAAAAGATGCTAGTTCTGAAGACTCAGCTTTGCCTGAAAAGCCACCTTTGGGAGCACTTTGCCATATAACCGCCATTTTCGGTCTTATGCTCGCTGCCTCTGCGATTAACTATATAACTGAAAATTAGCCTATAAGAAAACCGCAGAACATAAACCTTTTTTTAACCACGAAATACACGAAAAGAATATTTTTTTAGATTTTCTCCAGTTTGTTTATACTTTATAGTCTACATTTTACAGTATAAAAGTCTGTGATTTTAACCTATGCTTAAAATCACAGCTATGTTAATCTGTGTCCATCTGTGGATAGAAGAATATCATACTCGATGATAAACTATTTGGATAAATAGAATACCAGGAGGATTCAATGAAAATTCGAGTTTCATTGTTTGTCTTGTTAGTTTTGCTTTCCTTGCCCTTTTCTTCTCATGCTTCTGCCGACAGAAATATGCTTCCGAGATTTCCGGAGATAGTTTTTAAATTAAGAAATTCTGCTTCTTTATCTGTTACTGAGTTGAAGGCTTCTGCTGATATAGGTGATTCAAAAGCTCTCAGTGAGATTGAAGCCGACTTTAAAAATGTTTCAGATAGCAAAATATCGGGTGAAATGAAAATCAGAGTTTTGTACCCTGTTTCTGAGAGGGATATAAAAATATTTGTTGATGGAAAAAAGACAAGTTATTCGCCTGACAGGATGAGAAAGTTTTTTCTGGATCCTGGAAAAAGCATGAAAATAAAGATAAATGCAGAATCTTATACTAAATATAGTGCCGAGGCGGTTCGAAAAGCTTTATCAGAAAACCACAAAGATAGACGAAATCGTAAAAGAGAAGACACTTTTAAAGGAAGCTTTGCCCGCTTTTTTAAGGGAATTCAAAAGTATGAAAACAGGTTTATGACGGGAAATATAGTTTCTAATCTGGGACTATTTCCTCTCAGTGTAGATAAATGCTCTCTCGTAATCTCTGTTCCTCTTGATTATATAGCTATAACGCCAAATGAAGAAGCTTGGACAAAAAAGAGAGAAGATAAAAAGCTTCTTTATATCAGTGCTTCTAATGATGCTTATAATTCTTTGACTTTGATGCCAGAAAAAGAAAAGGAAAGCTTTTTGCAGACCCGGGAACTAATGAAAAACAAGCACTGATGCTTTTTCAGCTAAAACTTTATTATCGTCTATGTTTTTTCTGCCTGCTATAAAAATAGTGAGTTGTGGACTGTGGACGGTGGACAGAGAGGGCAATTAACATCAGTGATGAGTGGCGAAAACTTCAAAGGAGTAGGGGTTAGGGTGTAGGGAGTAGCCTAGCCCAAGGGCCAAGAGGTGGGGGCGAGTGGCGGGTGACGAGTTGATTGTTTAGAACTCAATTCTTGAAACTGATAACTGCTTTGGACTGCTGATAAATAGTTGAAACTCTTGGATTCAAAATAAAAACAAAACTATCAAAAACGAAGTTTTGGCATAATTTTTGCCCTGTCGCTGCTTTCTCATGTATGTTGTTCCTTCTCTCCCGCTACTCGCCACCCGCCACACAACACTGATTTTTAAGCTAGCTTAAAAATCCTATCTGTGTAATCTGTGGATAGTTTATTTTTCTTGTAAAAAGTTGCTTTTTGCCTTATAATCGACCGCCATGATATTAAGTTTAACAGGATACGGAAGAGCCGAATTAACAGACGAAACAGGCCAGCTCAATGCAGAGCTGAGGTCTGTCAATAATCGTTTTTTGCAGCTGAATGTACGCATTCCATCCAGCTATTCTTGGGCCGAGATGCAGATTCGCGAGTTTATCTCTGCCCGAATTTCAAGGGGCAGCTTGAATTTTTCGCTTGAAGTTTTGAACAGCGAAGAAGAGACTGACATTGAAATCAATTTGCCCTTGCTTCGCAAACTCTTGAACCTGCATTCAGAGCTTTCCTTGCAGACAGCGAAAGACACTTCTCTTTCTTTCAACGGTCTTTTGTCGATACCCGGCATTATGAAAATACGCCCGAAAGAAGGCGATAAAGAAGCCTTATGGAAAAGGCTTGAGAAAGTTCTGCAAGACCTCATTGATAATTTTATAGAATCAAGAAAAAGAGAAGGCGATCGTTTAAAAACTGCTTTAATATGCCATGCGGATACATTGGCTGAGATAGTGTCAAAGGTTGAACCTCTGAGTGCTGACTATAAAGAAACTGCCATAGCAAAATTCAAAGAGCGAATAAAAGAACTTTCGGAAGCTGCTGAAATAGACGAAAGCAGACTGAATACAGAAGTAGCTTTATGGACTGACCGGCTTGATGTCACTGAAGAAATTGTGCGTCTTAAGAGCCATTTGGAAGAGCTGAAAAACATTCTTGATTCCGAAGAACCTATTGGCAGGCGTTTGGACTTTTTGGCTCAAGAGCTGAACAGAGAAGCCAACACGCTCTCTTCGAAGATCGATGATGTTCAAATAACCAAATTGGCCATTGACCTTAAGTGCGAAATTGAAAAGATTCGCGAACAGGCTCAAAACATTGAATAAATGGAGAAAACAGTGCAAAAACCCCTGATACTCAATGTGGGCTACGGCAACTATGTCATGGCGGACAGAATAGTAGCTATAGCCAGTCCTGATTCGGCTCCAATAAAGCGTATTATAAGCAATTTAAGAGAGCAGGACAAAGTAATTGATGCGACTTGCGGCAGAAAAACTAGAGCCGTTATAATTACTGATGCCGGGTATTTGATTCTTTCGGCGGTAAACTCAGAAACCGCTGCTGCCCGTATTAACGATGGAAAGATCGTTAAGGACCAAGATTCTGAAAAAGAAGACTTTTGATTTAAAACGGAGGTTTGTATATGAAATTTCCTTCTAGAACTGAAATAATCGATAGAATACCTAACAAATACGATGCGGTTGTTGCCATATCTAAAAGAGCGCAAATGCTTATGGACGGCAAAAAACGCCTTATAGAAGAAAACGATGAGAATTTCGTTAAACTCGCTATGACTGAAATAGCTACGGGTGCTTTGGAAGTTGAGATCACAGAGCCGGAGGAATAAAAAAAAGTTTGCCGGAATAAAAGTTTCACTTTTGACATTTCCGGAGTCGGTGCATTATTCCTTTTCGCAATATCTTAGTTATGCTCTTGAAAGGCTGTTTGGCAACATCGGTTTTGAGGTCGTTGTAACAGCCTTTGAGCTGAGCTCTCTGACTTCTGAAGAAGCAGAGCGGCTGGCAAAAAAAACTTGCGATAATTTTTTCAGTGGTGCTTTTGATTGTACCATTTGTCTTTTTCCGAGCAAGTTTTTCTCCAGCTTTTTATCAGACAAGCTGAACCGAGACGCTTATGCAGAGCTTGCTGAAAACACATCAAATCTAGTAAAAATTGTCTCTGACGAAGCCTCGTCTTTTACGGAAACAACCAATCTGACTTATTTTAAGCTTTCTCCTCAAGAACCGGCTGCCTTAAATGCTTATTTCAGTATATTTTCTGAAGCTATTTCAAGACTTTTCTTGATTGCTGATGGCAAAGGGCGGAGCTTTTATATTCAAGACTCCCCGCAAATGCCTCAGATGGCGGATTTTGCCAAAGCTTTGGAAGCCGCATGTCTTAGGAAAAAACTTGATGAAGAAGCGGCTGATGTGATCATCAAGGCTTATTCTGCTTCTTCGGATTTTTCTGAGTGCGATCCTGAAAAACTCTACTTTTACTTTGCAGATGAAAAGGTCTATGGAGATTTGACGGGCGATTTTATTTATCCCGTGGAGATTTTGCCCAACGGCTATGTATTGTACACAGAACAAGCGAAGCGATTGTTGCCTGAGCTGACAGCACTTCCTGCTGCAAAAAATCTTGCTAAATTTGTCTTATACAGGCTGAAAAAGAATCGGAGCGATTCATGACTTTTTATGCAGATGTAGCCTTTAATGATCCTATAGGCGACGATGCTGTTTTAACCTATCATTTAGGGAGAGATAGGGATATTCCCGAGCTGGGCAGCCGCGTAGTTTGCAGAGTTAACACTCGTTTTGCCATGGGATATATTATAAGAATTCACAGGGATAAGCCGAATTTTAGAACAGTTCCCCTTGGCAGGGTTATAGATCCTGTGCCTCTTTTTTCAAAAGAACTTATTGAACTGGCCAAGATCACGGCAAGGGTTTGTGTTGCCAATGTCGGCGAGGTTTTACATGCCATGCTTCCTGGAGGAATCAAGCAAGATTTAACCAGGCAGGTGCTCTATAAAGCTGAGCCTCTTGAGGATGAGGTTGATGCGTTGGAACCTCTTGCTTATTTAAAAGAAAAAGGTGAGGTTTCCTACAGATATTTTGCTGATACCTTTTCGCTGAAAGATTCTAAAATAAACTCGTGGATAACAAAGGGATATTTGAGCGTTGTTCAAAAGCTCACAGAGAAAGCGGCTCACAAGACTCAAAAAACTTTGCTTTTGTCGCCCGATGTTGTTATTGAAGAAACCAAGTTAACGCCTAAAGAAAAAGCAGTTATAGAAGCTCTTTTCAAAATGAGTGTTGCCCCTACTAAAACGGTCTTGGCAAAAGCTGCCGATACAAGTTTTGGGCCTATCAATCAACTCATTAAGAAAGGGATTCTGACAGAGACTCTGGAACAAATTGTCAGAGAAGTCGGGACTGAAGAATATTATGATGCTCCCGCAGAACTGCCTCCAGAACTCACAGATGAGCAAAAAGCCACTTTGGAGAAAATACAAGAGGCTTATGACTGTGATATGCAGCCAGTTCTGATAAGAGGGGTGACCTGCTGCGGCAAAACAGAAATATATTTAAGGTGGGTCGCTGAAGTTTTGGCTGAAGGCCGTTCGGCAATAGTTTTAGTGCCCGAAATATCTCTGACTCCTCAAATGATGAAACGATTCAGAGATCGTTTTGGCAAAGATGTGGCTATTATGCACAGCAAGCTTTCTCAAGGAGAGCGTTTTGATCAGTGGGAGCTTATCAGACAAGGCAAGCGCAGAGTGGTTGTGGGTGCGAGATCTGCTGTTTTTGCGCCTGCGGTTAATTTAGGCACCATAATACTAGACGAGGAGGGCGAACCCTCTTTCAAACAAGCAGATTCGCCAAGATATAATGCCAGAGACGTAGCTTTAGAGCGTTGTCGTCTTGAATCTGCTCAACTGGTTATGGGCTCAGCAACTCCAACAATAGATGCCTATGCTATGGCTTTGAACGGCGATTTTGTTCTCTGTGAAATGAATAACAGGGTGAGTTCCCGTAAGATGCCCGAAGTTGAAATTGTTGATATGAGGCATGAACTTTCAGCTAAGAATAACCGCTCAATGTTTTCCGGTGCTCTTCGCGAAGCTATGCAAAAGACTTTGAAGGAAAAGAAACAGGCTATTTTATTTTTGAATAGGCGAGGTTATTCCAGTTTCGTTTTCTGCAGAGAATGCGGAGATCCTTTGAAGTGCGATCGCTGTAATGTTTCGCTTGTATATCATTCAGGCAATAAAATATTGAGGTGTCACTATTGCGGCTTATTCAAAGAAAATCTTTCTATTTGCCCTTCCTGTGGCAGTAACAAAATTAAATATTTTGGAACTGGCACGCAAAGAGTAGAGCAGGAAGCAGCCAGATATTTTCCAGGGGCAAAAATTGCCAGGCTCGATTCTGATACTACTAAACTAAAAGGCTCTTTGGAGAGGATTTTAGATGATTTCGGGAAAGGTAAGGCGGATATACTCATAGGCACTCAAATGGTAGCAAAGGGATTGGATTTTCCTAATGTAACTCTTGTCGGAGTGCTGGCTGCTGATAGTCTGTTGCGTGTGCCTGATTTTCGTGCTTCCGAGAGAAACTTTTCCTTGCTGGCTCAGGTATCTGGCAGGGCTGGACGTGGAGATGCTCCAGGCCGAGTGATTTTACAGACTTATTCTCCTGAACATCCTTCTGTAACTCATGCCGCAACTGAAGATTACGCCGCTTTTTATGACTATGAAATAAATGCCAGACGAGAAGCGAATTTTCCGCCTTTTTGCAATCTAGCTGCTATAACAGTCAGCGCAGAAAAAAATGAAAATGCCAAGGAGGCTGCTTTTAGCCTAGTTTCTGAGCTTACTTTAATTCCTGCGGCTAAGTCTTGCGAAATTTTTGGGCCAGTTCCTGCTGCTATAGAAAGAATAAATAATCGCTATAGATGGCAGATAATGATAAAAGAGATTGATTTGGCACTTTTAACGAGCAGTTTGGCAGAAGCTTTAAAGAATACCAAAAGAAAAGGTTCTGCAAAGATTGATATAGATATTAATCCATATTTATCAGCTTGATACTGGTTTAAGCTTGCTTTATATGTTATTCTGAAAGTCTCAAATATAAATATAGATACAGAACAGGAGTGCAAATGAAATACCGAGTGCTGCATTATGGAGAGAAACCTTTACGCACGCCTTCTAAGCCTATAAATGAAATAAACGAAGAACTGCGGGCTCTTGTAGAAGACATGTTTGAAACAATGTATGAGTCAAACGGTGTGGGTTTGGCAGCTCCTCAAATAGGAGAAAATATTAGACTTGTTGTCATGGATCCCGGTGAAGATCCTATAGCTATGATTAATCCTGAGATCATCAAAAAATCCGGCAAAGTCGTAGATATGGAAGGCTGTCTTTCTTTTCCCGGCCTTGCGGAAGAGGTTGCTCGTTATCAAGCTGTAACTGTCCGCTTTACAGATCCTGATGACGGCGAAGAATATGAGATCGAAGCTGAAGATTTGCTGGCCAGGATTATTCAGCATGAGTTGGATCATCTTGACGGAATAGTCTTCATAGACAGAATTTCTGAAGCCAGAAGATTTGTTATAAAAGGAGATCTTGAGCTTATAAAGCAAGGATACGACCTAAGCGCCGATGATGAAGATGAAGAAGAAGAAGAAGGCTGCTCCGATTGCAGCAGCTGTTCACACTGCACCCATTGCGGATAAGCTCAAAAAAGCGACTCTTTCCAGGAGTAAACCAAGATGACCTCTGGCAAAACACCACCTTTTAAGACTATTTTCATGGGCTGCCCGGAGTTTGCAGTTCCTTCCTTGAAGCTGATAGCAGCCGATAAAAGATTCGACTTGCAGGCCGTTTTTTGCATGCCCCCTAAACCAGCAGGCAGACGAAAAAAACTGACCTATTTGCCTGTGGATCTTTTAGCTAAAGAGTTGGGTCTGGTTTTGCGGACGCCTTCTTCCTTTAAAAAAAATCCTGAAGAAATAGATTTTATCAGGGAATTAGCTCCTGACTTCATAGTAGTCACGGCTTACGGTTTGATTTTACCTCCCGCTGTTTTAGAGATACCAAAGATAGCTCCTATAAATCTTCATGCTTCTGTTCTTCCTCTTTTGAGAGGAGCTGCCCCTATACATTACGCATTGATGCAAGGCTTCAAAGAAACTGGGAATAGCGTAATGTTGATGAATGACAAAATGGATGAAGGTGATGTGCTCTCTGTTGAGAAGATCCCTATTGAAGACACTGACACCTCAGACACTTTGGTTGAAAAGCTTGCTGATAACGGTGCTAGATTGCTTGTTGATACTCTGATTAAGTTTGCGGCAGGCGAAATAACACCTCAGCCGCAAGATCATTCAGCTGCCACCTATTGCAGCAAGGTTACGCCCATGACAGCGAAAATAGATTGGACCCTTCCGGCAGAAGCCTTAAACAACCATGTGCGTGCTATGAGCTCCAATCCTGGTGCATGGTTCCAATACAAAGGTGAGAGAATAAAGGTTTTCAAACTTAACCCCAAAGAGGGCTCTTCCAATGCCAAACCTGGCGATATCATTGCTTGCTGCATAGATAGTGGTGTTACCGTGCAATGTGGCGATAATACGGCAGTTGACATTTTAGAACTCCAAAGACCTGGCAAATCACAGTTAAATGCAAGACAGTTTCTCTGTGGTTCTACTTTTGAGCTTTGCAATTTAATGGACGAATATTAAACTGGATTTATGAAAAGCAAACAAGACAAGGCATTGCCTCCTCCATCAACTGTAAAACGTCTTATTCTTTATTTGAGATACTTGAATGGCCTCAGTACAGACGGCGTTGAACTTGTGTCCTCAAATTATTTGGCTCGCAAGCTGGATTTGAATCCTGCTCAAGTGCGTAAGGATCTTGCATACCTAGGTTCTTTTGGAAGAAGAGGGGTGGGATACTCGGTAGATCCTTTGATAGAAGTCATAACAGAGGCGCTGGGTACAAACCGCACCAGAAATGTTGCGATTTTGGGTGCTGGAGGAAGACTGGGAGCGGCTCTTGCCGAATACAAAGGTTTTTACAAACGCAATTTTGAAATTGTAGCTCTTTTTGACAACAATCCCGATGTTATAGGCCGAGTGGTTGAGGGGGGTGGGCCTATTTTTGATGTAAAACGGCTTCCTGAATTGGCACGTGAAAAGGAAATAGAAATACTTATATTTGCTGTTCCGCCAGATAATATCAAAGAACTCTTTAAAAAAGTTTCAGAACAAACAGATGTGAAAGCTGTTTTAAACTTCGCTCCTTTTAAGCTGATTTCAGACGGAAAAATTTGTGTACACAACGTAGATTTGACCAATGAATTGGAGTATTTGACCTATAGAATGAGTCTGTTGCCTGATTGCTGAAAAGCCTCTTGCTTCTTGACCGCTTCTTGTTGCACGTGTTAAGATTCAGCTATTGAAAACAGGAGTTTCTTATGAATGAACTGAAACTTGACAACCTGAAAATAGATGTAAGTTCTGCTGAAAACGATGTTGCCTTAGTTGCTATAGACGGCGAAATTACTTTTGATAATGCGGCCCAGTTGCGAGACTCTATAGACAAAATTTGTGACAAGGGTATTTGCAACATAGTAATTGACCTGAAAGACTTAAAATATATGAGTTCTGCTGGTCTTGGCGTTTTGGTGCATGGTCTGAAGAACACCAGAAACAAGGGCGGAGATCTTCGTGTAGTTAATCTTAATGGCAAAATGAAAAGAGTTTTTGTGATTACTCAGTTCACTCATCATTTCAAGGTATATGATACTTTAGAGCAAGCTATTGCAAGCTTTGCTAAAACAGAATGAGATAAAATGGAAAGCCTTTCTATGCCTGACAAAGAAGTTTTGTTTTCCTTAGTCAGGAGCTATAACCCCGAGGCTGATTTTGCCAGCGTAGGAAAGGCCTATGATATGGCTAAAGAGGCTCACAAAGATCAATTTAGAGCTTCCGGAGAGCCCTTTTTCCTTCATCCTTACAGTGTGGCCTGTATAGTCGCGGAAGAGCTTCATCTGGACTCTACTGCAGTTTGTGCGGCTCTTTTGCACGATGTTATAGAAGATACAGCTGTTACAGCTCATGATATTGAAAAGGCTTTTAACTCTGTAGTCTCTAACTTGGTAGAGGGTGTAACTAAGCTTAATAAAGTATTTTTTACTTCAGCTTCGGCAGCTCAGGCGGCAAGCTTCAGAAAAATGATTTTTGCAATGACTCATGATGTTAGGGTCATTCTCATTAAGCTTGCGGACAGACTTCACAATATACGAACCCTGACTTTTTTGCCGCCTGTAAAACAAAAGCATATAGCTATAGAAACCCTGGAGATATATGCGCCTTTGGCTCATAGGCTTGGAATAAACAAAATTAAGTCGGAGCTTGAAGACGTCTCTTTCAGCTATATTAATCCAGAAAAATATCAAGAAATAGTAGCTTTTCTGGAGAAGTCAGGTATTGAGGATCAGAGCAGGCTTCATGATGCAATAAAGCTGATAGAAGAACAAGTTAAAGAGTTGGACTTGGAAATAGATATTTCTGGCAGACCCAAACAGATATATTCTATATACAACAAGCTTCTTAAATATAATACCGATCTGACAGGTCTTTATGATTATCTTGGCGTGAGAGTCCTTACAGACTCTGTAAAAGACTGTTATGCGGTTCTAGGTATAATTCACAAGAACTGGAAACCGATTCCAGGCCGTTTCAAAGACTATATAGCAGTTCCAAAACCTAATATGTACCAGTCTTTGCATACAACCGTGCTTTTTGAAGGTGAACCATTGGAGGTTCAAATAAGAACTCACGAAATGCACAAAGTAGCAGAAGAGGGAATTGCTGCTCACTGGGACTACAAAGAAACAGGCGGTGAGGTAACTGCTCGGGATTATAAAGAAAAACTTTCTTGGCTCAGAAATCTTATCGATTGGTACAAAGAAGTCAAAGATGCTTCCGAGTTTATGGAAACAGTCAAACTGGATCTCTTTGAATACCATGTTTATGTCTTTACCCCCAAGGGTGAGGTGGTTGAACTTCCGAAAGACAGTACTCCTATAGACTTTGCCTATTCAATTCATACAATGGTAGGTCATACATGTGTCGGAGCCAAGGTTAACGGCAGAATAGTTCCATTGGATTACAGGCTTCAGAATGGCGACATAGTTTCTATTCTGACAAGTAAGAAGCAAAAAGGACCAAGCCGCGATTGGTTAAATATAGCAGGCAGTGCAAGCGCTAAGCGTAAAATCAGAAACTGGCTCAAAAAAGAGTTCAGAGACGACTATATCGTTACTGGCGAAAAAGAATTTTTGGACTATTATAGAAAGTCTGATGGTGACAAAGAGCTGGAGAAAACCTTTAAAACCTCTGCCTTTGCCGAGAAGGTCAAAGCTGCAGGATATGGCTCGTTAGAAGAAATATATGCGAGTTTGGGTTCCGGCGATTTGAAAGTTCAGCATGTCTTTGCCAAACTTTTCCCGGAACTTCTAGTTAAGAAAGCTCCAGATAAACTCAAAAAGAAACCCAGAGCTTCACGTGGTCCAAGTATTATTGTTGATGGCCTTGAGGACGCTCTCGCCAAAATTTCAAAATGCTGTAATCCTATACCTGGTGACAGAATTGTCGGATACATAACCCGTGGCAGAGGAGTAACCATTCACAAGGACGACTGCGAGAATCTCCTGAATTTGCGTGAGAATGAAGCTGATCGCTTAATTGAGGCTAAGTGGGATACCGGAGTTGCCGACAATGTTGCGAGCTCCGATGCTTACAATGTCAGGATCCGCGTTGAGGCCATAAACAGAAAGGGCATGCTTAACTCCCTTACAGCTCTTATTTCAGGCAGCGAAATAGATATAAACTCAGTCGATGCCCGTGTAAAAAAGGATCAGACCGCTTTTTGCGACTTTTCTTTGTCCGTATCTAATTTAGATGTGCTTGAAGATTTGATGAACTCTATATCAAGAATCTCAGGTGTGCTTAAAGTGTATAGAACTTGACAGGTGTGCTGATGTCTGAATATTCCGACTTTGGAAGCCTTGATCTTATCAATTTGCTTACACCGCCTAACATGCCTGATTTATATAATATCAAGGTGACAGAACTTGAATCTGAAGCTTTGTTGTCTTTTGATGAGCCTTTGCCTTTTTCAGATGCTTCTGTACAATCGTCTAAGATTTTATCAAAGAAAACGGAGATAGCATCTGTAAAATCTGGAGAATTGTCTTCTTCTACGGGGCCAGTTGCTCCCGAAAGTGTTAAGGCGAGTAATTCTTCCTCGCCAAGAGAAGTATCTTATACGCGCAGACCTATGGCAAACCTTCCTTCTTTGTCAGTAAGGGAGCGTGAGCGTCTGGAGAAAATAGAAGAAATCCTTGCCGCTCCGCCAATAGAAAATGATTCATTAGAAAAGCTTGTTGCTGATATAGCGGCCTGTACTAATTGCCCTTTAAGCGTTACAAGAAAAAACACTGTGCCTGGACATGGCAATCCTAAAGCGAGGCTTATGCTGATTGGCGAAGCGCCTGGAGCAGGCGAGGATGAAGCGGGGCTTCCGTTTGTAGGCAAAGCAGGACAGCATCTAGACAAGATTATAGCGGCTGCAGGCTTTGATAAAAGTGAATTGTATATTTGCAATATACTCAAATGCCGTCCTCCGATGAACCGTGACCCATCCATGGAAGAAATGCGGCTATGCACGCCGTTTTTGGACCGTCAGATAAACATAATAAAGCCTGATTTGCTGGTTTGTTTGGGAAATGTAGCTATCAGATATATAATTTCGCCCGCTGCGCCTGGCGTTTCCAAGATACATGGGCAGTGGTTTGATTCTATTTTCAAAATTCCCGCCATGCCTATGTACCATCCTTCCGCATTGATACGCTCTGAAAGCCGTGCAAAAGGCAGTCCTAACTGGGTGACATGGCAAGATGTGAAGGCTCTGAAGAAGAAATACGATTCGCTCACTAAAAACTAGTGCTTTGTTGCAGCTAAAAGTTACCCATAAAATCTTATTCTGCGTTTTAACCGATTAGTTTATTTCAGATGCTACAGTCGCACTAGAGGGAGTAGGGAGTAGGGTGTCGGGGGTAGTGAAATTTGACTCAATTGCTGAAACGGATAATTGCTTTGACTTGCTGATAACTATATGAAGTTTTGAATAAAAAAAAGATTATAAGCTAATAAAACTTAAATAATCTAAAGCAAAGAAAAAAAATAAAAAAAATGCGGCAGAATATATCTATAAAAATACTTACAAATATTTATTATGAGTCGAAAAGCAGGATATTAGACTCGCGAGCGGGCTTCCAGTTTTTTGCTGCCCATGGTTAGCATCACGCACCACTGCTTATTCTGTCCACGGTCCACTAATCACTGACTACTGATTTTTAAGCATTGATTAAAAGTTTCATGTATAATAGTCGCAAGATGGAAAAATATAACTTACGACAAGCTTTCACCCTGATTGAAATATTAGTCGCTGCGACTATGCTCAGCGTGCTTTTCGGTATGACTTATTTACTTTCCAATACTCTGTTTGGAGTAAAAAAAATCAGAAGCTACGAAACAGCTATTATGCTTGCAAACGAAGCTGTTGAGGCTGTAAGAGCAGCTCGTTCATCAGATTTGTTGAGACTGCCTCCAGGAAAGAAAGCCGATCCTAAGGCCAAAGCGGAAAAAGACTCATTGGTAGCTGATTTTAATAGTGATCAAGATGAATATGACGATACTGTTTGCGGATTTAAACCGGAAATAAAAGTGGGCAACGTCCTTTACAAACGTACAATAGAGATAATAGATATGGAATCTGATTCCAAAAGTTTGGAAAGCCCAGTTAAAACCGTAAGAATACTTGTGGAGTGGAAAGACGGCGAAGATGCCACTCCTCTGACTTATGAAATAATAACAGCTCACTGTGATTTAAGATAAGTATTTTTAATTATGAAGACTTCGAAAGAAAAATCAGGCATATCCCTTATAGAAGTTGTACTCTCGATTTTCTTCTTGTCCTTGCTCATTGTGCTGATTAATAAATTGTTTTTCTCGGAAATACAGAATATAAAGTTCTCGGTTGAACATATGTATTTAAACGAGAATGTACGAAGAGTAATGGTGCTTCTGGGACATGATGCCAGAAAGTCTAATTGGGTAGATTTCCCTGCTCCTATGGATGTGAACGAAATAAAGGATTTAAAGCCGATTACTGCTCCTGGGCCTTTTATCAAATTAAGAGTTCAAGAATTTGACTTTGAGGTTAAACCGCCGGATGAAGGCTTTCTAAAACAATCATTTATTGAATATTCTCTGATTGAGGGCGAAAACGGCACCCTTTCCCTTCAGCGCACTGTGGCTTCAGATGACTCTGGCGGACAATCGGCTTCAAAAATAGTTTGTGAAGGCATAATAGATGCGCAGGCGGCAGTTACCATTGAACGTCCTATGACATTAAGTTCTAATACTGATGGGTTATTAACCAAAGAAAAAATGGCTCATTTTCCATACAGCGATAACGGCAAAGGTCCTTGGCTTCTTCATGTACAGCTTAACCTTACTAAGCCTGATGATCCTCGGACAGCAGATAAGGTTTTATTTGAGTTTAAAACTTGTTTCGCCTTGCGTGGCAAGCTTAACGGAGTGTTTCCATGATTAATTTTTCAAAACGGCGCGCTCAAGCAATGATTTTTGTCCTTATAGCCATAGCTATTATTTCAGCCTATTTTGCTTTTGTTCTGCTTTTTCAGCAAAACCAAACAGCGCTTTTGTCGAAATCAGCTAAGGATTATATGGCTGTTTGCGTTGCTGAAACAGGTTTGCACTGTCTCCTTGCTGAGATGAAGGCGGATTATCAATTTGTGACCCATGGAAATATATATGTTCCGGTCAAAGGATGGGGAACTTCTTCAAAGAGTCAAAAGTTTAATTATATAAAAGGCAACGAACATGTTGAGTTAGCAAAAAACACAAATGGAAACTACGAAGGAACGGTAAACTTCAAGGAGGTTGGTGAAAAAGGCCAGTTTAAAGCTCGTGTAAAACTGCTTGCCGCTAAAAATGCTACTGAGACTAAGACTATTGATGAATCTCACGCATACTTTTTATTGGAGTCTTTTGGCAAGGTCGGAGATTCTTGCAAACGTGTTTCAGCAATTTTACAAAAAATCACTCCTGGAAACTATCTGTTTTATGACGGAGATATACTTGATCTCGGCGGTTATGGCCCTAATCGTTTGCGAAAAGGTATAATAACTGGCGGACGTATATATGGACACGAGATGCTGGTTTTTTCCAAAAAAGGTAAAAGTGACTCAGGGCTTGCTTTCGAAGATGTGGAAAAAATATCGACTCCAGGAGCTATTGTAGCATACGATACATTTCCTATTGATTTTCCTGGTGGCAAAAAGGGTTCTATAAGCACTAAAAATGATTCTTACAGCCAGAAAGATTTTGAAACTTACGGTGACGAATCTGGAGATATAACTATAAATGGTAAGCTTTTGGACGGACCCCACGGAGCAAAGTCTGAAAAACTCCCAGCGCTTAATCCAAAATATTACAGAGAAGCTACTCGTCCGTCTCCAACTATTCTTTCAGCAGGCTCAAGCTTTGACGGTTTTAAAGAGTCAAAATGGAAAAATCCTTTGAAGCCTTCGGAGACAGTTTATGACCTCTTCTTTGGTTGGAAATTTGAGCAAAAAGGAGATAATTGTCTTATTTACTCTGAAGTTCCTTTGAGAATTTGGGGCAATCCTCCTTATAAGGCGCTTACAATATTTTGTGAGAAAGATGTCTATATAGCAGGCGATTTGAATACAAACCCTCTTGCTCCTCAAAGATATGAGCCAGGTTATTCAAAGCTGGCTTATCAGCCTAAAAACGGCCGCGATAAAAACGGACTCCAAATATTATCCATGGGACGCATTTGGTTTGACTATTCGAATCCGATGAACTTTATGAGAAATGAACTTCATACGCTTATAGACTATGATTTGGCGAATTCACTGTCAGCTACAAAATTAAATACTTCTTTATTGAAGGAGATAGTTTTTCCTAAGAGAGATTCACATAAAACCTACAAGAGACTCCCTTTTACTTTTATCAACTTTTCAGCTTTGAACTCTATGTATCACATGCCAAAAGAATCCCTTGAAATGGATGCTGTGATTGCTGCTTCTTTGCCTTTTCATCCAGCTTTGAGAAAATTGCGTTCTTATCTTAACAAACCGGGAAAAGCTGAACCTGATAAATTGCCTAAAATGCCTTCTCAGACTCCTGAATTGGAAAGCGGGAATGCGGGAGTTTACAGCACGGAAACAGACAAGAAGCTTCTCATGCAAGATAATAAAACCAGGCCGCAAGCTCAGGATGATAATAATGAGGAGAGCGGCGGTTACATAGGCGGCACTGGGGAAAGCGAAGTACATTTTCCGATAGAAAGTGCGGCGGTTAGAGTAGGTATTTACGAAACTATAGGCGCTTTGGCTTATGCAACAGGAACTATTCCTCCCCAAGTGAGAGACAAAATAATTGAAAAGATTTTAACTCAAGCAGAAAAAGAGATGTTTGATAAAAACGGCTCTCCTGTACCTGAATCGCCTGTTTGGACGGTTATGGACAGACTTATGAATACAGTTCTGGCTCACAGGGATACAGGTTTCAGGTTCCCTGAAATGACCGTTAATGCTTTATTGGTTGACTCTGCGGCGACAGATGTGAACTGGGATTTAGGAAACTCTGCTACGAAAACTCTTCAGGAGCTTGGCAACATAGCTGACGGTGCTATGAACTCTTTACCTTATACTAACAAAAATACCCGTTTTATTTTAAGACATCACGGTTCCAGAATTCATCTTAGAACTGCTCCTTCAGATGTCAGCATTAAGAAAAAAGTTTCAGATGACCAGTCGGTAATGCGCAAAAACTCTTTTGATAATACTTTTGTCAGAGGCGGCGGCGATTACTTTCCTCCTTATCCGATGAACGGCTTCATCATGATTAACTGGGAAGAATCAAGTATTACACCTGAAGAATTCAAAGACATCTAGTTCTGTGTTGCAACTAAAATTTCCTTTTAAAAGACATCTTGCTCTACAATAAATCATTGTTGGCAGCTGCTAAGATCGCACCGTGATGAGTGGCGGGTGGCGAGTTGATTGTTTAGACTCAATTGCTGAAACTGATAATTGATTTGAGATGCTGCTGCACCCTACGCCCTAACCCCTACTCCCTGATTTTAAGCTATGCTTAAAACCCCCTCTGTGTCATCTGTGGATAGAAAAAATCTGTTCGATAATAAACATTTAGATTTTACAGACTTCTAGTTATTCCAGTCCGAGTGATGCTTTACCTTGGAATACTCCGCCTGAAGTGCCCACCCAGACATGGCGGTTTGTGCCTGCTTCGCCTTCAGATTGAACCATAGAGGTAATTGTTTTGTGAGAGCCGAGTCCGCTCCGGATACGCATCCATGTGCCTCCTGAGTTGGTGGAGCGATAAACTCCGTCCTCTGAACCCGCCATAACATTTATTACGTTGGTAGGATCAAGCAGGATACATCTGGTGTTGGTGTCTACTCCTCCTGCTCCGAAAGATCTTGCTTGCCAAGTAGCGCCAGAGTCTATGGACATGAATACGCCTTTCGAGGTTGCCGCCCAGACTTTATTAGAGTTTATCACGTCTACGGTTATATCCATAGGCAAGCCGCCTATTGTGGAAGGGGCTGGTGGTGAGGTTATAAGAATGTCTATATAGGGATTTGGGTCTACTAGGTCTACGCTTGGTGGATCGCCATAAAACTGCTCTCTTTGTGCGTTGGAATACATTGGGATGAGTAGTTGCTTATCCTTAAAAGTATATGAAGTCGAATTTTGACAAAGAGCATAGAGGCTGTGATCGGCAAATTTGATTTTAGAAACGGGAGAGTTGATAGGATTTGTTTTGCCCTTGTTTGAATAAGCCGTTTTGGCATAAGTGATTGGTGGGTCGTCTTGGGTTTGAGTTTGTCTCGTTTCTTGCTCAAAATAGGGGTTCATGGTGTCTATAAGGTAGAGGAAATTAGAATAGGTTTTATAATCTTCATTCAAAGTGATCTTGTAAATTCCGTCTGTGCCGGCTGCATACATAATTCTCGGGTTTTCAGTATCAAAAGTTATAGAATGATAGGCTCGATCTTCATAGGGATCATAATGTGGAGAGCCTTTAACTTTAATAGCTTTTCTGTTTTGGATATCTATATAGTAGATTCCTTCTTTGGTAGCTGCATACATTTTATTTGCACTGTTATTCTGTATATCATCTACGCTGGATGTAATTAGCCCGCCTCCTGCTTTCGTGACAGGTTGCCAATAAGGGTCGTCTCCTTCTTCTTTATTGAATCTTCTGTAAAATATTCCGTAGTTTTTATTCAAGTCGCCTGCGCCTGCAAAAATCCTGACGTTTTTATTGTCGTTTGCGTTAATGACAGGTGCTATTTGCAGACATTTGATGGGCATAGGCGCGTCAATCAGAGTGTCTGTCATTCCTTCGCGTTTAGGCATCCAGAAGTCTGTGAGAGTGACTTTTACAGTTGTTGTGGCGGATGGATCGTATACTGATGTGGCACGCACGGTGACTTGTCCGTATTGCAATTCACTTGTCAGCGGAGCTGTGTAAGTGCCATCGTTTGCGACAGTTCCCAAGTCTGCTCCCTGTATAGGATCTATAGACCAAGTTACAGCTGTGTTTGGTACATCGGCAGGGATGAGTTTGTGGAAAAACCTCAGTTTTCCTACTTCAATAACAGTAGATGCGGAATTTATCTGGTGGTTAAGTTCCACTTTGTCATGAATTTCTATTTTTAATTTTTCAAGAATAGTTATATTGGCCAGAGCAAAGGAATTCGGGTCTTTTTCTGAAGATACTCTCAGAATGACACTGTTGCTCCAATCCTGGTTAAAATCATGGGGAGCATCTATTGGGCGTTTATAAGTAGCTCCAAAGGTATTTGGGTCTATACTCAGGGTACCTCTGTCATAGTTGGTTTCTTCGCTTCCTGGGCTGAAATCTCCAGTGTGCGCAGCATTTTTGAGTTCCCATACAAGTTTATCTTGAAAGGCTGGATGGGTGTTGCTTAAAAGAGTCGTGATGCGCAAAGGTTCAACCAATGGCATGGCCTTTATATTGTTTGGGTGTATTTCTATTTTGAGCGGCGGAATTATTTTGACAGCGGTATTGTTGGAAACTTCTCCTGCTGTGGCTGTAACCGTGAGTTGCACTTCAGAGGCGACCTCTTTAGGATAAAGCAGCACTTGATGTGGCGCTCCTTCTGTGACAAAGGTTGTAAGGTCGTTGTCAGGACTGAAACTTGCGTGGAGAGCGGATGGTATTTTCCAAGTGACTTTGTTTTCCAGTGAGTTTTTTAAAACAGCTGAGAGAGTAATGGGGTTTCCGCGTCGTCCAACTGAATTGGCAACTTCCAGAGAAATTGAAGGGCCTGTGGATATACCGTATGACAATGAGGCAGTAATTTCAGGATAGTTTTTGGAGGCAATTTTGACTATGACATCATCTGCAACGGTGCTTGGGGCTGTGTAGACAAGATCTACCAGAGTTCCATATTCAGCCTGTCTCTGATTTTCAAAACTTACTTGTCCATGAGAAACCTCCAGAAGATCCACGCCTCTTGTCGAGTGGAGTACATAGACTTCTGTGCGAGAGATCTCTTGAGGAGCCATATAGATTTTTTGGTTTGTAAAGGAATATGAGCCGTTAGGTTGTTTAAATAGAATAGCGGTAGTGGGTTTGAGTATAATTTCGAAACTATCAGTCATTTCTTGCATTTGGGTGGAAGAGACTTTTATGATTGGCTTTGTGGTGTCAGTTATGGGGTTAGGCGCTGTGTAGAGACCGCTTTGTGTGATAGTTCCTCTGTTGGTGCCTTCACCGCCGTTGGCTATAGACCAAGTGACAGGTTCAACCTCTGTAGGATCTGCATTTAGTATCTGATATTCCAGCTGTTTTGTTTTGCCGCTTGTTAAAGGTAAATTGTCAGCGGTAATTGCTATTTTCGGGCCTTTAATGAGAAGCTTGGTAATTATTTCTTGGCTGCTGTTGCCAGCTTTGTCTTTGAAATAAGCCTTGAGTATGTATTTGGCAGCTTGAAGCCTCTCAGAGGTTAACCTGATTGGAGCAAAAGGGTAGGGGACTTCTTGATATTCAGGCTCTTGAGTTATGTTCTCCTTAAATACTTTATAGAAGACCTGTTCCGTAGATTCATCTTTCAATTCGAAATGCAAGAAAACAGGCAGTTCTCCCAGTGTGGCTTCAGTGATGGCTGTTGAGGTTGGAGTGTCGTTTGGCTTTACGGCTATCAGGTTTCCTAAAGGGGGGGTGTAGTCAAGAGTCACAGTAGCAGAAATAAGATCGGATAAATTGCCTGCTTCATCTCTGAATCTGGCGTAAATACGGCGTTCTCCCTCCTGATTATTCAAGGTCCACTGGCAGGGATTGGCATATTTTATCCATTTGTCATTTGATGAGGGCTGTACATCGTTTTTTATTTGCATTTCGTATGGTGGAGAATCGCTTGAGAAAAACAGGGTTACATCGCGGTGAGATATTTGCAGGTTATCTTCCTGTTCAGGGGAGTCAATGTTCATAGTAACTACAGGCGGTTGAGTTTTTAGGATTATTGAGGCTGTATATACGTCATATTCGTTTGCAAGACCGCCTTTGAATTTTGCATAAACAGTTTTCTCTCCCTCTTCAGATGAAAATGTTATTTCTTTGCGAGGTTTCATAGGCTCAAAGAAGGAACCGGAAAAGTCGGGCTGAAGAGAAATCATCATCATTTCAGCGGTTGGAAAAACTATATCGAGAGTAGCTTTATTGGAGGAAGTGAGTGTTTTGCCTTCGTTGAGCCAAATACCTAAGAAGCCTGCGGTTACTCTGGTTATGGATGTTGAAATGACAGGAGAAAGGTTTCCGTCTTCTGATTTCAGTTGTAAATAGACTATTTTTTGCCCGGAGGATTCGCCAGGAAAAGTCATGGTCTTTGAAGGTTTGAAGGTTTCCCAGGGTGAGTCGTCAAAGTCTGAACGCCAAGAAACTCTCATTTCGCTGGCATTGGCAGCTAATATATTCAGATCTAGAGTTTTATCTGAAGTTATCTCTTTTCCGTCGCTCGGATTAAAAGAATAGTTGGTTGGTCCAGGTTCTGTTGCCAAAGTTACAGAGAGACCACTTTTTATCAATTCTTGAGAAGGAGTTTTCAGCTTGATTGAAATGTTGTAAGAGCCTCCAGGAGAAAGGTCTGTGAATTGAGTTGTGTGATTTTGGGCACCTTGTCCAATAATTTTAACTTGTTCTTGTTCTCCAGGCCTAGCAATTGAAACCTCAGAGTCACAGTTTGCAAAAGTTTTGAAGGTGATTGAAAAGGAATTGGTTTTAACATTGTGAATCAGGAGGCTTTTGATTTCCAAAAGAGGGCCGTCAAAGAGTTTTTCTTCTTGCCCTATGTATTGTAAATTTTTTTTGAATGTTATTTCGCTGTTAAAGGCGTTTGCGGAAAAGTTGTAGACTCCGTGAGGAAGATTCTCGAAAGAAAATATGCCTGCTTCATTGGTCATAGTTGACATTGCTATTGTTCCCTCTGGTCTTTTAGCGAAAACAGGCAAGTATCCGTAGATTTGTCGATTTTTAAAATAAATTCGACCGAAAAGCGGATTTTTCTCCAGCTCTCCGACTATTGAGGAGCCTGAAGGATACAAAGAGTCATCAGAAGATGACATTCCTAGGCAACCAAAAAATATTATGGAGCCCAAAATAGCCAATATAAGCGCAATTTTCTTTTCCATGGTCTGATTTTATCACAATATAAGCCTTATTGAGAGGTTTTCTCATAATAATTTTTCGTTTTTTTTATTTTGCCATTGCAAATAGGGCTGGATTTTGATATTCTAATCTTAGAAGGCGGTTTGACCGCACTTTAACGTTCTTTGACTTTTTTCCCTGCGTTGTTCGTGATGGTGCAGGTTAAATTGAGCCGACACCTGTTCCACAAGGGAATCCATCTCTGCGCTGCTTCAGGGTTACTTACGACCGGGTGTAACCCGCTACGAAGTCCTGTCGCTACCGCAGGCGGACAACCATACTAATAAAGTGGGTTCAATTTCTTCCTTTACACGGCAATTGCGGGGTCTGAAAACTAAGGCTGCCTTTGCAATAAGGCAGCTTTTCTATTTATTGACAAAAGTGCGACAATGCAAGAGACAAGAATTGTAGTTTTAGGCGATGTTTTTGGCGATACTGGCCGTAAAACTCTCGCTAAGACTATGCCTGAAATTGTAGAAAAGTATCAGCCCGACTGGATAATAGCAAATGGAGAGAATATTTCCGGCGGCAACGGAATTTCTAAGAAGCATGCGAACTTTCTTCTTCAAATAGGCGTAGACGTTATAACTACAGGCAATCATCTGTTTGCCAGAAATGACTGGCAGGAAGTGACTGCTTCTGTAAAGAATATTTTAAGACCTCATAATATGTTGCCCGATAATTTTCCAAGCAAGGGTATTAAGCGCTTTAGTAAAGAAGGCAAACAGGATATTCAGGTGATGAATCTTTGCGGCCGAGTTTTTATGGAACCTTGCTTTTGTCCTTTTCAAACGTTTGACAGGCTTTTTGCTGAACTGGATTCTTCTGTTCCTTTGATTGTAGATTTTCATGCGGAAGCAACTTCTGAAAAGCAGGCTTTCGGATGGCATGCCGCTGGAAGAGCCTCGGCAGTATATGGAACTCACACTCATGTTCAGACTTCCGATGCCCGTATAATTACTTCGAATGGAAGAAATACGGCTTTTATAACCGATATAGGCATGACTGGCTCCAGAGACGGTATAATAGGAGTCGATAGGGATACTATAATAGACCGTTTTCTAGGTGGCTACTCCGACAGGTTTACGGCTGGAGATTTGCCTGGAAAGGCAGAAGGAGCCTTCTTTTTGATAGACGGTTCTGGTGCCGTACAGACTGAGTCTTTCAGGTTTTTTGCTTTTTGAGGTTTTTTCTCAAAACTTTGAAATAATCCAAAAACATGGAGTCTAACTGATAACCTGGCAACATAATGGGTTCACGCTCAGTAGAATCTTCGGCTTTTTTGTCCGAATTGTTGTCGGATGTTTTGGGTGGCAGTGCTTCATAAGCTATGGTAGATGGGATATTTCTAACCTCTAAGCTTTTGGCCAATTCCTCATTGGAGTCTATGTCTAAAATGAAGAATTCAGCAATATCAGAGTTTTCCGCTTGTAGGCGCTCAGCTGATTCTTTCTGCATAAGAGAAGGTTGACACCAAGAGGCGTAAAAAACAACAAAAATGGCTTTATTCTGTTCAGATAATATTTTATCTAAGTTAGCAAGGTTCATCTTCGGAAATGTCCGTCCAGATAAAAGTATTGATGTTTGTTATAGTCAATAAGATACTGTATAATACTTGTCGTTACAAATAAAAAGTATTTTTTTGCTTCTTTGGAGAATTTGCCATGAAAATAAAACAAGTCATGGATAGTTTATCACAAATATTAGAAAGCATGTCTTTCAACGAGTTGATGCCTTTTCCACTGCCTTTAGAAGAATACTGGTCGCATCCTGATTTGTTTCTTTCATTGGCAGGCAGAAAGCCTAATTTTGTTTACGTTTTTCAGCACGTAAAGCCGGGTGAGTTCTTAGAGAAGCTGGAACCAACGCCGCAACTTATCGCTCTTTTTGATAAAGTAGGCTCAACTTTGCCTGAGACAAAGCTTTTTCAGTTTTTATCAGAAGTTTCTAAGATAGCTTCTAAGGATAATCCTGCTTACTTTGAGGTGCAAGCTATTAATAAACGTCCTTATCTTAGGGATACCCAATGTTTGACTTGGATAATTTTCATGGAAGGAGTTCCTTGCGGCAAGCTTTTTCTTTATACAGCTCTTCCTGGAAATAAACTTCCTGAAAGCGGCAGGCTCCTGCTTCATATCAGCCCGGCTGCTTTGGCTTCTGCTTTGACGATTCAGAAACAAGAAGACGACTTGTGTGATTGGGAAACAGGTATTTCTTCACATATATTGACGGCGCCTGTATCTTGGATGAGAATTCCGCAGATGCTTAACATTAAACATGCTCTTCAAGCTCTCGTGCCTTCCGTAGACGATGAAAACATGGAGGTTTCCGATTCTCCTGTGCAGACTTCTTTGCCCCCTGCTTCAGAGTTCTCGGATTTGTTTGCAATTTATAATGCTAATTCTCGCAAAATTAACTTGAATGAATCACTCTATAGGCTTTTCGTAGAGAGATTAAAGACCTTGACACAAAAATTGTTGTCTGCCAAGTCTCCTGGTATATAAATGTTGTTAAAGAAGGACATTGTGTTCAATTCCCTGAAAGGTTTGTTGTTTTTGCTGATTTTTGCTTGTCTTCTCTCTCCAGCAGCAGCTATAACTCCAGATGAGCTTTTTCAAGCAATGGAAGAGAGGGCGATTGATATTACTTCACTTGCTGCAACCTGTGAAATGCACTATGGGAACGATGTGTACACGGCGTCTATGTATGTCAAAGAGCCTAACAAGTTTTTAGTAGATTTTGATAATTCCTCTATGATTTTAGCTTTCGATGGAAGAACTCTCTGGATCTACATTAAACTTCTTAATACAGCCTACTATGCTGATATAGCTGAAAAGGAAACTCCTTGGCTTTTGCAGCAGTTTTTTCCTGACTTTAAAATGTTGTTTCTGAAGGCTACCAAAAACTCTGTTTTTGCATTTTTCGATGTCGAGATACTTTCAAAAGAAACAACCGATATTTATTCCTCTTATCCGACAATCTTTAAACCTAAAATGACAGCTTTCTTTAAAAAGTTTTTGAATACAGAAAAATACTTAATTGTTTTTTCAAACGTTGACATGGTACCTCTTCGGGTTGTACAATATGCTCCTGGTGCTTCAGAAGTCGCTGAGATGATTTTTACTTCTTACAGGTTTAATGAAGATGTCTCGGATGAACTGTTTTGCTATAAACCGCCTCTTGCGGCATTGAAACTGCCTTTTAAACATCTTATATTTGCCGGTGTAGAGGATATGGCGAGCAAGGTGACTGATAAAATAGGCTCGACATATCGCAACTTAAAGAACCGCATATTGAAATGGAGCTTTTAGCATGGCCGAATTCAGAAAATATCTGACTGCCGAAGAAATCAGCGAAGGAAGGCTGACTTGGACTAAGGATGATGACGCTGTTATTTCTGAAATTTTTCCCCAAGCCTTACTTTTTAGCATGAAAATAGACGATGAAATTCTGACAGGTTTGTCTGTGGACAGAGAGAAACGTTCTCTTTTTGTGGGTGAAGTCATAAAGAATTTTGCGCCTGGTTCAGAAATACTTCTTATATCTCCGAAAACAGAAAATGCACCTGTACAGTGCCATATTATGGTTCCGCAAGAACAAATGATTATACAAAAGCGCTTGTCTTTGCAAGAATATAATGGCCGATATCTAAAATGGTTTGCCCGTGAAGACAATTTATACGCGAGACTCTTTCTATACAAGGCTAACTACAATATAGAAATTTTTGGAAAGCAAATAAAAGGCAGGGCGCCTGATTTTGAAAAACGTAAATTATTTATAGGCAATCTTATCACAGTCTTTTCTCCAGGTGATGACTTGCTCATAAGATGGGCTACTGCGGAAGATTCTGAAATTCCCGTTTTAAAAATCGAACATATAAGCAAAGCTGAGCAAAAAGTAGACGGAAACGCTCAAATGAGAGCTATGGTTTCCCGTATTCTTTCTTCTGCTCCGATTTCTGGCTATGACAAAGCGGAGTTGCACACTCTTATACTTATGTTGGATGAAAACAAAAAGCTTTGGGAGAAAAACACCTTGCTTCAGGAAGAAAATCAATCTCTGAAAGAACACCTTAAGCTTTTGGAGTCTGTTTGCGAACAATTTTCATCTAATAGCATGTTTCAATATAGACGCGACTTTGAACAGTTTGTTTTAAATAGGCCTGGACAGATAGAAAAAGGCTTGAAAGTTGTTCTGCGCGATCTTGTTATTGAACTTCCCACAGGACGACAAAAAACTCTAGATGCTCTTTGTATTGATCGTCTCGGTGTGTACACCGCTTGCCAATTCATTTATAAAAGCGACATGCAAGAAATAGATGAAAACATTGCATTAATTCAATATTTGCATGATAATAAGCAAGCTTTGAAAAAATTTTTGCCTGATCCGGAATTGGAAATAGCGGATGTCAGAGGCTTGATAATTGCAGATTCTGAAAATGATGATTTGCTGGAAAAGTCTGTACAGTCCGGAATAAAGCTTGCAGTAGTAAAAACAGGCTCACTAATAGAAACTTGGGAGTAAAGCTCTATGCCCAACAAAAAGTTTGAATGGCTCAATGAATACAGAAAAGAACAGCTTCGCCGCTCTACGCGAAATCCAGGATTGGCGGCAGCTTTATCAGCAATTTTCATGGGATTGGGGCATATATATGCTGGACATATAGACAAAGGCATTTTACTCGTGGGTACAAATGCCGTTATGATAATTGTTACGGCCAGCACTTATATGAAAGGTGCTTTGTATGTGGTTTTGAGCGGTGCGATTGGCAATAAGCTTTTTTTTGCTATTTATTATTTTCTACTTACTGCATACTTGATGCTTTGGAGTTACAGCGTAAAAGATGCTTACCATCTTGCACTGTTTAGCAGCTTCCGTGACTGGTTCGAGCTTGAACGTGTTCTGCTTCAACATATAGGTGTTCCTTCAGATCAGCTTCTCATTGGCATGAGTGCTCCTGAAAGAAATATGAAGCTTATTGAGCACGTAACTGCTGATGGGAAAGTTATCGATGAGGATGGATCAATTGATGTTGAATCTGCTCCTTCGGCTAAGCTGGTTGCAGATTTTATCAAAACTGATCCGGGAGCTCTTATTGATGACGCTGCTTCTTCCTCTTCATCATGGAAGACCTATGCGGTTATAGTTACTGTTATGTTGGTTTTGGGCGTATTTATTGTTGGAAACTATGGCAGAATTGAAGATGCTGTTACAGGTATTGAACCCAGTATATCTATGGATATGGCTATGAGTTCGTCAGAGCTTCCGACTTCCGATGCCTTGCTGAAGCAAGAGCAGGAAATTATCATGCCGCCTTCTTCTAACTCTTCCGCCTCTAGCCATCTTGTTCAGGAAATCCACAATGAGACTCTTTATAATGAACATTTAGCTTTAAATGAAACTTCTTCTCCGACAGCATTGTCTTCAGATTTGGCTGAAAAACAATTTGATCGCGAAGGTTTCCTGAAGGCCGCAGCTTTGGCTCAAGCTGGTGATAATGTTGATGTAGAGGAAATATTAGCGAAATATAAAAATATTCCTGTGATTCCGACACCAGCCTATAGGACAGAATCAGTCTCTGAAGAAAGTGTTTTCACTTCAAAAAAAGATGCTTTTTCACCCCTTCAGAGAAATATTATTGTTCACCAAGAAGACGTGCCTGTCAGCATGCCTCAAGAAAACCTGTTTGCAGATGCAACAATTGCAGCAGAAAAACCTGAGATTTTCATAGAGCCTGTAAAGACTGCTCCTGAAGCGAACAAGGTTATATTCGTTCAGGGTAAACAGGAACCGCGATTAATAGAAAAAGAATCTCCTGAATATGCCTATGCAACAGTTTCCGAAGAAATTCTTGTTCCATCTTCTTCCGTATCCCAGAAATCTTTGGAAGTTTCCGTTGCTGCTCCCGTATCTGCTAATCTCTCGCCTACATCCGACTTATCTCAGTTTTCAGAAAACTCTTTGCCTGCATCTACAACTCAAAAACAACTAGCTGGAGATGACTTTGTTGAAGGTAATGTGCTCTATGTCGCTTTGGAACCAGCAGAAGATTTCGGAGAGGATTCTAAGTTCCAGACAGTTTCTGCTGATGAACTTGAATTCCAGGAAGCGCAACAGCAAGAACAGACATCTCCTTCTCCCGAAGAGCTATTGGCTCGACAGAAATATTTAGAAACTCAACGAATCTTGGAAGAAAGACGTGAAAAAGGCAGAAATTATTTCTATGCTGGAGACTGGGAGTTGGCTTTGCAAGAGTATCTATTTCTTCTTGAACACCAGAAGGATTATGAAACCTACGAAATGATAGGCCTGCTTTTCGACAGACTGAAGGTTTATGATGCCTCATATGAAGCCTATAAGACAGCTTACGCCTTAGATTCTTCTTCGCCCCATTTGCTTATAAGATTAGCTAAGTTGGCTGAACAGTCCGGAAACTATATCGAAGGTGAAAAGTTCCTTGCTTTGGCTATTGAGGAGCGCCCTAACAGAGTCGACCTCAAAATTTCCTATGCAAGATGTCTTGCACATAATGGCAAGCCTTCTGCGGCAATAGATTTCTTGAAAAGGCTGTATGATCAGTCATCCTCATATGCTGTCAAAAAAGCAATCGAAACTGAACTGAGAGCTATTATGTGAGATAATCTGTGAGTGATATAAAGCAAATACTGAAAAAAACTCCTCAATCTACGCTTGATGCTATTCTTCAAGAGTTTGAAGTTTTTCACAATTCAATAGTTAAACTCCGCGAAGAAATTATCACATTAGTGTCCAACTTGGATATAAGAGATGCAGTTTCAGAGGCAACTGATGAGCTTGAAGCTGTTATGAACAATTCTATAGCTCTCGCTCCTGATGCAGTTGAAAGAGCTAACGCGGCGATATCAAAAATCAAAAAACTTTGCCGTGTTATAGATTCTACAGATCCTTCGGAAATATATAATATTATTGAGCGTTTGACATCCCAAGCCAAATATATAGAGGCAAGAATTTCAAACTTGATGAAACTCTCACTTGAAATGGGTGATATAACGAGTCCCGCACAATCCATTATAATAGCTCAAGAACAAGAAAGAAAGCGTATTTCCCGTGAGATTCATGATGGCCCTGCCCAAATATTTGCGAGTCTTATTATGAGTATAGATTTTTGCCTTTCTATGAGAGGTGTCACCAAGGAAGTTGCGGAAGAGCTTAACTTGGTTAAAAAGTCTTTGAACAAGAATCTCAACGAAATAAGGCGTCTAATATTTGACTTGCGGCCTATGTCGCTGGACGATTTGGGTATTATTCCAACCTTAGAACGTTATATTTCTCACTTCAAGGCAAAGACAAAGGCTTCTGTTTATTTTGATGTCAAGGGGAACAGGGTATCTTTTGAATCTATAGACACAGAGCTTGCGATTTTCAGGGTTATTCAAGAGGCTCTCAACAATGCTTTTTATCACGGCGAACCCGATAAAATATGTATTGCTCTTATGTACAAGCCTGAGGCTAACCTTTTTGAAGCTACTATTTCAGATGACGGTAAAGGTTTCAATCCTGATGCTATGGTAGCTAATTATGCCAGCAAACAAAAGTTAGGTCTTCTTTCTATGCAGGAACGCATAGCCCTTAATGGAGGGCATCTCAAAATAGATTCTGCTCCAGGCAAGGGAACAGTTGTTTACTTTACTTTGCCTTTTATAAGGAGAAGCAATGTCTGAGTTGTCATTCAAGTGGCGAATTATTGTATTGTTTGCCATTTTTATAGTGATAACTAACTCTATCTTTGTTTTTGCAAGAATAAACTTGGAAAAAAATGCTTACATAGCAGAGCAAATTGAGCTGGCTTATTCCTTGGGCAAAATAATGCAAAAACCTGCTTTAACGCTTTTTCAAACTAATGACAGTCGTCCATTAGATGAAATAGTCACTGGCAGGATCGGCAAGATAGCTTCTCTCTATGTAACTGTTTATGACATAAACTGGTGGCGTATTTGGGGGGATTCTCCCCGCGTTCCTCATGAGGGCTTTCCAAAAATTGACAAGCTTCGCGGTGAAGAGTTGCGAGCTACTTCAGGGGATACTCTTTACGAGATAGTTATGCCTGTAAAAGATGGAGAAAAGGTTCTGGGGGCTTTAAGCGTGGGAGTTCCAAACTATGAAAACAAGGCTATAAACAAAAAGGTAGCTGAGTTTTCTTTGCTTTATGTTTCCAGTGTTGTTATTTCTCTTATGGTAATTTACGTGGCTTCTTTGTCTTTTATTAATCCTGTGGAAAAGCTTCTGGCTGCTTTTGAGGCTTTCAGTGCAGGTGAATATTCCGTCAGGGTGGATATTAAAGAAGATGGCTATTTTGGCGAGTTGGCAGCTTCATTCAACAATATGGCAAATAAGCTCCAAAGAGCTTTTCAACGTGAAGAAAGAGCTATAGAAAGTGAAAAGTGGGCTACAGTTGGCAAATTAGCTGCTTCAATAGCTCATGAGATTCGCAATCCTTTGGTTTCTATTCGCGGCTTGGTAGAGATAATAGGAGAAAGCGTAAGCGGAGATTTGAAAAACCATTCTCGGATAGTTATTCAGGAGGTGGATCGTCTTAATGGCGTGGTGAGCGGTCTTTTGAGCTTAGCTAGGCCTGAGAGGGCTAGTCTCAGAGATTGTGATATGAAGATTTTGGTATCAGAGTTGGTTTCTTTAATGCAGCATCAAGCTAAAAGCAAAAAGATAGAATTCTCAGTTGAGCTTCCTGAAGAATCTTGTATTGCAATGGCTGACGCGGAAAAAATAAAACAGGCCTTTATGAACCTTCTTTTAAATGCTTTTCAAGCAGCAGGTTCAAATGGAAGGGTTGATGTTCTTCTAACCTGCAGTCAGGAATCATGCGAGTTTAAGGTAAGCAATAGCGGCAAGCCTATACCTCCTGCAGTTCAAGAGCGCATGTTTACTGCTTTTTACACCACAAAGGCAAATGGAACCGGTCTAGGTTTGGCTATCACCAAGCAGATTATTGACCTTCACAACGGACGAATAGATTTTGTTTCTAATGATGATTTTACAACTTTTATTGTTATACTGAATATGAAAAATGAAAATACAAAAATCTGAAAAATTTAATATTTTAACTGTAGACGATGAAGATTCTGTTCTGTACACTTTGAATGCTGTGCTGAAGATGGACGGATACTTTATAGAAGGCGCCAAGTCGGGTGAAGAAGCTTATAAGCTTTTTAAAACTAACACCTATGATTTGGTGATAACCGATCTCACTATGCAGGGTATGAGCGGCTTGGAGTTGCTTGAACTTATACTAAAAGATGATCCTCAAGCATTAGTTATAATAATCACAGCTTATGGATCCGAAAGCATAGCGGTTGAAGCTATGAAAAAGGGAGCATATGATTATTTGCCAAAACCTTTTTCCAATGATGATCTGCGTCTTACTGTCAAGAGAGCTTTGGAGAAAAAGCAGCTGGAAAGGGAAAATAAGGCTCTGAGAGAAAAGTTAGGCCGTGGCACAGGCCAAAAGACCATGACTGGCAGCTCGGAAAAAATGCTGGAAATTTACGACATGATTGGCAAAGTGGCTCCTAATGATGTCACTGTGCTTATAACAGGTGAGTCAGGCACAGGGAAAGAACTTGTTGCAAAAGCTTTGCATGAAGGAAGCTCTCGCAAAGACATGCCGTTTGTTAAAGTAAATTGTGCTGCTTTGCCAGAAAATTTAATAGAAAGCGAACTTTTTGGCTATGAAAAGGGTGCCTTCACAGGAGCTATGGCACGTAAAGAAGGTAAGTTTAAAGTAGCCGACAAGGGTACAATATTTTTAGATGAAATCGCAGAGATGAACATGCAGACTCAAACAAAGCTTTTGAGGGTTCTTCAGGAGCGCGAATTTGAGAGAGTCGGCGGAAATACTTTGATTAAAGTGGATACTAGAGTTATAGCGGCGACTAACAGGAATTTGCCAGAGGCGATCTTGGCAGGAGAGTTCAGAGAAGACCTTTATTACAGGCTCAATATAATAAATATCCAGTTGCCTCCTTTAAGAGAGAGAGCAGCAGATATCCCAGCCTTGGTAGAAACATTTGTTAAAAGATTTTCTGAAAAATTCGAAAAAAAGCCTATGGAATTTAAAAAGTCTACGATAGAGGCTTTGATGAGGCATGATTGGCCTGGAAACGTCAGAGAATTGGAGAATCTGATAGAAAAAGTTGTGGTCTTGGATGATGAAGAAATATGTATTAAAGACTTGGAGCACAATCGGCTTCATCGAAACAATGTTGCTGAAACGAATCGTTACAACATTGAAATGGAGTATAAAGACGCTAAGTCTGAACTTTTATCCGATTTTGATTATGAGTATTTTAAAAACTTGATGGAGAAGTCAGACGGCAATATATCGGAAGCTGCGAGGATGGCTGGTATGCATCGGCGCAATTTGTACACTAAATTGAAGGAGTTGGGCTTATCCAGAGAAGATTTTTCTGGTTGATTTATTCTGCTTTTTCAAGTTCAAAACTGAATTTGCTGCCTTTTCCTTGCTCTGATTCTATTTCAAGAGTCGTGTTATGCAGTTTGAGTATCTCGGAAGAAACAGCCAACCCTATTCCGAGACCAGGTTGTTTATGCTCTTCTCCTTGATAAAAGGCTTTTGTAATAAATTTTAAATGCTTTTGTTCTATTCCTTTTCCTTGATCTTTAACTGAAACTTTTACTTGGCCTGATTCGGTTTTCTCTGCTGATAATTCAATCTGAGAACCATCAGCAGAAAACTTGATGGCATTGTCTAGCAGATTGGAAAGAACTAAATTTATAAGAGCGTAGTCGTAGTTAGCTTTTGGAAGGTTCTCTTCAATTTTTTTTACTAAAATAATTTGGCGTTTATTGAGTATAGGCTCAAAAGCATTGGCTATTGCTATGATGACAGGTCTGATAGCTTGTTTTTCAATAGTCGGCTTTATTTTTCCGGCTTCGAGTCTGAAATAATTTAATATTGAATTTATTATTCCATCTAATTTTGAAACGTTATCTAGAGTTATTTTTAAGGATTTTTTTTGTTGGTCTGTTAAAGCGCCTGTTTTTCCAGAGAGCATAAGTTCCAAATAGCCTGAAATAACAGCTAAAGGTGTCTTGAGCTCATGAGAAAGGAAGGTCAGGGTTCTGGATTTATGCTTGTCTATTTCGGTTAGCTCATCATGCTCTTTTTTATTCTCTATGTATTTGTAGAGAAAATAGAGGCTGATAAGCATTATCAGCAGAGTCAGATAGTATAAGACAAGGTGATCTCTGGCTGTCATCAGAAACCGCTTTGTTTGAGTTGCCTCAAAGCTTCTAAATCATTTCTTCTTCGTTGCATTAGGGACTTCCATTCTGGGGGAGTTCCTTCGTAAGCTGCTCTGTAGAGTGATTCTGCTTTTGCGAAGTCATATTTAGTCCTTGCCAAGGCAGCCATGCTGTGAGTTGTTTCGAGGATTGCATTAAGATCTGGGGAAGGCATTGATGTCAGTGAATTATAGGCTTCATCTAAATATTGTTCGGCCTTTTCTAAATTGTTGTCTCTTAATATCCAAATGTAGGCTATAGCATTTTTAAGGCGGGGAGTAGGATTTATGCTTTCAATAGCTTTGGATAATATTTTTAATGCTTCCTCTGGTTTGTTGTCTCTAAATGCTAATTCAGAAGCTAAAAGAGCGTACTCTTCAGTGTTTTTTATTTTTTGGTCTGTGACTTTCCCCAGCCAATCTCGTGCTTCTTGTTGCTGCTCTTCAAAGGCATATATAGCTGCTGCTTGAAGGGCGAACTTTGAGGCTTTATCTGTTTGGTTTATTTCCAGACAAGCTTTATGTAAAGTGCTTAAAACAAAAATCGCTTTTTCAGGTTCTCTGTCTCTCAAGTGCATTTTTGCTAATAGCTCGTATACTTCGGGAGCGTCTGTTTCATCTATGGCTTTTTGTATATAAAGACGGGAAGAGGGAAGATCTCCCTTTTCATGAAGCAATTTAGTAAGGAAGAGCTTAGAATTGAAAATTCCTGGGAAGGATTTGTCTAAGCGAAGCATTGCATCTTCTGCTTCATCTCTGTAGCCTAAATCCTTAAGAGCCAAAATTCTGGTTTTCACAGCCAAGAGGAGTTCCGGGTTTGCTATGAGAGCCTTTTCAGAAAGCTGTTTGGCTGTTTTGAAATACTCGCGGTAGTGGCTGTTGTATTCAGCTTTTGCCTTGAGACCTTCTGTGAGAGCTGTGTTGGCTTGATAAAGATATCTGAGGGCATCATATTCTGCTTTTAAAAGCTTTGGTGCCGTCATGTAGAAAGCAAAAGGAATTGCAAGCCAAAACAACGAGACAAAGGAAAAACTTTTTTTGAATTTGGTTTCTGGCAGAACTTCAGAAAGATGTATTACAAAGGTCAGCAATATTAAACCGTGTAAAGGAGTGAAAGGCAAAATATCTGTAAATAATGCAAGAAAAGACAAAAAGAGCAGTGCTATCATGCTGAATTTGGCATTTTCAAAAACATGAAAATTTCTGAAGGAAAGAGAAAAAATAAAGAAAAATACAAGAGTGATGGTAAGAAAACCTGTCAGTCCTGTTTCCGCTAGTATTCTTACAACGCTGTTGCCGCTGTTGCTAATAAATCTTTTGGGGAAGAGCTGTTCTGTTCTTGGTGGAATCTTCGCATTAATTTTTAATGGCATCTTGCCTATTCCTATACCGCTAATAGGATAAGCCTTGAAGTTTCTGATGCCCAAGTTTAAAAGAGAAAGTTTGATTGCTATGTACTTCTCTGAATCTGAGAGAGTTTTGTAGTTGCTCAATGGAAGTTTGCTCGCGGAATTGGCAGAAAATGAAAGCATAAAAATTACAAGAGTTGTAAAAACAGCTGCAGAGACTAGAGGATGTTTTTTTAACAGAGAGAAGATGGGCGATGTTTTTTCTGTTAGCAACCAATACAGGAAAAGTAAAAAGGCTACGGTCAAAATGGCAAGCCATCCGCCTGCAAGCGATATAGCTAAGATATAAATAAAGAATATAGGGAGAGCAAGGGATTTAAGAGGAGAGTTAGAAGGCAGACGCTTGAAAAAGAATTTTGCAGTGAATATTGCGGACAAAATCAAATAGGCTGTAAGGAAAAGCTGACTGTCTGCTTGCGTTGAAGGGGATGCAAAAATATTTGCGGGGTTGTGAAATGGAACTTTAGAGAGAGAATATCTGAATTGAGAAAAAGAGATAATTAAGCCATTTAGGCTGATAAGAGCTTCTAGGAGTGGCAAGAAGCTTTTTTTGGTGAAAAGCTTGAAAAAAAGAAGTAAAATCAGGGAGGAAAGTGCATAATATATTGCTGTTCTGCTGGAAAAACTGTCTGTTTTGCTGATATAGACAGTTAGGAGAACAAATAGAGAAAGAAAAATCTCGGATGCTGCAAAAGTGCCTTTTTTGGGCTGGTAGAAGAGGAAAAAAATTGCCATTATTGAGAGAGCAGACAATGCGGAAGCCAAAACTCCCTGTTTGCAGAAAAATGAAATAGGCGCTCCTGAAGCTACAAGTAATGGCATACTTGAATAAAGGGTAGCAAATATGGCTGTCAGAGCTAATAAAAGAAAATCAATTTTTTTCTTGGTCATGGCTGATATTATTGGGAAAGAAAAATTTCAGGTATTTGCAGTTTGTCGCCTATTTCTAAGGCAAACGATTCTATACTGCCTGCGTTTAGTTCAAGAGCATATTTAGCCAAGTTTGCTGATGTATACTGATCAAGCATATGGTCAGGCATACCATAGCCAGGCTGCATATTGGCCTTCATCTCAACTATCGTTAGTTTTTCAGAAAAAAAGATTATATCAAGAGGAATCTTGGTGTTTTTCATCCAGAAGGCGAGTCTTTGTGGATAGGTATAAACAAAAAGCATGCCTTCGTTATGTTTTATTTTATCTCGGTACATCAGACCTTTTCGTTTTTCTTCAAAGGTTTTTGCCAACATAATATCAAGGTCGTGTCCTTTTAGGGTAGCTTGAACTATTGGCAGAGTCTGAGGAACTTCAATGGGCAGGGCAGGGGAGTTCTGCTGTGTGAGATTGTCGGTTTGAGATATATTAGCGGAAGAGTTGCTTGGTTCGGAGCTTGATGAGCAACTTACAGAAAAAAATGACAGAGTTAAAATTGTTGCTATAAAAAATTTATTTTTCACTGCAAACCGAGTTTAGTATTCAATCTGAAAACAGCTTGATTTATTTCTTCAGCTGTATCCATAGCTAATATTGGCTCTACAAGCTTTTTGAGATTGTAGAGATCGCTGTTTCTTACGACATGTTTTACAGCTGGTATAAGAATGGAGTTCATTGAAAAAGATTCAAGTCCGAGACCGAGCAGCAGAGGGGCAAATCTTGAGTCGCCTGCCAGTTCTCCGCAAAGAGAAACATCTATATTCGCTTTTTTTGCGACATCTATCACATGTTTAATGAGCTTTAATACGGCAGGACTGGTTTGCTGATAAAGGTGGGAGACCTTTGAATTGGTACGGTCAACAGCAAGGGTGTATTGTGTAAGGTCGTTGCTTCCTATAGAGAAAAACTCTACTTCTTTGGCGAACTTTTCAGCTAAAAGAGCTGCTGCTGGGGTTTCTATCATCATGCCTGTCTTTATATGGGATGCGGCCCTAAGTCCTTCGTTTATAAGTTCTTCATGACACTCATGGAGCAAGGCTTTGGCATCACGAAGCTCAGTCAGATTGGAAATCATAGGAAACATGAGTCTTATTTGACCTTCCGGCAAAATGCCAGAAAGGCGCAATATAGCTCTGAGTTGAGTTTTAAACATATCCTTTTGGTCTAAGGTAACTCTGATGGCTCTCCAACCAAGTTCCGGGTTTCGTTCAAGTGAATCTCCTAAGGCATAGGAAACTTTGTCGCCGCCTATATCGCATGTTCTGAATGTCAGTTCACCATGTCCAAAACGCTTGGCTATAGTGGCATAGGCTTGGAAAAGTTCCTCTTCTGTGGGAAGCTTTTGTTTGCCGACGTAGGCAAACTCTGTTCTGAAAAGGCCAATGCTTTCTGCTTTATTGGCAAGAGCCAAGTCTACGTCGCTCAGCTGGCCAATGTTGGCTGATAGCATAATAGGGACACCGTCCAATGAAACGGATGGTTCGCCCGCCATCTCTTGAATATGGGCTTGTCTTTGTTGCCAAGCTTTTATGGCATTTTTATACTTTATTTTGAGCTCATCATCAGGTTCAAAGATTATTTGCTCAGAGACGCTGTCAATAATGGCTATAGCACCTTCTCTGGCCTTTTCCATCAAGCCTTCTACCTGAATCAGAGTTGGAATGCCTAATGTTCTGGCCATAATGGCGGCGTGAGATGTCGGAGTTCCGTCTTCTATGGCTATTCCAAGAATGTTAGCGGGTTCAAATGAAGCCATTTCGGATGGAGTCAGGTCTTCTGCTACTATAATGACTCCTCCGTTTGTTTCAGGCTCACCGCTCATTTGAGGAGTGCCTTGGCAATGCTTCATTAAACGTTTTCCGACATCCATAATGTCGATAGCTTTGCCTTGGAATTGAGGGTCAGGCAGATTTCTGAAAAAGTTGCTATAGTTTTGGATAACCGAGCTTATTGCAGTATAGGCATCCTGGGACTGTTGACTTATGCGTTTAAAAATCTCCTCTTTGAGATCCGGATCATCTAAAAGAGTTAAGTGTGCCTGAAAAATGCTTGTTATTTCTATGCTGCTCTTAATTTGCGGGAGCATCAATAGACGGCTGATCTCTTGCCTGGAAAGCTCAAGAGCCATTTCAACCTTTTCAATTTCTTGCTGCGGGGAAAAGGTTTCCTGAGGGGGAGGAAGTTGCTCCTCAAACTTAAATTGCTTGAGGCGGTAGATTTGCCCTACGGCGTACCCTGGTGATATAGCTAAGCCCTTCACTATAAAAACCTTGAAATTAAAGTGGCGTTATCCTATCATTTCACTGCTGTCTTATCAAGTTTTATTTTTGCCTGACAGGGTACAGTTTAATTTTTGGAGTTATTATGAAAATATTGCTTTCAAACGACGACGGCATATCCGCCAGCGGAATAAGGACCATAGCCAATTATCTTAGGGAGCTTGGAGAGCTCGTTGTGGTAGCTCCGCATAAAGAGAGAAGCGCCATGAGCAGCGCTTTGACTTTGCATGACCCGCTCAGGGTTCAAGAGCACGATTTTGAAATGGAGGGTGTAACAGCATATTCTGTTAGCGGTACGCCTGCTGATTGTGTGAAAATAGCTCTTGCAAATATATTGAAGCAAAAGCCAGACTTGATTGTCAGCGGTATAAATCGCGGCGGAAATATGGCTGATGATGTTATATATTCAGGAACAGTAGGGGCTGCCTTGGAAGGCGCTTTTAAAAATATTCTTTCCGTAGCTCTTTCTTTAAGTACAGGCGACAAGTCTCCGGATTTTGAGCCTGCTGCCAGGATTTCTGTTAAGTGCATAAAAGAGATACTTAAAGCAGACTTGCCTAAGCATGTGGCTTACAGCATAAATGTTCCTCAGATCCCGGAAGAGAATGTCAAAGGTCTTATGGTTACTAGAACAGGTAAGCTGGATTATGGCGAACATTATGAAAAGAGAATTGACCCTAGGGGCAACAGTTGGTTTTGGGCAGCAGGAAAACCTGAAATAGTAGACTATACATCTGATTTGGATGTGGTTGCTGTGCGTGACGGCTATGTTTCCATTACGCCTTTGTTGCCCGATATGACTTCATTGGAGCATTTGCAAACTTTAAGAGATCTTTTTGATGATTCCTTTAAACTTTAAATATAATGTTTAATACACCGCAATATAGAGAGTTAGAGACTTTTGTTCGCAGCCAAGACTTTTGGAGGGATTGTGAGCTGCTTTGGAAGACTGAGACTGGTTCGACTAATGATGACTTGAAACTTATTCTCTCAGAAATTCCAGAGTATAGACAGCATCTTCTCTTAGCAGAACATCAAACAGCTGGCAAGGGACAGCTGGGGCGTAAGTGGCATTCCGAAGCGCAACAGTCTCTTACCTTTTCTTTTAGTCGGATGGTTAATCTTTCGGAGAATGATTTTCCTCTCTCGCTTTTTACAGGAGTTGCTATTATGAGGGCTCTGGACAAAGCTGGGGGGGATTTATCCGACGTTTGGCTTAAGTGGCCCAATGATGTGTGGATAGGCAAACGGAAGTTTTCCGGTGTTCTGGTTGAAGTTGTACATTCTATGACTTTGTCAGCTGCCGTTGTTGGTTTAGGGGCTAATATTATGCCTATGCACGGCTTTGCGGATTCGGCTTCTTTGCAGGAGATACTGCCAAGCTTCGGAAAAATTGATTTTTTGAAAGCTTTTCTGCGTGCATTTGCTGATTTGTATGCTGTTGCTCCTGTTGATTTGGCGGCTTTATGGAAATCTTATGCCGGGAACTTCTGGAAAGCTGATCTTGAAATCACTGACCACTCTACTGGTGAGATAAAAAGAGCCAGAGCGAAAGACTTGTCTTCGGATGGAACTTTAATAGTTGATATAAAAGGAAAACCGGCTCGTATAACTTCTGCTAGCATACGGCCGGTTTTTGCTTGATCTTTTAAGTTTCAGTTATCTGCGATAGCTGTCTGATTCCATTGTTCTAGCATCAAAGTCCATAGGTATTACAGGGACTGCGACCTGAAGAATTTTCTTCTGTGTGCCGCCTTCGTTTGTATATACATTTACAAAATAGTCTGTTTTCGAAGGAACACGGAATATATGTCTGTATCTTTTGAGTTCGTCGCCTGATATTGGCTGGCTTTCTCCCTTTTCGTCTGTCACTGTCATTACGAAGTCGTCTAGGTGCAGACCATCCAATATTTCTAAGGTGATTTTAACTCTAGTGTCTTCGGGTATTTCAAAGTCATCGAGAGTCAGCTCCTGGGCTTGAGGAACTGTTTCATCTGCGGCGAATGGGGCTTCAGTGAAGTCTATTGGGTGTTGTATGACAAGTTGTACGGAAGGTGCAGGGAGAGCAGGGGGGGCAATCTCGGCAGGAGGAAGGGGAGGAGCTTCTTCGGCAGGTTCGTCTTCAATGGTTGTTTCGTCTACATCTCTGTTGCCAGGATCTTTGGGATCCGTTTTAGGCTTCGCTTGAGGAGGCAGTTTTGCGATTTCCGGAGATTTGGTGACAGGTTGAGGCTGTGTCTGCGGTGTGGCTGGAGGAGTGGTTTCAGCCTTCTTGACAGGTTCTTCGATGGCTGACTGAGGTTTTTCATCCTTTTTGAGACCGGTTCCGAAAGCGCCTTCATCGAAAGAGTCTTTTATGACAAACTTGCCTGTTTTGGGATCTTGAGAAATTTTTATAGTATAACCGGCAGCAGCTGCGGCATGGCCCGCTGTGTGGGCAGATGTGGCTTTGAAGCCTTCTCTCATAGTTGCAAGGGATTCTTTGACTTTATCAGAGAGTTGTTGTGCTGTTTCGCTTCCATCTGAAGTGGAGGAATATTTTTCGTCTACTTTGGAAATATCTCCTGATACTCCGTCTTTGCCTACGTTTTTCTGTTGTTCTCTCCAAGCTGCAATTTCTTGTTCAACATACTCATGCATTCTTTTGTCATATTCGGCTCTGCGTTTCTCAGCAGCAGCTCTCGCTTCTTCAAAAGAATCAAACTCTAATTCGACTGCGTAGGCTCCCGTGGTAAGGGAAAAGAGAAAAATGAAAAGAACCATGCAGATTGCACGACAAACTGTTTTTCTGCTCATATTAACTCTCCGTTTTTTATCTCTAATATAAGAATAACTTAAAAAGGAGTAACCCGCCATAGTACATAAATAATACCTGAATTTTTCTATTAAAGTTTTTAAATTTGTGCCAGAATTGCTATCTTGCAATGGTAATAATACTGTGCTAGAGTTAAAAGTCTGTGAATACAAATCAATTTGCCCTCTTTCTGGACTCTTAACAGGACGGCAATAAATCGATATACGGGGAGCCTTATGAATCCGGATACCAACGAAGTCAGCAATGAATTTTTTAAAAAATTAAACCAGCAGATTGTTCAAAAAGACAACCTGATTAAGCTGTTGCAGCTTCAAATACGAAATCTTAAAAACCAAATTGATGCTTCTACAGCTGATTCTGCTCAGATTGAGGAACTTAAATCTCAGCTGGAGTCGAAAGCCTCAGATATCGAATCTCTTCAAACAGAGCTTTCTGAACAGAAAAAAATGTTCAGTGATTTTGAAAACGAAAAAAACAGCCAAGTAGAAGAATTGAGCAGATTGCTTGAAGAACATCAATCTGACTCTTCGGCAGGTGTTGATGCAGGTTTGGAAGAAGAAAATCAACAGCTTATGGCCGAAGCCATAAAAAAAGACGAAAGAATATCAGATCTCTCAGATGAACTTGCGTCCATAAAAGATGAGCTGAAAGACCAAGCTCAAAAACTTAAAGATAAAGATCAGGAATTAAAAAACAGCCTTCAGGATTTTGAGGAGGAGCGAAAACGTTTCCTGCAAGATATTGAAGCCCTTAAGAGACAATCTGATGATGCAGACGAAACTCATATGGCAGAGCTTGCCAGCGAAAACGCCCTGCTTGAAAGTCGCGTTAAAGAGCTTGAGACTGAACTGAATAACTTGGAAAAACAATCTGAAGAAAATTCCAGCTTGAAAGAACAAGTAGCGAATCTCAAGACTGAAGCTGCCACCTATGTTGAAGCTGCTATGAAACTCACAGCTTTGGAAACAGAGAGAGAACGTTTGTCAGCTGAACTTCTTGAATATAAAAAGGAAGGAAAGCAGCTTGATGCGATGCATTCAGAAATTGTTTCTTTACGCAGTTCCCTGCATGAAAAAGAATCTGAAATTGCAACCTATGAAGAGCGGCTTAGAAACTTCGAAAATCAGAGTGCTGGCCTGCTTTCTGTTGAATCCGCAGCTGAAATAGAAGATTTAACAAGCCAAGTAGCCGACCAGCTGCTTGCAATTCAGAATTTTGAAACGGCTGTTTCGGAATCCAAAGCTCAAATAGAAGAGCAAAAAGAGGAAATTGAACGTTTAAGGGAGACTTTAAGAGCCTACACCGCAACTGCTTCCGAAGAAAGACCAATAGATCTGGATAGTGAAAGCGAGCTTGTAACAGGACTTATAGACTTTTTTGACGGTCTTGAAGCTATAATCAAAAAGAATCCTATACCAGAGCTTCAGGCTTTGCACCAGAGACTTCTTGATAGGCTTATAATGCCCAACCGCATATCTTCCATGGAAGTGATTTCGGAAACTTTTGATCCCTCTAAGCACTTTGCAACTGACTATTTCCGTTCAGACAAGTTCCCTGAAAAATGTATAGTTTTTGAAGTTGAGAAGGGTTATTTGAAAGGCGAGAGAGTTATTAAAAAAGCTGGAGTATGGGTGGTTCAAAACCTTTATGAATGCCCAAGCTGCGGTACGATGCAGACTAAAAACGAAAGCAAGTATTGCCATATGTGCGGCACTAAGATTACTGCTCCCAATGGTCTCTCTGTTGACAGCCTGCCCGAATTCGAGCCCAAAGCGGCGACCTATAAAGGCTTTGCCGATAGAGCTTTGCGTGATGGAGATATTGATAGGGCGAAAGAATACATTCTTGAGGGTCTCGATATAGATGGCAAGAATGTTCCTCTCTTGGTAAATCTCGCAGATATACATCAGCGTAATTCTGAATTCCAAGAGGCTCGCGACACTTTGTCTTTGGCATATTCGCTTAAACCGGATGCAAAAATCAAAACAAAAATCGACGATCTTGAAACCAGACTCAGCATATTCAGTCAGGCGAAGAGTCTCAAACTTTCAGCAGAAGAGTTTGATAAGCTGCTTGACCTTATACAGAAATAACAGCTCGTCAACTGAAAGACTTTATCAGCTGACGACAGCTCAGATAAAGGTGTCATAAAAAATGTCAGAAGAAAAATTAACCGCCTCTTTGCCAAAAGCTTATGATCCTGCTGTAACAGAGCAAGATTTGTATCGTGAATGGGAGGAGGCTGGCTGTTTCAAGGCTGATCCTCTTTCTGAAAAAACTCCCTATACTATTGTAATACCGCCCCCTAACGTGACAGGAAAACTCACTGTTGGGCACGTTTTGAATAATACGCTTCAAGATATTCTTATAAGATATCACCGAATGAAGGGTGAAGAGGCTTTTTGGCTTCCAGGCACCGATCACGCTGGTATTGCCACTCAAAACGTCGTAGAAAGAGAGTTGGCTACGAAAAAAATAACCAGGCATGATCTTGGCAGAGAAAAATTTCTTGAGCATGTCTGGAACTGGAAAGAAAAATACGGCGGCATTATTCTCAAACAGCTTAGAAGACTAGGCTGTTCCTGCGACTGGACAGCAGAGCGCTTTACTATGGATGAAGGCTTGAGCGATGCAGTTAAAAAATGCTTTGTAAAGCTTTATGATGACGGTCTGATTTATAAGGGCAAATATATTATTAACTGGTGTCCTCGCTGCAAAACAGCTCTTTCCGATGAAGAAAAAATACCTCAGGATACCAAAGGCAGCCTGTGGCATATCAAATATCCATTTAAAGACGGCAGCGGCTACCTGATAGTGGCTACAACCCGTCCTGAGACCATGCTGGGCGATACAGCTGTAGCTGTGCATCCCGACGATCCGCGATATAAAGATCTTATAGGCAAAAGCATTCTTTTGCCTTTGATGAACCGCGAGATTCCTTTAATAGCTGATGAGTATGTCGACAAAGATTTTGGCAGCGGAGCTGTCAAAATGACTCCTGCTCATGATCCGAATGACTTTGAAATAGGCAAAAGACATAATCTGGAGCAAATAGTTGTTATAGATGAATCAGGCATAATGAATGAAAATGCCGGACAATTTAAAGGATTGGACAGATTTAAAGCCAGAGAGGCTGTCATAGCAGCTTTGGAAGAGCAGGGGCTCTTGGAGAAAATTGAACCTCATGAATTAGCAGTCGGCCACTGTGAAAGATGCAAGACCGTAATAGAACCTTATCTTTCCGAACAGTGGTTTGTTAAAATGAAACCTTTAGCTGAGCCCGCAATTAAAGCTTACAAAGACGGAACCCTTTCATTTGTTCCTGACAGATGGGGCAGTGTCTATCTTCACTGGATGGAGAATATAAGAGACTGGTGTATAAGCCGTCAGCTTTGGTGGGGACACCAAATTCCTGCATATACCTGCTCCAAATGTTCTCATGTGCAAGTAGCTGAAAATGCCCCTGAGAAATGTTCCAAATGCGGAGCCTCACAGGAATTTATAGAACAGGACTCAGACGTTCTGGACACTTGGTTCTCTTCATGGCTCTGGTCTTTCTCTACAATGGGCTGGCCTGAAAAAACGCCGATGCTTGATAAGTTTTATCCGACAACGGCTTTGGTTACTGGCCCTGATATTATATTCTTCTGGGTCGCTAGAATGGTTATGGCCGGTTATTACTTTACAGGCGAATGTCCCTTCGACAGCGTATATTTTACCAGCATTATAAGAGATCTTAAGGGCAGGAAAATGAGCAAGTCGCTTGGCAATAGCCCTGATCCTATAGATATAATGGATGATTATGGCGCCGATGCTTTAAGATATACCATGGTGGCTTTGGCTCCTATAGGTCAGGATGTCAGGTTTGCCGCCGAGCAATGCGAAATGGGGCGTAACTTCGCTAATAAGCTTTGGAACGCTGCCAGGTTTGTTCTGATGAATGTTGAGGATATGGAACTCTCTGTTTTGGAAGATTATCCTGAAAATCTCTCTGAGACAGATCGTTGGATAATTTCTAGGCTGCACAGCACAATAGCTCATGTGGAACATTGTCTTAAGCCTACGGAATACAGATTCAATGATGCTATAAAGAGTATTTATGAGTTCGTTTGGAATGATTTCTGTGACTGGTATTTGGAGATCTCCAAAAAGGCTCTTTATGGTTCTGATGCTGATTTAAAACGAAATACGGCCTTAGTTCTCCTGAAGGTATTAGATTCAGCCCTCAAGGTTCTTCATCCCTTTATGCCTTTTGTTACAGAAACTCTCTGGCGAAAAATTCCAGGAAATTCTGGTTTCCTGATGACTGGTTCTTTCCCTGAATATGATGCAAACCTTGTTTCCCCTGAAACAGAAGAAAAGGTTGGCAAAATGATGCAGTTTGTAAGAACTGTCAGAAATCTAAGAGCTTCAGCAAATGTGCCGCCTTCCAGAAAGGTAACAGTAAGAGCTGTTGCCAGCGACCTGAATAATGCGGTTGTTGAAAACTTTGGCGATTTGGTTAAGAGTCTTGCCGGAGTGGAACACTTAGAAATAACTGATTCCAAGCCTGAAGGACATCTGGTCGGCTTAGTAGACTCTTCGGTTGTTTGTATGGAACTGAAAGGGCTTATAGATGTAGAAAAAGAGCTTGCCCGTGTTGAAAAAGAAATCGAAAACACCGAGAAAAGCATGGCCAAGATTGCCGGAAAGCTTGAAAATAAGCAATTTATAGAAAGGGCGCCGGCTGATATAGTAGAAAAAGTAAAAGAAGACGTTGAAGTTTATAAGCAACAACTGGAAAAACTCTACGAATACAAGAATGAAATAGGAAGTATCTAACTATGAGGTTTGAATATACACCTAACGAACAGCTGACGATCTTGTCCAAGGGTACGGAGCAAATAGTTTCAAATGAAGATTTTGTTCAGAAGCTGGCTCAATCATATGTCACAGGTAAGCCTCTGACGATTAAATTGGGAGCTGACCCTTCTGCTCCGGATCTGCATTTGGGGCATACCGTTGTATTGAGGAAACTAAGACAGTTTCAAGACTTGGGTCATGACGTAGTTTTCATTATAGGCGATTTCACAGGCAGAATCGGTGACCCAAGCGGCAAAAGTAAAACCAGAACAGCTCTGACTGTAGAAGAAGTAAGGAGCAATGCTGAAACTTACAAAAATCAAGTCGGCAAAATATTGGATCTGGACAAGGTTAGGATAGAGTTCAACTCTTCTTGGTTGCAGGTTATGAATTTGGCCGATACCTTGCAACTTGCCTCTACCTATACTGTAGCCAGAATGCTGGAGCGCGATGACTTTGAAAAAAGATATAAAAATCAGGTTCCTATAACCATTACAGAGTTTTTCTATCCTCTTTTGCAGGGTTACGACTCAGTAGCTATTAATGCGGATGTTGAATTGGGCGGTCAAGATCAGACTTTTAACCTCCTTGTCGGAAGGGAGTTGCAAAGAGCTTATGGGCAAGAGCCCCAAATAACCATGACTTTCCCGCTTCTTGAAGGCTTGGATGGCAAAGAGAAGATGTCCAAGAGTTTGGGCAATTATGTCGGTATTTCGGATACTCCGAAGGATATGTACGGAAAACTTCTTTCAATTCCTGATAATCTAATGCCCAAATACTTCAGGTTGCTCACAGATCTTCCTGAAGAGGAAATAAAGAGTCTGACGAAGCAAATGGAAGATGAGCCTAAGCAAGTCAAAATGCGACTTGCTAGAGAAATTGTAACTGAATACTACGATAAAGAAACAGCTCAGCATGCAGAAGACGAGTTTGAGAATATTTTCGGCAAGTCTGGCGACGGTTTGCCCGATGAGATTGAAATAGTCTCCTTGACCGCTTCCGCAGAGGGAGTGCCTCTCCAAAAGCTTTTGGTTGAATCTGGCTTGCTTGATAGCGGTTCGGAAGCGAGAAGAATGATTAAGCAGGGAGCTGTAAAGGTTGATCAGCAAAAAGTTGAAGACGGCATGAAGATGTTTGTGCCTGGCGATTCAGTTCTTTTGCAAGTAGGCAAAAGAAAATTTAAGCAGGTAGCGCTTACAGAATAAAGATAAAGACTGTTTAGGAGCAAAATAATGTCACAGATCAAGTTAAAGCTGCCCGATGGACAGTTTTTGGATGTAAAAAAAGGCAATACAGTGCTGGATGTTGCCGAGCAGATAGGCTCCGGTTTGGCAAAGGTTGCCATAGCCGGCAAAGTTGATGGAGTTCTTACAGACCTGAGAACTCCTTTATTGCAAGATGCTGATTTTGAAGTGGTAACCAAAAAATCGGATGAGGCTCTGGAAGTTTACCGCCACTCTATGGCACATATAATGGCTTATGCGGTACAGAAAAAATATCCGGATGCAAAGTTTGGAATAGGTCCTTCTATTGAAAACGGCTTCTATTATGACTTTGATCTTCCCGCAAAGATCACTGCAGATGATTTTGAAGAAATTGAGTCTTCAATGCAGGAAATCATTAAAGCTAATTTGCCTTTTGAAAGAAAAGAACTGACAAAAGAAGAAGCTTTGGACTTTTTCGAGAAAAAAGGCCAGAAATATAAAGTAGAACTTATTAGAGAACTTGAAGACCAGCCTATTACAATTTTCAGATTAGGCGATTTCGTTGATCTTTGCCGCGGACCTCACATGAAAAGCTCGGGCGAAATATCGGCATTTAAGCTCTTAAGCGTGGCAGGTTCCTATTGGCGCGGCGATGAAAAACGTGAAATGCTGCAAAGGGTTTATGGCACTTCTTTTAGAACTCCAAAGGAGCTCAAAGCTCACCTTGATATGCTGGAAGAAGCAAAAAAGCGAGATCATCGCAAACTTTCCAAAGAGCTTGGACTCTTCTCTACTCATGAAGAAATAGGTCCTGGTCTTATCATTTGGCATCCAAACGCATCAAGAATCAGACATGTGATAGAAGCCTATTGGAAAGAACAGCATTATAAACATGGCTATGAGCTTCTTTATACTCCTCATATCGGCCAGTCTGTTCTTTGGGAAACCAGCGGACACTTGAATTACTATCAAGATTCTATGTACAGTCCTATTGATATAGACGGAGCCAATTATTATCTCAAGCCTATGAACTGTCCCTTCCACATTATGGCCTACAAGTCTGAACTGAGATCTTATCGTGATTTGCCGCTCAGATGGGCAGAGCTGGGCACAGTGTACAGATATGAGAAAAGCGGCGTTTTGCATGGAACAATGCGTGTCAGGGGCTTTACGCAAGACGATGCGCATATTTTCTGCACTCCTGAGCAGATGGCCGGTGAAATCCGCGAGATTTTGCGTTTCAGCTTGAGCCTTTGGAGAGCGTTTGGCTTCAGTGAAATAAAAGCTTATTTGGCTACAAAGCCTGCCAAGGCAGCCGGCAAAGACAATGAAAAATGGGAACAGGCTACAGAGGCTCTCAAGAATGCTATAATAGCTGAAGGTCTTGATTGGGAAGTGGACGAAGGCGGCGGCGCTTTTTACGGTCCGAAAATAGACCTCAAAATACGTGATGCTCTGGGCAGAGAATGGCAAATGACTACTGTTCAGTTTGACTGGAATCTGACGGAGCGATTTGATATGACTTATATAGGAGCGGATGGAGAAAAGCATCGCCCCTATATGATTCACCGTGCTTTGCTCGGTTCGCTCGAAAGATTTTTCGGTGTCCTTACAGAGCATTATGCGGGAGCTTTTCCGCCTTGGCTTGCGCCTGTTCAGGCGGTAGTTTTGCCCATTGCCGATGTTCATATCCCTTATGCAGAAAAAGTCCTTGCAAAACTTCGCAATGCTGGTATTAGAGCTTCAATTGATACATCAGATGATAAAATAGGTTACAGAATCAGACAGGCTCAGCTGAAAAAAATACCTTTTATGATTATTCTTGGAGCGGAAGAAGCCGAAGAAGATAAAGTGACTGTTCGCTATAGAAATGGCGAAAATAAAAAGATGCTGGATCTTAATGAATTCATAGATTCAGTAGAATGGCGAAAAGCAGATATCTGATAGTAATAAAGATAGAATTACATTTTGAAGCCAGTTTATAACTGGCTTCAAAATGAGTTAAGAGAGGTTGTTTTGAGGTTAGCAAAAACTTGGGTTGCTCTGGTTGCTGCAATTTTTTTGTTCTTTGCTTTGCCAATTTCTGCTCAAGGGCAGATGACTGTTCCCGAAGCCTATATGGCGAAGGCAGAGGCACAAATAAGCAACGGCGAGCTTTTTGAAGCAGTAAGCACATTTCAGGAAGCTCTTGAAAAATATCCCGAGCACATAAATCTCAACATTAGTGCCGTGGTTTTTTATGTTGATTACCACGTGCAGATGGAAAACTTCCGACAAGAAGCTCTTAGGCTTATATCAAATCTTTATGACAGGAAAGAACAGCTGACAAAGCCTCAGCTTTACAGGCTCGCTCTCTGCAAGGCCAAGATAGCTTTGGCAGTTGAGGCCTATGCCGAAGCAGGAGATTATTATGCAAAAGCAGTTGAGATTTTTCCCAACTCTGATTCTGCAAGACTGCGATTGGCGGCCTTAAAGCTTTACTTAGGTAAAAGAGAAGAAGCAGGGGATATGCTTCTCTCAATGAAGGATGTTGGCCGAATCAATTCGCCTGAAGATTTCAGGCTTCATTACTTTATGAATTGCAATGTGGGCAATTTCTCTTTGGCTTATGATTCTCTCCAATGTCTTTCAGATGCTGCTTTAAAATCTCGTGGTTCTAAGCCTTCGCTGAAAGCTCGAATTTTCTGGCAACCGCCATTGAAATTTGTCATTTTTATGCCGATTTCGCTTAAAGGAATCCCTGCTTTTCTTTTGTGGGCAGTTCTTTTCATTACTTTGGCTGCAGCTGTAAAACCCTTAGCCTCAAGATATTCATTCAAATATGCTTTAGGATTTGTTTTTACGGCTACTATTTTTTCATTTGCTTGCACTCAGCTGATCGAGAAGCCAATGATTCTGGCTATGTTAAGTGATGATTTCAATCTCTATAGCCTTAGCTGGATCCTTCCGAAGCTCCTCTTGGCTAATCTCTTTATGAGCGTGGCTCTTTTCCTCGTTTTTCCTGCTTTTTCAAAACTGCCTGGCAGGTTTAGACCGCGAGATTATGAACTTTACGGTATTTGGTATTTTTCAATTTCATTTATAGCTTTTGCGCTTGTTTTCCAAAGCAGAATTCCTGCAAAATGGTCTATTCCTCTTTCTCTTATTATTCTGCTTTTTGCCAGTATTTTTGCTCAATATGTTCCGCTTGGGCGATTTGTTTTTTTCAAGACTTTTTCCCTGTTCGGACTCTCTAATCTTTTTGAGTTTTCCTCTGCGAAAACCAAAGAGAAAAATCTTTCTCTGACTGAAATCAAAATTTTGGAATCCAAGGCGGAAGAATTTTTGGAGCAGGACAATTATCATGAAGTTGAATCTATAGCCGCCAGAGTTTTCTTGGAAGTTCCTCCTGAGAGTTTTCCAGGTCTTTGGCGAACTTATTTTATTTCCCTCTTGGCTTCTTTTAAATTTGATGACGCTGCTAAAACTATAGATGACTATCATAAGGCTTTTCTTTCTGTTCCTTTGGGTAAGCTGGGATATCTTTATAAGGCCTTTTTAGCTACAGAGGAAGGCGATTATTCTACCGCTTTAAAAATTCTGAAAACTTTTTCGGAGAAAATTCTTTCTGACTTTTCAAAGGACGATGTAGCGGTATATTTATTGGCTTTTTCCCGTTGTATGATATCTATGAAAGAGAATGTTCAAGCCAGCATAGAACTTGATAGAGCTTACAATATGGCCAAATTGCCATTTTTGAAGGCTTTTGCATTGGCTGAGCTGGCTAGGCTGAATAGGCGCATGAATGCTTCTGAGGCGATAAAAACCTGTCTTGCAAAGTTTGATAACTTACGCGGCGGAGAAAACACTAGAGCTTTCCGAGCAACTGTGGAGTCCATTTCTTTTGATGCCGCAAATGACGATGAAAAAGCTTTGGAAGCTGCGGCTTATGCATACAAAAATAATATCAGCAATGATTTTGCTCTACTTTGGCACGGTACACTTCTAGCCAGGGCTAAGAAAACAGATGAGGCGGAAAACCTTCTTGCTCGTATGAATGCAAAGGGAAGATATGCTCATGATTTGTTGGCTGTGATAGTAGGACAGGCTGCTACCTGATAGATGCCTTTTAGAAAAAGAAAACAACCTGGAGGCTCTTCCCGCATAATTGAGTTTCTTACTCTGGTAGTCAGTTGTGTGGTTATTTTACTCGCTTATTGGATTTTTGCTGGGAAAATTCCCAAGAAATTCACAGCCTATTATTCATATTTTTATATTTTTGCAATAATAGCTGTTTTAGGAATTTTAGGGGAACAGCTTGCTATCACAATTGTATCATTTATTTTGCCTCTGCTTTTGGGGGCGCTTACTTATGTTCTGAAATTTAAGCCGGCTATTTTCCCTGTTGAACGTTGGGGTGAATCCTATTCCGTATTGGTTGTTTTCTCGGCCTGCTTTATTCCTTATCTTTATTATAAGCTTGAACTTTATAAACAAGTAGGAGGCGGTGGGGAGAAAGGCGGCGGAGCTCTGAAAACCAGAATTGATCCTAAAGAAGCCGCCAAATACAAAGAGGCGGAAAAAAAGCGTCAGCAAGAAGCAAGAGAGCTGAAAGTAGAGCCTGCTAAAGGCAAGTCTAAAGAAAGTTCTGACAAAGAAGCGCTTGCCAAAAAGGCGGAAGCGGAAAAAGATGAGACTCCCGAAGAGCGCATGGCCAGAGAAATTTCTGAGATGCGCGAAGAGCTGAACAGGCGTTCTATGAAGTTGACGACAACTCTTATGAGAATAAAGCTCTTGGCAAAAAGTCTTAATAGGGATCAGGTGTTTGAAAACACAATAGAAGTTATAGCTAAGGGGCTTTCGGCAACCAGACTTCAGCTATTATTGAACGACGAAGAAAATAAGCGTTTTTTGATAGTTAAGGCTTATGGTATGCAATATAAAGAATACAAAGACATGCAGATTCCTCATAATGAGATTTCTATGATTACTTATCTTCTTGGGCAAGAGATCAATGAAATTACGGGAGGGATGGGAGTTCTTGGTTATAAAGAGTGCGAAATGGATCCGCGAACTAAAGGCTTGGTCGGGATGGGCACGGTCAAAACTCTGCTTGCTGCCCCTATTTACATGGACAGCAAATTATTTGCTGTAGTCAACGTAGAAAAAATGCAAAATCCAGATTATACAAGAGATGATCAGTCTTTGATGGCGACTTGCACAGATGTCGCCGGTCTTGCAATGAAAAATGCAAAGCTTTACGCAGCTACTCTTGATGACTTGGTTTCAACTAAAAAACTGAGTGAAGAACAGTTGGCTGAGAATGAAAAAATAAAGGACAGCTTGAACAGAATTGTTTCTCCTAGTATTGCAGACTTGATTTTAGCGGATCCGTCAGCTCTGAGATTGGGCGGAAGAAAAACAGAGATCTCTATATTTTTCTCAGATATCCGAGGTTTTACTCAAATGTCTGAAAGTATGGACCCGGAAGATATACTTGATCAGCTGAACTTCTATTTTACCAGGATGACCGATATTTTAATGGAATTGGAAGGAACTCTTGACAAGTATGTCGGCGACGAACTTATGGCGCTTTTCGGAGCTCCGGTGAGACGTGAGGATGACCATATCAGAGCTGTGTATTGTGCAATAAGGATGATGGAAGCATTGCGGATAATGCAGGAAATATGGAAAAGGGAAAATAAGCCAGTTATGGAAATTGGCATAGGCATAAATACTGGGGAAGTTATTGCTGGCTATATGGGAAGTGAGAAGCAGCTTTCGTATACAGTAATTGGTGATAATGTGAACTTGGCAAGTCGTATTATGTCAATTGCAGAAGGTATGGAAATTTTAATAACTAGGGCAACTTATGAGCTGGTAAAAGATTATTTCGATATACTTCAAAAAGAATCAGTTATGTTAAAGGGAAAGTCGCTGCCTGTTGAAGTATTTTCTGTGAAAGGTGTAAAAGAAGGGGTAGATATTGAAACAATAATTCACAGTAACCCCAAGGCTATTAAAGAGGAACCCGTATCTAAAAAGGAAAAGTTGCCGGAAAGTATTCCTGAAAAAGAGTTTGAGATTCCTTCTATAGCTTTCCCTGAAGGAACTGATGCTTCGGCCATGAAGCAAAACATTCGTATAGAAGAAACGCCTATGCTTAGATGTTCGAATTGTGGCACTGAAAATGGAATGCAAGAAAAGTTTTGTTCTAAGTGCGGTATGCCGATTTTTTAATGATAATCAATTAACAAGATTTTTATGCTATGCTTAAAACCCTATTTGTGTCCATCTGCGGATAAATATTCTAAAAGAAATTGGGCTTTTGTCAGCTCAAAATCTGCTTTTATTCTTTCCATTGCGATCGTTGTTATATTTGTTTTGAGCACTATCGCTTTTACACTCCATTATTTTGCCAGGAACAAATCTGACGAGATATTAAAACTGATTCATCATCAGCGTATCAAAAAAGCCGCCCGCTCACTTCTACTATCTGCTATGTTCAGAATAAAATCTGATCTGAATGATGGTGATAAAGTTGATAAAGAAAAATTAATTGAAATTTTTCAAACAGGAAATAACAGCAGGTTGAATCTTTATCTTCAAACTATAGAACCAGCTCTTCAAGATGTAGGAGGAAAAATCCTTTCAAAGAGAGGAGGCAGGCAACTGGCTGATTCTTCTGCGTTACCCAAATATAACTTGAAGGGCAAAATAATGAGAAAAACTTTTGTTTTTTCCTCTCAAAGCTCCTTAAGGTTTATAACTGCCGTAAACTTAAAAATTACCCTTAATCTTCAAGTTGGTTCAGTCAAAGCTTCTTCTACGGAAGAACGAAGATTTAAGATTGAAAACATTGAATATAATAATTATATTTCAAAGTTCCTTGATAATTTGTTAAATAATAACACTTGGTAGCAGAACGGTTTCCGATATTTTATTGGCTTCATTTCTTCTCTTGCTGTTGCAAGAACCTTTGATTGAATGTAAAATAAATAAGAGACTTTCTGAAATTTAAGGACGGATTGCAAATGAGACAGCAAAAGAGATATGCTTTCCCAGCTTTTGGCAACTCAAAATCTGGTTTTATCCTTTTTATCGTCCTTGGTTGTATTATAATATTAGGTCTAATGGCTTTTGCGTTTAATTTTTTGGCAAGAGGCAAGGCTCATGAGACAAATGAGCTTATGCAGTATCAGCGCATAAATAAAGCTGCTCACTCCCTTCTTTCTTCAGTGATGTACAAAATATCTCATGATCTTCATTATGGAGAAGAAGCACAGAAAGAAAAGTTGATGGAAGCTTTCAAAAGCGGCGAGAGCAGTAAACTTAATGAATATCTTAGAGACTTGGAGCCAGTTCTCAGAGATACAGCTAAAGTGATTTTTACAAACGGGCACGCTCAACTTGAGGTTAAGGATTTTGATTCCTCTACTTATAAGTTGAAAGGCGAGATACAAAAAGGCGAATTGCCTTCTTCCGGAGGCACCTTTTTTACTTGGGAAGGTGTAGGCGATTTCACAGTCACTCTTGATATAAAAGTCGATCGGACTAGTGTTTCCTGTGCTGAAAAACGCAAGTTTAAGGTGGTTTCAACTTTTCCGCCATTTATTACTCAGTTTGCCTTTTTTGTTAAGGACTATAATGGCTTAGGTACAAAGAGCAATACTGGAGCTGGCCCTTTGACCGTTGTTTCCAACGTGCAGGCTCCCGACCCTTCAGAATATCCTGATGCATGGAAAAATGGTTCGGGCTGGGTATACTTTGGAAATGCGACTGGCTCAAATCTTGTTAAATTGATGCGTGACGATGTTTCACAATCTGTTTTTACCTACAAAGATGCAACGCAAAAACAAAGCACCAGAATTGATCTCTCTGGAATTTCCGGTTTGGGCGCTTATAGAGACTTTTCCTTAAAGCAGGCTGATTGGGGTTATTTAACGTCTTTTGCTCCGGGTTCTTCTTGGACTTCTATTTTGGGCAATGATATCTATGGTTCGGAACGCAAATCTTCAGCTTTGAGGCTTTTTGCTTCATCCGGCAGTGCCCCTGGAGAAGCTACGCCCACAAGAGTTTTTGGCAATGTCGTAGACTGGTATTACAGAGTTGTTTATCTTATTTACAACAATGAAATTGTGGCGGCTCTTAGAAGTATGAAGGATACCACTTTGCTTTCGGAAGCTAAGGGACATTATCCTGAACTGGCCGATCCGAGTCCTCTGGATCCCCCGGATTCCGCCCAAGATTTTTCCGGCTATACGAATATTATTTATAAATCCACTGATTCTCTCCCTGTGAGTGTCTATTTAAGTCCAAATGGCAATGCTTTTGCAAATAAAGCTGAAGATGAATACAGAGACATGAACGGTTTCTTTTCTGCTCTATTGGGCAACCTGAAAGATGGCAAGTTTAATGAGATTCTGGACAGATATCGCAAGTTTATGTCCGGCATTTATGAGCCGCGAAATCCTTCTGAATTTGTCTTTTATGATGTGGTTTATAATCGCATGGCTCAATATGGTTCAGGCTCGCCGGAAGGGCTTTCATATCCCCCCAGACTTGAATATCTTCCCAAGCGTGATGATGCCGCCTTTTTTCCTGCGGCTTATGCAGGCGAATTGCAGGGCAAAATGAGATTTGACATCAGTGAAATCAAAGGTAACCAAACTCCAAGTTTTACCGATTTGGAATCAGGAACAGCCGAGGCCATGGAAGCCCGTGTTTGCTATGATTTCTCATCAAACCCTTCCGCTATAAAAACATTTTTCTTGGACGGGAGCGGAAAGATTGCCTTGAATGGCTTGGTTGTTTCTTTGCCCGATGCAAAACCTCTTGAGAAGATGGGACTTTCTACTCCTGGAGCTTTTGTCTTGACTTCGGGCGGAACAGTGAATGTTTCTCTGTTTGAGTCCGCTGCACCGGGTGTGGCACTCTTTGTTGGCAATTCATTTAATGTTAACGGATTTTCTAACGCCTATTTTATAGCCCAAAATAACGGAGGGACAGTAAACCTTTCAGATGAAGCTAATATTTTAGGTTGTGCCGTTGATACTTTTAATCCAGATAATATTAAAAAGTCTCAGATTGGTTATTCGCCACGTCTTTCTATGTTCAGCGATGAAAGCATAGTTCCGAATGTGGCGGTTGCTATAGGGCCAAAGGCAGAGTGATATGAACTTTTTGTTTTTTAAACGCGGTATAAGCTTGGTTGAGTTGATGGTGGCCGCTTTCATTCTCATCTTGGCTATGTTGCCTCTTTGGGGTCTTCTTGGCTCATCTCATGAGAGAGTTGCCAGAACATCGGACGAAATACTTGCAGGGCAAATGGCCTTGGAAGTGGCTGAACAACTTGAACAAACAGGTTTTTTACCTGAGACTGGCGAGGTTTCTCCTGACGCTGATGGAAAACTTCTTCTGACAAGAGGTTCTAGAACTTTGACTTGTCTGATTTCGCCTTTCGATCCCTACTTTGAACCTAAGTTTGCTTTTTCTTCCGAAATTGTGGGTTCGCCTTCTATTGAGAGTCCTACCAGGGGATATGTTGTTCATATAGATTTAAGCTTTAAAACTAAAGTAGATCCTGGCTCTGGTGATTCAGCCAGTCGTAAAGAATTCTCGCTAAGCTGTTTTGTGGTGACCGAACAATGAAAAAAGCCTTTACTCTAATGGAACTGATTATAGTAATGTTGATAGGAAGTATGGTTTTTGCCAGCATTCTATTTGTTTTCTCTCGAGGTTCGGACAATGTTCAGCGCGGCAATTTTAATACCATAGCAGCTAATCAGTCTGCTTGGATGGTTACTGTTATCAGAAGCGATATCACCAGTATGAAAACTGTAGCCGGAGATGTGCCTGAAGCCCTCAAAAATACTTGGGAGCTTAAAGATGGTTCCTTAAGCTCGCCTCTTGCTTTTGATGTTTACGCAGAGGATGGTTCTGTAGCCAAGGTTAAGTATACCGGGCTCTCCAAAGAGGGAGATTCAGTACAGATGCAGCGTGAATATGGCAGTCGAAAGCAGGTTATGGGCGGCACATACATGAAACTTTTGAAACTGGAACCGGTTGAACCTGCGGAATTTGGCGGAGAAGAAGAGGCATACAGAAAGTCGTTTAAACTTACTATAGTTATGGCCGAGGAAAAACTCGCAAGAGTAGCTACATGGACTTCCTATATTCATACTGGCAGTAAATCTGGAGCCTTGGATCAATACTGGAAAGATTAAAGAAATGTCACTCTCACAGGCGAATAAAATATTATTTTTTTCTGTTTTGCTTTTGCTTCTTCCTTTCTTTTATGGGTGCTGCGGAGGCGCATACAGCTATGAGGCCAACAAAATGCAAGTTGACAGCTTGCTGCTTAAATCTCAATTCGTAAAAGCAGAAAAGCTTATATTGAAGACAATAAAACAGGAAAAAAAGAAAAGTAAGCAAGAACTTACCGAGAATATTGCATGGATGACTTATAGATTAGGCATTTTGAATGAGCTTAAAGGCAAAGCTTATGACGCTGAACGTTATTTTAGCGGCGGCAAAGATTTCAGCAAGGGTTTTGGAGATTATCCGCTTATAGCATTTTATGCAAGCGAAGGAACGGTGGCATTGTTTAAAGAAGGTTCGCCACGAAATTTCCAAGACATTCTGAATTTCGAGGCTATGAATAGAGAGTTGCTGCCACCTGAAGAAGAAGTCCAAGAGGAAAAAACTCCGAAAAAGAAGTCTCAAAAAAAACCGACATTTGTACCCTTCAGACCTCGTAGTACAGAAGGCTTACAGCTAATAGACGATGGTGCCTATAATCCGCCTGATTTGGCTGATCCGCCGGCATTTCAGGTATGGCACTGAGAGAGAATGCCAGAACTGTTTATATTATTTCCCTCTCCATAGTTCTTTATTCTTTGGCGGCGGGATTTTTTTCTTTGCGTTTTTTTCAAATTGTTTCTGTTTCATTACTTGCAGGACTCATTTGCAAGCTTTGCGACCTGCTTATTGCTTCTGACAGAAACTCTGATTTTCCTTGGTTTATGTTTTTTTTACTGCCGCTTTTTTCTCCCATTGGTGTGCCTTTTGTAGCTGTGTTTTTTTCAGCTCTCATAGCTTTTTTCCTTGCTCTTAAGGCATTCGGAGGTTATAAAAAGCATTTCTTTAATCCTCTTGCAGTAGCTGTTGTAATAATGATTTGTGGCTACTATCACACGGGAACCTTTGTGGAAACTTTGCCCTTCAAAAATTTGAAAGAAGGCTATTCTTCTGTTTCCTATGGCGTTCCTGATTACAGAGATTCTAATTTGCTTATTCAAAAAGCCTGTGAAGATAAGACCGTCTGGCTGAAAATGTTTGAGCCTGCGCCTAAAAATTTTCCTGGCTGTGCATTTCCTTTTGTAAGTTTTTTTTCAGCTTTTACACTGGCTTTTTTATTTAAGCGGGGAAGAGTATTTTTTTTCTTCTCTGTGCTGTTTTATCTTTTCTTTGCTTTTCTTGCCAGCTATCTAAGGCTGAGCAACGTTGAAACATTAGTTTTCTCTGGGGCTTTTCCTTTGCTTCTTTTTGCGGCTATAGCAGATCCTTTCTCTATTCCTGAGAAAAAAGCGGAGCAAATGGTTTTTGCTTTTCTTTTCGCATTCTTTGCGGCAGTATTTACTATTTATGCGAACTCGTCTGTTTTTACTTTTTTTTCTTTGCTTTTAGCTACAGTTTTTGCGCCCCTTCTTTCAGATTCCATTTTAAAAAAAGGCTATAAATATGAATAAGAGCTCTTTTCTAGCTGACATGAAGTTTATGCTGGCTTTGGCGTTTGCTTTGTCAGCTATTATGAGCATATCAGCTTATTTAGCCAGGAAAAGCGGTTCTTTGACTACCAAAACATTAGAAGCAGCTCTGACTTTGACAGGCCAATCTTTGTCTCCGCTTAATGAAGAGAATAAAAAGGCATTTGAGCAAACTTTTGCACAAATACAAGGCGGAAAGACTCCTGTATGGCGATTCTTGAATATGGAAAATGTTTTACTTCTGGAAGCTTCTGGAAACGGAATGTGGGGATTGATTCGTTTAGTGATGCTCTTTGATACCGTTGAAAATAGAATTCTGGGTGTTCAAGTTGTTGAGCAAAATGAGACCTCCGGACTTGGTGGACTTATAGCTGAAAAGCCTTTTCTTTCCAAGTTTACAGGTATGATGGCTCAAAACACTGTGGAGCTTGCAGCAATGCCGATTGAGGAACATCAGTTTGATGCTATTTCAGGAGCAACAGTTTCATGCAAAGCCGTTGAACGAATAATAAATGAGGCTTTGAGAACAGTCAGGAGTTTGTGATGAGTTCATTTAAAATTCTTTTTAGAGGGATATTTTCTGAAAACCCTGTTCTTATACTGGGTTTAGGGCTTTGTTCTTCTCTTGCCGCCACAGCCAGACTGGAAGATGCTCTTTTTATGTCTGTTATGGTGAGTATATCTATAATGGCTTCTAATATTGCTGTGTCATTTTTTCGCAAAAGGATTCCTCGACAATTCAGACTTATTTCTTACATGATGATTATAGTTGCATCTGTGACTGTTCTTGAACAGCTTCTAAGAGTATTCTTTCCTGACGCGGCTCAAGCTCTTGGCCCTTACGTCAGTCTAATTGTTACAAACTGCGTTGTGATGGGGCGCATGGAAGCTTTTTCGGCCAATAATCCGCCTAAGGAAGTTTTTTTTGATTCTCTCGGAGTTTCTCTTGGATACAGCTTGGTTTTAATAATAATGGCAGCTGTCCGCGAACTTTTTGGAAATGGCACTTTGTTGGGGTTGAGAATCCTCCCTGAATCTTGGGAAACCTGTCGTATATTCAGTACGGCGCCTGGCGCTTTTATAGTTTTTGCTTTTTTGCTCTTTTGTGTTAACAGCTTGTTCGGTAAAAAGGAATCTTCAGCATGACATTGGCCAATGCAATAAGCATTATATTTGCTTCTGTAATTTCGGAGAATATTTTGCTGTTCTATTTTTTAGGCACTTGTCCGCTGATTTCGCTTTCCAGAGATCCTGAGGCGGCTTTCAATATGGGAGTTGCTGTGACTTTCGTGACTACTTTTTCGGCAGCTGCAAATTTCGTCCTTGACCGTTATCTGCTTGGTCCATTGGGTTTACAGCATCTCAGACTGCTTTTTTATATAGTAGTAATAGCGGCTTTAACTCAGGCCTTAGAGATGTTTTTAGACAGATTTCTTCCTGCTGTTTATGTTTCTTTCGGCATTTTCATGCCATTGCTGGCTGTGAATTGTGCGATTTTAGGTGTTTCAATTTTTGCTTCTCTTCGTGAATATTCATTCGCTGAAACTTCACTTTTTGCTTTTGGCAGCGGGGTGGGGTGGCTTTTGGTAGTTTCCGCTATGGCTGCTATAAAAAGACGGATTCCCAAGGAAAATATTCCTCCTTCTCTGGGAGAAACAGGTATGAGTATGGTTATAGCGGCTATGATGGCAATGTCCTTTTGGGCTGTTTCTCAAGTTTTTAAAGGGGTTGCCTTATCGTGAGTTATCTTCTCTCTTTGCTTGTTCCTGTGCTCTTTATAGCGGCTGTTTGCCTTTTTCTCACTGTTGTTGCAAAGATTTGCCAACAAAGCGGAACAGCCGAGTTTAGAGTCAACGGAGAACTGAAGAATTCGGAAGTTTCTCTCGGCACATCACTATTAGAAGCCTGTCAAGAAGAAGGAATATATCTTCCGGCAGCTTGCGGAGGCAGAGGAAACTGCGGACTTTGTAAGCTGAAGTTGTCTTCTGGCACTACCAAAGCAGATATGTTTGAAAAAATACATTTGGGAGAAGCAGCTCTTGAAGAGGGTTTTCGTCTGGCTTGCAGAAGTAAACTCAGAAAGAACACTGATATTGCAGTGCCTTTAGAGTTATTGAATGTTAAAAAGTTTGAAGCTGCTTTGAAATCTGCTGTAAAATTATCTACAGACGTTAAAGAGCTCCAATTTGAGATTCTTGGCGATAAGATGGATTTTAAAGCTGGGCAATACATTCAAATATATTATCAAAGTAATGATGACAAAGCTATCAGAGCCTATTCTGTTTCATCCCCTCCGTCTCAAATGGAAAAAGGTCTTTTCACTCTTGATGTAAAACTTGTTGATGGGGGCTTGGTAAGCACGTGGCTTCATTCATTAAAAGAGGGAAGTCAAATTGATTTTACAGGGCCCTATGGCGAGATGACGGCAGCAGATAAAAAGCATAAGGATATTATTCTCTTTGCGGGAGGCGTGGGTATTGCGCCTATGCGGTCTATCATTAGAGAATATCTTGAAGAAGAGAGCAAGGTTAGCAAAAAGACCTCAAAGAATAAAAAAGGCAAAAAGAGCCAAAAGTCTCAAAAGAGGCTAATGCTGTATTATGGGGCTAAAAATCTTGAGGCTCTTTATGAACATAATTATTTCCTTGAGTTGTCCTCAAAAAATAATAACTTTATTTACAAACCTGTTTTGTCAGAGCCCCGACTCGAGGATGGGTGGGAAGGTCTTACAGGGATGATTGATGAACATCTGGCGGAACAGCCGGTTTCAGTTTCTTCTCTAATTTTAATTTGCGGTCCGGAAGCTATGGGAGAGAAAATTATCAATCTTCTTTCACAAAAGGGTGTGTCTCCTGAAAATATAATATTGGATGCTTTGTAATATTGACTGAACAGATGAAAACATTTTTTAAAACTTTTGTCCTTGCAGCCTTTGCTGTGTTTTTTGTCATCTTTTTTAATTATAAGCTTGGCAAAATATATGAGGCGAAAAATATAAATCGGTTAGGGACTATGGCTGTTCCAACCAAAGAAAGCGCAAGGTGTCTAAATTGCCATGCTCAAAGACAGCCGCTTTTAGTAGAACGCTGGGCATCTTCAAAACATGCGAAAGAGCAAGTTGGCTGCTATGAATGCCATAAAGCTTTGAAAGTCGACCCTTCTGCTAAGCATGGTCATTACAGTTACTCTGTTTCTATGACTGTCAGTCCTAAGGTTTGTGCTTCATGTCACGAGCCTCAATATAAAGAGTTTTCAGAGTCTGCTCATGCCAAAGCTTATGAGACCCCCTTTTCATCAAAAATAGCTTCCAATACGGTTATTTATTTAGCTTCATGTGCTCCTTGTCACGGCTCTGAAATTGAAATGCGCGATGGAGAGTGTCTCAACAGATCATGGCCAAATCATGGGATAGGCCGAATAAATACGGATGGCTCCAGAGGTGATTGCTCTGCTTGCCATGAACCGCACTTTGATTCTCTAAAGGAAGCTCGAAGTCCAGAAACTTGTGCCAAGTGCCACTCAAGAGATGTAGCTTCAGCCTATAGAGCTTGGAAATATTCAAAACATGGAACAAATCACGGCGAGCCTGAAAATATTTTTAGAGGCGAGGGAAGATATCCTAAAGAGCAGGTTTTCAAACCTGATTGCTTTACTTGTCATATGGCTTCTTTGCAGAAAGATAGAGAGAGCACTCACAATATTTCTTCAAGGATTTCATGGCAAAGAAAGAATTTTAAAGCTTATCATCCAAAGGATTGGGGGACAAAGCGGCTAGCCATGTACGCCAATTGTGTCCAATGCCATTCAACAGCTAAGCCTAATAATTTCTTCAGAAACATGGACACAGCAATAGTTGAGCTGAACAAACTGGTTGAAGAGCTTGAGCCGGAGAATATGACTGAAAAAGAGCAGGAAAGAATCAAAGGAATAATGAGCAAAATGATGACCGGTTTGGGAATGCAAAGTCCTAAGGATACTTCTGAGGCGGCAGAGGTGCTTTATGCAAAATAATTTTATATTAATGGTTAAAAAGACATTCGTTTTGCCCGAAGAACTTTATGGATTTGTTTGCCTCCTTATTTTTCAGACCGGGATTTTAAAACCTGGTCTTTTTTTTGTTTAGGACTTGAAAGTACGAACTAAAGTCTAAACAATTCCACTGCCGACTATCAACTACCCACGACCTACTCTCAAAATAATTTTAAATTATTTTGAGAAAAATGCTTGCATTTTTTTTAGGGCAGTGTTATAGTAAAAGTCCTGCCTCGGCAGGGGGCTTTAAAAAGAAGCCAAAGTTCATTGGAAACGAGATCGGAAGACGAAATTAGAATTATGACGCCGAGCGGGTCATGCTGGCATATGCC
>JAAYNI010000068.1 GCA_012520995.1 Candidatus Rifleibacteriota bacterium
AAAAATATAACTTAGAGATTGTGAATCTCTTGGATGAAACGCAACCTGAATTTTATAACACAGGGGTAGGAGAGTTTCTTTGGTTCTTTAAAAACGCAGAAGTTATTTTCGCAGATTCTTTTCATGCGGGTGTTTTTTCAATTTTATATGAAAAACCGTTTTATATATTGAACAGAGCCGGCATGAAGCAGAAACATAATATGAATTCCAGGTTTGATACATTGCTTTCTGCCTTCGAACTTCAAGACAGATTTTTAAAAGAATATGACATTGAAAAAGTGAATTTTGATGTAGATTATACTAAAGCCGGTCAAATATTAGAAAGGAGGAGAGAAGAATCTCTGAATTTTCTGAGAAATGCATTAAACAAGTGCGGAAAACCGGACAAATAAAAAAAAATCTCATCATGGTTATTTACAAAGAAAAACAACATGGAGTTCTATGAGTTCATCAGATAAAAATAAATTCTGGCAATTAGTCAGAGGTGTTTGTATTTTGGCGGTGATTTTAATTCATTGTCCTAATGGAGCGGGAGAAAGCATAAGCTCTTTTAATTTTAATTCATGGCTTATAATTCGAAGAGCAATTAATTTTCCTGTAGCTATATTTATATTTCTGTCCGGTTATTTCGTAAACATTCAGAGGGTTGAATCCAATTGCAAACTTTTTTTTAAACGGCGTATTAAAAGGCTTTTAATACCGTATTTTATATGGTCAATATTAGCCAATCTTATTCTTATATCGAGGGGGCTAGGACAGGGGCAACCATATCCAAACTGGTTTATATTGCTGGTTCTTTTCCTTCTAGGAAAGGCAAGCGTGCCTTTGTATTATATTGTAGTGTTGTTGCAATTAACTCTGCTGACTCCTCTGTTAATAAGAATAATAAAGAAAAAGGGTCGTTTAGACAAAATAATGTGGTATATCACTCCAGTTTATTTGCTTTTAATATATATTTTAAACATATCATATAGGATGATTTCATTATATGCTACTGTTTTCGCTGCATGGTTTTTGTTCTATTATTTTGGACTGAACGTGAAGCTGGAACAGGATAAATGGTTTGCAGCAGCTCATAAATATGGAAGAGCCAAGTATATTATATTTGCGCTTGCCTTGAGTGTTATGGAAGCCTATGTGCTGATGTGCATTACTGGAGTCAGATTTTCACTAAGTCAAGTTACATTTTCTAATTTCTTGTATGTATTTATAATTATCTTGTATTTGCTTAAAATATTAGCAGAACCCAAGATTAATTATGACAGCAAGATGAACAGGTTAATTGTTAGTTTTGGCGATTATTCATATGGTATCTTTTATCTACATATCTTTGTTTTGGACATTGTTAAAAGATTTATAACCATATCAATTTTGCCTCTAAATACATTGTTGATTTGGTTTGCAACTTCAATTTTTACCTATTTGATAATTATGTTCTCCAATAAACTGCTTAAAAACTCTGAGACCGGACAAGCAGTTTTAGAGGCAATTGCTTTTGATTAAGTTATCCCTAAAAACTGGCAAAATACCGGAATATAAATACATCTGAGTTCCAATGAATTAGTTTATATAAAACATTTATTTGTTTTTGAAGCAAAAATAAGAAGCGTCAGAGAATGCCAAAATACCGGGGAGCCAAAATCGCTTGATATTAATAAACTCGGATTTCGATTTGGATTATGAAATCGTAAATCTGACGTTTGTCGACAGGCGTAAAGAATCGTCAAACTTTTCAGATAATAACTGTTTGCAGTAAAAAAAACAGGCTATTTCAAGCGCCCAAGCAATTTTTTGAGCGTGGATTTCAGCCGCCGGGGAAGCATTCTTGCGGCAAAACCTGCAGCTATGCTTTTAAGAGATGGACGCTTCAAGTATTTTTTGGCAAGCTCAGGGATTTCTAAAATATCCATCTCTTTTATAAAATCTTCGCGTTGTAGCGGTTTTTTTGCCGAGAGAATCATAGGGGGATTGCACTTTATCGCGGTTTCAAAATCAACGGGTTTGCTTTTTATGTTTTTTTGAATCCTGTTAAAAAAGCTTTCGCCTTTTTTTGAATGCACAATAACCAACGACAGCCCTTTGTCATCGTCCATTTCCGGAACAATGCCGGAAGAACCCCAAAAATCCGCCAGAGTGATATCGCTTTCTCTTTGCTTTTTTTTGAATTTACAGTCGTAACAAGAAGGCCTCAGACAAAAATCTTGCAAGAACATTTGCATGTAAGGATCTTTATTTAAGGGCTCTAAGCGCTTAGTTTTATCAGAAAACTCTAATAGAAGCGAGTACTTTCTCCAGCCATAATATTTATTTCTAAAAAAAGCTTTGGAAATAGAAGCTCCTGCTTCATGTTCACGGAAGACCGCATACTTGCTCCAAAGTTTCGGGCTTG
>JAAYNI010000069.1 GCA_012520995.1 Candidatus Rifleibacteriota bacterium
ATATATGGCGAATAAATAATTTGATTACATAATATGGCCGGATAAACCCATTGCATAATATATGCTAATAAATTCTTTTCAAAGAATGCATTTGCAGGAAGCTCGCATAAGAACAGAGATTTGCAAGTTTACTGCTACTTATGTCTTCGATATTTCAGTTTTTGGACAAAAATCGAGTAAAATCTTATGGAAGGAATTGTAATAAGATTTTAGTCAGGTCTCAGATTAAAAGAGCTATTTAGCAAAGTTATTTGATAAATAGCTCGCTTTAATCGGTGACTAGCAAAAAAACGAAGCTTTGGCGTATTTTTAGCCTGTCGTTGTCTTTTTCCGTGTATTCCGTGGTCTAGAAAAAGGTTTTGGTCTTTATCGGTTCTTCATCTGCGTAATCTGTGGATATAAAAAAACAGTGATGCGTGGCGGGTGACGAGTGGTCCTGTGTTTCTGACCACTGTTTTTTAAAGAGTAAGATCCAGCAAAGAATTAATAATGCTTCCTAATTTACTGGTATCACGATTATATTTTTCTGCTAATTCCTTCAAATATCCTAAGCAATCATCTGCATGGTTCTTCATTATGTCGCAAGCTTCACTTTTTGATTTTCCGCTAATAAGAGTTTGTTTTCCTATCTTTTTATCTTCGTCATAGTCACCAATATCGTCTCTTACTTGGAAGAATAAACCTAAGGAATCTGCAAATGATTTTAAAACGACAAGCTCTTTCTCGTCAGCTCCCCCAACTATACTGCCTGCTAATACTGCAGCTGCAATCAAATCCCCAGTTTTTCTTGCATACATGTAATGGAGTTCATCTTTTGACAATTCAGCGTCTTTTATGTCTAAAATTTGGCCATAAATCATACCAGAGTGCCCTGCCCTCTCAGCTATTGTTTCTAAGGCCTTAAGTTTTCTCTCTTTATTATCAGAGGCAATAATATCTTTGATAGCTACCTTATAAGCATAATTTAAGAGAGCATCTCCAGTTAATATAGCATTGGCTTCTCCATACTTTTTATGTACGGTAAGTCTGCCTCTTCTATAATCATCATTATCCATTGAGGGTAAATCATCGTGAACCAAAGAATAATTATGTATTAGCTCTATACAGCAAGCCAAATCAAGTATTTCATTCGGATTAGGGCTGTACATGCTATGAGTGCTTAGGCACAGAGAAGATCTGAGGTATTTACCGCTTGGAAACAAAGCGTAGCTCATATACTCTTTCAAAGGATTTTCGGAGTTTATTCTATCGATAAGTTTTTCAAGATGATTATTTATTATCCCGCTATATGTATTCATGCGTTTTTCCTTTAGCAGTTTTTATAAGTAAATGTTCTTTTGTTTTCATCCTCATATGGATAAAAACATAGATTTATTGCAGTTAACAATGGAATTGAGGCGAAGCTCACAAATTCATTCCTGCTTTAATATCTCCATGAAATGGACAAACAATATGTTTTCCTTCTAAATGATACCTGAAAATTCCATTCGAACAAGTGTATTCGGATTTTATATATCCAGCTGACCTTAATTCTTGTTGATCCAAGTAAAGCATTTTTTCATCCTCTACGCTGTTATAAGCTTCAACTGCATCGTATAAAATACCCATGTTCTTTTTTCATTGTTGGAGGCACTCTTTCATAATTTGCTCTTCTGACTTTTCCCAAAGAGGATATCCTGCTAGTGTTTTGCTTATTATCTTTCCTCCCGATAATATTAAAACTGGAAGACCTATAAATAAAGAGAATAGAAGAAATATGGCAAAAATTATATTGGACATGCGTTGTGTCCAGCCAGTTCTTGCCTTCTTTTCCTTTATTTTTCCGCCGCACTTGTTACAATAGAGTTCATCTCTAATTGATTTTTTGCCGCAAGCGCCGCAGTATCCCATATTTACCTCCAGCAATATTTGTAAAAGATAAAAGCTTTTAAGAGGATATTTATAATAAAATATTATTATAAAAGGGATTTGTTACAATTGTAATGCTTTTGTTCTATAATAACTTGCAACTGTTTGAAAACAAAACTAATCTTAAACAAAAAGGAATTAGTCACGTGAAAAAACTTATTTTATCCTCTTTGCTCTTTTGTACATTCATTCCCTTTAAAGCCTTTGCTTTTAATAAGCCTATGCCATCGAAAATGACTTATTCTGTTCCAGGAGTAGATAGCACCTCTGTCTATTATTTAGAACCAGCACAAATCTATAAAATTGAAAAGAATCTTTCTAATATAAGCAAAGAGCAGCTAAATATAATTACATCAAACGGTGAAGCTTTCGGAACTGCCATAGCAGCTTGGATAATGCAAATATTCACTATTCAAAGACTTTTGGGCGACCAGCCTCAGATGATTGATAGGATTTCCAACACTCTTTACAACTTTGACAGGACCTTTGGCAAGGGGATCTTGCAAGTTTTACATATACTTGATATTACTTCTGAGCCTCAGAGAAAGCCTGACGAGACTGTATTAGATTTCTATAGAAATCAACTTTTGGTCACTTTTGATGCCCATATAATTGCAGAGAATTTAAAAGAACGTGTTGTCCACAATACTACTTCTGCTAACGAAAAAAGCAAACTTATGCAAAATCTGCTCTTTACAAGAGAAGAACCAATCACCTATGAAGAAGCCGATGATTTTCTAAAAAATATTGACCGCCTTTCAGCTATGCAAAAACCGGCAGAAGATATGCGAGCTTTTTTAACCTTCCATCCTGATGCGATAGAAAATGTTATGGGAATTGATGGAAACAGATACTTTTACACATGCTATGTTGGCAACTCTCCTGAAACAGGAAATTTTAAAGCATATATAGATTATCCTGCACATTGGCAAATAGACAAAGAAGAAACGGATCTCTCTTATAAAGTTGCTTGGCGTTCAACTAATGATAACGCATCTGCTATCCTGACTGTTCTTGATACTTCTGATCTTTACAAAAACCCGAATTGGACCAGCAGAGAAAATGCGGCAAGATTTTTGAAAAACTTAGACCGTCAAATCTATCGAGACTTCGCTGGTGATGATATACTTAATGCTAAATTCATCAAATTAGGCAGTCGCTATGCAATGAGAGTTCTTTCAAGAAGACGTTCAACCTCTGGCAATATATGTAAGCAAATCAACTGGTTTATTATGTATGATAAATGGATGAGTGTTTTATCAGGTTTAGCTGTAGGTACTACAGAAACCGAAGCCAATAAAATTCTTGAACGGAACATGCCTATATTTGAAAATATGGCCAACAAATTCTACATTAATAAATAATTTTTAAAACAAGTTTCGCTTATAAATAAAACGTTTGAGTGAAGCAAATATAGTGAATCCACACTTTTCCGCAATCCGCAAGGATTGCGGATTGTTTTTTTCGACTAAATAAAGCGGTAAAAAGCCGTCTTTTAAACATTCATTGGATACATAGTTTAAAATGAAAGTGCCAAACCCTTTGTTTCTGTGCTCTGCTGCAACTTCAATTGCGAGTTCAATATAGTTTGACGTTTTTCTTTGAGTTTTAACGAATGCGGCAAGTTTTCCTTCTGCAGTCTGTAAGCAACCGTCAATTATTCCTTCTTTTCTTTTTTTTATGCTCAATTTTAAATTATGCTCTCTTACAGTTTTTTCAAAGCCTTTGTTTTCCAATAAAAGCGTTTTTTCCAACATCAAAATATTTGGAGCAGTTTCCAAGTCCTCAGAAAAAAACAGGTTTTTTTCATGAGTAATCAACATACACTCTGAAAAACACGGAAAGAGTTTTAGAGCTTCTTTTGCTTGTTCTATGTCATTTCCGATCAATCGTGCCATATTCCAATCGGCAGTTCCTGGATTGCTCAACATTAAGAACCATCCGTCAGTATCAGAATTGCCTGCTTGTATAAATCCAATAAGTCCGTCATTGGAAGCAATTCTGTCCAGTTCCTCTACGTAAAACTTTTCATTTTGAAGGAAAAGCTTTTTAATAGAGTCTATAGAATCTGTTAGGGAATTCATTTTTTTCTTTTAGGTTTTCTGTTTTGAAGCTTTTTTCTTGTTTGAAGTCGTGCTGAAGAGTTTTTCTTAACCTTGATTTTGTTAAGCTCTTGATCCATTTCTGTATAATACATAGCTGTAGCAATTGTGCCAGGAGATGGTGTAAATTCTTGTATTTGTTGATGTGGCAATTTATGCTTTTTTACATAATCTATCAATTCTTGGTCTTTTTGTTCATCGCTGCCTGGAAAAGCTGTCATTAAGTAAGGAATTAGGTATAGCTTCTTTCCATTTTTTGCCGTTATTTCTTTGAATTTTTCTGAGAATTTTGTGTAATTGCCTTCGGGAGCTTTGGCCATATATGTAAGCACTTGCTTGTTAAAATGCTCAGGCGCAACTTTCAATTGACCTGATATATGGTGCTTCAGTATGTATGCAAAATCATCCCAATCATTCTCGCCAATTAAGTCATATCTAAAACCGGAACCAATGAAAGCTTTTCTCACTCCTGGAACTTGGTGCAGCTTTTTTAAAAGTTCTGTTATAGGGTTGAGAGAATGTTGAAGATTTTTGCAGTAGGTACCGTCCGATCTTATGCAATTATTTATTTTGCACCACCCTACCCTGCAATTCCATCCATACATGTTGGCAGCAGGACCGCCCACATCCGGTATTATTCCTTTATAATCCGGATGTTCTTTAAATGATTCGGCAAGTTTCAATATTTCCTCTTCTGGAGCCGATCTTATAATGCCGCTTTGGTGTAATCGAATCGCACAAAAACTGCAGGTTCCAAGACAGCCTCTATGTGTCTGAATGGAAAATTGAACTGGCAATAATGCTGATATAGGCTTTTCATATATAGGATGAGAGAGTCTTTGAAAACGGAGCTTATACAGATTCGTCATTTCGGAAAGAGTGTCAGACTTCTTTCCTGGGAATATTACAATATCACCTTTTTTATGTTCTATAACTTGTATTGCTTCATCACAGTAGACTAAGTTTTCTGTGTTAATTTGGCAAGAACGCTTCAAATATAGGGTTTTGTCTGTCATAAGCTCTTCGGAGGATTCAACTTTTACAGATTGCCCTGAGAAAAGGCTTTTATAGTCTCCTGATTTAAGTTTTATTGCAGTTTGAGGCAAATTAAGCAAAGGATTTGACATTTCCAAGGTTTTCAAAACTCTTTCCAAGGCACTTTCAGCCATTCCATAGATTAATAAATCGCAAGGTATGTCGTGCAAAATCGGATATTTCATTGAATCTTGCCAAAAATCATAATGAGGATAACGTCGCAGAGAAGCTTCAATACCGCCTGTTATTATTTTACTAGTGGGAAAGAGTTCTCTTAGTTTGTTTGAATAAACATAAGCTGTTCTTTTTGGTCTCAGCCCTGCCTTATCATCAGGAGACAGTCTGTCTATTTTACGAGGCATTTTATTGGCTGTATAATTTGATATCATACTGTCCATGGCTCCAGGAGCTATAAGGAAGCATAACTTAGGCTCACCTAGGGCTTTGAAGTCATTGTCATTATTCCAATCAGGTTGAGCGATTATTCCGCATGAATAACCATAGCTTTCTACAAGACGATACAATACAGCTGCAGGAAAAGCTGGATGATCCGCATAAGCATCGCCAGTAATCAGGATTACATCGTAAGAAGCAGAATTGCAGATTTTTTCGGAAGGATAAAATTTGCCTCTGAAAACCAAATCAGGAAAGGCTTTATAAGACATATTAGCTCTCACATTTTTTCAGGAAGAAGAAGTTGAATGGAAGTAAACCTGCACTTATCTATTTGATATAGCGGGGGCACCAAGTATTTTTCTTTTAGGACTATACAGGAAGAAGAACCGCCATCCAAGAAAATAGCCGAAGTTATTTTTCCAAATTCAGGTGCTTTCATTAGCGCTAAGGTGACATTGTAAAGATTAAGACCAGACTTAAAAACAACCAGATAAAGGAAGCCTTCAGAGTCCTTGGCTAATACAGTCTTGCAAGCGGTTTCATCTTCAGGCCTGAATCTAAAAAATTGCCGTTTAACAGCTTCATTGTATGCAGGCTTTCCATTGTTGATAAGCCAGCCTCCTCCGCCAATTAGACCGGTAATATTGGAGGAAATTGGCTTTGCCTCATTAAATCGACACTTGTTGGGAGGCAGAATATCCTTTATGAAGTTATCGGCTGAAAGAGAGGTCTCACCAAAAATCCAGCGCTGCTGAGTTTCTAAATCTTTGTAAATTGCAAAGAAGGATCTGGTTATAGTTCCTGGAAACTGCCTTATGTTTTTTGGGATTGCACCATCTGAAATGACTTGCCCCAATGGACCACGTTGCGAAAAAAAAGTGCCATTTACTTCTGCAACAACCTTCAATCCTTGGTCTATACTGCGTTTATTCTCAACTAGAAGTCCGTGAGGTTCTTTCCAAGTATTAATTCTCAAGATAAGGCTTCCTGGAGCAACCTTTAAACCTGTAAACTTTTCTGAAGCTATTATTTTCAAGCCTTCTGGCAAAGGAGCAAAATTTTCAGGCTTTATATCAGAAGCAAAATCGGTCAATATCTTTCGAACAGTTCCCTTGAAAATTGTTTTAGGAGAATCAGCGATAGTGGGAGACAAGCTGTTAAGCAAGAAATAAAAAATCAAAAGAAAGTTGGCTGTTTTGTTCATATTAAACCTTTATACAAAGCTGTGCACTCTACATTATTAGCACATAGCAGAAGTGTGTGTCCAGACTCTATCTGCTATTAGTCTAGATCTAATAAACTTTTATTGTGGGCAGAGGCTTTTTTATAGCAATTTGTATAAGGAGTTATTAGCAGTATCTTTTACTATCCCTTTCCTCAGCAATAATCACTGGTTTTTCAATATGCGAACAGATCCTTTCTTGCCAAAGCAATCAAGAAACTGTAACATGTACAGAAATAGAGAAATTATTTGAGAGATACTAATGGAGTTGCACAATGAGAGCCTTTAACTCAATGTTGGACTCAAACTTGTTGTTTTTAGGCTATGGAGGCTTTTTTGTACTCTTAAGCGCTATGATGTACAAAATTGCTGTTAAATACCCAGAAAAACATCCTCATTTCAAAATAGTCTCACTTCTTTGCTTTTTTATAGGACTTGAGAAACTATCTTATTTGTTCTTATTGCCTCTCTCAGAGCAATATTCGGTAGCTTGGATTACTGCGCTTATTATGATCGTCACATTTTCCTCTGCCTACATGTTCTTAGAGAAACGCAACCAGATTTCAAAAAGAGAAGCTGTCTGGTTGCCTTTATTGACAATAGTTTCAGCACTAGTAGCTTCACGTTTTTCATCTGCTCATATTACAAGAGTTCCAGGTCTTTTTATACTTTCAGGTCTTCCTTTGGCTTTCAAAGTTACCAAACAAGCTAAAGATGATTTTTCCAGAGGTGATACAAAATGGCATTCTTGGCGTCTTTTGCCTTATATTTTTTCTTTGATGGTAACCTTAGAAACCATTCAGCTTTTGCATTCTCTAACTTGTTCAGCTTGCAAAAACTTCGAGTTGCCACACCACAATTTAATGCTTTTTGCTCACCTAATATCCGGCTTTCTTGTTCTTCATATTCTTAGATTATATGTTAAGCAAAAAGCGCCTATAAACTCTCTTCTCTTTAGCGATCTCGCTATGTTTGTCGGCTTGCCTGTTTTAATTTTAATAACCATTCTATTTGTGAACAAAAACTCTGCTGCAACCAGATTATTAGCACAGAGAAAAATGCAGAGCCTTGCTGAAGCGGTTCACTTAAACATTAATCAAGACAATATCACTGCTATGTTTACAGAGGAAGTCAATCTTGAAAACAGACACTTCAAGATTTTGCAAGCCCAATTTAATAGCATCTTAAACCTATTTCCTGATATAACATCAATTAAAATATACTGGAAAGACAGCAATACAAGCTATCTTTACAGCAAAATGGGATTAGAAGCAGACAAACAGACTATATCTTCTCCGCAGAATAAGAATCTAGAAAATACCTTAGACCAGATCTTTAAGACAAAACTCCCTGATAACATTTTCTTAGAAAATAAAACTTCTCTAATGAACTCAGAGTCTATTTTCTTTATTCCCTTCCTTCATCCATTAACTAAGACAGTTAGCTCCATTTTAGCGGTATCTTTCCCTATAAGACTTCAACATAATTTGGTAATAGCTTCAAATCGAAACCTGATTCTTGGTTTAGTTTTGATACTTTTATTATTGTATTTTTCATTTATCTTCGATGAAAGAATCATAAACAATCCTTTAAATACTCCCAAAACAAAGATATATTCTTCTGTTGTAACCTTTATTTTCCAAGGGATTATAGTAACTTTTATACTAGCCTCTAAGCTAAATTCTATTAATACTGAAAATGATATTTATAAGTATGCTTGGTTAGCAGATGCAAAATATAAAACAACTGCAAATAAAATGAGCAGTTTTCAAATGAGAATTGAAAAACTCGCATCTGACTTAATTTCACCGGAAGATTTAACTGATAAAGAAAAAATTCAAAAATTCATTAGAAACACCTCAGAAATTCTGGATTTCGAAGAAGCAGATATTATAATGAATGCTCTTCCTGACAAAAAGAAATACAATGCTATTTTAGAAAAAATGAAGGTTTCTAGAAAACCATATGAAATCAACTCAAGTCCCGAAGACTGCTTTTTGCCTATTTTGCACTCCTACTCTAAGCATGATGCTATTTATCTGCCATCAACAGAGCTGAATACGCTCCGTTCAAATCCTAAAAAGTCTGGTTTCTTTATTAATGAAAGTTCTCCTGAAGCGACTGCTATCAGACAACTTCAACTTCAAAACAATAATTGTACCTCGACTGTTTCACGAACATCGGAAACCTCTGACTTAATAACAGCATTAGCCATTACTCAAAGAGAGAATAAAGAACATATTGGTTATGCCTTGTTCAGAATCTCTGTTAAAGAACTTCTAAAATCTATGGCTAGTCTCTCAGAAAACACCGTTCACTCTACCAGATTAGCATTGATGGCAACCAACGATATAACGGAAAATTCTTTATTAGCTCTTTCCCCTCCGTTACCTCCAAACTCGCCTTTTGATTTAAAAACCTGCCGATATTGCATCAGTTATCCAATAAGAATTTTTGGACAGACTTTTATGCTTAAAATCGCTCCCACTTACGCTTATAAAAAGTCTCTAACCTCGGAAAATATCTATGTAGCTGTAATTTTGATCGGCATTATTGTTACTTCTTTGGCGGCAATGGTCTATTTTAATAATAGGGCACGCCAATTTTCATTGGAAGTTCTTGTCAAAGAACGCACCGAAGAAATAGCATCCAAAGAAAATGATTTACGTATCACACTCTATTCAATTGCTGAAGCTGTAATAACTACAGACCAAGCAGGAATTATCACAAGGCTTAATAAAGAAGGGGAACGTTTAATAGGAACCATTGCCAAAGATGCCGTAGGCAAAGAAGTTGAAGATGTCATACACCTTTCCGAGCTTTTTTCCTCAAATCCCCTACCCCTTTCTCTGAGAGAATCACTTGAGACAGGCAAAATAGTTGCACCGCAAAGCGAATTCACTATCTTTTCAAAAGATGGCACAAAACATACTGTGACACAAAGTGCGGCTCCAATTACCGATGCTAATGGCGAGATCAAGGGGGCAGTTTTAATTTTAAAAGATTTTACTGAGCAAAATAATCTCAGACGAACTGCTGATGAAAAGCTTCAAAAAACTGTGGAAAAGTTGGAAGAAAGCAATCGAAACTTGCAAATTATTACTGAGCAAGCTAAGAAGCTTGCCTTGGAAGCACAAAATGCAAATGATGTAAAAAGCTGCTTTTTGGCTAGAATGAGTCATGAAATCAGAACTCCGATGAATGCTATAGTAGGACTTGGAAATCTATTGCTTGAGAGCGATCTCAACGAAGAACAAAACAAATATGTAACTTTGCTTACTAAAAGTTCTGCTACACTTCTCTCACTTTTGAATGATATTTTAGATTTCTCCAAAAATGAAGCGGGGCGTGCTGAATTAGACAGCGTCAACTTTGAGCTTCGTCCTCTTATAGAAGAATTGAAAAATCTATTTTCAGTTACTGCACAAGAAAAAAATACCAAACTCGAAGTGTTAGTAGCTAAAGATGTGCCAGATAAATTCAAAAGTGACTCTGTAAAGCTGAAACAAATCATGAACAATCTTTTGGGCAATGCTATAAAGTTCACAGAAAACGGTAGAGTCACTTTAAAAGTCTCTTTGCTCAACAGCCTGGAAAATGCTGCTATGCTTAAATTCGAAGTTACAGATACAGGAATAGGTATAGCAACTGAAAAGCAAGATAAACTTTTCCAAGTCTTTTCACAGGTCGAATCTGGAAAATACGGCGGCACTGGCTTAGGCTTAGCAATATCAAAGCAGCTGGCTACACTTTTCGGTGGACAAATTGGCGTTGACAGCGTTCCAGGAAGAGGCTCTAGATTTTGGTTTACAGCAAAACTGCAAATGCAACAAAAAGACCAAGAATCTGCTTCCAAGACTCCACGTAAGAAAATTTCAAGACTTTCCCCTGCTTCTGCTCTGGCAGGTCTCAAGGTTTTACTTGTTGAGGACAACTACATAAATCAAGAGGTTGCTTCAGCTATGCTCAAAAAAATGGGTTGTAAAGTAGAGTCAGCAAACAGTGGCGAAGAAGCATTGGAGATGCTCGAAGAAAATGAATATCATCTTATTTTGATGGATTGTATGATGCCTGGCTTAGATGGATTTGAGACCACTGAGATTATACGCGAAAATAAGGACGGAAAAATAATAAATTCAGATATACCTATAATCGCGATGACTGCCAGTGTAATGCAAGGCGACAGAGAAAAATGTCTGAAAAGCGGAATGGATGATTATGTAGCGAAACCTGCTCATCCTGAGCTTCTCAGAAAAAAGATACAACAATTTGTAGAGGGAAAGGCAGGCTCAATAAGTGCAAGACGCCGAGTAATTACTACTGGGAATTCTGAGCATGACAGAGACAACAATTTGCCTATTATAGATGAGGCTCTTTTGGAAAAAAGACTTATGGGTGACAAAGAGCTTGTTAAAGAACTTCTATCTAAGTTTGCAGAAAATACAAGACCAGTATTAGAAAAACTTATAAAAGCTGTCAGGACTAAAGATTATGAAGAAATCAAATCCATTCTGCATAATTTAAAAGGTGCTTCAGGCAATATTTCTGCTTTAAGCTTTCAAAGTTTTGTGGCCTCTTTTGAGGCAAAACTCATTGCTAAAGAATCTATGGATCTTGAAGAAGAATGCGATATAATTACAAAAAAATACGCTTTTTTGGAACACCATATCAAGAAACTCATCTAGTGCTTTATTTTTCTGAATATTTCTGAACTTAATAAAAATGATATATGACCTTGAACTGCGTTCTTACGCAAAAAACACAAACCCTATCAAACTCTTAGATTACTTGGCTTCTTCCTTCAAATATAAAAGTGAAGAAGAATGGATTGCCGCCATTGCGGAAGGTCTTGTCGATATTAACGGTCAGACTGCTGTGGCAGGCGATAAAATACAGAAAGACGACTTAGTTGTCTATACCGTCAAAAATTATGAAGAACCTGACATTGAAGCTTGGTACAATAAGCTTTGGGAAAATGAAAATATAGCTGTTATAGAAAAACCTGCAGATCTTCCAGTGTCATCAGGCAACAGATTCTACAAGCAGAATCTGATAAACTTGGTTAGAGAAGGTGAAGACAATCCCACAATAAGCCCAATACACCGCTTAGACCGTGAGACATCTGGCCTAATAGTGTTTTTAAAGAAGCAATTTTCAGAAAGATCTATAAAAGAAAATCTCTCGAGCATACTAGACAACAAAGTTTATTTAGCTATTGTTGAAGGCAATTTCAAACATGATGTTTACATGCTTCAAACTAAGCTCGAAAACTGCGAAAAGCCCCCTATCCCCTATAAAACTGTAATTTCAGAAATGGGTAAAGATGCTGCGACAGTTTTTTGTAAGCTAGCTTCAACAAAAGACTATTCTCTTCTTGCCGTAAAGCTTTTAACGGGAAGGAAACATCAAATAAGAGCACATGCAGCCCATTTGGGGTATCCAATAGTTGGCGACAAGCTTTACGGAAAAACAGAAGGAAAATATCTGCTTAAACGGAAAGAAAACGATATACTAACAGAAGTTGACTATCAGGAGCTAGGAGCAAGAACTCACATGTTGCACGCGGTTCACTTAGAGGTTCTACTTCCATCTGAAGACCGCCTGAGCTTTGATTCCAAATGTTGGTCGGATGAATTTTCTAATTATTTGTCTCTTTTTGCTCCTTGGGAAGAAAAGCTGCAAAAATTCATAGAATCTTCTGAGTTCACTGTTTGTGAAAAATATTGAGCTTTAATAAGATAAATCTCTAAAAAGGAAACTCTGATGTTCTTGTCAATTATATTACCTTTCTATAACACTGAACAATATCTTGAAGAATGCTTAGACTCAATCTTATCTGTTGGGATGCCATTAGAAGAATATGAAATAATAATGATTAATGATGGCTCTACAGACAAAGGCAAGACAATTGCAGAAAATTATATAAGCAAGCATGCTGATGTAGATATAAAGTTATACAGCCAAGAAAACAAAGGCCTAGGAGCGACAAGAAATATCGGTATTAAAAAAGCCCAAGGTCAGTATATTTATTTCATAGACAGCGATGATCGCTTGAGAAGTGAAAATTTTCTGAAAATATATCAAGATGTCAAAGCTAATGGTTATGATGCTATTTTTTTTGATGCGGAAGCATTTTTTGAAAAAGAGATGCTTCTAGATGAAGCTTGGAAAAGAAAAAAGTCATACGGTATTTATGAAAATGGCGAAGATTTGCTGTCAGACTTTATTAAAAATCATGATGCTAGAACAGCTGTTTACCTCTATATAGTTAAAAAGGCTATTCTGCTGGACAATAACTTCTTTTTTCCTGAAAATTGCAGGTTTGAAGACAATTATTTCACTGCTAATCTATATTTTCTTATAAAAAAATCCAAGCATGTAAATTTAGTGGCTTACGAGCGAAGAGTCAGACCTAATTCAATCATGACAAGTGCTACAGCAGCTAACTTTTTTGATGATTGCAGTATCATTTATTTCAAAATGGCGAAACGTTTTGAAGAGATCTCTCCCCTTTCTCCAAAAGGAAATAAAGCCTACAAGAAAGCTCTAATGGATGTCTTCTATGCTATCGAAAAGAACGCCAGAGGTTTTAAACAAAATGAAGAGCAACAGCATATTTGGCGAAAAGTCAGAAAAATTGCCAGAAAGTATAATTACTTTAACTGGCGAGGCATTATGATAAGATTTGCCTATCCTCTTCATGAAATACTTCTCTCAACTTTTAAGACGATAAGAAAGAAACTGACTGAAAACTGCTGAAAAACATATTTTTCTCAAATAGTAGTCCATCTCTCATGGATAATTTTATTTTTTTGCCATCAAAAAAAGTTTTTAGTCCACAAATATTTTTCCGTTATTTTCATCCAATACGTGTGCTCTACAATTGCCATAATGGAATGTTGTTTGTAGCTTGCCATAAGCATAAGTTCTTCAAAATCGCTGAGTATGTCTTCTTTTTATCGGTAAAAAAAAATGTGAAAACATTCAAAACTACGCGTTGGAAGTTATCTGACTTAATCGTCGTTTTATTCCATTAATAATACTATCAACTTCTTTAACCTTGAATAAAACAACTAATATGCTGTAGATAATTATAGCTATGATTATCGCAAATATTAAGGATATATTAGCAGTGAACTTGTTTAAAAGGAGCCCATAAGCAAATTTTGCAGCTATAGCCATTAATAAAGAAGCCGCTAAGATTTTAATGGTTTCTTTAAAAATAGTCAGAAAATCAAAAGAACCAAAGTTTTTTCTGAATGAATAGAACATCAAACTCATGCCAATTGTCCCGGCAATAGAAGTGGCAAGTGCGAGACCTCCTACTCCCATATATTTGGAGAGAATAATATTTAACACTATGTTTACGACAACTGCAACAAGTGCATTCCATACTGGTGTGACAGTATCCTTTACAGAATAAAATACCCTGACCAAGATCTCTGTTATAGCTGTGCCAGAGATTCCCAAGGAATAATAAAAGAGAGCTGAAGAGGTCATTGTTAAAGCGTTATTGTCAAAGGCTCCTCTGCCAAATAAAAGATAGACAATTTCTCTTGAAAATATCATAAGACCAAATGTTGAGGGTATAACAGATAAAAGAACCAAGATAAGGGACTCGGAAACAGTTTTTTTCATGCTGTTAAAATCTTTGTTTACAGCCATTTTGGAAATCTCGGGAAACATTATTGTAACTATATTAAGAACGAAGATTCCTTGTACAAAGCCATTTAAACGAGTAGCATAGTTTAGTGCAGAAATTCCTCCTTCTGCCACTCCTGATGCTATAGTTCTGTCTATTAATATATTGAGACCATTTATAGAACCGCCTAATATCATGGGTATAGAAAGCAGGAAGAGATTACTGATATTTTTGTCTTTAAAGTTTAAAAAAGGTTTATATCTGTAGCCTTTTTTATA
>JAAYNI010000070.1 GCA_012520995.1 Candidatus Rifleibacteriota bacterium
TTAATCAGAGGCTAGGGCAAAAATTGTGATTATGCGGTAGCAGAATGCAATTTTTGCCCAATTTTGCCCTCATCTGTGTGAATCTGTGTCCATCTGTGGATATAAATAAATGTACCCGATAACGAACAATTAGCTGCAACAGTCTACTAGTGCTTTGTTTTGTCTAAAACTTTTTTCGATCCACTGCCCACTGTCTTTTACAGGCGCTAGTCCTCTGAATCCAGCCTCACGTCAAAACCTAAGACTTCACTAGCTTTTGTGCAAATAGCCTCGTAAGCCATCTCGGAAATGTCTTCCATAGTTTTGCCTTTTTTAAGCTCTTCTTCTGTTTCTATCGGATCTAGAAAATGCACTCCGAGCTTTACGAACCTTGGTCTGATCGTATTGCCGAGAGCTATTTTGTCTGTATTTGATATATAAACAGGCACAATAGGCAACTTTTTCTTTACAGCAAACTTGAAAGCTCCAGGTTTAAATCGCGATATGTAACCATTGAAACTGCGTTTTCCTTGCGGGAATATAACTAAATTTTTCCCCTCATCCAGCAATTTCAAGGAATGTTTTACTGCCCACATATCAACTTCCTTGCTGCGATCTACTGGAAAACAATAAAGCTTGCGCATAAAAATGCTCAGAAGAGGGTTATCAAAACTTTCTTTTTTCACCATGTAATTTAATGGTATATGAGCTATTGCGGCAAGCAAGAAGCCGTCCACAAGGGAAGCGTGATTAGCTATCACTACACACTGACGATTTTGAATAAGCTTTCTGCGATCTTCTATCCTAAGCCTGAAATAAGTTACATAAAGAGCCGTTAAAGCTTTAAGCGTAAAGAAATAAGTCCATTTGCCAGGCTGAGTTTCTGAATACGGGGGTTCATGCCCGCCAGTTGGCCCCAATAAGAACTTCACATGTTCTTTAAGCTTTGTAAACCTGTTTTTTAATGTTCCAAAAATATCTTTCATTATATTTGAGATTCCTGTTTTTCAGATTTTAAATTAAGTAGTGACAATACTTTTTGTATATAGTATTTTATGCCTGTGCAAAAAAGCAACATATTGCCTAAGCATAACTTCAATTAGAGAGTGTATCATGAATGTCGTTTATATTTCACCACATTTCCCGCCCAATTTCGTAAATTTCACTGCTGCTCTGGCAAACAGAGGCATTAATGTTCTTGGCATTACAGATTGTGACTTTTCCGCTTTGCCGGAAAAACTGAAAGGTTCTCTCGCCGGGCATTATAGAGTCTCAAGCTTAGACGACTATTCGCAGGTTTACAAAGCTTGCGCATATTTCATTTACAAATATGGCAGAATATCTTGGGTTGTATCTCATAACGAGCACTGGATGATGCACGAAGCCAGATTAAGAGAAGACTTCAACATACAGGGCTTTAATGTGCCCCACACCGTCAAAGTCAAACAAAAATCCGAGATGAAAAAGATTTTTATAAAAAATGGCGCAAATGTAGTTGAAGGCGTTATAGTTGAAAACAGAAAAACACTAGATAACTTTATCAAAAAGCATGGATATCCAGTTTTCCTCAAACCCAACATAGGAGTTGGAGGAGCCATGACCTTTAAAATCAGAAATGAAGATGACTTAGCCAATTTCTGGAGAGACAAGCCGGAGAGAGAATATTTCGCGGAACCCTACATTGACGGCGACCTTACTACTTTTGACGGAATCACAGACCAAGACGGAAATATAGTCTTCACATCCTCTTTGCGTTCAATGCAAGCCGGCTATGCCGCCTTTGACGAAGACCTAAGCTTTTACATTCAAAGAGAGATACCTGAAGACTTGGAAGCCATAGGAAGAAAAGTTGTAAAAGACTTCGATATTAAAGCTAACTTTTTCCATTTTGAATTTCTCAGACGCAAATCAGATGGAAAAGCCTTTGCCCTTGAAATGAACTGCAGAGCTCCAGGCGGATATGTATTAGACGCTATCAATTTTGCCAACGACATGGATATCTTCGCAGCTTGGGCTGATATCATAGCCTATAACAAGATGAACCAAACTTTTAATAGAAAATACTTCTGCTCAAGCGTTTCAAGAAGATTCTCAAACAGCTATGTACATAGTTACGATGAGATATACAAATCCTTCAGCGAAGAGGTTACAGCCCACGAACTTATGCCTCCTATTTTTTCCGACGTTATGGGAGATGAAATTTTCATAGTAAGGACTCCCACAGAAAAAAGGCTTTTCGAAATTATTAAATTTATACAGAAGAAGAATTAAGCTGTTTAACTTAAATTGAAAATTTTGATATGGTTTTTCTTGAATTTATAGACAGTTTCCGGTAGTATCAGGTGACGCGATTATGAGAACGATATCCGAGGGCTGGTTGAAAGTTTCTCCGGAATCGCTGAAATAAGCGTGAAAAATTCTTGTGGAGAAATTTTTAATGAAAATTTATGTAGGCAACCTTCCTTATTCTATCAGAGACAACGATCTTGAAGACCTTTTCGCACCCTACGGTGAAGTAGTGAGCGCAAGCGTTATCATGGAACATGAAACCAGACGTTCAAAAGGTTTCGGATTTGTAGAAATGGCAAACAAAGAAGAAGCTCAGAAAGCAATCGACGCTCTTGATTCCAAAGAAATCGGCGGCAGAGCTCTCAAAGTAAACGAAGCAAGACCTCGCAAACCTAAATATTAATTTAGTATAAGAGCTTGAACTTTCGAAACCTGCCTGTTCATTCAGGCAGGTTTTTTATTATCCAAATTTCACCATGACTATCCGTTAAACAGTGAGCAAAGCATCTCTTATGATTAAATCAGATTATTTAAAAGGCGTTCTGGCCATGCTGGCATCGGCATTTGGCTTTGCATTCATGGGAGCCATGATAAAGCTTTCCGGCAACATACCTGTGATGCAAAAAACCTTTTTCCGCAACCTGATAGCTTCTAGCCTCGCCGGCTTTGCTCTTTACAAAGAAATAAAAGCGGTTTCCAAAGGCGATTCATCAGACACCAAATTCAAACTGGACAAAAAGGAATCCCTAATGCTGGCGGGACGAGCAATTTTTGGAACCATAGGCTTAATAGCTAACTTCTATGCCATAGATCGAATGGTTATTTCGGATGCCGCTATTCTCAATAAGCTTTCGCCTTTCTTTGTAATCATTTTCTCTTATATGCTTTTAAATGAAAAACCTGAAGTTTTTCAATGGAAAGCTCTCATAACCGCTTTTTTAGGAACCATACTCGTCTTGCGTCCCTCTTCCTCTCTTTTTGCAGGAAACTTAGGACCAAAGCTAGTGGGTGTAATGAGCGGATTATGTGCCGGTTTAGCCTACACCCTGATGCGCATACTTTTGTTGCGTTCTGTTTCCAGACCTCTGATTATCTTCGTTTTTTCAGCCTTTTCAACCCTCTTATGTGTGCCATTTTTAATATTCAATTATTACCCAATGACTACCCCTCAGCTTTTAATGCTTATTGGAGCAGGTCTGGGAGCAACCTTGGGACAATTCGGTATAACAACAGCATACAAATACGCTCCTGCAAAAGAACTCTCTGTTTACGACTATACCAACATCATTTTTTCGGCTCTCTTCAGCATATTTCTGCTCAATCAATATCCGGATCGCTACAGCGTAGCTGGGTACATAGTCATCATAGGCTCAGGCGTTTACATGTTCTTCAAACAAAAAAAGCTCTCAAAACACTAAGCTCTTGTTGGAGCAGGATTGGAAAGCCAGCTTAATTATTAAGTTTTGCAGTGTCTTCAGTTGTGAAAAAGCCGCTTTTTTTGTTTTTCCCTCGTTAGCTAATCCTCTAAAAACACCCAAATTCCAAACAGTTTTATTAGCTAAGTTCGCAGCTTAAAACAAATCATATTATGGAAAGCGCAAAATTATAATAGAAAAATAACAATCGGAATATAGCAAGTGCCAATGGCGACAACCCAAACAAATAAAATAGTTGCAGCAGAAAACAGCATGAAGGAATTGAATTCTACAGGATTTTCTTTACGCCTGAGAAAACGGACTTCAGTTTGTCCGTAACGCCGATGCGGTTCAATTTTTACTATTCCCGCTTTATACCCCTTTATAAAACTTCGTGTCAGATAGCATGCCGCAAATATAAGAAAAACGCCTGGTATAAAAGCAAACAGCATTATCGGCAAGTCATCCATGATCAAATCCAAGACCTCCTGAAGTATCTTATTAGTATCTTTCCGAGATTATGGGCAAGATTAACTCCTAATCGAACTAGACAAAAAGTATATGCTACATTAACAGATTAATTTGAATTCAGTGAGATTATCAGCATTCATTCAGTTTCAATCAAGATCGGAATAAAGCTTGCCATCCTGAATCTGGCGAATTTCATTTTGGACAAATTTTATAATCGGCTCAAGGCTGCGATTTTCAACACTTTCGAGTTCCTTTAAAAAGGAAATCTCTGCTTCACGCGCCTTGATTTCTGCCGCGCGAGTCAAAGGCAGACCATTTTTTATGTCCACAATGTGAGTAGCCTCATGCACAAGGAAAAGGGCAATATTGTATTCATTGTATCGTCCAACGAAATTTTTGAATTCAATGCGAGCGGTACCGCCAATTGTCTTGATTGGACCGGCAGTGAAAGTTCCTTTGCTCTGGCGTATTTCTTCAACATTTTCCTCAACCAGCCTTGCAAAAGCCGGAGTACGATTCTGCAACAGCCACAACGCACCAAGAACAAGCTTTTCGTTTTCTTGATCAGCAGTGATTTTCACGTTAGTTTTGAGGATGACTGCTTCCTGAGGTTGCTGCTTTTCTGCAGCGGCAGTTTTGATGGTAACTGCCTCCTGAGGTTGCTGTTTTTTTGCACCGCAACAACCTGACAACAAAAGCGAAATAAAGGCTAAAAGATAAACAAAACCTGACAAATTGAATTTGGGCACCGAATTCCTCAGATGTTGAAATTTGTTTTATAACTTTATCACATCTACCGTAACATTTTCAAAGGTTCAAGGCAGAGGTCTATTGCAGCTAAAGCTTCCTTTTCAAAGACATCCTGCTCCACAATAAATCATTGTCGGCAGCTGCTAAGATCGCACCGTGTTGAATAGCAGGTGGCGAGTTGTTTTGTCTTCCCTGCCTTTTCTGACAATAAAAGTTTTTCCTATTATTTAAAACTTCTGACTATCCACAGATGCTCATTTGTGAAGTAATCCAGCTCAACGTATCCATTGTCCCTGAATTGGAAGATAACACCTGAGTTGTTGATTGGAGGCTGGATGCCTAAAATAGCTCGAAGCAATGCGTTTATAAAGCCTCCGTGGGAGACAATTAAATAACGGCCGGGTTGATGTTTTAAAACAAAATCTATTGCCTGAAGGGCACGAGCTTGGAGTAAAACCAAATTTTCTCCGCTGCCGTCTGCTAGATAGGAGAATGGTGTCACAAATGAAGCTTTGGGATATTTCAAAGCCGCTTCTTCTCTCGTCATTCCTGCCAAGACTCCATTGTCTTTTTCCATGAATAGCTCAGATTTTATGATTGGAACATTAAAGCCTTCATTCATTATCTCTGCGGTTTTCTGTGCACGGATTAATGTTGAGGTGAAGATTGCATCAAATTTAAAGTCCTGTTTGAGAAATTCCTGAAGGGTAGCTTTTGCTTGTTCAATACCGACTGCAGTCAAGGGTGAATCATATCTCCCTTCATGTTTTTTTTCATCATCAGCTAATGAGCGTCCATGTCTGAGCAAGACAAGTTTGTACATTGCGATTTTCCTTTTTCCTTAGTATTTTTTCATTCAAAAGCTCGGAAGTGCTATAGCAAAGCAGATCACAGTTCCTTGCCGTACGTCACCATTGGGCTCCTAAGAATAATATCAATCAGCAAAGCCAAAAAAAAACAGGAAGTATTTTATTTTGAAATTTTTCAATTTTTTCCCACACTTCAAGCTCCCCTCCTCAACTGAATAAACAGTGCTTTCCTAGATTAAAAAGAAAAGCCAACACAGACAATCCCTATAACACTATAGCAAAATCCCTGCGTTTGTAGGAAAACTCTCCTTATTTTTTGTTTCTTTTAAGCCACATTTAGGTTTTGTGCATGGTGCCTCTGTTTCCATAGATATCTGCATTTTTTTTGATTCTGTATGACGGAGGCGGAATAAACAGCAGAAATTATTGCTTTGCTGCAAAAGAAAAAGTGCCAGAAACAATGTTCCTGGCACTTTTTATATAAGACTTTTAATTAGAGAGAGAATCTACGAGAGTTTTCAGACTTTGTCCAGCGTTATTGAGCACTTTTATGATAGCCAAGGCGGCTTTACTTTCGTCACTCTTGTATACAAAGTTGTATTTTTTCAGGGTTGCGTCTATATCATCGACAATACCTTGGACGGATACCTTTAACAGCTCCATTAACGGTTCCTGTTCGACAAGCTTTTGCAGGTGTTCTTTAAGAGTCAATTTGAGCAAATCGGAGAAGGTTTTAGCCTGTTTGCGAGCAAGGAACTCAAAGGTTGCGGTCCAGTAATAAGAGTTGTCAGTTTTTGTGTTTATGGGCACTTTTCCTTGTTTGAGGATCAGACCTTGAATGACCATCAAGTCCCCTTTCACCATTGGAGTAAGGTTCTTGGGCATTTTGAAATTGGCGCTTTTAATGATGAGCTGCAGATTTTTTGCGGCAACGTGCATGTCACTGACGGTGGATCTGCAAGCTTCTTCCCAGTAGTAGAAATAATCTTCTTGCGAGTTGTCATGTTTTTTCATGTCTTGCTCAAGCTTGGCTGCAACACTAGCGATTGCTGTGCGGAGGAGAGGATTTAGCTTTTTTCCTTTGTATCTGGCAAGCATGTCATTGAGCAGGGTTGACACCAAGTATCCTTCCCAAGAGATGATGACTTGGGTTCGACGCCAGTAATTAACGGTTCCGACACCCCGGTCGTAATCTTGATTTAGAAAAGCTGAGAGCATCGATAACTGAGCTATGATTTCCGGAAGATATTTTGCTTCGAGAGTGGATGCCCTGTTTTTATTCTCTACAGGGTTCCCTTCAACGCTGTGAATATTGTGGAAAGTTTCTCTTATCTTATTGAGCTTGTCTTGATAAGCCTGGTATTGTTGAAGCGCCGCTTTTACCTCTGGATATGGCTCAAAGTTTTCAAGGTATTCATGGTTATCTTGTGCGGCGGAGAGGGATAATAAAGATCCCGCTAAAAAGAAAATAGTAAAAATACTGAGTAAAAAACGGCGCATAAATGCCTCCTTGATACTTCAGGTAACTTGGACAGTAAGAGTAGTTATAAACAATTATCTTTTCTTCCGTCAAATAACCTTTTCGTTCCCACAAAAAGCGATTGGCATAAAAAAGTTCAAGAGAACTTATTCGCGGATGAACTGAAAAAAAAACGACAAAAAATTGTGATTCATCAGAATACAATTTTTGGTCAAGTTTCTGCTTGAATAAGAGATAATCAGAAAAATTAGACATCTGCCGAGCCGTAAAAGCAAGGAGGAGCACCCCTCGCGTTTGCGGGGAAAACACAAAAACGCAAACAACAGTTACTTATCAGACTGCTCAAAGCAGTTATCAGTTTCAGTAATTGAGTTCAAATAATTTCACTACCCACCGTCCACTAACCAGTATCCACTCTAGTGCGGCGGCAAATTGTTATGCAACATTTAGTTTATTAACTTAGAGAATATAACAAGCAGCTTTTAGATGTCACACAGCACTAGAGTCTGGTTGAGAGCAAAAGCTTTTTCTCTTCTAAGTCTCTTTTTCTCTCTGTTTCGAATAAGAGGGTGTTGGGATTGGTGGCAAACAGCTTATAAGTCAGTCGTTGTCATCGACAACATACCGCCATCTCATACTTTCAAATCCTAGTTCATAGAGTAGATATATTAAAAATATTAAGAAAAAAATAGGACAGATTATGCTTAGGAAAAAGCTCCTGTTAAGATTGTTTTTTAGAGTAAACGTGGTCTTGATCTTAAAGGAGGGATCGGGAGAAGCGGTTTCTCCTGAGTTGCCTTCTGCGTTTATATCAA
>JAAYNI010000071.1 GCA_012520995.1 Candidatus Rifleibacteriota bacterium
CGAATGTAGATTGAAAAGCTGCGGGAAATATCCCGCAGCTTTTTTTATTAGCTTGAGAATTAAGAATTAAATGATGAATTTAAATGGTATATAAAGCTGTAATTGGTGTAAAATTATGGAGTATGGAAATAGAAGACAAAAGACCTAAAATTAGCTTTACCGACTGATGAAACTCTGTTTCATTTGCAGCTGATTTTGTTTTTTTAAAATTTCTGATTTTATTTTATTTAGAGGTATCTTAATGAGAAGAGAGATTTTTTTTGTTTTAGCATTGCTTTTGGTTCTTAGCCTTTCCCTGACAGGATGCGGCGTTGGCGGTATTGTCGGTTCTGTCGAATCTTACACTTGGACTCCTGAAAATCGCCCGCATATCATTAATTGTCACATTAATAATACTGCTGTTACCAGCTTGCTTAAATCTGGAGCGGCTTATGCTGGCGGAATAGCTGGGGATGCTGAAAAGAGCAGAATAGAAGGCTGTACGGTTAAAGCTGCTGTCGGAGTTCCGCTTAAAACCATAGTAAAAGTTGAAAATGTTGCCTATGCTGGCGGTATTGCCGGGCATCTCGCAGATAAAGGTGAAATTATTGACTGCACCTTCTCTGATGGAAAAATTGAAGGAGGAGACCTGGTTGGCGGTATTGCGGGCGGGATTTCAACTGAAACCTTGCTTTTAAACTGCAATGTTAACAACGGAGAGATTATAGGCAATAATATGGTCGGCGGCATAGTAGGGCATGCAGAAGCTTATAAAGCTCAAGAAATAAGAAATTGTGGTGCCAGCAGCAGCGGCAACAAGGTAATAAGCTCAGGCGCCAAAGACAGGATCTGCGGAGATGGCAATCCGAACTTGACAGGCACGACTACTGGCAACGGATTTACACTTCATCCTTAATTTGCTTTCACCCAACAGCTTCAGAGAGGAACCCTCTCTGAAGCTGTTAGATGCGGGTGGCGAACTCCAAGGGAGTAGGGGTTAGGGAGTAGGGTGTAGCATTCATTAACAGCCAGTGATGAGTGGCGAGCTTAATTAAATTAGAAATTATAATGTATAAATTAGAAATAAATGTTTAGAACTCCAATATTGGAACTTACAACTGCTTTTAGCTGCTTATAAATCTCCGATATCCATATCTAAACCACAAAAACCAAACTGACTCTCGTAAAAATATAAAATATTTTTACTTTCCTTGTTGCTTCCTAGAGCACAAATACAAACTGCTGCTTTAATGTGACTCCTAAAAAAATGTAAGCTGCCATTTATCAAATAACTTTGCTAAAAAGCTCTTTTCATCAGAGACATGAGTAAAATCTTAGTTAATTCTATTGCCTAAGATTTTACTCGATTTTTACCCTTTAAAAAACTACATAAGTAATGGCAAAGCAATTATTAGGTACAGCAATTGAGTCTAAATAATTACACTGTCCACCGCCCACTGACAACAGATCACTGTTTGTACTTGTGCACATGCCTGCCTTATGCTATAGATAATGCGTGGAAGTTGAAAGCATTACAGCAAAAATAGAGCGTATAACTTTTTATAACGAGGCCAGCGGCTATTATGTTTTAAAGGCCGTTTCAGACGATGTTACTGGCGAATTCACTTTAGTTGGCAATTTTGGCTATGTGCATCCTGGTGAGGAACTTCGTGTACACGGTCTTTGGGTGACTCATCCTACATTCGGAAATCAATTTCGCGCTCTTCGCTTTAACCTTCTAAAGCCTAACACTCTGGCAGGTATAAAGAACTTTCTTGGTTCAGGCAAGTTTAAGGGTATAGGTAAGAGTACAGCAGCTAAACTGGTTGACTGTTTTGGAATAGACACGCTTGAAATTATAGAGAAAAATCCTGAGCGTTTGATGGAATGTCCAGGTATAGGCAGCCGTAAAATGGAAACCATTATGAAAGGCTGGAATGTGCAACGTTCTTTGCAGGATGTGATGGTGTTTTTACAGGGTTACGGACTTTCTTCGGCTTATGCGTTCAAAATTTATAAAAAACTTGGGCGTGAAGCATACAAAAAGCTTTCAGAAAATCCATACATTCTCTCTTATGAGATTCCGGGAACAGGCTTTAAAAAAGCGGACAATATAGCTAAAGAATTCGGCATTTCCGGGAATGATCCCAGACGCATTGAGGCAGCCTTGATGTATGTAGCTGACAAGGCTATGAAGTCGGGCCACCTTTATTCTGAACGAGAGCGTCTCCTTGCGGTCTGCAATAAGCTCCTTGAGGCACCGGCATCGGAAGTTGATAAGATTGAGAGAGCTTTGCATAACTTGGCTTTACGCGGCAAGATAAAGCTTGTTGAAAGTGAGGGCAAACAGCTTTGCTATCTGCCTTCCGCTTATGCTGCTGAATTCAATGCTGCTGCTCTTGTTAATAATAGACTGAGAGTTTCCTCTGCGATTTCGCGAGAAACCTTGTTAAAGGTTTTTGACTCTCCGGCATTTTCGGAGGTATTTTGTCTTTCCGATGCACAAAAAGCGGCTGTCGAGCTGACTCTTAAAGAGAGTTTTACTATAATAACAGGAGGGCCTGGAACAGGCAAAACCACAGTACTTAAAGCGGTTTCTTTTTCTCATAAGCTTTTAGGCAAAAAGGTGCTTTTGGCTGCGCCTACTGGCAGAGCTGCTAAGCGTTTGGCTGAGGTTTCCGGCGAAGAGACTTTCACTTTGCATCGTCTCTTGGAGTTTAATCCTGAAACAGGCCATTTCAGTCGCACTCAGGAGCGGCCTTTGGAGGCGGATACCCTTATAATAGATGAAGCTTCAATGGTAGATGCCTTCTTGTTTGCCTCGATTCTTAAGGCTTTGCCTCTCTCGGCTTCATTAGTTTTTGTAGGAGATGCCGATCAGCTTCCCTCTGTTGGGCCGGGAGCAGTCTTGGGAGAGCTTTTGGCATCGGGCGCTGTTCCGGCTTTTAGACTGAAAGAAGTTTTTCGTCAGGTAGCCGATTCAGATATAATTATAAACAGTCACCTGATTAACAATGGACGTATGCCAAACCTTAGAATACCTGACGGAAATACCAAAACTGACTGTTATTTTATTCCGGAGGAAACAGAGCAGGATCTTTTGGATAAGCTGGTTAACGTTGTTCAGAGGAGTTTGCCTAAATCTTTCGGGTTTGTTCCTTCAAAAGATATTCAGGTTATAACTCCGACTAATAAGGGAAATTTAGGTGTGGCAGCTTTGAATGTTTTGCTGCAGGCTGCTGTAAATCCTCCTTCACTTGAAAAGGAAGAATTTGCCCATTTAGAGAGAATTTTTCGACAAGGGGATAAGGTTATACAATTAAAAAACAATTATGACCTTAACATTTTTAATGGAGATATGGGAATCGTAGTTGAGGTGAATTCAGATGACAACGAACTCACAGTAGATTTCGATGATGTCACGGTTACCTTGGATTCAGGCGATTTGCCGGATTTATCTCACGCTTATGCTGTAACTGTCCATAAAGCGCAGGGCAGTGAGTATCCTGCGGTAGTTTTTGTAGCTTCAACATCTCACTTTGTCATGTTGGAGAGAAACTTGCTCTATACAGCTTTAACCAGGTCTAAAAAAACTATTGTAATAATAGGGCAAAAGCGGGCGATTGAGATGGCTGTAAATAACAATCGCATAAAAAAACGCAATACATTGCTTTCAAAGCTTGTAAAGTCTCCATAAATTCATCATAATATTAATAATTGAGGATGCTAATCTAAGAAAAATTGTTATTATTAACGATAGTTCTGTACGGAATTTAAAAATACAAAGAGAGCAGGTTTAGGATGGCTGATTTCAAGCAGGTTTGTGAAGCGGCAAAAAAAATAAAGGCTTCAGACGTTCATATAGTAAGCGATGAGCAAATTTATTGCCGTGTCAATGGTAAGATTGTGCCTCTTCCCGATATGCTAATGTCACAAAAAGAAGTGAAACAAAGCATTTTGGATACTAGTTCGCCTAAAGCCTTGGCAATTTTAGGCAAACAAAAGCATGTTACCTATGCGGCAGATATTGAGGACATAGGCAAGGTGCGTTTCGCTCTTTATTTTAACAGGCAGGAATTTGCGCTTTCAGCCAGATTTATTCCGGATGATTTAACAAAAATGTTAGGTCTTTTGCCTAATCCGCAAATTGAGAGCTTCTTGGATCAAAACAGAGGCTTGATACTTGTCGGAAGTCCTTCGGGTGAAGGTAAAAGCACTACTGTGGCTTCTATGCTCAATTATATTAATAACAAGCATGACAGGCTCATTTTTACAGTAGAGAACCCTGTGGAATATGTTCATAAAGATAATCGCTCAACATTTATTCAGCGCAGTATACCTATCGATATTGTGGACTTTTATGACGGTTTAAGCGAAGCCGCAAGGATTGCTCCTGATATAGTAGTGACCGACTCAATTTCTTATGATGACGCTTTTGATCAAGCCTTGACTCTCTCTGAGTCAGGTTGCATGGTAATAGCTCTTACAGAAGGCGGAGATTGCCAGCAAATTATTGAAAGAGTAATTAAATCCCGAAAAATAGAAGATCAAGCGAGTTTTCGCAGCAGGCTTGCTACTCAGCTTATGCTTACTGTAGGCCAGCGTCTATGCCCTATGGCTGTATCTTCCATGACACGGGTTCCCATTTTTGATATTATGGAAAATACTCAGCAGTCCAAGATTTTTATCAGAAATGACAACCTCACAATGTTCCGCACGGTTCAGCAAGAACATGAACGTGCAGCATCAGGGGGGAGAACTGACACTTTGGCTAGAACCTTTGACAAACAGCTTCAGACTTTGCTCGCGGAAGGCAAGATAACCAGAGAGACGGCTTATGACTTGGCTGTTAATAAACAATCCTTCCCTTTGCCTAAGAAAGGGGTGTAATAAATGGAAGTAGTCAAGCTTATAGAAAAGGTTTATACGGCAGGCGGCAATGAGCTTCATTTGAAAGTGGGCACTAAGCCCATGATGAGGCGCAACAAACATTTAATACAGCTGGATGTTCCTGTATTGGTTGAAGATGACATGAAACATCTTTTCAATGACCTTTTAAAGGATGATCACCGCAAAGAATTTGAAGAGGAAAGTTTTTTAGAGTTAAACTTCTGGGACAACAAACCTTGTAATTACAGACTTTCTTTGTTTCGCTCTCAAGGAACCACAGTTGCTACTATAAAGCTTATTGAAAGCGAAGTCCCGTCTATTGATAAGTTGCAGTTTCCTCAGAGCATTGTATCCTTGCTTTCAGCTCGACAAGGGCTTCTGATATTTGCAGGACCTACTCGCTCTGGTATAACAACATTGATGGCTAGTGCTATTCAACATATAAATGAAACTTCTGAGCGCCACATACATATAATAGAAGATCCTGTTGAATATCGTTACAAAAACGATAAAAGCTATATTTCACAGCGCCAGCTTGGCAAAGACCTTTTGGTTATTGAGCAAGGCATCAACTTTGCAAAGCGCATGGACGTAGATGTTTTGGTCATAGGCGATATTAAACGTGAAATTCCTTTTTTCAACATTATTGAGTATATGATGGGCGGCCATATGGTGATACTCTGTATGCCGACTTTGGGTGTTACAACTACCTTGGAGAAATTTGTTTACTCATTTGATGAATCCAGAAGAAATTACATATATCACGCGCTTTCAGAACATCTCTTGGCTGTTATGTCTCAAGGCTTGATAGAGAACAGAATGAAAAGCGGAGTTGTTCCTGTTCACGAACTCCTGCTCTGCAATACTATTACCACTGATATATTCTCAAAAGGAAAACTTGCTCAAATAGAACCCAACATGAGATCTGCTGGACCTGGAAGCGTTACCTTCGCAGAAACGGTTAAAAGGCTGATTACTCAAGGCACTATATCTGAGGCGGAGGGAAACACCTTCTTGGGCGAAGTGCGTAATTCGCGGCAGAATAGACCTTAATGCTTAAAGCTCTTTATTTTGAGACTAACAAAGCAGACGGTTCTGTTAACTGTCTGCTTTGTCCGCATAAATGCAAAATTTTACCAGGCAAAAAAGGTTTTTGCGGTGTAAGAACTAATATAGGCGGCGAACTCTTTTCTTTGGTTGACAGAGTTTATTCTGGAATAGCTTATGATCCTATTGAGAAGAAACCTCTTTATAGATTTCATCCAGGCAGCCGTATATTTTCTATTGGCAGTTTTGGATGTACCTTGAGGTGTGATTTTTGTCAGAACTGGCATCTGCTTAATTTGCCTGAAAGAGCTCCATTACAGGATGACGATGCTATTTTGCAAGCGGCTGCACAGGAAGGTTCCATAGGCATAGCCTATACTTATAACGAGCCGACAGTAAGCTATGAAACAGTTTTAAGGCTCTCCAAAAAAGCAAGGGAGAGGGGACTTGTAAATGTGCTTATCACAAACGGTTATATCAACCCGGAGCCATTTACAGAGCTTCTTAAGTATATTGATGCTGCCAATATTGATATTAAGGCGTTTAATAACGAATATTACAAAAAGTTTTGCAAGGGCGAACTTGAACCTGTTAAAGAGAACGTGAGAATAGCTTCAAAAATGGTACATCTTGAGATTACCACTTTGCTGACAGGCGAAAACAACTCAGCTCCAGATGAAATAGAGGCCTTAGCTAAATTTTTGGCTGATTTAGACGAGAATATTCCGTTGCATTTGAGCAGATACTTTCCTGCTTACAAAATGACTGAACCGCCGACAGATATTAAGCTGATGCTGAGAGCAAAAGAAATTGCGTCTCAGCATCTCAAGCATGTTTATTTGGGCAACGTATAGAATGGCGACATCTCGCGTAAAGATTGAATTACGCTTGGAATATGCTCTATAGCGTAGTCTATCTCTTCTTCGGTAGTAAACTTGGAGAGAGAAAGTCTCAGGGAGCCATGAATGAAAGAGTAGGGGAGTTTCATAGCTGTAAGCACATGGGAAGGATCCAAACTTCCGCTTGCGCAAGCTGAACCTGTGCTTCCTGCTATGCCCAATTCGCTGAGTTTCAGAAGGATTGCTTCGCCTTCTACAAATTCGAATGCCAAATTGGTGGTGTTTGGCAGTCTGTTGGGTACATTTCCATTAATCTTGGTATTCGAAATCTGCTTTACAAGAGCTTGTTCGAGTTTGTTTCTCAATGCGGAAATCTTCTGCAAGGAGCCGTCTTTAAGTTCTTGTCCAGCTTCTTGGCAAGCTTGTCCCAGAGCGACTATATAGGGTATGTTTTCTGTGCCTGCTCGCCTGCCTGATTCTTGATGACCGCCTATGATGAATGGGTGAATTTTGACACCTTCTCTTATATACAGAGCACCGATGCCTTTGGGAGTATGAAGCTTATGGCCTGAAAGAGAGAGCATACTGACGGGTGTTTTTTGCAGGTCAATAGGTATTTTGCCGACTGCTTGAACTGCATCAGTATGGAAGAGAATTCCTTTTTCTGCTGCGAATTCGGCTATTTCACGAATCGGATAGATTACCCCGGTTTCGTTGTTAGCGGACATAATAGTAATGAGACCAGTGTTAGTAGTGACAGCTTCTTTCAGTTTCTCTAAAGATATGTTGCCATTTTGATCAACTGGCAAAAGGGTAAGGGTGCAACCTTTGTTTTTTTCAAGGAACTTTAAAGTCTGTAATACTGCAGGATGTTCCACAACCGTGCTGATGATATGATTTTTTTTCGGATAAGACTCCAGAAAACCTCTCAGGGCATGGTTGTTAGACTCAGAACCGCAAGAAGTGAAAATGATTTCAGAGGGCTTTGCATTTAAGAGAGCGGCAACCTGTTCTCGAGCTTTTTTTAGGGCTTTCGCTGCAGGCTCGCCGAAAATGTGCATGGAGCTGGGATTGCCATAAAATTCATTGAAATAAGGCATCATGGCATCTCTGACAGAGGGAGATGTCATACATGTTGCATTGTTGTCCAAATAGACAAGTTTTTTCATCTGCGGCTTGCCTCAAAGACTCTCAGTTCTGGGGATATATAGTCTTGAAGCTGTTTTTCTACAAACACCTTCAAAGTTATGAACATGTTTGGGCAGCCAGAGCAGGCGCCTTTGAATTTGACGTAGACATCGTTGTTTTTTATGTCTACTACTTCTATGTCTCCTCCGTCAGCTTGCAGAGCTGGGGCTATGGCTTGTTCAATAAAGTCTGATATTTGTTTCATACGTTGGAAAGGTGTAAGCTGTTCGTCCATTTCGTTTCCTTCTGTTGCTTCAGTATTTTTGTTGCCTGTTTCATCGGCGAGTATTTTGGCTATTTTCTCTTTGCATTGTCCGCAGGCACCGCCGGCTTTTGTATAGTCGGTGACTTCTTCCAAGGTAGTAAGACCGTGCTCTCTGATTTGTTCGCGTATTTTCTTTTCTGTGACATTGAAGCAAGTGCAAATTACAGGGCTGTCTTCTGTTGCAACGGTCTCACCTCTGTAGTTGGCGATAGCGGCCTCAAGAGCTTCTTGTCCCATGACTGAACAATGTATTTTTTGAGCTGGTAGCCCGCCGAGTTGTTTTACTATATCGTCATTTGTGATTTTTTGAGCTTCGCTGAGTGTCATTCCAGGAAGCATTTCAGTCAAAATCGAAGAGCTGGCTATGGCACTTGCGCAACCGAAAGTCTGGAATGTGGCCTTTTCTATAATTTCTGTTTCAGGATTTATTTTAAGATAGAGGGTGAGGGCATCACCGCATGCCAATGAGCCTACTTCGCCTATCCCGTTTGCATCAGGCATTTTGCCGACATTTCTGGGGTTTTTGAAGTGTTCCATTACTTCATCTGTGTAATCCCACATATCTGACTCCTTCCAGCATTTATTGTAAGTTGGTGGTATGTTTGTTTGTCATATCTTTAACATCCGCAATATGATAAGTCTATTCAAAAAATACTTCAAGGAAATTTGAATAGCTTTCGAACCATGAAACCCACGAACTAGGGTAGCATGCCTAAAAACCAAAAACATCTTTAAACCGCAGACCACACAGAATACACGGAAAAGAATAAAATATTTTTCATCCAGTTGATATCAAAATCAGTGACGCGTGGTGGGTGGCGAGCTTAATTAAATTAGAAATTATAAAGTATAAATTAGAAATAACTGTTTAGAACTCAATCGCTGTAAATAATAACAGCTTTTATATGCTGATAAACAGCTGAAGCTATGATGTAGAGAAACTAATAATACTTAGGTAGCGTAAATCAAATGGAAAATATTGACAATTGTCCTTTTTATCCCCTACACCCTACGCCCTACGCCTCCTCCCTGATTTTAAGCTATGATTAAAATCCCATCTGTGGAAAGAAAAAAATCTGTCCGATAATAAACATTTAGAGAAAACAAAGCACTAGAAAATAGAGAAGCTACATCTGGTGTTTTTATTAATGATCCTTTATAATTGAAGAGGTAGACTTATTCTTAGGAGAAAGCTTTGAAAAGAACTCTGAAACTTTTGTCTGTTCAAACTGCTCTTGCTTTGTTCTTTTGCGCTGCTTCTAGAGCAGATGCTCAGCTCATTTTGCCAATGCCTGGGCAACAGCAGCAGCCGTCTTCAGACACTGGAAGCCAGCAGATGCCTCAGCAACAGCGGCAACAACAGCAACAGAGTGGAACTCAAAAACCTGCCTCTGGATACTCTCAGCAGCAACAGCGATATCAGCAGCAACAACAGCAACAACAGCAACAACAGCGACGGCAGAGTCAACAAGAGAGCAGCAACACAGGCTTGAGTACTTCAAGCGGTCTTTTCTTGCCCATGCCAGGCATGCCGCAACAGCAGCCTGCTCAAACAAAACCTTCTGGAAAGACAGGAGGTTTCATACCTCCCGCTTATTCTACGACTACAACTCAATCTGAACAGATTGCGGAAGAGATTGTTCCTTCTTATTCCGGCTATGGACAAGCTACTTCTCCTCAAAAGCAGGCAGTGACTCCTGAGCAGGAGAAAAAAATAGACGAACTGCTAGACTCTCAAATGAAACCGCAAATGGCAGCTGCGGGCAACGAAGAAATAGAAATTTTCCCAAGAGATACAAGCGCAGCTCTTTTCATGATGATGAAAACTTGGGAGTGTGAAGATTATGATGCCAGAACTCTTTTGACGCATGCTGTAAAAGTTTATGCAGAGGATGCAGGTGAAACATTCGAAATAAACTTTCACTTGCCTGCTACGGAGTATCCAAACATTTCCTGTAACGAAGAAGATGTCACTTTAGATGAATTATTGGATGAGGTGACCTCCAGACTTGGATATTCTTGGGGAGCTGATATACCTAATGGCGTGATTCATATTTATCCTGGAGGACTTGTTGCTGAGGATGAATACAGTTTATGGTAAACAAAATAATATAGGATTATTTAAGGAGTGATAATGACAAAAAAAATCTTGAAGAACTGCTCTCCCTTTCTTTTATTAGTAGCGTTGTTCTTTGCTGTTTCCCCAGCCTTTGCCTTTAAGCGTGATTGGAAAGCATATCCTGCTTGGATCGAAGTTACAGGCGTTAAGCGAGTTTGTGCTGTGGGAGATATTCACGGCAGTTTTGATCAAATGGCTGATACTTTTAAAGCCTTGGGAGTCGCAGAAAGAACCGCTCCTGATGCTTTTACTTATGAATGGATTGGAAAAGACACTGTGCTTGTGTTAGTAGGCGACTATACAGATAGAGGTCTTTATAGCAAACAAGTGTATGATGCTATACATGATTTGCAGAAAAAAGCTGCAAAAGCTGGCGGACAAGTAATAGCTCTTATGGGTAATCACGAAATAATGATGATTAATGGGCAAGTCAAAGAATGGGCTCAAACACTGAAATCTCATAAGAAACAGCATTATCAAAATACCATAGATTCTTTTACAAGAGATGGAGTCAACTATGATGAAGCTATTTCTGAACGCGGTTTTTATGGGCAAATGATAAGAAATATGCCTCTTTTTGCGGTAGTTAACGGTTATTTCTTTGTGCATGGCGGAATAAATAACCGCCCGATAACCAAGTCTACATTAGCTGCCGATTTTATGGATGATATTGAAAGAGGTAACTTCAAAAAAGGCATCTTTATGAACCATGATATGGTTCTTTGGAATCGTGACTGGTGGGATGATCAAAACCTATTGGAACGCAATCTTAAGTTGTTGGGCGTTTCAGGCATAGTATTTGGTCACACTCCAGGCGCTTTGGGAAGCGATAAGGGCAAAATAGCTTCTAAATATGACAAAATAGTATCTATAGATATAGGCATGAATCCTGTATATGGATTCAGCAATGGCGGCGGTTTGGAGATATTGGCGGTTGCTGGTAATAAACTTCAGTTCAAGGCCATATATCCTGACAAGAATCCCGAACATATATTTACTGTGCCCATGCCTGCTTCAGCCTATCCGCAAACAAATCGTAAACACTGGATGTACAACTATAACAACAAGTGACGAGTGCTGAGTGGCGAGTGGTGAGAAACTCCCAAAACTATTATAACCACAAAACACACGAAAAACACGAAGTAAGGACAAAAATAGCCTTTTTATTCGCTGATTATGCAGATAAACGCAGATTCACACAGCTTGGATTTTAAGCTCTGCTTAAATCCAAGCTCCCTTATTCTTTGACTAAAATAATTATGAAATTTAATGCCTTTAAAAAAACTGCAATATTTTTATTTGTTTTGTTGCTCTGGGCAGGCGCGCCTCTATTTGCGTATGAACGAGATTGGAGTGCTAATCCTGCTTGGATAGAGATTGCGGGAGCCAGGCGTGTTTGTGCGGTTGGCGATATTCACGGTGCGTTTGACCAAATGGCGGCAACTTTAAAAGCCTTAGGAGTAGCTGAGAGAACATCGCCTGATTCTTTTGCATATAATTGGATCGGAAAAGATACTGTTCTCATCTTTTTGGGAGACTATGCAAATAGAGGTCTTTATACCAAACAGGTCTATGACGCTATACATGACCTTCAACAAAAGGCTCCCAAGTATGGCGGGCAAGTAATAGCTTTGTTGGGAAACCATGAAATCAGACTGCTAAACGGCGAAATACAAGAGAAAGCGGCAAAGAAAAAGTCTAAAAAAAATCAAGATTACCAAAATACCATAGATTCGTTTACTAGAGACGGTCTTGATTATAATGAAGCTGTTTCTGAAAAAGGCTTCTATGGAAAGATGGTAAGAAATATGCCTTTGTTCGCTGTTATAAATGGCTATTTTTTCTCTCATGGAGGTCTCAACAACGATCCTGTTAGTAAAGCGACTCTATCTTCTGCGTTCATGGATGCTATTGACAAAGGCGACTTCAACAAAGGAATTTTAGTAAATGAAGAGATGCTCATCTGGAATCGCGATTGGTGGGATGACTTTGAACTTATTGAACGCAATCTGAAGCTTCTTGGCGTTTCAGGCGTTGTCTTTGGGCATACTCCAGGCGCATTCGGCAAAGATAAAGGCAAGATAGCTTCCAAATACGACAAAATAGTAGCTATAGACATAGGCATGACTCCGCTTCACGGATACAGTAATGGCGGGGGATTGGAGATACTTATGTTGTCTGATAAAAGCCTGCAATTCAAGGCTATATATCCAGATTTACCGGAAGAACATATTTTTTCAGTGCCTGCACCTTCTGAACCTCCTTCTCATTCTGAACGAGAATTTTGGATGTACGACTACAACAACCGGTGACGAGTGGTGAGTGGCGTGTAGCAAAACAAAGGGGGGTAGGGCGTAGGGGCTAGAAGGATAAAAACCTTGAAACTCCAAACTGAACTTTGCTTTTGGGCGTTGACTAGGATTTCTACACTTTACACTAGCTAGGCGTGTTTGTGCGGTTGGTGATATTCATGGAATCTTTTACCAATGTCGGTGTTCTGGAAATACTTCTTTTGCCTGGCAATAGATTGCAGTTTAAGACTATATATCCAGATGTGCCGGAAGAACATCTGTTTACGGTTTCTATGCCGACTTTAGCCTATGTTCCTTGAAGGTTGGACTTGATGTAAAAGTGAAAGATGAGACTTAACTTCTTTTAAATGAAATGTTTTCTTTAAAAAAAATCCGAATTCTTCTATTGTCTGTCTTTGCAGCGGCCACACTTTTGCTCTTGCTTTCCCCGAACCTTAAAGAGCCTTCCCAATGTACTTTTTATCCTGCAGTAATTCATGCAGAGTCAGTTTCGCCGCTCTCACCTGGCAAACCATCAGATATAGTTTTTTATTTTATTCAACATGGAAAGCTTGTAGAGAGTATGGACTTTAAAGCAGTTTTTACTTTTACATGCAAAGACGGTAAACAAGTTATTCAGGAAAAACACAGTCATTTTCTCTCTAACTATGCTTTAAAAGCGACTGCGGAGCCTCCTGAAGATGCTGTCTCTTGTCTTGTTGAGCTTTATTCGCCGAAGGATCAAAAAAGTTTTTCAAGAGAACTTAAAGTCAGTACAGATCTGCTCTTAGGAGTAGCTCCGCCTCATATGCCTTTTTTTTATCTTTCGCCCTTGAAATTTGAATTAGCGGTTTTTGACCCTCATGATTTAGTTCTGAAATCCGACGAAGTTATTGTATCCAGCTTGTCGCGTGATGAGGAAATCTTACTTGCTAATGAACATTTGTCAGGCGGGGAAGAATTGATCGAAAGCGTTTTTGTTATAAAACAAGAAAAAGCTTCAGAGAAGATAAACTTTAAAGCTGTATGGCAAAATCAAACCAAAACCTTTCACATCAGATTGTTTAAGATTAACCCTTCAATGCTTAAAAGCTCATATAATGAGTTCTTTTATCCTCTGGAGGCGAAAAATATATCTGAAAATAAATATCTTAAAAAGCTGGAAAAAAGTCATAGCATGGTTAAGGTGTCGATTGCAAAAGAGTTTTCTTCAAAAGCTGGTTTTCTGGAGCTTTGGCAAAACAGAAAGTTGATAAATCTGATTGCCTTGGATGGCAGTGAAAGCTATCGTTTGAGTTTTGGCGCCAGAAATAAATCTCTGCCTTTTTTTGTAAAGATTGCTATTTACGAAGAGGATAAGATTCATTTTGAGCGTGAATCTATTTATTATGAAACTCCTGACTCAGAAAACCCTGTGACAAAACTGCTGTACCGAATAGCACAGCTTAAATCCCCGGTAATAGGCAAAAGTTGTGCGGAACTATTCTTAAACAGCTGTTTGGCTAATTAAGCATAGTTTTGGCAAACTCAATGGTTTTGCTGTCAAGTGAGCCAAGCATTCTTGCAATTTCTTCGGCTCTTTCGGCATCTTTCACTTCGGCAATGCAGACCTCTGTTTCATTGTTGGAAACGCTCTTTGTCACTGTGAAGTGTTTATCGCCCTCTTTTGCGATTTGATGCAAGTGGGTTACCAAAATAACCTGTTTGTCGTCAGACAGTGTCTTGAGACTTTCTGCAACAGCTTCCGCTGTTTGTCCGCCAATACCAGCGTCTATTTCATCAAAAACCAGCGTGGGCAGATTATCGCAAGCAGCCAGAACTGTTTTGATAGCCAAAGCCACTCTGGAAAGTTCGCCGCCCGATGCTATCTTTTTCAAAGGACCGCCAGGAGAACCTGGGTTTAAGGAAACGCAAAACTCAGCTGTTTCATTACCCTTTGCGGTCGGCTCTACTGTTTTAAAGTCTATATAAAACTTGGCTTGATTAAAGCCGAGCTTTGACATTTCTGAGGAGACGGTTTTTTCTAAGGTTTTACCTGATTTTTTTCTCTCAGAGGTTACCAGAGCGGCGGTTTTTAAGAACTGTTCGTTAATTTTATCGAACTTCTCTTGCAACTTTTTCTTGGCTGCATCAGGGCGTTCCAGTTCATATAGCTCTTCTGAAAGCTCTTGATTCATTTTTATAAGGCCTAGAAAATCGGTATGGTATTTTCTTTGAGCCCTGGAAAGTTCCATAAGTCTGCTTTGAATCCAGTCGAGTCTTTGAGGGTCTGATTGAAGTGAATCCAGTTCTGATGAAAGATCAGATTCTACAGATTTCAGTTCATAATACATATCTGAAATCTTTTCAGATAGATCGGTGAAATCATTTCGGTAAGCTGAAATGGCTGAGAAATTAGAAGAAATTCTATGAAGCATTGAGACGAGAGAAGGGGAGTCGTCTGTGCCAGAGAGAAGATTGTAGGACTCAGCCAGTTTTTCTATTATATTCTCTGCGTTTGCAAGCTTGTTCAATTCTGATTTAAGCTCATCTTCTTCGTTTTGATCTTCTATATTCAGATAATTAAGTTCGTCAAGGATATCTTTTATTTCATTGGCTCTGCGTTCTGAGGCTTCCAGATTAGACTCCAGTTCTTCAAGTTTGGCGGCAAGAGTTTTCCTATCTTTGTGGAGGTCTTTGAGTTTTTCCAAATTGTTTTCATGTTCTTTGCCGCAGAACTTGTCCAGCAGTAGTCTTTGAGTATCTGTTTTTAACATGGTTTGATGCTCGTTTTGTCCATGTATTTCTACAAGACCTTCTCCTATATCTTTCAGCAGAGCCATGTTGCCTAATATGCTGTTTACAAGAATATTGCCTTTGCCATCTTCTTTAAAAGTTCTTGATATCAGGAGCTTTTCAGGATCATCTTCATTTTCAAAGCCTCTCTCTTCAAGCAAGTCCTGTAAAGGTTTATTGCCTTTTAATGAAAATACTGCTTGAATTTTGGCAGTCTTTTCCTTGTTAAGAGCAGGATTGCTTTTCGGCTTTTTGCCAAGAAGAAGCTTTATAGCTTCCAATAGAACGCTCTTGCCTGCACCAGTTTCTCCTGTGATGACGTTTAGACCTTTTGAAAAAGACAGGTCAGCATTGTTCATGAATAAAAAATTTTCTAAGTGGACTGATTCGATCATTTTTTTATTACTTTCTTAGTGGCTGGAGTGACAGGAAGTTTGATTTTCTTAAGAGTTTCTGTTTTGATTTCTTCAACTTTATTTTTAAGCTTGGCCTTTTCAGCTTCTTTTTCTCTTTCTTGCTGTTTTTTGATGCGTTCTGCCGCTTCTTTGATCATATCCTTTCCTGATTTGGTAAGAATTTCAGGTTGCTTTGTTTGAGAGACGGTGGTCAGAATGCGAGGGTCTTTGGTCTTGAGAGCGTCAGTAATTGCAGAAAGAGGATCTTTCGTGGCAGATGGTTTGTCCGCTATGGTGCCTTTGGGCTTATTATAGGAATCGTCTATCAATCTTATAGAGTCGCTCAAGCCATAATTAAGCTTAACCAGTTGGGTGCCTGGATAATAAAACTTCAGTATCTGTGTACAGGAATAGCCGCAAGCAGCCATTCCAGTTGCTCCGTCTTGGCACATTCCGACCCTATGTCCACTGGAGGGGAAGAGTTTCTGTTTTGCATAAGGCGGAGTTACGCCTACGACCAGCTTTTGTTTTTTATCAGGCATTCCGGAAAGAGATTGTTTTTTAAAATAGCGGTTGCCAAAATAGCAAAAGGGTTTATAGCCTTTTATACCGTCATAATGTCCAACCAGATAGGATACGGCTTTTCCGCCCCAAGCTGCTTGACTGCTTATAAGATAGCCTCCGCAATTAGAGTGATAGACGGTGTTTGCCGGCTCTTTGGTGGATGGAGCCAAAAGTATTCTGGCAATGCTGTTTACAACTCCTTTGGTGGTTCTGGAATCTTCTTTGGCAATACCTGTATAGGCTTGGCAATGAACCGAGTCACAGAGGTTATAATTATCTTTTTTATGTTGGTTAAAGTTTCTAATCGCGTAAGTTCTGGCTGCGACTGTTTGTGCTTCAATTGCTTGCAGGGGAGCGGAAGGCGGGATCTCGGAAGGCACAACAGATTTTAAATAGTCTTCAATAAAAACTGAGTTTATTATTTTTAATGTGCTGTTTTTACTGAAAACGGTTATATTGCCTCTAAATGAAAATGAAGTGCGTTGAGAGAGTTTGATCTGTATATAGGAAGTCGTATCGGCTGAAGGAATAATCTTTACAGAGCCTCCAAGTTGAAGAGACTTCTCAGACCCGATTTGAAGTTTCATTTGATTGCCTTTTATGGCTTGAATTGTAATTTTTTGTGTTTTGCCTGAATATATTTGACGGTTGCCTGCTTCTATTGTCATAGTTTCGGAAGCAGGTATAAAAAACAGCTGATTGTATTTGGAGACCTTTGTTAAAGCTATATCGAGAAATTTGTCGGAGTTTAAAAAGTCTCTTAAATCAGTATCAGCAAATAATTTTGCTGGAAGAAAGATAAAGGTCGCCAAAGAAAATAAAAAGAATAAGTATTTGTTAAATGTGTTTTGTAAAGGTTTCATAAGGTTTTACTTTTTGCTTTGTCTATCAAGTCTTGCAGAGTTTTTTCTTTCTCAGAGCCAATGTTATGTTTTACAGCTTCTTTCAAAAGTTGATCCGCTTTCAATATATCTATGTCTTGAACTCCGTAATACCCCGCATATATTAAAGCTGCTTCATAATAGGCTTCAGCAACATGAGGGCTGTTGGGGTGAAGCACTGGAACCCTGAGTATTTCGAGTGCTCCTTCTGTGGCTTTCTTGTCTGCTGCAAGCGATTTTCCTAAGTTAATTCTGATTCTGGGTTCAGCAGAGCTTTCAGTTTTTCGCATTTTTAAAGCTTCTCTGTAAGACTCTGATGCGGAGGCATAGTCTTTGAGACTATATAAACAGTTGGCGACTTCTTCGGTTGCCGCAGGCACTAGTGTGCTTTCCGGGGCTTCTGAAATTATAGCCTTGTAGTTTTGAATGGCCAAGGCGTAGCTTCCTGCTTTTTGAGCTATTTTAGCAATATTAAATCTGGCTTCTTGTCTGAAATATCCTTCGGAGTTGAGAAGCTGTGAAAAAGCAGCTAAAGCTTGAGCATCATCATTAAGCTCTAACCAAGCCAGACCAATTTTAAACTTAGCGTCGTCTGTCATTGAAGCTTGAGGATATTTTTTGAGATAGGTTTCGAAGAGATTTATCGCTTCTTTGATTTTAGCAGCTCTCATCGCAACTTCTCCGCTTCTGAAAAGTGCTTGAGAGGCGAGGGGTTTTCCGCTTTCCGCTATCAGAGAAAAGGCAGTCAAGGCTTCGTCAAAGCTTTCTTGGAGGTATGCCAGTTCTCCAAGTTGATAGAGGGCATCAATTCTTGTTTCTCCTTTTGGGAATTTTGTGACAATTTCATTGAAGTATTTGCCTGCATCTTTTACGTTGCCAAGGTTGAAGTAGGATTCGCCAAGTCTGTATAGAGCCTTTTCTTTTACGTCAGCTGGAGTTTTAGTGTTTTCAGCAAGTTTTAGAAGGGTATTTATAGCTTTGGTAAAGTCTTTTTGTCCTATGTATGAAAGACCTAGTCTGTAAGTAGCTTCGTATACTCTAGGAGAATCTTTGTAATTGTCTAAAAATTCTTTGAAAGCTCTTTCGCTGTTTCCGAATTGATTTAGCGAATAAAGAGCAAGGGCTTTCATGTATGCCAACTCAGGTTTCAATGGGTCATTAACGCTCAAGACGAAAAGGTATTTGTCTATAGAGTCAGCTGCTTCCTGAAACTTTCGGAGGTTCAGAAGTATATCCACCCAAGTTTTCAAAGAAGCGCTTCTAACAGCCGATTTCGGATTTTCAACTTGCTGTTTCAGTATATCAGCGGCTTTGTCGTTGTCAGCCATATATATATAGCACCAAGCCATAGAGTAGGCGGCTTTATGAGCCGATGAGGAATCAGGATCTGCTTTTATGGTGTTTTCGTAATAGGCTATAGCTTCTTTGTATTGCTTGGTTCTGAAGGCACATTCACCCATATAAAACAATATGTCTCTTGCTGATTCGGGGTTGGGTGTGATCGCCAAAGCTTTTTCAAAGTCCGGCAGTGCTTGTCTGTAGATGCTTAGATTGAACTTGGCTATGGCTGTTTGCAGGTATGCGTCAAAACGCATGGTCTGATCCAGTTGCTCAAAGGGTTTCAAAAGTTCGTAGGTGTCTATGATTTGTTGCGGCGGAAAGGAGTATTTTGCAAGTATGTATCCGCGCTTCATGACTGCGTCAGTGTAGAGAACTTTATCTTTTTTGCTGACTTTTGCAAAGGCTTCCAAGGCTGATTTTGGGTTCATATCCTTCATGTGAGTCCAGCCAAGGCCATAAGCGCTTCGGTCATAATAAGGGCTTTCTGGATAATTGTTTGTAATCTCTGTATAGCAGGCAGCTGCTTTAGTCCAGTTTTCCAGCTTGTAGTTTGCTTCAGCCAACCAAAAATAAGCTTCATCAGCTTGGTCGAATGGACGGGGGTCTTTTATTATTTTATCCAAGACTATGTCAGCTTCTTTAAAAAAGCCTTTGCGATATAGTCCTAAGGCATATTTGAAGTTTTCCTGAATGCTGTCTTGATAGGCAAACAGGGTGCCGCTCATGAGAATTGCTGACAAGACGGCAGCTGAAAAACAAATCTGGCGAAACTTGCACATCATTTATCCGATTAGCCTTTCTAATTTTGTTACAGACTCAGCGATTGTAGCGCTAATTACGGCTTCATTTCAAGCTAGGAACTTATTAATTGCCGGATTTGTAAAGAATCTTCTATTTATCTCATAAATTTGGTAAAATTTAAGAAACTATATAATTAATGCGAAAAGAGGAATTTATGAGACCAGCAAACAACTCCTATTTGTTTTCAGCAGTCTGCCTAATTTTAATTTTCTCTATTTCGACTGCTTATACAAAACCTCTATTGCCTGTGAAACTATTTTCTGGGGACTTTTTGGAACTCAGGGATGAAACTTTGATTGCTACTGTAGCTTCGACAGGTAAAGATCAGAAGGCTTTATTTGAAGCCTATGACAAGATTTTGCAACTTTTCAATAAAAAATATTCCTCAGGCGAGGCTTTAACTCCGGATGAACGCCATGATTACGCTTCAGTTTTGACGGTCTCTGCTATTATGAGCCTTGATTCCGCATATCCTGAAGACCTTGAAGAAATGTTTTTGAAAGCAGCTGATATGGTTCCTTATGATTATCGTGCTTTCATGTTAAAGGGAGACTTTTACGTTTATCGGAAAAAAAATGAAGAGGCCTTGCAAGCTTATGAAATAGCAGCAAGACTTGAGCCCGAATACGAAATGGCTCAAGTAAAGGTCGGAATGACAGCATTTAACACTGGCAGGTTTGATGTAGCTGCCGAGTATTTTGCTTATCCACATCAAAATAACACAGACGACTTTCTTTTAGCCTATTTGCTGGCTTATGCTTGCTACAAAAATCATGATTTTGAAAATGCTCGGGATGTTCTAGAGAATACCTTGGATTTAATCGAATATGCTACAAAGAAGCCGGAGCAAAAATTCATTGATAATATGAAAGAGCTTTTGAGAACGGTAAAAAGATATATAGCCAGCGATGAAGGTTCTACACAATTTGAAGATCAAAAATTTATAATCAGTTATGCAGGTTCTTCAGAGGAAGATATTGGGGATATGACCTTGGATGCTTTGGATGAAATCTACTATGAAGTGACTTCTTTTTTAGATTTTGATCCTCATACCCAAGTGAGAGTAACTTTCCTTACAGGCGATGATTATGCGGCAAGCGGTGCTATGAAATGGTCTGCGGCATCTGCTGTTGGCGCTCATATCATAGTTCCCTTGAAAAGCGGGTATAAAACTCCTGACTATGTCAAAGGAGTTTTAGCTCACGAATTTACTCATGCGATTATACATATGAAAACCAAGGGAAACATACCCACCTGGCTGAATGAAGGCATAGCTCAATATCAGGAGTTTAACACTCAATATGGTTCTCTGGAAACGATTAGACCAGACCATGAGGGTATCATGAAAAATATGATCGAGAGTGAGAGTGCTCCCGATTTAATGAGAGCAGACAGAATGTTCAGATCTCCCAATGCAAATGAAGCCAGAAAAGGTTATGTAGCAGCTTATTTAGCTGTAAGGTACATAGTCGATACATACGGCGAAAGAACTGTATCCGATATTTGTGATGCTCTGGGTAAAGGCATGAATATATCAGATGCTCTGGATGACACTATAGGCAGTGATCTAGAGACCTTCAATGATGATTACAAACGCTGGGCTCATAACCTTTAAAAGCAGGGTTTGGAGGATGGGGTGTCGGGGGTAGCAAAAAATAAGAGTGATAAGTGTCGGGTGGCGAGCTTAATTAAATTAAAAATTATAAAGTATAAATTAGAAAAAATTGTTTAGAACTCAATACTACAACTGATAACTGCTTATCGAGTCATAATAAATAACTGTAATCTAGCTTTTATTAAGAAACATTTATTTTTACATTCCACAATACACACTTTACATTATTAAAGCTCGACATCCTGTGTACAGTTTACATATAAAAATGAATAGAAACTTTAGATGTTCTAAGTCTTTAATTGTTCTCATAATACTGTTTTTTTCTCTTTCTACAGCCTATTCGCAGAATACAATTCCAGTAAGACTTTTTAAGGAAGATTTTATACATGTAAAGAGCAGTGCTACTATCTTTGGCTTGGCACTGGAAGCTAAAGGCAGTAAACCGTCATTAAGTGATTATGATAAGCTTATTGATATTTTTGAAACTAAATCCCGTTCAGGAGACCTGTCTCCCAGTGAATCTCATGATTATGCCGCACTTCTTACAACAAAAGCGATTTTGACTCTGGAAACTGCTCAATATGATGAGCTTGAAACAATGTTTTCTAGGGCCTGTGAGCTTCTGCCTGAGGATCATAAAGTCTTCATGTTGAAAGGTGATTTTTACCTTTTTTATGAGAATAATGATAAGGCCGTCAATGCCTATATTCAGGCTGCAAAGTTAAACCCTGAATACGAAATGGCTCACATCAAAGCTGGAATAACAGCTTTGAAAACTGCACAATATGCCAGAGCGACGGAATCTTTTGCTTTTCCTCAACAAAATAATGCGGAAGATTTTCTCTTAGCTTATTGGCATGCCTATGCTAGATATAAAAACCATGATTTTGAAAGAGCCCAAGATATATTGGAGTATTCTTTGAATTTGCTTGAATATTCAATGCAACGGCCAGATGATGAGCTGATAGATGATATGCGGGAACTTTTATCCAAAGCTAAGACTTATGTATCTGGTGATGAAGACGCCTCGATTATTAAAGATAAAAAATTCATAATCAGCTTTGCCGGGACTTCAGAAGAGGACATAGGCTGTATGACATTTGAGGCTTTGGACGATGTGTATTATGAGGTGACTTCTTTTCTGAACTTTGATCCTCATATGCAAGTCAGAGTGACTTTCATGAATAGAGAAGATTATGCGGCAAGCGGGGCTATGGAGTGGTTTGGGGCTCACATAGATACGCTCCACATACATGTTCCTCTTACCAGAGGATACAGGCATCCGACTTATGCTAAAGCACTGCTGGCTCACGAATTCACTCATGCCATTATTCATATGAAAACCAAGGGGAATATACCCACTTGGTTAAATGAGGGAATAGCTCAATATCAGGAATTCACTGTTTGGTTTGGTTCGCCTGATATCATAAGACCTGACTATGAAGGCCTTATGAAACATATGATTGAAAATAACAGCTTGCCTGATTTGAGTGAGGCTGAGCAAATGTTTCGCTCCAAAGACGGAAATGAAGCTACAAAAGCTTATATTGCTTCCTATTTGGCGATCAGATACATAGTGGAGAAACACGGAGAAAAAAGCTTAGCAAAGATATGTGATGCCTTGGGCAAAGACATGACTATTTCAGAAGCTTTGAATAGGGTTGTCGGCTATGATTTTGAAACATTAAACAACTCTTACAAGCTTTGGGTTCATGCTTTTCAATAATCTTTCCTAAGTCCGCTGGGTGAGTGCCTTTATTGACACATTGGAGTCTATCGGATATAATCGGACATGGAGGAATTCCCTGTATGAACAAGTATAAATTACCAGCATTGCTTTTAGCGACTCTGTGTTTGTCTGGTTGCATGCAGGATGGTTCGAACTCTGTTTCTACGCGTTCGCCTGTTCCCCCCTTGAAACGCAAAGCTGTACAGACTAAGCAGCATCCTGTCTCACAAAATAAACTTGAGCAGGAATATGACAAAGCCTACAAGGAATATACTGAAGCCTATAATGAGTATGTCCGCTTACTTCGTGAAAGCGGTCCTCAGACCAGAGTCACCCTAGATGCCTTGCTTGATTATCAAAAAAAATATAATTTTTACATCAAACTCAAGGAACAGCTCGGCAAATAGTAACAAACATAACTTGCTGAGAGTCAGAATAATGCAGCAGCTTGAAAGAGCTTGGCGATGAGTAAAAATCTCCTCTTTGTCATTTTAGTGGCGATTTTGCTCTTTTTGTATTTAGGAACTTTTCAAAGCTCCTCGAATACCCCTTATCGCAAAACTATAATTGCGATGGATACTTATGTGACTACATCAGTATATTCAAAAGACCCGCAAGCAGCTTTTGATAAGGTTTTTCAAATTTTCTCTGATGTCGAGCGCAAAGTTTCTTTTTTTGAAGAAAAGTCGGCTCTTTCCTGTTTAAATAAAAGACATTTGATCAAGGCTGGAGAAGCTGGTTTTGAAACACTTAAAGCCTTGCTGGAGATAACTCTTTCATATGTGAAAGAGACAGATGGTTACTTTGATCCGTCATTTGCAATTTATCAAGCAGCTTACGGATTTTATGACCAAAACCCAAGAATTCCCGCTGATGAAGATATTAAGGCGATTGTACATTTAGCTTCATTTCAAAACAATGTACATATTTCAGAAGAAGAGATAAAAACTGAAAGAGGAACTTTAATAAATCTGGGTGGTATAGCAGGCGGCTTTGCATTGGAAGAATGTAAAAAGGCTCTCTTGCAAAAGGGATATGAGAACTTTTTGATCGATGATGCTGGCGATATAATAACAGAAGGTACAAAGCCAGACGGCTCTTTGTGGAAAATAGGAGTAAAAGACCCTCTGGATGAAAACCCCAACTCCTTGGCGGCTCATATTGTTTTGCCAGGTGGAAAAGCTGTTTCAACCTCTGGCAGCTACGAAAGATTTATAGAGGTAGAAGGCAAAAAATTAAACCATATATTCGACCCTATGACAGGAAGACCTGCTGAGAGCTTTGTTTCTGTAACTGTAATAGGAGATAGTCCAATTTTTGTGGATGTTTTAAGCACGGCTTTGTTTGCAATGCCTGAAGAGAAAGCCATATCTTTTACGGAAAATTCTAAAATAGCAGCATTTTTCATTACGGCTGATGGAAGGCGGATTATTTCGGAGTCGGCAAAAAATTATATCACTTTGCCGAAGAGGCAAAATGCGCAACTCTGACGATATTTCCAAATTGGAACAACCTGACTCTTCTTTGTCAGATTCATCTGAAACTGAAGACTCTAAATCAGAGGATATGAATTGCGAGGAGACAAAAGGGCAGGTTTCATTGGAAAGTATCGAAGAAAGTCAAAAGCCGATTTTCTTCAATAAGAGTGATTGGGCAACTATTATTTTATTGCTTTTATTAGCTCCGATTTTTTTTCTGTTAGGCACTGCTGATAAGGGCAGAATTATCAAATATGAAATTTCCTCTTTTGGAGATAAACCTGAAAAAATCACTATAATAGCACCAGAATCTGGAATTTATGAGCTTGACGCTCTTGCAGGCAAGTTTGTTCTTGAATTTGCCAAGGATGGGAAAGTAAAAGTCAAATCATCAGAATGTCCTGGCAAAAACTGTATGAGACAAGGTTTCGCGGGGGCAGGGGAGAGCATAATATGTATTCCCAATATGCTGATGGTCGAACCTATAGGAGAAAAACAAAGAGCAATCTCAGAAGTAGACGCTGTCACGAAGTAGCTAATGCTAGTGCTGCTTTTTCACTAAAAGTTACCTGTTTAATTTCAAGAAAGTTAATAAATGCTTTATGCTTATCTGATGCAGCAACAGCACCGTGGCGAGTGATGAGTGGCTGGTGGCGAGCTTAATTAAATTAGAAATTATAAAGTATAAATTAGAAATAATTGTTTAGAACTCTGATACTCAAGCTTCCAACAGTTTTTAGCTGCTTATAAATATTCGAAACCCAAAATATAAAATGTAGAGTGTAAAAAAGAATGTTCGCTCAGAAAAAAAGTGTCACCCTTTAGGGGGCATGTCACTGTGCTTAAAATCTCGTCTGTGTTAATCTGTGTTTATCTGCGGATAAAAAAGTTAAAAAGAAATATTTAGTTGCAATAAGCTCTTAGTAAAAGGTCAAAATGGAAAATGCCAGATATGAAACTTTAATAAAAACAGCTAAAATTGCAGTGCTGATAGCGGCGGCTTCAGCTTTGCAATGCTTGGAAGCACCCATAGCTGCTGCTTTTCCTTGGGTCAAGGTCGGGCTTGCCAATATACTGACTCTTTATGCCGTGATAAGACTTTCAGCATCGGAAGCCATATTGATTGCGGCAGGGCGAACCTTTCTTTCGGCTTTGATTTTGGGTTCGCTTTTTACGCCTTTTCACTTTATGTCATTCAGCGGAGCCGTTTCATCTGCTGTCTTAATGGCATTTTTGCATAAAGCGGCTCCTAAGATTTCGCTCTCACTAAAAAGCATCTTTGGAGCTGTAGCCAGCAACAGTGCTCAGCTCTTGGCTATATCCTTTCTTTTTAAAGCAAAGATTAATCTTTACTGGTATTTTGGAGCTGCGATTTTATTCAGCGTACCAGCAGGGCTGTTGAACGCGAAAATAACGGAGAAACTCCTGCAAGCGGACGGCTAGTGCTGTATTGCAGCTAAAAATTCCTTCTCCTTTTTTATCCACAGATTACACAGATGACACAGATAAGACCTGAAATTTAAAATCCGCAGATGACGCAGATGGCCGCAGATAAAGAAACCAATGACAAAATTCTTTTGTCCTGCGTCTGTAATTAAAAGCCAGATTGCCCAAATAAATTTGCTCAATTTGAGCTTTTAATCACAGACTCTGCAAAAACTTAAATCGTTTTTGCTAAAATTGGCTTCTTAAAAACAGATTAAAAAAAACAGTGGGTCGAGGGTAGCACCCGCTAATTTATACCATATCCGAAAATGGCAAAAAGCAGCGTTACAGAAAAAAATCATCTTAAAAGATGTTTTCAAGGCAATCAAAACACACCTGATTGATCAATTCCCAGTCAGCCTGATAACATGGTTTGTGCTTTTCTTATTATTTATGATGGTATACTTTACTGCGTTCGGTGTTGAGTGAATTCCGTTTTTGAAGCTCGCCATTTGCTGCTCTCTTTGTGCTATAATGCCTAAAGAGACAAAACAAGGAGAGAGATATGAACATATTTGACACAATTTATGCCAGGAAGTCAGTCAGGAGTTATACAGGAAATAAAATCAGCCAGTCGCAAATGAGACAGTTGCTTGATGCTGCCTGTGCTTCACCGATAGCCGTTTGCAGATATGAAAACATGCATTTGACAGTAGTTTCTGATTCTGTAATTATGAACGCTTTTGAAGAGAATGATTCTAGAGCAAAGGGGCAAGAATCCCATCCTTTTCACGGTGCTCCACAAATGATAGTAATTTCTGTAAAACCTTTTGAGTCAGACTTGCAGAACATGGAATATGCAAATGCTGGCATAGTAGCTGAAAATATTTGTTTGGCAGCGACTGCCTTGGGGATAGGCTCTTGTATGATTTGGGGTACATTCAGAAGAGCTTTGGCAAACCAAGAGCTGCTGGATATGCTTAAGCTTCCTGAAGGCTTTATTCCTTGCGGCGCTGTTATTGTCGGAGAAACCGAAGAGAAGTTCGCTCCTCAAAAAGGCCGCCACTGCATGAAAATAAATAGCCTCGGCTGGACAGAAGAAGGCAAGGAAATAAACCCATTCGTTAATTGCTAGCACTCCCTTTTTCTAAAACTTTTTTTATCTACAGACCTTTATTTAGGGACTAGGGGGTAGGGAGTAGCAAAAAACAAAACCAAAAACGCAGGACAACTATTGCAGAAAAGACCAAAACATTTCTTTGGTACCCTTAATAACTCTCTTTTTTCAGTCTGGAAAGCGAGTTTTGCCGCAAATACGAACAGAGAGGCGACTTTTAATAATGTAAAGTGTAAAATCAAGATAAAATATATCCTAAAGACAAACGAAAAAAACTAACTAAGCAGGTAAAAATCAAAACTTGCTTGAGTTGGATAAATCTTTCGAATAATGATATAAAATATCTGCTATCTCTAAATTGAGTTTTTTATATGAAGAAAAAGAGACCTCCAAATAAATATGACTTAATAATGTTTTTGCTCATAGCCGTGGGCATGTTATTTTTTATGGATGCTACTTTGAAACTTATTCTGGGCGGTGTGATAATGCTGATGGTAGGTCTTATTCTGCTTACAATAGCGGGCATTTACTATAGCGTCTTGGAGGGAAAGCGTAACTCCTTTGCTTCAGTTCATTTTCCCGGTTTAATTGCAGGTAAAAAGCAACTTTCAAATATATTAGAAAAAGCAAAAAGTGAACTGGAAACCTTAAATAGAGTTTTGTTAACTATGAGAAGAGCTCCTGAACAGGATCCAGCCCATTTTGCTTATGAACAGCTGATTAAAGAAATTGAAAAGACGACTTTGCCTAAGTTAGATGAAAGAGTGAAAGTGTTTTATGATGCCCGGAAAAGAAAATTTAATAGATACTCGACTAAATTCGTCTATAGTAATCTGTGGATAAAAATACATGAAGCTTTAGCTGGCATACTCTAGTATATAAGAGCTCTTTTACAGAAGAAATCAAGATTCTGAAGGAACTGTTTTATGGAATATCTGGCATTTTTGCAATTATTATTAGTTACACCAGTTTTTTCGGTTATCCTAGTATCATTGGGAGCAGCATTGTTTTGGTTCATAGCCTCTCGTATGTCAAGCGAAGATGTTGATGATTGGGCTAAGAAACATTGCCCTGACCTGCTGTCTAACAAACAAATAATCTGGGACATTGCTTCTGCTGCGCTAAACAAACGCATTGAAATGGAGAATGCTGCTTCAGAAGTTAAAAGTCATCCAACTTATAATGCACGATTGTTATCTTATGATGCTTTACATAGGAGATGCGATAAGCTTTTCAAAGAACTTCACGGCAGAATGACTGAGCTTCATGACGAGTTTCGTAAGGTGGGGGCAAAACACAGTTCCTATCAAGCAAAGGTTACAGAGATTATTGCTAAGAGCAACGCCGAAGTTGAAGAGCTTGCTATCATTAGTGAGAAACTTGAGGAGAGAATGCGGGAGCTCATAGGCTGACTAGTGCTTTGTTGCAGCTAAAACTTCTCTATTAAATGACAAGCAGTCAACATGGACTATTCATGGTTATTTGATGCAACAATCGCACTAGAGGGAGTGTAGGGCGTATGGGGTAGAGGGTAGTGAAACACTTTTCAACTCAGTATTACAGCCAACGACTGCTTTAAGATATTATTAAATGGTTGAAACTTTAAGATTTGAAAAACAGAGAACAAAGCCTAAAATAAATGTACCCGATAACGAACAATTAGGCACAACAGTCTACTAGTACTGTGTGCCTAAAAATTTATTATCGGGTACAATTTTTTCTATCCGCCGAGGACTTCCTTGAATTTGTCGAGGAAAGATTTGCCCGAGCCTATACCAGTCGCTTTTGATTCAGGGTCTTCTTCAGCCAGCTGCATCAAGAGTTCCTTTTGTCTCTTGTTCAGCTCTGTGGGAGTTCTGACGAAGATTTTAACTAGCTGATCGCCTACGCCGCCTCTAAGGGATTTTGAGCCGTAGCCTCTAAGACGGAAAATCTTGTTCGTCTGAGTTCCAGGCGGTATCTTGATTTTTACAACGCCTTTAAGAGTAGGCACTTCAATCTCGCCACCTAATGCAGCCAGAGGGAAGGTGATATCTTTTTCGCATATAATGTCGTCGCCGACTCGCTCGAAAAAGTCGTGTTTCTTCACCGTCAGGAATATATAAAGGTTGCCGTTGGGACCGCCTTTTGAGCCAGGTTCACCTTCGCCTGCAAGTTTAAGTTTGCTGCCGGTTTCTACTCCTGGAGGAATCTTCACGTCTATGTTTTGTTCGTGGCTGATTTTGCCGCTTCCCTTACAGGTTTTGCACGGTTTTTCAATGATTTCTCCAGAACCTTGGCATTGGTGGCAGGTGCGTCTCATGGCAAAGAAGCCCTGAGATATTGAAATAGAACCTGAACCGTTACAAACAGGACATTGTTTGCTGCTTGTTCCAGGCTCTGCGCCAGAACCGCCGCATTCCGTACAGTTGGCGGGTCTGTTGATTTTTATTTGTTTTTCGCAGCCGAATACGGCTTCTTCAAAATCAATTGTTAAGTCATAGCGAAGGTCGGCTCCGCGAACAGCTCCTCTGGAAGCAGATGAGTATCCGCCTCCGCCAGAGAACATGCCGGAGAAGAGATCTCCGAAGATGTCATTGAAGCTGCTGAATCCGCCAAAGTCACGGAAATCAAATCCTGCCGCATTAAGGCCGGCATGGCCAAATTGGTCATAAGCGCTTCTTTTGTCTTTGTCAGACAGAACCTGATAGGCTTCGTTTATTTCTTTGAACTTGGCATCAGCATTGGCTTCTTTGCTAACATCAGGGTGATATTTGCGGGCAAGATCCCTGAACGCTTTTTTGATCTCGTTTTCGTCGGCATTTCTGGCGACTCCGAGCACCTCGTAATAATCACGTTTTGACATTAATCTGTGACTCCAGTTGTATTTTCCTCTCTTCCTGAAGGAAGAGAGGATATGTCAGTCGTTATCAGTCAGCTTTTTTGAATTCAGCATCAACAACGTTCGGATCGTTATCGCTGGCTGAAGCGGTATGCCCTGCTGCGTTTGCATGTGCTTGTTGCTGCTGAGCATTGGGGTTGCCATATATGGCTTCGCCCATCTTTTGAGCTGTCTGTTGCAACTCTTCTATCTTAGCTTTGATATTTGCGGTATCCTTGGTTTCCAGAGCCTTTTTAAGTTCATCGACTTTGCTCTGAATCTGACCTTTTAGTTCGGCCGGAATCTTGTCGCCCAAGTCGCTGAGAGTTTTTTCGGTCTGATAGACAAGGCTTTCGCCCGTATTCATTGTGTCAATATTGTCTTTCAGCTTTTTATCTTCTTCGGCGAATTGTTCAGCTTTTTTGATCATTTCGTCGATCTCATCTTTTTTCAGGCCAGAGCTGTTGGTGATAGTGATTTTCTGCTCTTTGTTGGTTCCGAGGTCTTTCGCAGAAACGTTTACTATGCCGTTAGCGTCAATGTCGAATGTGACTTGGATTTGGGGCACGCCGCGAGGCGCGGGGGGGATGCCGACCAAATCAAAGCGTCCGAGAGTTTTATTGTCAGCCGCCATGGGTCTTTCACCCTGAAGAACGTGGACTGAAACTGCGGGCTGATTGTCTGCCGCTGTTGAGAAAACTTGGCTTTCTTGTGTCGGAATAGTAGTGTTTCTCTTAATGAGTGTAGTCATTACGCCGCCGAGAGTTTCAATTCCGAGAGAGAGGGGGGTGACGTCAAGAAGAAGAATGTCTTTTACGTCTCCGTCCAAGATACCAGCTTGGATAGCAGCACCCATAGAGACGCATTCCATTGGGTCAATTCCTCTTTCGGGCTCTTTGCCGAAGTGGTCATTGAGAAGCTTCTGGATTATGGGCATTCTTGTAGGACCGCCGACCATGATTATGTGGTCAATTTCGGATCTCTTGAAACCAGCATCGTTCAGAGCATTGTCTATAGGAGTGAGACAGCGTTTTACAACGTCGTCGATCAGCTGTTCAAGTTTCGCTCTGGTGATGGTCATTGTAAGGTGTTTGGGACCATCCTGGTTTGCGGAAATAAAGGGCAGGTTGAGGTCTGTGCTGGTAGTGGTTGAGAGCTCAATTTTGGCCTTTTCGGCTTCTTCGCGGATTCTCTGCATTGCCATGCTGTCTTTTGACAAGTCAATGCCTTCGGCTTTTTTGAACTCGTCAACTATGTAGTCGATAAGCCTTGCGTCCATGTCGGTGCCGCCGAGCTGAGTGTCTCCGTTGGTTGATTTAACTTCGACCAAGCCGCTTGCGAGCTCAAGAATAGTAACGTCTAGTGTTCCGCCGCCAAGGTCAAAAACCAAAATCTTTCTTTCGCCTTCTTTGTCAAGACCGTATGCAAGAGCGGCTGCGGTAGGTTCGTTAATTATTCTCTTTACTTCAATACCTGCAATTGCGCCCGCGTCTTTGGTGGCTTGTCTTTGAGCGTCATCAAAATAAGCTGGAACTGTGATAACAGCGCCTGTTACCTTGTCGTTTAAGAAAGCTTCAGCGTCAGCTTTAATTTTCTGAAGTATGAAAGAAGATATTTCCTGCGGAGTATAAACTTTTCCGTCTATATTATATTTATGGTTTGATCCCATTTTGCGCTTGGCGGCAAGAATGGTTCTGTCAGGGTTTGTGGTAGCCTGTCTTCTTGCGGGTTCGCCAATAAGTCTGTGTCCGTCTTTGGTAAAAGCCACAACGCTGGGGAATGCTTTTCCGCCTAGGGAATTGCCTTCCGCGCTGGGTATAATTACCGGCTTGCCAGCTTCTATAACTGAAGCAGCCGAGTTAGATGTTCCAAGGTCTATTCCTATAACTCTTCCCATGATGTGTCCTCCTTGTAGGTGTTTATGGTTGAATTAAATAATTTCAAAAATATTATTGAGGTCTGTTAATAACGACTTTTGCCGTTCTTAAAACTCTGTCTTTATAAGTGTAACCTTTTACAAAAATCTGTATTACTTCGTTTTCTTCGGCGCCTTCTTTGTATGAATGGGACATAGCTTCATGGACTGTAGGATCAAAAGGCTTACCGATAGCAGGTATTTCTTTTACTCCCGACTTTGTGAGCATATCTGAAAATTGAATTGCAAACATCTCAAAGCCGTCTGCAAAAGATTTGTCGACGTTTGCGACCGCAAGCTGTTCAACAGCTTTATCTAAGGTGTCCAATACTGGGAGAAGGTTTTTCAGAAAGTCTTCTACGCCTCTGTTGCGAGCTTCGCTCTGAGCAGTTTCAGTGCGGCGTTGCAGGTTTTGATAGTCGGCTAGAGCTCTGAAATATTTGTTCTTGGTATCCTCCAGCTCTTTTTGCAGCTGTTTAAAAGATTTATCATCTGAAGAAGTTTCAGTTTCAGCTTTTGTCTTGCTTTCCTCTGATAACTCTACTTCTTCTTGAGTGTTTTTTGGGGAGTCTTGTTTTTTGTCTTTCTTCATCTTTTATATTCACCTTTGAAAAATAACCATGTCTAGAGCTTAACTTAATGTTGGCCTATAAAAACCCGGCTTAAAGCATTTGAAAGCTGTGCCAATATAGCTACCACTTGTCCGTAGTTCATTCTCAGTGGACCTATCACGCCTATGTTGCCTATGGACTGATTAGGTCCGGAGTAGGAAGCGGTAACTAGTGACATATCATTCAAAGCCAGTCCGGAATCGGTTCCTATGTTTACCATAATCTGGGGTCGTTGATCCAGAGAATTTGAAAGAAGTTCCAATAATTCTTCTTTTTGATTCAGCATTTGCAGAAGCATTTTCATTTTTTCCGGCTCGCTGAACTCAGGCTGTTCAAGAATATTGGCAAATCCGTCAATAAGCAGAGGGTTGTGTACGGTATGAGCTTTTTGTTGAGACTCTTTGATCTTGGCAACCAAAGCGTTTAAAAGTTCATTATATTTTCCCAGCAGCTGTTTTATGTGATTTATCTGGCCTTGCTCGACCTTGGCATTTCTTTGATGACAGAGTTTCACGTTCAGAAGCATTACTATTCTGTCTAGCATTTCATCGGTAATGTCAGGTGCAATATCTACAACTGTATTATCTATATTGCCGAGCTGATCAATCATAATTACCATCAGTTTGTCTGAAAGAATTCTGAAAAATTTTATATGTTCCAGAGCTGCGGATTTCATTTGTGGCATTAACAACAGACCTGCCAGACCGGTTTGGTTGCAAACAAATCTGACTGCTTGTTTGAGCAGCTCTTCCAGTTCCAAGTCTTCTCTTTGAGCTAAGCTTTGCAGTTTGGTTACTATGCTTTCTTCCAAATTGCTTATTTTCTCATACTTTATGAGGCATGAAACGTAGAATCTGTAGCCTTTTTCAGTAGGCAAGCGGCCTGCTGATGCGTGGGGGGCTGCCAGGTACCCCATTACCTCAAGGTCTGACATCTCATTGCGAATGGTCGCAGGAGAGCAGGAGAGCGAGCTCAGCTTGGACAAAGTCCTGGAGCCGACCGGCACGCCTGTCATTATAAAAGAATCGCAAATTTCCTGAAGAATGATTTTTTGTCTTTCATTCAGGGCATCAGCGTCTATATTTTTGTTGTCAGTTAAAGGCATGTTTATAAAAATCCAGTTAATAAAAGCCTTTTTCTCTCCCCTTTCGGGGAAGAGAAAAAAGCGGGGAATCAAGAGAGATCAGTATCCCATGTCAGGGAGTTGCGGTGTCTCGTCTTTTGGCTCAGCTACCAATACATCAGTAGTGAGCAATATAGAAACGATTGAAGCCGCGTTCTGCAAAGCTGATCTTGTGACTTTGGCAGGGTCTATTATACCTGCTTCGAACATATCCACGTATTCGTCGGTCATAACGTTGTAACCAAGATTCTGATTATCAGAATTTGTGATCTTGTCTGCTATGATTGCAGGGTTCAATCCTGCATTTGACAAAATGGTGTTAATCGGAGCAGCGAGAGCTTTTTCCAGAATGTTTACGCCTATTCGTTCTTCGTTTGTCAGGTCGTTTTTGAAGTTTTCCAGAATTTTAGCGGCTCTGAGAAGAGTGACACCGCCGCCAGCGACAACGCCTTCTTCGACGGCTGCGCGTGTTGCGCTCAAAGCATCTTCGACTCTGGTTTTCTTTTCTTTCATTTCAGTTTCTGTAGCAGCACCGACTTTGATTACGGCGACGCCGCCAGAAAGTTTCGCAAGTCTTTCTTGGAGTCTTTCTTTTTCGAAAGAGCTGGAAGTTAGTTCCAAAGTTTTGCGAATTTGAGCCATTCTGCTCTTGAGTTGCTGAGCATCGTATCCGCCTTCTATGATAGTGGTGGATTCCTTGCCGACTATTACGCGTTTGGCTCTGCCAAGCATATTGACTGTCGCAGACTCTAGTTTTGTGCCAGTTTCTTGGGAGATCAGAAGTCCGCCAGTGAGGATGGCCATATCTTCAAGCATAGCTTTTTTGTTGTCGCCAAAACCCGGAGCCTTTACGGCTACACAGTTGAATGTGCCTCTGAGCTTGTTGACAACCAAGGTCGCAAGCGCATCTCCAGCTATGTCTTCTGCTATGAGAAGGAGAGGGCGATTTAACTCAACTACTTTTTCCAAAATGGGCAGAAGCTCTTTAATTGCATTGACTTTGGCATCGGTTATGAGAACATACGGATTTTCCAGAACCGCTTCCATGCGCTGGGAATCTGTGGTCATGTAAGGGCTTACATAGCCTTTGTCAAATTCCATGCCGTCAACGAATTCAAGCGAACTGTCAAAAGTGCTTGCTTCTTCAACGGTAATTACGCCGTCTCTGCCTACTTTTTCCATAGCTTCGGCAATGACTTCGCCTATTTCAGGATCTCTTGCGGAAATTGTAGCTACCTGAGCTACTTTGGCTTTGTTGTCATCGATCCTTTGAGAAACATTGGCGATTTCTTCAACGATCCTGTTTACAGCTTTGTCTACGCCGCGTCTGATATAGACAGGGTTGGCTCCTGAAGCTACATTTTTGAAGCCTTCCTGAAGCATTGCTTGAGCGAGGACTGTGGCTGTGGTTGTGCCGTCGCCGGCCACATCGTTGGTTTTGCTTGCGACTTCTTTGATGAGCTGAGCGCCCATATCTTCAAATGGGTCGGGCAAAGAAATTTCTCTGGCTATGGAAACGCCATCGTTGGTAACCGTGGGGCTTCCGTATGATTTTTCGATGACCGCATAGCAGCCCTTGGGGCCAAGGGTGGCTTTAACTGCATTAGCTACAGCTTCCACGCCTTTTGCCAAGGTTCGCCTTGCGTCTTCGTTATATTTTAATTCTTTAACGCTCATTTTTATCTTCCTCGGGTTGTCAGTTCGCTACGACAGCCAGAATGTCTTCTTCTTTGAGAATCAGATAAGAATCTTCGCCGAATTTAACTTCTGTTCCGGCATATTTGGAGAACACAACGTTGTCGTCCTTTTTTACCTGGAGAGAAATTCTCTGGCCGTCATTGTTGAGTTTGCCGGGGCCTACAGCTACCACAACGCCTTCTATGGGGCGTTCTTTGCTTGCGGTTTCAGGAAGGATAATTCCGCCTTTTGATACTTCTTCTGTTTCTTTGGGCTGTATAATAACTCTGTCATTCAAAGGTTTTAAATTCATTTTTAGTTTCCTTTCGTTAGGCTTTTATTGATTACGGCTTTTAAATTACATCATTCCAGGCATCATGCCGCCACCCATTCCGGGCATAGGAGCAGCTTTTTTGTCTTCGGGAAGGTCAGCTACCAAAACTTCGGTAGTCATGAGAATAGAAGCGATGGAGGTAGCGTTCTGAAGGGCTGATCTGGTGACCTTTGCAGGGTCTATGATGCCAGCTTTGAACATGTCTGTATATTCGTTTGTGAGAACGTTGTATCCGTGATTGGGTTTGTTGGCTTCTTTGATTTTAGCGATTATGAGAGAGGGCTCAAGACCTGCGTTTTCAAGAATGAAGTGAGCGGGTCTGCTGAGAGCGTTTCTCAAAATGTTGACGCCTATGCGCTCATCGCCTTCCACTTTGATTTCATCAAGGGTGGGGAGAGCGTTCAGAAGAGCGATTCCGCCGCCGGCAACAACGCCTTCTTCAACAGCTGCGCGTGTTGCGCTCAGAGCGTCTTCTACTCTGGTTTTTCTTTCTTTCATGGCTGTTTCGGTTGCCGCGCCAACTTTGATTACAGCTACGCCGCCTGAAAGTTTGGCAAGTCTTTCCTGCAGTTTTTCTTTGTCATAAGAGCTGGAGGTGTGTTCGATCTGGTTTTTGATCTGAGAGATTCTGTTGGCTATATCTTCTGTTGAGCCGGAACCTTCAATGATGGTGGTGTTTTCTTTTGTAACCACTATCTTTTTGGCTGAACCTAAATGTTCGATGTTAGCGTTTTCGAGTTTGAGGCCGACTTCTTCGCTGATCTTGGTGCCGTTAGTCATAACAGCTATGTCTTCCAGCATGGCTTTTCTTCTGTCGCCGAATGCGGGGGCTTTAACCGCTACACAGTTGAATGTGCCTCTGAGTTTGTTTACTACGAGCATTGCAAGAGCTTCGCCTTCAATGTCTTCAGCAACAATAAGAAGAGGTCTCTTTGCCTGAACTACGCTCTCGAGAACAGGGAGAATATCTTTGATGTTGGTGATTTTGGAGTCTGTTATAAGAACATAAGGATTGTCCAGAACAGCTTCCATTCTTTCAGCGTCTGTTACCATGTAAGGGCTGACATAACCTTTGTCGAATTCCATGCCTTCTACAAAATCAAGGGTGGTATCAAAGCTCTTGGCTTCTTCAACTGTGATTACGCCGTCTTTGCCGACTTTATCCATTGCTTCGGCAATGAGATTGCCTATTTCTGGATCTCTGGCAGAAACAGTAGCTACCTGAGCGATACTTTCTTTGCTGTCGTCGATTCTCTTGGACTGGTTTTTGATAGATTCCAAGACTTTTGCTAAGCCTTTTTCAAGACCGCGTTTTACATAAATAGGTGTGGCGCCTGCCGTGGTGTTCTTAAAGCCTTCTTGGACTATGGCTTGAGCCAGAACAGTGGCTGTAGTGGTGCCGTCGCCGGCTATGTCGTTGGTCTTGCTGGCGACTTCTTTTACCAGCTGAGCGCCCATGTTTTCAAATTTATCTTCAACTTCAATTTCTTTTGCTATTGATACGCCGTCATTGGTTACAGTGGGGCTTCCGAAGCTTTTGCTCAGGATAGCGTAACAACCTTTGGGGCCTAGTGTTGATCTTACTGCGTCTGCAACGGTATTAACGCCTTTTTCAAGAGCTCTTCTTGCGTCTTCTCCGTATTTAAGCTGTTTAGGTGCCATTATAATTCTCCTTGTGAAAAATATTTTGAGTTTTGTTAGCACTCATTTAAGTCGAGTGCTAATATATCATCTATTTTGCTAAATGTCAAAAAAAGTTCGTTTTTCTTTGATTATTTTGCAATAAAAGGGAATTTTTTGAGACTTTTAGCGTTTAAATTCGTACAATTGGTGAAGAGGTGTGTACCGACAGTTATCTTTCTGAGGGAGTGTTTTTTCATGTCAAATAATCAGGGCAGGAAGCCTGAGAAAATAACCTTATCTTCGGTTTTTAAACGTCTTGATCCGGGAGATTACAAATTTATTCTTCTAGTTACTCTTTTTTTTGTAATTCCTGTTGTTATAAGCGTTTTGATATTGGTTTTTAAAGACCCTCCTGACATAGCGGCATCCAAGATTTACAGACCTTCTGCAAGCCGTAAAAGCTCTCTGAATTTCGGAGAAGCCCAGAAAAAAAACAAAGAGAAAGTCTCCAAACGCAGCAATTTTCCTTCTATACGCAGTTATGTGACTCCTAGTTCGCCTGTTATGCAAGAGATTGCAGAATTTAAAAAGCATATGGAAAAACACTCAAGAAACTATGTGCCGCCGATACCATTGGGAGCTTCAACTGAGCAAAAAGAGATGTTGATAGCCGAACATAATTACGATCTTTCTATTGGCAATAATTTTTATGAGCTTGGCAACTATGAGGAAGCGGAGCGTGCTTATGCCGCTGCTTTGAGAACTGCTGAACAATCAGATAATACTTTTCTTAAGGTGATGGCGATGGGCTCTTTAATAGCAGTTTATGAAGCGCAAGGTAATAAAGAAAAAACATCGGAAGCTTATAAAAAATATGCCGAATATGCTGCAGCTCTTCCCCCAGGCTCTCAAGGCAGGATGATTGGCAAATATATGAAAGCTTCTGCAGCTATGCTTAAAGAGCTCTCTGCAAATTATAATACTTATTTGCCGGGACTTCAGAAAACTTTAGATAAAGACCTTTCTTCTAGTCCAGAAAAGAAACAGGTTATGCTGGAGAGCTTGAAGAATGCTCCCAGTATTTTCCCCGTTCAATTTGATGATATTTTCGATGACCTTTGATATGGAGGAATGCATGAAAGTAAGAACTTTAAATAGGCGTGGCAGTGCCTTCGTAGTGATCATAGGCATTTTGTCTGTAATTATTATTATTGGTTATTTGTTCATGGGTTCCACCATAGAACAAGGAAGGCAGACTTCTCAGAGTGTTCAAGGCTTGCAGGCTACTTATTTAGCGGAAGCTGCTCTTGAAAGAACTATGACTTTGCTTAAAACAGATGCCAATGAGCAGGATTTTAAAACTTTTGAAACAGCAAAGTCAATTCCTTTGCAGCTGCGCTTGCCTATGAAGGAAGGCTCAGGCTCTATTTCAAGTTCCTTAGGAACCGATAAACTTCTTGCTTTGCCGAACTCAGCTCTTGTCACTGAGGGAGTAACTTTGACTAAGGAAGATTTGCAAGCTGAGGGTTTGGGCACCTCCTTGGATGAGCTTGTAGAATTTATGACAGACGGCCGAGCCGAATCCTATGATGTTAAGGTAAATATTAAACTGGATAAGGCTTTCTCATATGGTCCGGGAAAAGAGTATGAGGATTATAAAATTCCTGGAGTCCAATTGCCTTGGAATATAAGAAAAGACGTTGAAAATTTTCTTGATGGCAAAGGCTATGTAGCTATGATTTTACAGTTTCCTGATAGCATGAAGTGGTTTGACTTTACTATTAACCTGGGCGGAGGAGTATTTTCTCTAGAGCTGGATTTAGTAAAGGAATTTGACAAACTAATTGCTGCCATGGGTATCAAGGACTTTGAATTATCAAAATATCTTTTGATAGATACTTTTGCTAGGTGGATTTTCAATGATGTGCTTTTTAAGGGTAAAGACCCCCCTGTTTATCCTTTCAAAAAAATACTAGAGAAAAATCTGAAGACTTCTTTGGAGGATTTTCTTCCTGCCGATTTTCTGGCAACCTCGGGTGTTTCCCCGACGGATAAGGATTTACACTTTGAAAAATATGGACAACTTTTAATAGAGTGTGAAGCCAGCATAAAATATAAAGGTTCTACAGAGACGAAAAGACGCATTTCTGCTGTCAAAGACTTTAAAGTAGCAGACTGTGAACCCATAGCTCCCATGTACAGTTTCTTTGTTAATAATTCTCCTAATGACTATCTGACCTTCAATAGCGCTGGGGGACAATTCTATGTTAACAATATTGACCATGGCGGTTTGGGTGAGATGATAAACAAAATAAAGAGCATACCCGGCAAAATAGTCAATGTTTTCAAAAAGAAAGCCCCTCCTACAATGGATGAGCTCGAAAAGAAAGAATATCCTGGTCTAATAAGACTGAATTACAAGGGTGATGAAACTTTCCCATACCCTATGTTGTGCAATGTCAGTTTTCTAGGCGATACAACTGTGCCAGATATGCCGGATACCAAGAAACTTGTAGATCTGCCGCTTGGTATAGACAATCTTTTCAGATCTATGGAGGTTGGATCTATTATTAAGCCTGGCAGCAGCATGGTTATTGCCTCTGGTCACATGACTATGAAAGGAGTGGTGAAAGACGGCGGAGGAGCCAGTAATGAATTCGCTAAAGATAAGACTCCTCCTTCTGATGCACAAGCGCCAGATAAGCTTACTAAAGAAACTGGAGGAGCTCCTGCTCCTAAAAATACGGCAGGCATGACGGGAACCTCCTTTTCAGATGAGACTGCAGATAAACAAAAGAATAATCCTAGTTTAGGAATGAATATGACTTCAGGCTTGGGCTTGGCAGATGTCATGGGGCAATTAAAGAAAATGGCCAAGATTAATGTTGTTCCTAATCTTATGGACATCAGTAAACACTTGCTGGATTTTACCCTTGGTATGGCAAACTATGCTTTCAATGAAGTAAAAGCCAGCTCAGAGACTCTTAGCAAGGTTCCAATAAAAATGGATGGCGGTGACAGCTTTGAAAGATGGGAAATGCCATATTTTGGCACAAAAAACTCGTTTTATACTTTGCCTACCACTGGAATATCTGATAATAGAACCCATTTTTTTGGCAATAATGCTATGCATCCGACTATGACCAGAGAAATAGAGGGCAATGTAATGAAGGTTTATCGTCAGTGGAACATGATGATAGTCGGTTTGAAGCCTGAACATAGATTGCCGACTCCTTGGCCTCCTATAACTATACCGCCCTTTCCTGTCCCTATTTGGTATACGAAAACTATTGCTGAAAAGTATGGCTATTCCTTGGGAACTTTGGCTCCTGTGGATAATGAGGGGAATGTGGAACATGCTATAAACTCATATGACCCTGCTTTGTTATCTAATTATCCCCCTAACTTGAGCACTGCCGAACAATATGCTAAGAAAGCTACTTATTATTATGACACCTACCAAGAGTTTTTGGACGACATTAAAAATCGAACCACAAAAGTTGATATAGAAGGGGTGGGCGAAAAAGATTGTTTCTTGCTCAATGGTATTACTTTTGTTGCTGACAGTATTGGCACCTTCAACGAGCCTTTTGTTCCGCCTCTTGACGACAAAAAAGACTTCTATGTCACGGGCAAGGGCGCTATAGTTTGCTCTGGAAACTTTTTCTTGGGCTGCAACATAAGATGTGCGGATCGCGGCGATTTGAGAACCAATTTTTCTTTGATTTGCCGTACAGGTGGACTGATTGTGCCTGCAACTTCCGACTCTCTTCTTTTTGAGGGTTCCCTCTATACAGATATGGGTTTAATGAGCTTGATGGGTGCAGGTCTTCAAATTAGAGGAAACTGGGTTACGGATGTTTTTAACAAGCCGCTTATGGGAGGAGCTGTACAGCTGGATTACATAAGCTCAAGAGTGAGAACTTCTCTTGGCAGTTTGCATCCTGAGAGAGGCAGGTTTGAGCCTAACAGATATTTCGTAACATTCAGCCCGGCTTGGGCATCTTGGAGGGTTCACTGATGCCATTTAGCACTTTCTTTAAACAGAAATCAGCAGTTTCTCTTCTTGAGGTTCTTATCGCTGCTGTAATAATAGCTCTGACCTTTATTCCCATCATGAGATTGGTGGACTTCGGTTCTGTTTCAACTGTGAAGCAAGGCAACTATGCCAGGGCGACGAGACTTGCTCAAGAATTGATTGAAGAATGCAAATCTGTTCCCTTCAAACTTTACGAGGAGAAATATCGTGAGCTGGGTAGCGAGGGAAAGAATGAAGAAGACCTTTCTAATACTGATTTCTTTCCGAAAACCCAAGAAAATATACAAAAGTTTGTTGATGAAGAAGGAAAGAAGGGAAACTTAAAGCAATTTAAGTTAAAAGCCAAGATCAAGGGGATAAGAAACGAGCTGAATCAATTGGCCGAAATATGGTTCTTTGTAGAAATGAATTGGGTTGACAAAGGCGATCTTGAGTCCGCCTCAGAAGAGCAAAAAAGAACCGTAAAGGTGGGTTCAGCTTATCATAATGCTGAAATAATTTGAGACAGGAGATTAGCGATGATTAGAAAGCCAAGAAGACTTTCCGCTTTTACTTTTGTTGAAGTCATGGCGGCTTTGGTTATAAGTATAATGGCTTTGACCGCCGGATATGCTTTGTGGTCCAGAATTTCGCGCCAGTTTACTTTGTCTACTACTAGACAAAGGTTACAGAGTGAGTTGAGGAAAACTGCTGAAATTATGGCAAGGGATTTCAAGGCGATAAAAAAAGGCACTCTCTCGGCTGACTCACGTTCATCGGCAGAGAGAAACGACTTGAATTTTTCCTTTGAGGTCTTTAAAGAATTAGGTGATGAAGAAAAAAATACAGATGGAAATGTTAAGCTTGCTCAAGAATTTGTCAGCAAGGTAACTTATAATCTGAATAGCTCAGTTCTTTCTAGAGAAGAAGACGGCAAAGGTAAGAAAATATTATCTATATCAGTAGAATCTATAGTTTTGGATTCTCAAGGCGCTTCCGCCTCTGGCGAAGAAAAGAAAAAAAAGTTGACTGCAGATGAGCTTTGGGAGGCTGGGAAGCAAGCAAAGCTTGATATAGTTGTAACCGGGAAAGCCAAAGTTCCTGGTACTGGTAAAGACATTTATCACGAAGAGCGTACTTCTATCGTGATGAGAGATGAGTTTAATCAAATAATGGCTCAAAACTATGTCTCTCTAGCAGATCTGTTTACCAAAGAATCAGATGAAGTGATTAAAACGGCAGAAGAGGGCGAAGATCCTTTTGGCGATGGAATGAACGAAGACTTTTTAGCATCCCTGCCAAGAGAAGTCCTTGATAGTATGTTAAATTCAAAGAATCAGGAAAAAGGACAGCTTGAAGATTATATAAAGAAGGTTAATGAAGATTCTGGGGATGTTGATATTGGCAAGCGTTGGTTCTTTCATTCGCAATACTCATCTAGTTTAAGTTCCCTCAAAGATGACTTGAAAAAGTCGCAAACTGTCGATGATACAAAAAAAGCGCAAAAAGGTCTTGAGGGCGAGATTCAATTTATTGAAAATAATTATATGAAAAGGTTCTTGGGCGATGTGCCAACCATACCGTCAAGGAAAGATTTTCAAACCGAAGATGAGTATAATGCTAAAATTGCTGAATTATCAAAAGATCCTGCGAAGCTGAGAGAGGCAAGAATTAATCAAGAAGCCATACAAATGGCACTTATGGATAAAGATGCAAGAAAGACTAACGAAAATGATGGTGAAGACCTCGAGAAAGGTACAAGTATAGAAGGATATAGAAAAGCTTCTGCAGACGCAGCGAGTTCCAGTACGCCTTTAAGTCAGGAAGAAAGAGATTATAGATCTGCAGTTGAAGAACGATATAATCAGATAGTCTCTTCTGAAGCCTATACATCATGGGATCACAAAGACAGCACTTTGTGGATTGACGGAGCAGATAAAAAAGATTATGAAGCATATTGCGGTGCAAAAACTCTAGTCAACTATGCTATTACGAAGGGACAGGTGCAAGAAACTTTAGCTGGGGTTCAAGACACTATAACAGCTATTGAAAATGCTAAAAAAACCACCTAACATCTATAAGAATGGCAAAGCAGCTAAGCAAAGTTGCTTGAAAAAGTCTAATCTATATGACTTGTCTGCTTTTTATATTTTGTTTCTAACTATTTAAAATCTTCAAAAAACTGCCGACCGTTTAGCTGAATGAAAAGCAAAAAATGGTCGGTGTTTTTTTATTTAGCAGCAATATTAATCCTTCTGCCTTTCCTGCTATCAGCTTGCTCTACTGCTACTGATGGCGGTTTCTCTGATTGGGAAGAGCTGATTCCTAAAGCAAGAACCTTCAGAGTTTCAGGAAAGGTGGATTTTTCTGTACAGGCTATATCAGCAGGAGGATATGAGACCCTTGACAGAGATATGACTGGGACGGAGGTGTACATAGACGGGTACTCGTCAACCTGCTATGCCAAAACAGACGAGTTCGGGCGTTTTAGCATAGAAAATGTGCCGGAAGGATATCAAAGCATAATTGCAATTAAACATCCAAAATATAGTCCGCCATGGATAGCTAAAACTGAAACCTTTCCAGTCTTTGAAAATACAATTGACCTTAAGAAAGTCGTTGAGTTGTCTCCTGCTACAGTTTTCAGAAAAATGGTTATCAGGGATTTGTTGACCGCTTCTCCATTGGATGCGACGGTTAACGTTTGGGGGATGACAAAAAAAGCAGTTGGGGGCAAAGTTACCGTGGGACCTGCCGTTGCTGATGAAAGTGCGAAAGAGGTAAGGATAACAGCAAAAGGTTACAAGCCTTTAACAGGTGTTTTGCTTTTTGACGGAAAGGCTCAAGCGGAAGTATTTGTAAACTTGACTCCTTTGGGCTTTGCTAACAGAGCTCCTATTGCTGATATTATTGCATCTTCAACAGTTATGAGAGCAGGGGAGTCTCAAGAGCTTGTAGCCTCATGGCTTGATGCCGACGGTGATCCTGTAACCTGGGCTTGGGAATTCGATGGCGGCGAACTAGAAAATCCTAGAAGGAATAGAACACGGTACACAGCTCCGCTTCAAAAAGGATATTACAGTATAACTTTGAGAGTTGCTGACCCTGCGGGTGCAAGCGGTTCTGCCAGACTTATAATAGAGGTTATATAAAAAATATCTTCATTTATTTGCAAGCTCTGCTATAATGTCATGTAGAAATCCTTATTTGCATTATAAAAACGGAGCTTATTGCACAAATGAAAGATTTTGCGGACAATTTCTGCATACAACGCCTTAGCCATAGGCAAAGGCAAATTATAAATAAAAACTCAGAAAAGTTTGAATTTTTGCAATCCTATCAAGCTGATTGCAGAGAGATTAACCAAGATATATTAGATCAGTGGCTTGCCAGCTCTTCCAAAACTTTTCGTTATGCTGCCCTTTCTTACATGCTTTGGACAGAGGTTTCAACCTTGCCGGCCAGCTTCAAAAAACTTTTCGATGAAGAAACAGATGAGTTTTTAATTTTAAAAATGATTCTTCTGGTACAGAGAACTTCTTCCAAAGACTATGTCAATATTCTGAAACGATTTTTAGTGCATAAGAACAACAGAATCAGATCCTATGCGGTAGAAGCCCTCGCTACATTGGATTATGAGAACGCCAAAGATTATATGAAGCCGCTTTTAAGCGATTCTGATAACAGGGTGATGGCTAATTTGATTTTTCTTTTTGGAAAGTCGGCTTCCACAGACGTAATAGACTTGTTGCATACTTTGCTCGGAAAGAAAAATAATCGTTATAAACAGAGCGTTCTATATGTTGTTAATGAATTAAAGCTCTCAGAAGCGGAGCAGATATTATGCAAAACTCTTTACGACTCTAACCCCCGTGTTAGAGATCGTTCTTATTTGATGCTTAAAACATTTACAGAGAACAGCATCTGTGATGGAACTCATCTCTTAGAAGAAACCAATGCCATAATAGAAAACAAAAAGCTTTCTTCAGGTGAGCCAGAACTGACTCCAGAAGCTTTTGATGCTAAAATCTGTGCGGAACGCGATGCGGTTGTCGCTCTTGCAAAGCATGCTATTGACTCTGGGCAAGCAGATAAAAACGAGCAAAGAATTTTATCGCAAGTAACCAATGAACTGACTACTCCGTTAGGTATCTTAAAAGATCTTGAAAATAACAAGGAAAAACTCGCGGAAGGTTGCTGTTTGATCGATACAAAACACTTTGCAAGTGCCATTGTAGATGACATAACTTCTATTATGGAGAGAGAGGAGTCTTTCCTCTATAACTTAGGTCTTGACGTTTATGAGGGACATCTTGCTAAGGGAGACGAATCTCCTGAAGAAGTGACTTTAAGAGAGAATGTTGCAAAATCTCTTTATTCGGAGATTCCGGAGCTTTTTGCTCTAGTGCCTTCACCAAATGTTTCCTTTTTGAATTTTATGTCACTGTCTTTTGACCTTTATAAGAAGTTTTTCTCGGTTGTTTTTCTGAAAACCTTGCTTTCATTTGTATTCTTTATATGGCTTGTTTTCCTCTTTATGAGAGGAACATTGCCAATTTTCCATAGTTGGACTAATCCTACGGAATCTCTTGGTGCAGCTCAAAATATGAGCATCTTGGGTTATACGACTCTGTTTTTGCTGACTATACTTATAATTTATTTGGACTGGAGCGCTTTTTTAACTATATTGACGCAACGAGGTTTAAGTCATAGACGAACCAGCTTCTTTCAGTTATTGAGATACTCATTGGAAAATCATGTTTATGCTCTTAAAACCGTCAGCATTAAATTTGTTGTTATTTTTGCTGCCATGACCATTGTTTTTATGCCGTTATCATTTTTGTCTAAGGCTAGCTTTTTCAGTGATACGGGTATTTCCTTATTGCTGAAAGTGTTGGTTTTTGTTTTATTGCCTGCTTTGCTGTTACTATATGCTATCTTGCGTCTTGGATATGTTGAAGAGTGCAAGGGACTTTTGCCTTTGGAAGATGCTTTTGTTCTTTCGGCAAGAGTGTTGTCGGCTAACAGATATAAAGGTCTGAAAATAAAGTTCTTTGTGTTTTTGTCTATGCTGGCTGTGTTTTCAGTATTTTTCTCTTTTCTGTTTGAAGTGGTTAATATGGAACAAATAGCTTTGAAATTTGGTTCTGTCACAGTGCTTCTGTTTATTTTGATTTTGCTGGTTTTGCCATTCGGTATTTTACCGACAGCAGCCTATGTCATGAGCATATATAAACCAGAAGTTACAGCTCATGAGCTTAAGACCTTTGCCGGAATGAAAAAGAAAACATAAAAAGATATAAAAAATAGGAGTGATAAAATGAATTTGGAAGACAACCCATTATTGCTGCGGGAAGAATTCATCAGGTATGATTTAATAAAACCTGAGCATTTTAGACCGGCTCTCAACCATGTTTTTGAAGAACTAGAATCTCAATTTGAAAAGATTGAAGCTAATCATGAGCCTACATGGGAAGGTCTGATGAAGCCTTTAGAAGATTTGTCGCTCCCAATAGAATATACTTGGAATGCTTTATCACACTTGCTCGCTGTAAAAAACAAACCTGAGCTTAGAAAAATTCATGCGGAGTTTTTACCCCGAATTACACAGTTTGTTTTAAAAATGGGACAGAGCCCTAAAATTTATCGTGCTCTGAAAAATCTCAGGAAAACCCAATATTATAAAACTCTTTCAAATGCTAAACGCAGGGCTATAAATATAAGGCTGTTTGCCGCAAAGAGCAGCGGTATAGAGCTTGAAGGCTCAGAACGTGACGAATTTAATAGAGTAGTTAACGAAATGAAGGAGCTTGAAAGCAAGTTTTCTAACAATCTTTTGGATTCATTGGCCGATTACCGTCTTATAATAACAGAACCAGCTGATTCTGAAGGGTGGCCGGATTCTCTTTTAAGCATGACCGCCAGCAGCTACAATGAAGCTTTTCCGACAGAAGCTCAAAAGGCTACTCCTGAAAACGGGCCTTGGCTGATTACTTTGGCGCCATCTGTTTTTATGGGAATAATGAAACATTGTAAAAACAGAGAGATAAGAAAAAAGGTCCACACGGCCTATGTAACTCGTGCAACAGAGCCAGAGAGAGATAGTGCTCCGATTATCAATAGAATGCTTGAGTTACGAAAGAAACAGGCTAGTTTGCTTGGATTTGAAACATTCGCTGATTTTTCTCTCACAAATAAAATGGCTAAAACTCCAGCCAATGTGCAGAGAGTTCTTCATGAATTGGAAGTTGCTAGCAAGCCTTTTGCCGAAAAAGAAAAAAATGACTTGGAGAAGCTGGCCTTGGCTAATGGCCAAAAAGACCCTATAATGGCCTATGATGTGCCTTATTGGGCAGAGCAGCTTAGAGAACAGCTTTTTGATTACAAAGATGAAGACATAAGACCTTATTTTCCATTAGATAATGTGCTTCAAGGCATGTTTGATTTGGCAGCAAAACTTTTTGACGTATCTATCGGACTCTCAGATTATCCCAATTACCCTAAGTGGGATAAAGAAGTAAGGCTTTACGATGTTAAGAACTCAGAGGGCAAGCTGATCGCCAGATTTTACTTGGATCCCTTTTCCAGACCAGGGCAAAAACGCAGCGGCGCTTGGATGAGTCCATGCTTTAACAGACGTATCATCAACGGAAATATTAAAAATCCCCTTGTTTACATAGTTTGCAATGCTATGCCTCCTATAGACGGCAAGCCATCACTATTGAATTTCACTGAAATCAACACTCTGTTTCATGAATTTGGACATGCTCTTCAAGCTATGCTGACAACAGTTGACGAATCAGAGGTTGCAGGAGTTCAGGGAATAGAGTGGGATGCGGTTGAACTTGCCAGCCAATTTATGGAGAGATGGTGTGTTTTGCCTTCGACACTAAAGGCTATGAGCAAGCATTACATTACAGGTGAACCATTGCCGAAAGAAATCGTTCACAAAATATGCGATTCTAAAAAGTTCCAGGCGGGCTTTCAAATGCTGCGACAGATTTCATTGGCAAGAACAGACCTCTATCTGCACAGCGAATATAATCCTAAGGCTATGACTCCCTTTGAAGCAGCCAGAAAAATCGAAATGCAGACAACTGTTTATGAGCCTATAGAAGAAAATAAATTTTTATGTTCTTTTGGACATATCTTTGCTGGCCCGTATGCTTCAGCCTATTATTCATACAAGTGGGCGGAAATTCTCAGTTCTGACGCTTTTTCTGCTTTTGAAGAAGTTGGACTTGACGATGATGAAGCAATGAGGCGGGTAGGTAAGAGGTTTAAAGAGACAATTCTTGCCTCTGGCGGAAGCATACAGCCTGACAAACTTTTTAAAGCTTTCAGAGGACGTGAGCCGTCGGTTGAGCCTCTACTTAGACATTCAGGTTTGCTTGCTCCTATAATAGTTAAGCCTAAAAAGACCTTGAAAAAAGCTAAGCATTCACAAGCATAGACTAAAAACGGCATTGGCAATTAAAAGTCAATGCCGTTTTTTTATATTTTACGAACTGCTGGACAGATGGATTATACTAAAAACAATATTACCTTTCTTAAAAAGCTCTTTTTGGGAATAGGCCTTATTTTTTTGCTTTTTGCTTTTTGGAGCATATATTGGCTTGTTAGCGTTCTTCATTTTGGAGATCTTGTAGCTATTACCAAGACAGAGGCTGGGAAAGAGCAGGACTGGCAGCCTCAGCGAACAGAGAAGGAATATCTTCCATTCGAACCTGATGAACTTAAAGTTTTTGTTCCTGTTGAGCGAATAAATGCTTATGTCTTGCAGGGAATTGAAGGAAACATAAAAACAAAGTATTTGCATAAGACCTTACAAAAAACTTCACGCAGGTCCTCTAAGTCGTCTTTTGCAAAATCAGGGAGCAATTCAGCAGTAAATGAGGCTTTTCGAAAAGATGGCGATGAAGTTGTAAAAAAACACTTAGTGAATACCGTCATGCGCTTGTCTGACTCTCTAAGACCTTTTGCTAAGCAGAGTGATATAGGACAAGGGCAAATCAGTCGACTTCTAAGATCCTATCCATTTATTTCTGACGGTTTTTATAAGTCGCCGGATGAATATAAGCCTTTGTCTTATAATGATTTACAAGACTTGCTTAAAGCAGTTTCCAAAGAACAGAAAAATCTTGTGAAAACTCAGTTGCCGCAAGCAGTTTTTAAGCTTGCAACGACCTTGTCGCCCTTGCCTGAACCTGTTTCTTGAACGGGGTTTTAAAATGCAAAAAGCCATTGTCATATTGAAAAGATTTCTAGCTGATTCTTAAGACTTGTTTTGTATCTTTCAATAGACTTATAACTTTTATCGAACTTACAGCGCTTTCTCTTTTTTAATAGTTTTTTCTGCTATAATTTAAGAAGTTGTTTCCTGCTTTCTGCGGCTTTGTTTTGTAATCATAAAATATCTTTGTTCATAACTTTTAATCTGCGAATTTAAACTCTTTGGCACAATTGACAAAGTCTTGAGCCTGACTTAAACTTTAGGTATATGAATATGAAAAAGAAAAAAACTGAGATTCTGCTTTTGCTTATTTCTTTGTTCAGCTTGGCTATTATGCCAGCTACAGCTCAGTCTTATAGACAAACTGGCAGGCGTCTCTTGCAAGATATTCCGGAGCCGCCAAATGCCTCTAGAGAGCTGGCTTCGCCTGTTCCAGTAGTTTACAACTTTATAGAAGCTTTGACCGAAGGAGAGTTTGATAAGGTTTTATCCTATTTTGACGTTCAAACTTTTTTAGAACTGATTTTTGGGCAGAATATTCTCCGGACATTGAATAAAGAGCAATATGGAGAACTTTTTGCTTATCAGGTTCAGTCTCAGCGCAGCGAATTCAGGTTTCTTTCCAGCATAATTCATAGAGTTGCTGACGGAGCAAGACTTGAGTATTCCGATCCTCGTTATCACGGCAAGGTTCAAAGTAAAATAGTGGTGCGTATGCTGACTTCTCGCGGCATTTATCTTTTTGAGGTTTATTGCTCCTATAGAAATAATGAGTGGAAAGTATACGATTACCAAATGAATAATCAGCGCTTGACACGCGTATTTATTTCTTCTCTTAAAAATGTGCCAGTATCGCAATACATAGCTTTGTTGGGAAAATATTATGGCAATGTTCCTATAGACAAGAAAATTAAAAATACCCAGTATGGTATTGAAATGAATGTTCCCTCTTCATTTGATCTTGCTGAGAACGTAAGTCCTGTGTTGCTGGCTTCTTTAGCTGCTTATAATGGTCACTTTCTTATGCACATGCAGGCTTCGGAATATCCAGAGATTTTGACTCTTCCAAAGGTCGGTCAGGCTATTAAAGATACGCTTATGCCTTTCTCGCCGAGGCTTTATGACCAATGGAAAGGTTACATAGCCGATGTTGAAATAGGAAACGTGCTTTTCAACTTTAAACAGGGTGTAAATACTTTGTATGCCCATATGGTTCTGATACCATTGCGAAAGAATCTGATAATACTTAATTTTTATCACACAAGCTTGGCTCAGATGAAGCACATGAGCAATCTGCGAGAAGCTATGATTCGCACCTTGGCTCTGCCTTCTGTAACAGGACCTGTCGATGTAGCTCTTAATGAGTTGCCGGAAGAAATAAATATAGATGATCCGTTTGGCAGTAATTGGAGCGGTTTTGAAAATGACCCGTTTTTTGCTGATAATGACTTTGGCACTTCTTTTGGTCCCGCGATTTCCTCGACATCGCCCGCTTCCTCATCAACTTCAACAACAGCTTCAACTTCTGAAACTACAACTTCATCTGCGACTTCCAGCGGTTGGAGTGATGACGATTGGGCCACAGAGGACGAAGGCTGGGGAGATGATAATTGGAGCAGCAGCTGGGGTGATGACACTTCTTCTTCTGCCACTTCAACTACTACTTCCTTTGATGATGATGAGTTCAGGCCTGACACTACCACAGTAACTCAGGAACCTTCATCTGAGACCTCTGGAAGCAGCGAAGATTATGGCGGCTATGAAGATTACAGCGGATATGATGATTACGGGGATTATGACGATTATGACTCAGATGGTTATGATAGCTATGATAGCTATGATAGCTATGACAACTATGGCGGGTATGATTCAGAGCCTATAACCTTTTAACTTTTCAGAATAAAAAGACGGGCTTTAAAAGCCCGTCTTTTTATTCTGCGAAAGAAGAACCGTCACGTCTGAAATCGCCGAATGCTTTGAGCTGTCTGATGTTAGAGTCTTTTAATATTAAGCATTCCAAGCCAAAATAGTCTTCGCCATAGTTTCTGTGATTTATTTTTGGATAATCTATGAGGGGCTCTATTCCTTCTGGATTACTTTCCAAGTGAAGAATTTGTTTGTGATCCATAAAAAAGCGCAGCCTGGAGAGCATATTTTTATCTGTTTGATTTGATAGTAATTGGCCTAGCAACAAACCTGTGTTTTGAATTATTCTGTCTGAACCGGCGCCGCCTAAGGCAGCAAAAAGCTGTCTGTTTTTTAAGACAATAATAGGGGACTTGGAGGAAATGGGTCCCAACTTTTTTGAATAATCATCAGGATAGTCTGCTACGGCTTTTGTATAGTTTTTGAGTTCATTATTGTAGAAAAAACCGCATGGAGAAAGTTCTTGGGTTCCAAAATGACTGCCTAAAGTAAGAGTCATTGAAACTGCATTTCCAAAGCTATCCCAGACGCAAATGTGGGTGGTGTTGGAAGCTTCTGCCAATATTTTTTCTGAGTTTGCAGGGTTACAGTTATCAGGAATGAGCTGAAAGAGTTCATAGGGGTTGTGAGCATAAAAGGCTAGGCTTGAGTATCTTTCTTCTAAAAAGGGTCTGGAGAATTTTGCCAAGAGAAAAGAATTGTAAGGAGAATCGTCAGAGAGGTCTAAGCCTGAAGCATCCAGAGCAGTGCCCAGTTTAATTGCTATGAGAGAGCTTGAGGGTGGGAGAGTGCCAAATATATCAAAGTTTTCATATTCTACTCGCAAAGGCAAGGTGAGTTTTGGATTGTAACGGACAAAATCTGTGAACCTGTAACCAGAGCCCTTAATTTTAAGATCTTCAAGAATTGCTTTTGCAGTCTGACCAGAATAAAAGGATTTATTAGAGTCGCTTGCCATTTCTTTTAAAGTAGTTGCCAAGATTGGTTGCTTGAAAATTTCTCCTGCCTTTAAATTGGAACCGGTTAAAAGAGAGAGAGCCTTTTTATCTTTTATTTTAGGGATTGTTTTTAAAGCAACTGTTTCTAAATAAGGTGTGACTTTAAAACCCTCTTCAGCATAGTTTATGGCTGGTTTTAAAATTTCTGAATACGGCATTGTGCCGTGATTTTTAAGCATTTGTAAAAGCAAAGCCGGCAAAGCAGGCAAGCCAGCGTAAGAAGTGTTTGGGGCAGAGGGGCGAGTGATTGAGCCGTCATAGGCGAAAATTCTATTTTTGCCGTATATGTGCTGAGAAACAAGAGCGAATCCGTCGCCGCCTATTCCTGAGTTGCTGAAATCAACAACTCCTAGTACAAAAGCTGCAGATACTGCCGCATCAATTGCGTTCCCTCCTTTTCGCAAAATTTCAGCCGCAGTTTTGGTTGCCAAGGTATGACCTGAGGATACGGCATATTTTTCGCCTATAGCATAAAAAGTTCTTTCGGATCCGCTTATTTGGCTAGGGAAAAAGAGGGGCAGAAGGAATAAAAATGCGATAAAATAGTTGAAACTATGATTTTTTTTTATATTACTCATAAAATCTCTCTTTAATAATTTTTATGTTCGGGGTATATAATACTATAAAATAAACAGGAAAAAATTGCACATGAACACCAAATACCATGAGTTTGTACACCTTCATGTTCACAGTCATTACAGCCTGCTAGACGGCGCTGCTCCAGTCAAAGGCATAGTAGACTTGGCTCATAAATATAATATGTCTTCTGTGGCTATAACAGACCACGGAAATATGTTTAATGCTGTTGAATTTTATCAGTATGCTTTGAAGCGCGGCGTAAAGCCAATTATCGGTTTTGAAGCCTATATAAGCGCTGGATCCAGATTTGAGAAAAATAGAAATATCCCTCTTCATCACGTAGTTTTGTTAGCCAGAAACAATGAAGGCTATAAGAACTTGGTGAAGTTAGCGACCAAAGGCTACACAGAAGGTTTTTATTATAGACCTAGAATAGATCACGAACTTCTCGCCGAACATTCCGAGGGTTTAATAGCCTTGGGAGCTTGTTTGGCAGGAGAGGTTCCAGCTGCTTTGCTTGAAAACGACATGGATAAAGCTGTTGCAGCTATCAAGCGTTATCAGGATATTTTAGGAAAAGAAAATTTTTATGTGGAGTTGCAAAATCATGGAATGCCGGAGCAAATTCGCATATTGGAACCCCTAGTGGAAGCGGCAAAATTGGCAGGAGCGCCAATTTGTGCAACTAATGACAGCCATTATCTGCTTCCGGAAGATTGGGAAGCTCAAGATGCTTTGCTATGTTTGGGAACAAACGCGAAGCTGGAAGACGAAAAAAGATACAGATTTCCATCCCGTGAATTTTATTTCAAAACAGCCCAAGAAATGGAACGGCTTTTTGAAAAGTGGCCGGAAGCTATCCGTAATACCAGAATTATTTCTGAGCGCTGCAATGTACAGCTGACTCTTGGAAAGTCGATTTTGCCGCATTTTGATTTGCCGCAAGGCAAAACAGCAGACAGTTACCTTGCTGAACTTTGCCATGATGGCTTTGTAAAACGTTATGGCACTAGAACTCCCGGTGAAGAAATTCAAAAGAGATTGGATTATGAACTGTCTGTTATCAGGGATATGGGCTTTTCTGATTACTTTCTTATAGTTTGGGATTTTATAGAAGCAGCCCGAAGAATGGATGTTCCTGTCGGACCGGGACGAGGTTCAGCAGCTGGTTCAATAGTTGCCTATTTGCTTGGAATCACAGACGTAGACCCGCTGAAATACGGCTTGCTTTTTGAAAGATTCCTTAATCCTGAGAGAATCAGCATGCCCGATATTGACGTTGACTTCAGTGATGAAGGCCGTGACAAAGTGGTTGAGTATGTTAAAGAGAAATATGGCAGAGATCGTGTTTCTCAGATCATAACTTTTAACTTTATGCTGGCTAAAATGGCTATCAGAGACGTAGGCAGGGTTTTGGGTGTTGATTTGGCAGAGGTTAACAGGCTGGCTAAATTGGTACCTGATAAACCTGGCATTCACTTGAAAAAATGTCTGCAAGAAGTTCCAGAGTTAAAAGATATTCTTGCTAATGGTACACCTGAGGAAAAGAAACTATTGGATATTGCTTCCAAGGTAGATGGACTTGCAAGACATACGGGTGTACACGCATGCGGTGTTGTAATTTCATCAGTAGACTTAATGGATATAGTTCCGCTTTATGTTGATAAAGATAAAAACATCGTCTCTCAATATGAGAAAAAGGCGATTGAATCTATTGGCCTTCTTAAAATGGACTTTTTAGGTTTGAAAACTTTAAGTATCATTAAGAGAGCTTTAGAAAACATAAAGCAAACAACAGGCAAAGATATTGATCTTGATAATATTCCCCTTGATGACAAGAAAACTTATGAGCTTTTGCAAAAGGCTTGGACGCTAGGTGTCTTTCAGCTGGAATCTGATGGCATGAGAAAGGTCGTTGCCAGCCTTCAGCCGAGCGTTTTTGAAGATATTATAGCACTTTTGGCTATTTATAGACCTGGTCCGCTGAACTCAGGAATGGTCGATGATTTCATTGAACGTAAACATGGCAGGAAAGAGTTAGCTTATCCGCACCCTGATCTTGAGCCGGTTTTAAAAGATACCTATGGCGTTTATCTCTATCAAGAACAGGTTATGCAGACTTCAAATATTCTGGCTGGTTTCACTATGGGACAAGCAGACAGTTTGCGTAAAGCTATGGGAAAGAAAATACCGGCTGCCATGCAGGAAATGAGCAAACTCTTTGTAGAAGGAGCAGTTAAAAAAGGCCTAACAGAAGAAAATGCTCAAGGCATATTTGATCTCATGGCTGGCTTTGCGGAATATGGTTTTAACAAGTCCCACTCTGCGGCATATGCTGTAATAACTTATAGAACTGCATATTTAAAGGCTTATTATCCTGTTGAATTCATGGCGGCGATCCTTTCTTCAGAATTGGATAATACTGACAAGTTGGCAAAATATACTGAAGAATGTAAAACTATGAAAATAGAAGTTTTGCCGCCGGATATTAATGCTTCGGGTCTCTATTTCGGAGTAGAAAATGGGGCTATCAGGTATGCTCTTGGAGCTTTAAAGGGTATAGGAACAGGAGCTGCTGAGTCTATAGCCAAGGAACGTGAAAAGAACGGTCCCTATCTTTCTTTCTCGGATTTTATTCACAGAGTTGATTCTTCACAGGTTAATGCCAGAGTCATGGATGCCCTTATTAAATCAGGAAGCTTTAATTGCTTTAATCTACGTAAGAGCCAGCTTTTGCTTATGTCTGTCGATGCTTTGAAAACTGCTCAGCAGACTCAAAAAGAGAGAAGCAAGGGGCAAGTCACCTTCTTTGACTTGTTCGGTTCAGAAGCTAAAGGCATGGGAAGTATAGAGATTAAAGCTCCAGATGTTCCTGAGCTTTCTGAAAAAGAACTATTGATGTTCGAAAAAGAAATTTTCGGCTTTTATTTCAGCAATAGTCCTTATAAGTCTATAGCGCCTATAGGAGATGCTTTTGCTACTCATTCGGTTTCCTTCCTGAAAGAAAACGCAGTAGAAACCTCTTGCCGTATTGCTGGCATATTAACTTCATTTAAGCGGCACATTACTAAAAAGGGTGACGCTATGGCTTTTTTGACCCTTGAGTCGGACAACGCTTCCATAGAAGTCACAGTTTTTCCTCGAACCTATGCTGATTGTTCAGCAAAACTAGTAGTCGATGAGCCTATATTTGCAGCAGTGACTACTGAGGTGGTAGATGATACTGTAAAAGCAATTGCGGAGGATATATATTCTGCAAGTGACTTTGAAAATCCCGATTTTGTAGATGTGCTTTTCAAAATTCCTAGTGACAAGGCAAATCGTGAAACCTATGAGAATCTCTTGCCTCTGTTGCAAAAACATCCAGGCGCTTTAAAAGTAAACATGAAAATCTGCAGCGGTGATGAAAACAAGAAAAACGTATATATAGAATTACCTGACAGATTTAGGGTCAAACTATCTCCTGTAGTAGTTAAGAGTTGGCAAGATATTTGCGGAAAAAATTCGGTTCAGTTGGCTTTCCCTGAAATAGAACGTAAGCTTGAGACTTCAAGGAGACGACGTAATTTTAAACCTAAGCAAAGAGAAGCGGCATGAGAATAATTAGAGCTGTTTGTTTAGTTATTGCGATTTTTCTTTTGCCTGTAAATGTTCAAGCTAAAGGCTTTGAAGGAAAGATAAACAGAACTTCGGGCAGATATTCACTTTATAAAGGCAACTCTTTTCGCTTGCTCTTTCCCGAAGCTATGAAACCGAGAATCGCTGCTATAGCTTCTCTTCTGGAGAAACAAACAGCTTTTGTAAAAGAGCAGTTTCCTGATTTGGCTGCCGGTTATCCTTATTTGTTGGTCGTAAAGAATAACTCTGAAATTTCAGACTTTGACGATGATATGAAGATTTTCGGGTTTGAGTTGAATCCACACTATATACCCGGTTACGTTTCAATTTCATATGAGACCACCTCACAAAACTGTGCTTTTCAGCTTGCTAAAAAGCATATATTAGAACTTGTAAACTCTTCTAAAAACCTTTGGTCAAAAGGGCTTGCAATTTTGAAAATACCGAGATGGTTTCTTTTTTCAGCTGCAATGAATTTGTCTTATTCCCAAGAGCCCTTTCAAAAAGCTATGGTTATGAGGCTTTTTAAAAATGGCAATTATTATTCTTTGAAAGATATGGACAAGTTTATTTCTGAGCCTCCTATGAAACAAGCAGAATTGCTTGCTCAGGGACACGCAATGCTTGAGTTTTGGGAAAAGCAATATGGCAAGGGTTCAATGATCAAGATAATTAATCAAACAGGCCAAGGCAAGGCATTCAGAAAAAGTTTTGAAAGTGTTTGCGGAATTTCTTTGCCTCAAGCTTTTACCGAATTCAAGGAAAAGGTCTCAAAAGACCTTGATACTATAGACAAAGCTTCTTTTTGTCATTTTAACACATTGGAAGAAAAGGAATATTTGTTTGAAGGGGAACTTGTGCGTTCCTTTGTTAAAATAGCTGACAACTCTTATGCTTGGGCTTCTAATTCAGACTATGAACAGGAAAAATATGATTTGTACATTAAGCAGTCTGGAGAACCGCCTAAAAGAGTCGCACAAAATATACATCCATTTCTATTTGCAAGCAAAGGCAAGCTTTTTTTTGCCAGACTGGCATTAGATAAGAGAACGGTAAAAAGGCTCTTTATTTCTTCATGTGATCAATACGGAAGGAAGATGATTAAGAGCAATATGCCTGGCAGTTTTTATCCTTTGGCTGAACATGATGGAAGAATTTATTTTCTTTCGATAGCTGATTATACTCTTTCATTACTATCTGCGAACTTTGATAATTTTAATGATGTCAGGCAAGAATATCATTTCCCTGCTCATATTTCACCTCTGGCTTTTGCTTATGATCCGGATAACAGAAAACTGTATTTTTCCCAAGAAACTCATCCTTCTTCCTCAGAGATTTACTCCGTAGACTTGATGGATTCAGAGCCGGTACCCTTGAAGGTTCTTTCTTTTGACTCATTACTCAGAGTTATGACTTTTGCTTCTGATTCTCTTTGGTTTGTAGCTCCATCAAAATTAGTTGGATTTTCTCTTTTTTCATTTGAACCTTCTGAAGATAAAGTGACAGAAGTTCTTAGAACAGCTTCGGGAATAACAGATATTTCTTTTTTGGGTGATGAGCTTTATTTGTCTGCGCTTGTTGAGAAGGGCTTAAGGCCTTGCTCTTGGAGCTCTAGAGAATTTTGTGAATTTGAGCCTGAGGAAAAAAAAGTTTCTGAGCCTCTCGAGCTTTTTACAGCAAATATAGAATCAGAGAAAACTTCAACTTTGCAAGATGATTTATCTGATAGTTATGAGCCTTACAGTGCCGTCTTAAACAAAGAATATATAAGGCCTATGGTTTCGGAGGATCCTGCCGGCAAAGTCTTTGGAGCTTTTAGTATTTTTTCTGATGTTTTGGGAAGAGAAACTTTTAATTTTGCTCCTACATATGGCTTGTCCAGTCGTAAAAAAGGCTATCTTGTAAGGTATGGCAAGAAGTTTTTTGATATTTCTCTTAATTTGTCATTTTCTAATTACACATTAAAAGAATCTTATCTAGGAAACAGCTATTTTTCTGAAAGACGCTCAATAAATCCCGAGATAGAATGGGTTTTAACTCCTGCAACTCTGTTTACGGTAGGAGCAGATCGGAAAAGAGTCACAAGTATTAAGGATAGATATCAGGATGCTTCTGTACCAATGCCAAGCAGCGGACGTGATCATTCTCTTTATTTTGTTCTTCAGCATGAATATATCAGACCTGATTTGTACAGTGACCTGTTGCCGAGAAAAGGCGTGAAAGGTGAAATCGCTTTTGCTAAAGGTTCGCCTCACATTTTTGACGGAGAATTCAATTATGATGCTTTAAGAGCTTCATTTAATCAATATTTTCCTCTTGGTTATAATAGAGTTTTTTCTATATCCCTGAAGTATGGGAGAGACAAGAAAAGAGATGGTTTGAGAAGACCTGCTGACTTGTCAGTTGGTGGTAACGATATGTTAATGGCTTTTGATGATTCATTTAGAAGCGGTGACAGGCTTAAGTATGCGTCAGTGTCCTTGGCTGCTCCATTTGAGCTGCAAGCGCCGAAGTTTTTACGCTTTTTTGTCAGCACATACAGCTTTTTCTCGCTGTTCTTTGAAGTTGGCGACGCTACTGATTCAGATTTTGATTATGCAAGGGATATGGGTGCTGAAATCCAATCAAAAATTCTCTTGTTTAGGCAAGTGCCTTTGGTTTTAAGAGTGGGACATGCCAGAGCTTTGGACGTGAGTCGTTCCAACTCTTATTTTTATGTCGACTTTTCACCCCTTGCACAGCTTTTCCGCTAATCATGAATGAAAATTCATTTAAAAGAATTGTAAAGTTTTTTAAGTTATTACTTTTATTAGTCTTTACAATATTTTTGCTTTATCACTTGCCAAAAAACAGGAAAGAGCCTCTTGCTCCTGAAGCCATTCTATATCAGAAGGCACAAGACTTGAGCTTAAAAGAGAATCCTGATCCGCAAAAGATTTTTGATATCTATAAGGAAGCTGCGGATATTGGACATTCGGAAAGCCAAGTTAAAACCGGGGAAGCTTTGTTTTATGGATTAGGTGTGCTAAAAAATCCCGAGACTGCTTTTGATTATTATCAAAAAGCGGCATTGCAAAACAATCCTGAGGCTTATTTCCAACTTGGTACGATGTACGAGCACGGTTATCAATTGCTTGTTCCATTGGAAAAGGCTGTCGAGTATTTTCAAAGGGCAGGGGAACTGGGGTTGTCTGAAGGTTGGTTCAAAGCAGGAATGCTTGTTTTCGATGACAAAAACATGCCGCAAAGCCTACGAATAGAAAAAGCGGAAGCCTATTTCAGGCGTGCTGCTCTGGCAGGGCACGAAAAGGCTAAAGATTTGCTCTCGAAAAATGTGCCGCTTTTTGACAGCTACAGAGATTACCGCAGATGAAGCTTCATTTCTAATTTATACTTTAAATTTTAAATTTTTATAGAAGCGTTCTATATTTTAATTTATGTGAATTATTGAGAATAAAAAAATGCGATTCAGTTTATAGAATCGCATTTTTGTTTATATGCAGTCTAAGGTGTGTGGTATTTCAGCTTTTTACTGTCCACAGTCTTGCCGTTCACTCATCACTGTTTTTATCAGAATACAGTCATGTACATTGCTCTGACTTCGGGATCTGAAAGATCGGGCGAGGTAGTTCTGAATGTACGAACAGCTTTGTCTTTGACCTTTTTATTTGCTATTTGTATGGCTTCGTCAATAGATCTGCCTTGTTTTACTTGCTTAGCAGCATAAATAGCTCTGACATCATTTATGACTCCACTGGTTCTTACTTTGCCTTTGAGCCAGTCTTTTTTATCGACTGTGCCCATAAGAATTTTTTTGAGTTGAACAGGAGTTAAATTAGGATTTTCATTTAACACCATGGAGGCATATCTGAGAGCCATTGGGCAAGCCATAGAGGTGCCTGACATGTAACCCATCTTGTTGTTTGGATAGGTTGCATATATATTTACGCCAGGAACTGCAACGTCAACGGTTTTAGCTCCATAACATGAGAAAGCGGCTAGTCTGCGATCCATATCGGTTGCGCCTATAACTATTTTGTTTTCAATGGGGACATTATTTGGTGAAGTTATGAAGGGATCCAAGTTTTCAGAAGAGTTGCCGGCAGCTATAAAGACCAACGCATCTTTGCAGCCTGAGAAGAGAGCAACATCTCTGGGGAGGAAAGCGTGCTTAACAAAGAGATTTACAACCTGCTGAACTTCTTTGTCTGTAGGGTTTAGAAATCCCCATTGAGTCATGTTTTTCTTCATCATGGCAACAAGTGTCGAGTTTTCACTGCCAAAAGAGCAGTTGATCAATCTGGGTTTCATTGAAGCTATATAAGCGGCTTTTTTCTGAATATCTTTCGCATTTTTTGCCCCAAGCTGTTTGAAATATGCTTCCAAATCAGCCATGCTTACACGCTGTTCATTAGCGGAATCTTCTAAACTTCTTCCTTCTTTTTGACGTTTATCGGCAAAATGGAGATTTACAAGATCCAAGTTAGCTTGGATAAATTTAGGAGCTGCGCCTGTGGCTATGTGTCTTATTGCGTTGAGAGAAACAGCATTGTTTTTGTCTGCAATAATTCCAGCACAGTGAGTACCATGAGCCCAGCCGCCTATAAAGCCTATCCAAGGCTGTATTGCAGGGTCATTGTAGTTGGTTGCAAGCCAATTCCATTCGTCTTTTGTAAAGTCTTCTTTGCCGTAAGCTTGCAATCTGCCTAAGTATTCCATGATCTTGAGCAGCTTGTCATATTGTGGTGGTGTGTCATAGAGATTTACAAGAATATTGTTGTTTTCGACAAAGTTCCAGCCGTAAATATCGTCAATATAACCGTTTTTGTCGTCATCAACGCCTTTTTTTCCGTTAAGTTCAGGAAGATTGGGACGTGCTTTTGGTTTTAGCAGTTTGTGTGTAAAGTCGGTTCCTGAGTCAATTACCAGAACGTTTATTTTATTCGACGCTACAGCGGGTAAAATTGTGCCGTACATCATGGCAAGAGAAAGGGTTGCTACAAAGAGTGTCCTTATGTTTCTTATCATATATGCCTCCGTACTTGTGTCTTGAAAGTATAATGTTTTTTCAGGGAACTGTAAAGTCTTTGAAGCTATAAGTTAGGTAAATGAAACATTTGCAAGCTTTGTTCTTTAAAAAAGCTTATGTAAAGAGAAACTAATAAAGTTTTTACTCAAGATTTACTTATTCCTGAGTTTATTATAGAATCCTCATAGACAAATATTCAGGAAGGAATGCAACGGATGAAAAATGAAAAATCGCAAATTTTGCAAGAGCAGATAGAACGTCTTGCAAAACTCGGTGCTGATTACGTAGATGCCCGCATTTACCAGTTTGACAGCTATGAAACTCTTAGAATGTTCAACGGCGTTTTAGATGAAAGTACAGCTCTTTTGGAGCCTGGTCTTGGCGTGCGGGTTCTGTACAAAGGAGCTTGGGGCTTTGCTGCTACAAGCGGTAAAGCAGAAATTGAAAAATGTTTCGACAGAGCTTTGCAAAATGCCAGAGCTGCTTCAGAAATTGTGGGTTTGCCCATTGAAATGCCTAAGGAAGATGCTTGTTCGCATACATATAAATCTCCTGTAGAACGAAAATATTCTGATGTTTCTTTTTCTGACAAAGTTGCATTTATGTCTGATATAGACGAAAAGTTGAAGGCTTCACATGTCAAACAAAGAATGATGCAGCTGATTTTTCAAGAAATGAACATATATTTCTTGAACAGTGAAGGCAAAGAAACTTCAAGAAATCTCTTCAATGTTTTTGGAAAGATGGGAATCTTCGGCATAGACTCAGATGGTGGCTCTCACAGACGTACCGCAGATCTCTATTCAAATGGCTACGGAACCAGAGGATATGAGATGCTGGCAAATCCGGAACTCTTTGCGAATCACGCAGAGCGAATAAAAAAAGAACTTTCCGAAACTCTGGTGGCTCCGAAGCTTGAATATGGCAAACGTTCTCTTATTATGCTGCCAGGCCAGGGCTTTTTGCAAGTGCACGAAACTATTGGTCATCCTCTGGAGCTTGATAGAATCTTAGGTTATGAACTTTCCTTTGCAGGCGGTTCCTTTGTGAAGCTGGACTCTTTTGGCAAGCTGAGATATGGCAGTGACAAGCTTTCAGTTTCCGCAGGTTGTGCTTATCCTAACTCTCCTGGAACAACCGGCTGTGATGATGAAGGTACAGAGCAAAGAACCTATTTGCTTATAGACAAGGGGATCTTGGTAAATGCCCTTTCTTCGCGTTCCAGTGTTTGCGAGGCTAACCGCAAAGCTGGCAGAACTATTTTTGATGCAAGCGGGGCTTCAGCCAGATCTACTTCATTCTATAGACCTCCTATAGACAGAATGACTAATGTGAACGTTTTGCCGGGCAACGACGGAACTTTGGCCGATATAATCGCCAATACGGAGAACGGTATTATATTGGATACACCGCTTTCTTGGTCGATTGGCTCTAACAGAGAACACTTCCACTTTGGTTGTGAATATGGTCAAATAGTTAAAGACGGCAAAATAACAGGAACAGTCAAAAACACTTCTTATCAAGGTCATACACTTGATTTTTACAATTCTCTTTCGGCGGTCGGCAATGAATCAACTCTGGAATTGAGACAGGTCGAAAATTGCGGCAAGGGTGAGCCTAACCAAGTTTTGGAACTTGGACATGGCATTCCCGTTATGAAATTTGAGAATGTAATCACAGGGGAAAGGAAATGACCATGAAAAATACATCACATGAAATTATATCGTTGGTTCGAGATAAAGCTGCCGCAAAAGGTATAAAGGCTCTTTTCTTTCTTCACGAAGAGAACAGTTCTCTTATGAGGTTAAGAGATTCAGCTGTTTCCATGAATACCTCCGAGCATTTGACAAGGCTTGATATCAAAGTATTTGGCGAAAAGAATATAGGCCATATTTTAGCTATGGGGAATATAGCTGATGAAGACTATGTGGAAGGTCTTTTATATAAAGCGGCTGAAAGAGCAAAAGTGAATTCCGGCATGACAAAACTGCCAGCTTTGCCTGTTATAGAAAAAAGCATTGAGATTGAGCGACAGTTTGATACTGAGTTGGCTGAACTTGATTCAATCAGAAAAGCTGATTTCTATAAAAAGGTAATGGAGAAAACAGGGACTCAATATTCTTATTCTGGTTCTTGGTCTTCCGGCTCGGTAAAGCTTTTTGCAACTTCAACGGCTAATACTAACAGTCTCATGCAAAAGTTAACGGATCAATCTTGTAATCTTGTTTTACAACATCCTAAAAAATATTGGGAATTAAAACAAATTCAAAACTCTTGGAAATTTTCAGCGCTCTCTCCTGAAAAAATGGCTAAGGATTTTTTGAATATATTGCCTATATACGAAAAGAATGAAGGTGTCAGGCTTGAGAACGGCAGATACAGAGTTCTTTTTGGGCCGCAAGCTTTGGGGACTCTCGTAGAGCTTGTAGTCAGCTCAGGCTTTACGGCAAACTTGTATGAAGAAAAGCAATCGTGGACATCAAAATTCAAAAAGGGTGACAGAATTTTGCCTGAAAATATATCTATAATTGATGATCCTTCAGAAGCTTATGTCTTTGGCAGAGATTTTGACGATTGCGGAATATTAAGAACTGCTTTCCCCCTCATTGAAAATGGCAAGCTGGGCAATATTGCTTATAAATTTCAGGAGGCTGCATACTATCAAAAACAGCCTACTGGTCATGACAAAGCAATTGATGCTGTTATGAAGCCAGGGAAAGATACTAAAGATCCGTTGGAAGCTATGAAATCCTATGACAAGGTTCTTTATGTTCCCTTCTTGCATTATCCTGGTATTCCAAACCTTTCCAAAGGCCTCTTCACGGCTAGCACAAGATTCAATGCCATGCTTTGGGAAAACGGAAAATTTGTAGCTCCGATTTTCTCTTCTCGTATTACTGATACTTTAGAAAATATTTTTGGCAATATATCAAAAATGTCTTCAGAAAGTGTAATGGCAAATATGTCTACTACTTACGCTAAACGTGAGCCTATAGGTATATCTATACCTTCATACATAATAAGCGATAATGTAAACATAACAGACTCTGCTGTGTCATTCTGACTTTTTGAATGTTCTCTCGATTCGAATTTCGCGATAAAGAAATATATAAACATCTCTTTAGAGTTGTTATACCGGCGACCTTCGGCTACTTGGGCTTAACGCTTTTTGATGTAGTAGATATATTCTGGATCGAAAAGCTGGGTGCCGAGGCGGTTGCCGGAGTAGCTTCAGCAGGCTTTATTATGTGGGCCTTGAACTCGGTTATACAAGTAACCGCTTCAGGAGCCACTTCTCTTGTTGGCCGATTTCACGGAGCGGAAGAACGTTCAAACGCTTGGCGAGTTATAATTCAGTCTGCTTGGCTAAGCTTGTTTATAAGCTCCTTGCTGGCTTTGTTTTTGGCACCTCATGTGGCAGCCCCTTTCCGTTGGATGGGGCTGTCAGGTGAATCTGCACAGGCTGCGGTAGACTACTTTTTAACTCTTCTTCTATTTTCTCCTGTGGTTTTTATTGATATGCTTGCCGGCAGTATATTTAATGGCTATGGAGATAACAAGATCAGCAATATCATAATGATATTTTGTCTGATTTTGAATGCAGTTGCGGACCCCATATTTATGTTCGGCTGGTGCGGCTTTAAGGCTATGGGGGTTAAGGGTGCGGCATACGCTACTGTCCTTGGACACTTGGTTTCCTGCATACTGCGTATATATTTCCTGCGTAAGAGAAGCTATATACCGCCTTTCAGGTATTTTTTGAATTTTAAGTTTAACTATGCTTCTTCTATAGTTAAGATAGGTACTCCGAACTTTCTTTCTTCGCTTATATGGTCCACTGTTTATCCTTTCTTAACCCGTCTAATAACCCCCTTTGGCATGATACCTCTCTCAGCGGTTGGTATTGCTCATAGGCTGGAAAATTTCCCATATTTCATAGCTATGGGTTTTGGAGTAGGTATGACAGCGTTGGTTTCTTACTACAAAGGTAAAGGAGAAACTGACAAAATAGAACGGGTATACGGTGCAGGCATGAGAGTTTCCACATTGCTGATATTGCCCTATGTTTTGCTTTTCCTTTTCTTTCCATATCAAGTTGCCGGATTGATGACCTCTGATCTTAATTTGATTGACGCTACTGCAGGTTATTTATTTGTTATAGGTGTTTTTGAGCTGTTTATGTCCTGGGAAAATGTTACTTCGGGCGTTTTTACAGGCTTGGGCTTGACTTATCCTACATTGCTTATAAATCTTCCGCTGACTATAGGACGAATTCCGCTCGGTTGGTTTTTGGCATATAAAAAGAATATGGGCGTTACAGGAATCTGGTGGGCTATCAGTTTTACGACTTTTCTCAAAGGCATGGGTTTATATGTGCTGTACAGAATTTATAAACGTAAAACAGACAACTTTACAAAACAGTGAGCAGTGAACGGTGGAATTAAATTAGAAAGTATAAATTAGAAAGTATAAATAAATGTTTCTTAATAAAATCAAGATTACAGCTATTTATAATGACTCACTAAACAGTTATCACTTGTAATATTGAGTTCTAAACAATTGTTTCTAATTTATACATTATAAATTATACTTTATTGAAGCTCCCTAGGCCCTAAGCCCTAACCCCTACGCGAAGCGCCAAAGTGGTTGTTTTTTTATCCACGCTATTGTAAAATTCTCTAACGATGAATAATAGGAGTATTTTATGAAAAAACATTTCCTCCCTGTTTTGGTTATTGCCGCACTTTTATCTGTGGCTTGCTCATCAGCAAAACAAAAAACTCCTTCTGCACAGACAAATTCTTCACAAGGCAGCTCTGTGCAAAAACAAATTCCTGCAAAGGCGGATATATCCTTGAAAAATCTTAAACTTGAAAAACAAGACAACCCTGTAATCAACATTTTGACTCCTCGCGGAGACATAGTAGTGGAACTTTTCCCGGATTCAGCTCCTAAGCATGTGGAAAGTATGCTGGATTTGATAAAGAAGCAATTCTATAATGGTCTTACTTTCCATAGAGTAATCCCTGGTTTTGTTATACAAGGCGGTTGTCCGCTAGGCAATGGGACTGGTGATGCGGGTTATAAACTGCCTGCAGAGTTTAATAAGAGACCTCATCTCAAAGGCACCTTGGCTATGGCAAGAGCACAAGATCCCAATTCTGCTGGCAGCCAGTTCTATATTTGCCTTGATGATACACCTCATCTTGATGGACAATACACAGTTTTTGGTCAGGTAGTCTCTGGTCACGATGTTCCTGAAAAGGTAAAACAGGGCGACAAAATGGAGATTTTAATTCTGCAAGATCTTAAAGCAGACAAATAAACAGTAAAAATAGTGTCTTTTTCTCCTGAAAAGATAATTAAAAATTATCCCCTGAAAGAGCTTACTTCTTTCAAAATTGGCGGGAATGCTGAACTTTACTACATGGCGTCTACTGTTTCTGAACTTTCAGAGGCTTATAGCTACGCGTTCAGTAAAGGCATTCCTGTCTTTGTCTTGGGCGGAGGAACCAACCTTGTTGTTTCTGACAAAGGCTTAGAAGGCTTGGTTCTACACAATAAGACTAAAGATGTTTGTGAGTTAGATTCAGAAAAGCAAAGAATCAGACTGTCTACAGGTTTTGAATTTGGTGAGCTTGTAGAATTTGCTCTGGATAACTCATTTGCAGGAGCGGAGTCTTTCGCAGGTATTCCAGGCAGCATTGGCGGTGCTATTTGCGGCAATGCGGGTGCTTATGGGCAGAGTATTTCTGATATATTCTTGGAAGCAGAAATAATTACTCCAACGGGTGAAAGGCGTATAGAAGAAAAGGCCTTCTTTGAATTTTCATACAGGAACAGTATTTTAAAAAGAGAGCCTTATGTAGTTCTCACTGCTTTGTTTCAATTTTCTTCAGGAGATCTGTCTGTTCTTAAACAAAGAACTGCTGAAATAATTGAAACAAGAAAAAGCAAGCACCCAAATAAGGATGTCGGCTGTGCGGGCTCTTACTTTAAAAATTTGCCTCCTCAGGAGGGGATGAATAGGCGAAGAGCGGCAGGGGAGTTGCTTGATAAATTGGGTGTAAAGTCTATGACTTACGGCGGTGCATCAGTGTTTCAGAATCATGCCAATTTTATTATAAATAGCGGCCAAGCTACAGCAGCAGATGTAAAGAAATTGGCAAGCCTTATAAAAGATAAGGTATACAAAGAAACTGGTATACGGCTTGAAGAAGAAGTAAAATATGTGGGCAAATTCGAAGAATAGTTTTTGTCTTTTCTATATCAGTTAAATCTGATAACTTATTAGAATAAACTCAAATTAGGAGAGATGTTTTGAAACCAGAGGAAATTGGCGCTTATATCAACAGCAGGTTGAAGTATTACTTGCAGACTTTTTTATTGACATTTAAGAGTAATGAAACATTTCTGACTGAGGAAGACAAAGACCTTATATACGGCACTTTGGTCTATTTGATTTTAGATAATGATTATATCCCTGATGATGTTCCTCATATAGGATATTTTGATGATATGAGGGTATTTGTAGAAGCAACCAGGTATTTTTTGGCCAAGCATCCTGAAACCTCAGATTTGATAGACAGAAAAGCTTTAGTTGAAGATCTGGATTTTATAGAAAAGTGCAAAGGTATTACATTTGACTCAGGAGAGATTGATATCAGATATATCAAAGCTCTGGGCAAAAAGAATACTATGTCATATCAGGAACTCAGTAAAGAAGTTATGAAAAAATATGCTTCTTTGTGAGGAGGAGAAAATGAGAATAAATAAATATGGGATTTTATTAATTGTCTGTGCGTTTTTAGCTTTTTCTGGACAAGTCATGGCTCAAATCAAGGTTGAAATTTCTGAATTGTTCGAAGAGCCTGGTTTGTATGAAGACTCTTTTGTGGAACTCACCGGTTTTTATTCCGGTTGGCAAAATGCTCCTGGCAGTCCTCCTGTTACTCGTTCTGACTGGGTTATCGCTGACAGTGAAAAAAAAGGAATCTATTGTGTAGGCGAAATGCCCTTTAATAAAAAAACGGGGGATTTTGAAACTTACGGAATTCCAATGAGGGTTAAAGGCTTAGTTAAAATTCAAGACAACCAGCCTTATATTCTTGTAGATACAGCGGAAGCTCAAAAGACATCCAGAATAGAAAAAATGCAAACTGTGCGAAATATCATAATACATCAGCCTGTTAACTATGGTGAATATGTCGGGCTTTTGGGTGTTTTGGCAAAAGGCTACGGCATAAAGGGGGACAGAATGTATCTCTTGGCCGATCCTACAGGCACAATCAGACTTGGCAGAATGAAAAAACTTTTTCCGACAGGCACAATTTTACATCTTAGAGGAACTGTTGGCAAAGATGAATATGGTATGCCAATGCTGGATGATATAGAAATAGTTTCATACAAAGTTGATTTAGACTGACTTTTATAACAATATAATTCCATTTGTCACACCAAAGATGTAGAACGGATATAGATTACTATGCAGAATTATGAATGTTTCTTTTGCCATAAAGACTTGCGAAGAGGCGGAGACTATGTGCAAAATCCGGAGGGACGGATTTTGTGCAGGTCTTGTGCAAGTGTTGCGGTTGACGTTTTCAATAGGAAAGATGTGTCGACGCGAGACAAGCAGATAACTGTTCAAAATGATGGCAAAGTAAATATTAAGCAAATTATAGATGACTTTACTCCTAAAGTTATTTATGACCGCCTTTCTGAGTATATAGTCGGACAAGAAAAAGC
>JAAYNI010000072.1 GCA_012520995.1 Candidatus Rifleibacteriota bacterium
ATGTTCGATGCTAGGGGGAGCTAAACAATTCAACTCGCCACTCATCACTCGTCACTGTGCGATAGCAGTATCAGATAACCATGAAGACATTATTAACTAGAATAATATCAAAATAGGGAAGTTTTAGACAAAACACAGCACTAGTCCTTCACAGTTTTTTTAGTGATTCTAAGTTCTTTTCTGGACAAGCAGTTATAATAATGCTAATAAAACAAGCTTGAATTTTATAATATCCCATTAAATTAAGGAAAATATTATGAGTAATTACGAAATTGTAAGCTTGGTAGCATCTATATTTGTAGCTGTGTCCTTGACTATTAACTCCTCAAAATGGATGAGAATACTCAACATGATTGGTTGTATATGTTTTGTAACATACGGAATCTTGATCAAGGGCTGGTCGCTTGCTGCTCTTAACACTTATGGCACAGCTATCAATATTTATCACCTTATCAAAATGTCTCGTGAGGCAAAATCTGAAGAAAAAGAAAAAGCAGCTGAATAAAATCCTCTGAAGAGTTTTTTTATTCTCACTTGGACTTTATGTACATGGAGACTATGAGTTTGCAACAGTCGGACAAGAAGAAATCTAGATTATCGGGACCAATTGGTCTGTTTATTGTAGTTTTACTGCTTTTTCTTTTTTCCTTTGCTTTGTTAGCTGTTTTAGTTTCATCAGACTCATTTGCTCTCTATTGTGTTAACAGCTTAGTTGACAATTTGCGCTCTTCAGGGCGAATAGTTGCCTTTGATGCAAAAATCAAAGGCAACTTTGCTGGAGGGCTTACTTTGAAGGAACTTAAAGTTTCCTTGAAAGATTACGATATTACTGCGGATTTTATCTACTTTATTTCCTCTCCTGCGTCAATGCTCTGGAGAGCTCGCCTTCCCGTTGAGGTGAAGGTCGGAGAAGTTATCGTTCGTGCTAAGAAAATCCCGACACCCGCCTTTAACGGCTTGCGTATAGACGAAGCTTCTGTTTTACCTATTCCTCGAGATTTTTGGAAGATCACTTCAGCTCTTGATTTGGATTTGGTTGAAGTTAAAAGAGTGGTTTTTGAGGAAAACATGGGCTTGTTTCTCAGAGCGGCAGTTATAGAGAATTTCAAGTTGGAAGGCCAGCCTTCAGCTCTAAGTAAATTTAATTGTTTCTTTCGTCTTTTGAATCTCTTTGAAGGCACCGAGGGTGGAAAGATTGAAAAAGTCTTAGCTTTGGCTGACTTTAGTGGACTAGCGGAAAGAGATTGTTCTGCTCTTGAGGGACAATTTTCTCTTATGCCTCCAGACAAGCCTGCGAAAGTTCTTCCAGTGTCTCTTCAATTCAATCTTAAAACAGCGGAATTGAGTGCGGTTGTAAGAGATGCTTTGCTGGATTTTGCAGACTATGATTTACAAGCCCTTCTCCTTCATTTTAAAGGCTTATCTGTTCCAGCATTTATAACAGATATGAGAGGCACAACTACTATCGATGGAAGTCTTTTCTTTAACTCCAAAATTGGCTGGAACGCAAATTTTTCAGGCAAACTGGATTCTTTGCTGAATCCTTTTGTACAAAAGTTCGCTAAGATAGCGGTAAACACTGAATGGGCGATTTTGAACAATGTACTTACATTCAGGGAAGCACCTGATGTAGCACAGTTTTTGTCTGGCACCATTGATTTTAACAAAAAGAAAAACAATGTTGCTCTTCGCTATACTTGGAAAGATTTTGAGAGCCAAAAAGATTTATCAATTTTTCCTTTTGGCTCTGCTCCTTTTAAGTCTTTACCAGGACGTTTTCTCAAAAAACAGAGCAACAGTATTTTTATGAATAACTTTGAAATTATGCTCAATATTGCTTACAAAAATAACAGAGGAGATTTGTCTTTGATGTTTCCCTCTGATGGGCAATCCCAAATTTTAGCAACTTATAAAACTGACTGGCTGCCTTATGTGAATAATGGCGAAAACGGTTTATATAAAATGGAAGAGCGTTTAATTATACCCTTGGATGCTTTGAAGTCTCCTGTTAACCAGATGGGAAACTCAATGGTTTTCAGCAACGTTAAAAATCTCAGTAGAATACCTTCTGCTTTTAACAGCATTTCAAAGGGTAAATTAGCAAATCTCTATCCGAAACCTTCTACTTCCTCAGGCTTTACTTATTCTATGACTTGCAGCAGAGAAGGAAACGCGGGTAGATATGCCATGATTTTCTTAGGTGACGGTGACAGAGAAGTAGCTAAAGCTTCTCTTGTTTATGAAAATGATGCCTTTAAAGGCAAGCTCTCCTTTGCGGGAGAAGAAGTTGAATTTTCAGATATTTCAGCGGAAAAGCTCTTTGTCCCATAACTGCTAGTGCGGTCTAACATCTAAAAGTTGCTTATTATCTTCTCCAACTTAATAAACTAAATACTACATGACAGATTTGCCGCCGCACTAAAGTGGTGCGTGGCGCGTGGCGAGTTGATTGTTTAGACTCAGTTGCTGAAACTGATAATTGCTCTGACATTCTCTCTAGGTTGTTTAAGGGTAAAAATCGAGTAAAATCTTAGGCAATGCAATGAACTAAGACTTTACTCATGTCTCAAATCAAAAGAGTTGTTTAACAAATATGGTGATTAATGCGGATTTAAAGGTTCTCACAAACCAAATGTATTGAGCAAAAATATTTATATTTTTACTCATAGCCCTGGAAAACATTGCATTCGACAGAAGCAATGTTTTTGGTCCTTTATCTGCGGCCATCTGCGTCATCTGTGTAATCTGTGGATAATATTCTGTTCTAAAATAAAAACCCCGTAAAGTCTATATGCTTTACGGGGTTAGGCAATTACAAATTAGAGATTTCTACAGTGCTCACTTTTTACTGAGCACTCACCACTGTTTTATCAGCGTTTGCTTAGTTTTGTCACATTGGCTTCAATCTGATGGAGATTGACTCCCTGACTTGCAAGGAAACTTTCGAACCATGAAGTGTTTACACCGAAGGTTTTCAGTTCAGGCTTGAATTCTACTACCAGCTTTTGAAGCTCTACCAAATCGGCAACTTTCAGTTTGGGTATATCTCCGGTTGCTTCCATTTGCTTAAGAGAGCTGAGTGCTGTTGTGATAGCATTGGTGAATTCATATCTGCTTGCTTTGTCTTTCGAGAGGAAGGAGGCGGAGGGCAGTATGTTTTTAGAAACAAGGTGTCTGACAGATCTGAAAGTCCAGTGTCTGCTGGAGATTTCTTCAAGAACTGAAGTTGTGTTCTTAGTTGTCTCTTGCTTGATTCTCTGATTGTATCTGGCAGCAGCTTCTTTATCTTTTGTGTCCGCAAGCGGGATATAAAAGTCATTGTTTGCAAGTGCGGCTTGTCTATTATAGGTTCTTCGATTTTTGGGAGCTGTATTGAAAGTCCATGAATAGCCTTTGTTCAAGTTTTCGCCCATAGCGCTTTTGACTTTTTTGCTGATGATAACTTTATATTCTGTATCATCTGCAAGGCGTCTTGAAGGAGTGAAGATAACCGTGTTTTTGTTTCCGGGCATACAGGTGACTCTTCCGTCTACTCTGGTTTGATTAGCGAATACGGAGATATTGATGTTGTCAGCTGTTTTTGAATCAACAGGTTCAGAGAAATTTATAGCTATTTTACTTCTAAGAGGAACATTGTCAGCTTCGGCTTCCGGATAAATCTTTGTAACCGAAAAGCCTTGAAGTCCTTGTTGTGTAGGGGGAACAGCTTGACGATTTGCTGCGAAAGCTTGACTGTTTGCAGCAGGAGCTGCTGCAAATTGCTGCTGATAAGGAGCCGCTTGAAATTGACTACCAGCTGCTTGCATAGCTGCATAAGGGTTTTGCTGCATATGAGCAGGCATTCCTGGATGAACCATTCCAGCTTGTCCCATGCTGTTTGCTCCAATCAAACGATTGTAATGATCGTCATTCAGGCTTTCAAGTTCTTCAGCTTCGTTGCTATAGGCTGCTGAAGCGTAGGCTTGATTGCTGACGGTTGTTTGAGAAACGGTGGAGAACATACTGTTTATACCGGATTGAACTGGTCTTCCGTAGAGGTCTGTTATTCCTTGTGTAACTATAACTCTGTAGACTTTGTTTGGATCAAGTACTCCCAAAGGTGTCAGCACAGCCTGTTTTTGCCCTTGGAAATAATGAACTTTAGCGGGAATTGCACCGAAGTCGTCTTCCAAGCGAAATGTGAACTCGTTAACTGTTTCAGGTTTAACTTCATCAGAGAAAGAGATGGTTACGGGTTGTGTAAGGTTGGAGACACTCACGCCGTTTTGCGGGGAAATGCCTGTTACAGCTATTTGTCGCGCTTGCTGATTGGGAATAACAGGAGCAGTTTGATGCTGTTTTATGCCAGCGAAGTTTTGCGTGGCGGCTTGATTGTGCTCGAAAGGATTAGCGTAAGGATTGGCTTGAGCTGTATAAGCAGCCTGGGTTTGCTGAATCTTGAAAGGAATAATAGTATTTCTTTCAAGGTTTCCGCCTTCTGAAGATGTCAATGTGTTTTGCAATGTTACTGTGTACTCTGCGGCAGGTGACATAGGGTTTCTGGGAGCCAATGTAATGGTTTTCAAATCCCTTGAAACTTTGTAGTCAATTCCGACTTGGCGGTTGTTTTCCAGCAGTTTTATGGGGGCTGTTTTCAGCGAGTTTATGTCTATGCTTTGTGAAAACTCAATGCTCAGTTCGGTTCCTTCTGTTATTGCACCATTGGCCATAGAAGCTTGAGTGATTAGCAATGCGGGAGCTGCTGGAGCTTGCTGCATAGGCATTTGAGCTGCGGCTTGATTGTGCTGCATAGCCATATGTGCGGAATTACCTGTTTGCATGACCATGTTGGTTGCTGCAGGCTGATTATAAGCATTGCCTTCAATTTGAAAACTCCATATTTTCTCTTGGCTTTGTCCATGAAGACCAGGGAATATCAGCTGGGCAGTGTAGGTTCCGCCGTTGTTCAACTGGTTTTTGGGTTTAAACATAACCTGCTTGGCTGCAGGATTGTAAAAGAGTTCACCTTCAACGGGCTCAGTTTCGCTGAACAGATTGACGGTTACTCCTTGATAAAAACTTTGGTCAATGTTGCCTGAAAACTCTACAGCCAATGGGGTTTGAGCATTTACTCCCGTGGACATCTCCGCAGGGAAAATTTTACTCACATTTGCTGTTTGCATAGCCATTGCGGGCATGTTTCCGCTAAAGGCAGCTTGGACCGGCAAGCTTGCGCAAACTGCAGCTGCTAGAGCCAGAGCCAGAGCGCTTTTTTTAATACACCTCATAGTTTACCTCCTAAGTGCAATTGCCATATGGAATATTTATCGGCTTTTCAAAAAATAAAGTTAGAAATTCTTGCTGTCTTTGTTTTGAATCAAAGTGATTCGTTTTTGGATGCTTTCTAAGAGGAATCTTGTTATTTTCGTAGCTTTTTGCTTCTAGCACATACTTGCAGCCTCTTTGCCAAGGATTGGTATCTTGACATTCAAACTTTCTAATGTTAAATAAGAGCACAAATTTAAGCGCATGTTGTACAAGTAAAGTTTGTGCAATTATATAGGGAGGTTTTATATAAACATGTCCACGGATGTAGCCACTTTTGCAAAAATGCTTAGAGAAAGCGGCATAGATGCCGGAAAAAAAGAAGCTAGCGGCATAATTGCTGAAGCTAAAAAAGAAGCCTCCAAAATAATCAAAAATGCTAAGCTCGAAGCGGAAAAAGCCATTGCAGCAGGTGAAGAAAAAACTAAGCAAGCTCGTACAGCAATGGAGGAAGAACTTAAACTTGTTGCCAGAGATTTAACTTCCAAATTTAAAGTAACCTTGGAAGAAGCAGGTATAAACCTTTTGAAGGCTGAAGTTCAAAAAGCTTTGAATAGCCAAAATGTGGTAGAAGAGGCTATTAAAAGCATTTTGAAGGAAAATGCTTCGGAAGGAACTTGGAAGGTAGAAGTTCATGAAAAGATGTCTTCTGACTTGATTGAAGTTATTAAATCTTTGATGAAAACTCCACAAGGCAATGCCGAGTTGGTCAATACCCTCAAGAAAGCAGGCTTTGAGGCAAGTATTTCCAGCGATAACAGTGTCTTCGAAATAACTGACGAGTCTGTAATAGAGTCTTTCAAAGAAATACTTTCGCCGGAACTAAAAAAACTGGTAACTCTTTGAGGTTTTATTTTGGCTTCTAAATACAACTATTTAATGTCTTATTTGCCGCCTCTTCCTTGTGCGGACAATATTTTTCCCAAGTGGGACGAGCTGAAAGCTCTTTTACTTCAGGAAGACTCTACCGTAATTTCTCATATCATAGAAATTCTAGACTCAAAAGATAAAATAGATTCTTGGCTTGACCAAAAATATAACGAATTTGCAATGCCCTCTTTTTTGGAGTCTGACGTGAAAGACAAGACTTCTGATTCTGAACCGGGCAAGGAATTAGCGAAACAAGCCACAACTCTCTATGCTGGCTGGCTTAAAAGAATTGTTGATTCGGAAAGAAAGATCGGCTCAAAACTTTTGTCCAAATGGGCTGCTTGGGTCTATTATCTCAAATTGGCTTTTTGGAAGAAGCGAATTGAAAACTTAGAACATGAAGACTTATTGGCTGATGAGGCACCTGAAATAACATTAGCCGGTGCTATGCCCAAGCTTTTTAAAGTAATACAGTCTTCTGATGAAGGCGGTTTTGATGCTCTGATAAATCATTATTATAGTATAAAAACACCAATAGAAGCAGAACGAATGCTGGATAAAGCCCAGATTGATTTTATAGATACTTTGTATGCTCCATATTCAGCATCAATAGATGAACTTACAGCTTATTTGTTAAAATATAAAATTTATGAAAGACAGAAAACCTTTAACCTCGAGGCAGGTCAAAGAATTCTCAAGGAGGTAATGGCGTTGTGAGCGTAATCGGAAAAATAGTTACAGTAGACAGTAATATGGTAACAGCTCAAGTTGAAGGAAACGTAAGACAAAATGCCGTTGCTTACTGCAAACGCTATGATGGCGTAAAACTCATGTCCGAAATCATCAGAGTCCGTGGAGACCTTGTTGATATGCAGGTGTTTGAGCTTACAAGAGGCCTGAAAGTCGGTGACGAAGTAGAGATAACAGATGAAATGCTCTCGGTTGAGCTTGGTCCTGGCTTGATCGGAATGGTTTATGACGGTTTGCAGAATCCTTTGACTGACATGGCTAAAAAAGTCGGAATCTTTTTGGAACCTGGCAACTATTTGGAGCCTTTGGACAAAAAGAGAAAATGGGAATTTGAGCCCACGGCTGAAGTTGGCGATGTGGTAAAAGCTGCTGATAATCTCGGAAAAGTTAAAGAAAATATTTTTGATCACTATATAATGGCGCCTTTTATGCTTAAGGGCGAATGGACTGTGGAAAAGTTGGCTCCTAAAGGTTCTTATACAGTAGTAGATGAGATAGCCGTTCTTAAAAACAGTGAAGGCGAAACACGCTCTGTAACTATGACACAGAGATGGCCTGTGAGAATACCTTTGGGTATATATCGCCAAAGATTGCTGCCTTCCACGCCAATGGTTACCAAACAGAGAATAATAGATACTTTCTTCCCCGTAATGCTTGGCGGCACTTACTGTATTCCTGGACCTTTCGGAGCAGGCAAAACAGTTCTTCAGCAAATAACCAGCAGACATGCAGAGATCGATCTCGTTATTATGGCGGCCTGCGGAGAAAGAGCGGGAGAAGTTGTTGAAACTATCAGAGAATTTCCCCACCTGAAAGACCCTAGAACCGGCCGAACTCTTATAGAGAGAACCATAATAGTTTCTAATACTTCAAGCATGCCTGTTGCTGCCAGGGAATCATCAGTTTATACAGCTATTACCTTGGCTGAATATTATAGGCAGGTAGGTTTGAACGTTCTGGTTTTGGCTGATTCCACTTCCAGATGGGCTCAGGCTCTTCGTGAAATGAGTGGCAGATTGGAAGAAATACCTGGCGAAGAAGCTTTTCCTGCTTATCTTGAAAGTACTATTTCGCGATTCTATGAAAGAGCTGGAATGATTGAGCTGAACGACGGCAGACACGCCTCTCTTACTGTGAGCGGTACAGTCAGTCCTGCCGGCGGAAACTTTGAAGAGCCTGTGACTCAAGGTACCTTGAAAGTTGTAGGAGCTTTCTTGGGTTTGTCTTATGCCCGTTCCTACGCCAGGCGCTTTCCTGCCATTGACCCTCTGGAGTCATGGTCCAAATATGAAGGCATTATAGATAATGAAAAAGTAGCTTTTGCTCACAGCTTCTTGGCACGCGGCAAGAACATAAACGAAATGATGCAGGTTGTCGGTGAAGAAGGAACTTCTACGGATGACTTTGTTATTTATCTCAAGTCGGAGTTTTTGGACGCCGTTTACTTGCAACAAAACGCATATGATGAAGTAGATGCTGCTTGTGCTCCGGAGCGTCAGAGATATCTGTTTGATTTGGTTACTCGAGTGCTGGAGCATAAATTTGATTTTGCTACAAAAGACGAAGCCAGAAAGACTTTCTTTAAACTAACGGAAGGATTCAGAAACTGGAATTACACTCCTTGGGGAGATCCTAAGCTGAAAGAGATAGAAGAGGAAGTTGAAAACTATCTGGCAGGCGGAAAGGAGCTGGAAGCCAATGCGTAAATATTACAATAAAATTGACAGAATCGCGGGAAGCGTAGCTACGCTTAAAGCTGATAATGTCGGATACGAAGAAATAGCTAAAGTTCAAGGCTCTTGGGGCGAATCTTTGGCTCAGGTTATCAGAGTTGACCGCGACATGGTCTCTTTGCAGGTTTTTGCAGGCACAAGAGGGCTTTCTACAGGTGATAAAGTTCACTTCAGCGGCTCTGCTATGAAGTTTGCTTTTACAGATGATTTGCTTGGAAGAATATTCACTGGCAGCGGTGAACCCAGAGACGGCAGATGTGAGCTTACGGATAACTTGGTAGAAGTAGGCGGACCCTCTGTTAATCCAGCTGTTAGACTTATGCCCAACAGAATGATTCCTACCAACATTCCTATGATAGATGTTTTCAACACTCTTGTAGAAGGACAAAAGTTGCCGATTTTCTCTATTCCTGGCGAACCTTATAATGAACTTCTTGCCAGAATTGCTTTGCAGGCTGAAGCAGATATTATAATTATTGGCGGCATGGGACTGAAATACGATGAATATCTCTATTTTAAAGATACTCTAGAGTCTGGCGGCGTTATGTCTAGATCTATCATGTTTATCCATACGGCTTCAGACCCTATAGTTGAATGTATTCAGACTCCAGACTTGGCGCTTATGGTTGCGGAACAGTTTGCTCTTGAAGGCAAAAAGGTCTTGGTTCTCTTGACTGACATGACCAACTTTGCAAACGCTCTCAAAGAAATTTCCATTACAATGGAACAGATTCCTTCTAACAGAGGTTATCCTGGTGACCTTTATTCTCAGCTGGCTTCTCGCTATGAAAAAGCCGTAGTTTTTGAAAATGGCGGCTCAATAACCACCATATCGGTAACTACTATGCCTGGAGATGACGTGACTCACCCAGTTCCCGACAATACCGGCTACATCACGGAAGGGCAGTTCTACCTTAAAAATGGAGCTATAGACCCATTCGGTTCTCTTTCCAGATTGAAACAGCAAGTTAACGGAAAAACCAGAGATGACCACAGAGCTATAATGGACGGTTGTATACAGCTTTATTCACAATGCAGAGAAACCCGCGAGAAGAAGGCCATGGGTTTTGAAATGTCTGCTTGGGACGAAAAACTGTTGAAATACGGCGATGCTTTTGAATCGGAAATTATGAGCTTCTCTGTAAATACGAGCTTGTTCGAAGCTTTAGACAAATGTTGGGAAATTCTGGGCAGATATTTTGAGCCTGTCGAAACAGGTATAAGAAGTAACCTTTGCGACAAATACTGGCCCAAAAAAGCTGATTCTTGATTATGAGCAATAAAGTTAAAAAAACTCGTCCGGAGCTGTTGAAGCAAAGACGTGATTTACAAATGTTTGAGCGTTTTTTGCCGACTCTGCAGCTCAAAAAGCAACAGCTTCAGACTGAAATATTGATATTACGCCAGGAACAAAAAAAACTGGAAGAGCAAATGGAGCTCAAAGTTCAAGAAAGCACTGATTGGGCCGAGCTTTTTGGCGGTAAAACTCCTGGTAATCCTGCAAACTGGATCAGAGTTAAAAATATCAAAAGGGGCGTTAAAAACATCGCTGGCATCAAGTTGCCTACTCTTTCTGACTTGGAGTATGAGACAGCTGTTTACTCGCGATTTGCGACACCTCCATGGGTGGACGCTGGGCTGGAGTTTTTGAAAACTCTTATGGAGCTTCGCGAAAAGTTAGCTATTTTAAGAAAACAAGAAGAGATACTGCGTGATGAACTGAGAAAAGTTACTCAGAGAGTCAATCTTTTTGAAAAGGTGAAAATTCCAGGTTCCAAAGAGAATATTAGGCTTATAAGAATCGCTTTGGCTGAAGAACAGACCTCAGCTGTATCTCGTTCTAAGATTGCCAAATCCAAATCTTCCGTGGAGGTGAATTAATATGCTGGTTCCTATGACTAAAATACTTGTGGCCGGCCAAACCTCCGAGAAGGAAAAGATTCTTGAACTTTTGCGGCAAGTCGGCAATGTTCACGTAGAATCGACTGTTTCTCCCGAAGGAGACTCTGCTGAAACTCTTGCTGAGCTTGAAGATAAGATCGCCAAAACAAAAAAAGTTTTGGACTATCTGCAATCTTCCCCTGAATTAGTGAAAGAAAGTATCTTGGCTATGCCGGGTACACCTACAAGAATTATAGAAACAGCTTTGGAGCTCATAGAAGAAGAGAAGAAGCTTTTAAATAAAGAGTTGAAGCTTAAAGCTGAAATGGAAACTGCAAAAAGTTGGGGCAAACTGGGTCTGCAAGACTTGAATTATTTAGCTGAGAATGGCATTAAATACTGTTTTTATCAAGCTCCTATTAGCTTTCCTCAAGAGCTTTTGCATAACGCGGAAGCTGTGGAACTTATATCCCAATCCGGTATAGGTTTTTTTACAAAAGGCACTTTTGTTGCTTTTTCCAGAGAAGAAATAATCTTTGCTGATACTCAGAAAAAACGATTCAATATGTTAAGACCTCCTAATAGAGAGGCATCGCAGATAGAAGCTGATTCTATGAATCTTAACAAAAAGATTGATGAACACCACAAAAGCCTTGCTTCAATAAAAGAAAGAGAAGATGATATTAGAGAGCATCTTAAGAAGCTTGAAGCGCGTCTTGAAATGTTTGAGGTTCATGCAGGTTCTTTGACAGACAAAGATATCTTTATCCTGAAAGGCTGGTGCCCAGCAGAAGAAAAAGACCTGGTTACAGCAGGTTTGGCTAGTGCTGATATTAAAACAGCGGTTGAGTTCTTGGAGCCCTCAGAGGGCGAATTGCCGCCAACGAAACTCCAAAATTCAGAGGTTGTGAGCTCGGTAGAGGTCGTTTATGATCTTCTTGGTATGCAAATTCCATATGGAACTGTGGATATATCAGCTGTGTTCCTCTTCAGTTTGGCAATCTTTTCGGCTTTCGTCATAGGAGATGCCGGATATGCTTTGGTTGGTCTTATACCTCTTGCTATTCTTTATTATATTTTCAAAAAGAACGGGAAAGATACCAAAGTCATGATGCTTGGCATGGTTATGCTTGTGCCTGCTCTGATTTACGGCATGATAACTGACTCTTGGTTCGGTTTTCAGATTCTTGGGCCAATGGGACTGCCTTATTTTGATTCTTCAAGCTCTGACGGCTATGCAATAATGCAGGGTCTTTCTTTCTTCTTGGCTGCGCTTCACCTTTCAATAGCCCACTACTACAAGATAAGATATTCGGAAAAAAGCATAAAAACTATTGCTGATATTTCTTGGGTATTGTTTTTATGGGCTATGTACATGCTTATAACCTCTATGATTTCCGGAAGAGATTTCCTGATTCCAGGGAGCATGCAAATAGGACCTTATACCTTGACAGGCTGGTGTTTCCTCATATCTACTCTTGGCATAATGCTTTTTACCGAGCCTAGCAAGAATATATTTAAAATGCTTCTTGCCGGAGCCGGTTCTATCGCCGGCAATGCCGGCTCCGCTTTCTCTGATATCCTCAGCTATATCAGGCTATGGGCGGTAGGACTTTCAGGAGCTACTATAAGCGCTATAGCTAAGAACTTGGCTGAAGTCGCTTCGAAATCAGAAATGTTCATGAATATGAATATTGTATTAGGTTTCGCAATTTTCTTTGTGTTGAATTTTCTTAACATAGGAATGGCGGGAGTTGGTATTATGGCTCACGCTTTAAGGCTCAATATTTTGGAGTTTTCCAATAATATGGGTATTGAATGGTCTGGAATTAAGTACAAACCTTTTAAAAAACTTTACGACAATAAATAAAAAGGGAGCGAATAATGGAACTTTTCTTTGATAAAATTATGCTTTTAATGAATCATTGGGCTTTTTCCTTTGCAGTAGGTCTTGGAGCCATTGGAAGCGCTATGGGGATACTTGAGGCTTCCAGAGCGGCTTGCGGCGCTTGGGCTAAAGAATCTAAAGAAGGCAAGCCTATAAACACTACTTACGTTATACTCGCGGTTATGCCCGTGAGCCAGACTATTTATGCAATCTTGGCAGGCTATGTTGCTTGGAAGAATTACTGTAATATTCCTGGCAATGGTCCCTTGCTTTTGGGAGCAGCTCTTTCTATCGGAATTGCTGAGTTTATTTCAGCTTATTCACAAGGTCTTATAGGTGCTGCAGGCATCAGATCTCTTTCAGAAGGTTCTAAGGGCTTTGTTCAGATAATTATTTTGATGGGAACTGTCGAATTTGTCGGTTTGCTTGGTTTGATTTTTGCTTTCTTGATGCAACAATTCGCTGATATAGTTCTGAAAGTGCTTGCAGATGCCCAGCCTGTAACCAGCGCACTTCAATTTATTAGTAATTATATAGGATAACGCTATTATTGCTATAAATTAATAAAACAAAAGAGCTGCATTTCGCAGCTCTTTTGTTTTATGCACTATCTCTCTACTAATCAAAGAGCAAGTTCTTCTGTTGGCTTGAATATGTTCAAGCTCTGTTATATTATATTAGCTATGTACGGCTTACAGAATGGGATAACAGAAACCTTTTCTCAGCCTGAAAGGCGATATTTTGATGATTCAGACTAAACAGTGGCAATGCGATAAAGAACATATCTCTGCCCGATTAGATCAGACTATTCCGCAAATTTTTCCGGAACTGACTCGCAGCAAAGTTCAGAACCTCCTCAAAGCTGGTCACCTGACTGTTAACGGTGAAAATACAAAAGCCGGCTATAAACTCAAAGAGGGCGATGAGGTTCTAATAACGATCTACGAGCCTGTTGTCAGCATTGAACCGACTAAACTGGATTTTCCGGTGATTTACGAGGATGAGCATATTATAGTTGTAGATAAGCCCTACGGACTGGTTGTACATCCTGGAGCCGGAAAAGAAAAAGAGTCGGTGGTTTCAGCTCTTCTTTCACATACTAACCTAAGCCCAATCGGTTTGCCCCTTAGGCCTGGAATAGTTCATCGTCTGGACAAAACAACTTCAGGTTTGATGGTTCTTGCAAAAACAGATTTTGCTAACCAAAAACTTTCAAAAGCTTTTGCTTCACGAAAGGTCAAAAAGCTATATCGTGCAATAGTCGAAGGACATCCGGTTAATGAGAGAGGCCGAATTAAAGTGGCTTTGGCAAGAGATTCGGCTAACAGGAAAAGAATGAAAGCGGTTGCGCCTGAAAAGGGCAAGATGGGCTTATCGGCTTTCAAGGTTGAAAAGTATCTTGCTCGTACTGCTTTGGTAAAAGTATCTATAATGACAGGCCGAACTCATCAGATTCGTGTACATATGGCTTTTACCGGTCATCCGCTTTTAGGCGATATAATCTATGGCGGAAAAAAGCACAAAGATATTCCAGGTATTTTTCTTCACAGTGCAAAGCTTGAATTTAAGCATCCTGTAACAGATGAAACAATGACATTTAAAGCTCCTTTGCCTGCAACTTTTAAAGAGGCTCTGAATAAGCTCTCATGAACGAAAATCAAACGAATAACCAATCTCCCGCAGATTCCCAAATTGCTGCTCCGCTGTTCAAGGGAGTAGGTCTTTTTCTTTTGCTTTTGCTGATTGCTTTTATACTTCCTGATTTCATAAAAATAAGAACCAAGACTTACACAAGATCCTGTCATGCAGCTATTGAACGAGCAGAAGCGGCTGTGGCAGAGTTCAATATAGTCGCCCAAGCTTCTATGAATATTCCGGGAAATCCTGTTGATTTACGGTTGCTTAGAAATAAAAACTATATATCGAAAATTAGTCTATGTCCTGAAAACGGACGTTATCTCTTTGATTCAGAAGGCAAGATTTACTGCGAAAAACATGGGAGAAAAGGGAGAGAGGAACTGAAAAAATGAGCAAAACCAGAAGAAAAACCTATCTCATTAAAAAAGGTCTGCAACTCAGATATATGGGTATTATTGTTACTTCTATGTTGACTGTGGCAGCTTGTGTGGGATGGATTTTTTACAAAACCTCTTGGGGTACAATTGCTGATACTCCTGATTTAAGCCTTGCAAACCTTGGGGCTATTTATGATCAAGTGAATCAAACCCTTTTACAGTGGATAATTTTAATAGGTGTTGCCATTGCGATATTATCGCTTTTTGTTTCTCACAAAATAGCAGGGCCTGTATATAGGATTGAAGAAACCGCTAAACGCATTGCCAAAGGCGATTTGAGTCAGACTGTTCATTTAAGACATGGTGACGAGCTGGGAGACCTTCAAGATGCTTTTAACGCTATGACTGTGGCCTTGAGAAATACTATTAAAAAAGACCGGGAAGTTATTGAAAGGCTTTTGAACGCAACCAAGACTCTGAAAGAAGAGCTAAAATCAGGAACTAAAAACGAAGAGACCCTAAAGAAGCATATTGAAGAGCTTGATATGATTACGGAAGAAATGAGATATGTAACAAGAGATTTTAAGCTGGAAGATGAGGATATGATAGATCTTATGGCAGAAACGGGAGAGGGAAATACTACAGAAACTCAAACCGCTTTAGAAGAAGAAAAAAGTCAGTAATATTCTTTTATAAGGTCTTTGACTTTTTGCAGATTAGAGTTAACTTTTGCACTAAAGGAGTTACAGAAATGATCCAGGATATGTCTAAAGTTGCTTTTTATTTTATGATTGAATGTGCGAATTGTCGCAATGCAACCAAGGTTAGCCATGTTTATATAAAAGACAAAGAAGGCACTATTGATTGTGCCCTTTGCGGCAAAGAAATAATTGTTCCTGGTTATGAGAAAGTCATGGAGGCGGCGGAAACTATGAATGCCTTCTTGTCAGATACTTTAAACGCTCAATTTGTCACTCTTGTAAATAATGAAAAGTTTGTAAAACCTGTTCAGGAGATAGCCTGATGACTCTTAATGATGAAATAGGGGAAGAGCAGGAGCTTTTGTTTGAGCCCTTTACTGAATTAGCTGACTTCAGCGTTGCAGTGGAAGAAATGCTTTATGATAACTGCACTGCTTATCAATGTGTAGCTACAGACCAGTATGATGTTGGACTCTATTGGAACTTTCTCTGCGAAGGCGATTTGCCTGGTTTTATCTATGTGGAGCCTTTAAGCGGAGGCGAACCTGGTACTGAAAAGGTTACTTTGGGTTTAGAACTCATGGATATAACCGAATTACCGCCAGAAGTTTTGCAAAACTTTTTGATAGCTAACAGTAATCTTGCATATTGCTGTTTCGCTATTCAATCAACATCTGCGGGTTATATAAGCCCAGAGGTTATCTTGGATATGGTTAAAGGCATTAAGGAGGGAGATTCTGAAGATGATAACTCTGATGAATCTGACGAAGGAGATGAAGAGCCTTCCCAAGAGACAGAACAGAAGATTTATCTGACTCTTCAGCTAAGTATGCCTATGATGGGTTTTGTGCCTGATGATTTCAACAATATGCTTCATACTCTTGCATGTCAAATAGAGTGGCTTGAAATCTGTTTGAACGAAAATCTATTAGATATGCCTATGGGAGTTTTTGCGGCTCCATTTTCTGATGAGGAGCAAGACATTTGAAAAAGCCTGTTAAATCCGGAGCTGTTCCGCACAACGTTCTTGATGACATAAGTATTTATCTTGCTCCTAACGAAAAGCCTAGCAAGGTGATTACACCTTTGTCTAAGGAACAGCTGGAGGATATAAAGGAAACCAGGATCTGGCTAGTTTTAACTAACTATTCAGTTATTTTCCATACTCAAACAGAGGGCAAGTTGCCTCTTATAGCTTTAATTCCTTTGGATGAGCTTAAAGAAGTAGAATATTTCCAAAAGACTAATTCAATTGTGCTGACTTTTGAACCATTTAACAGAAAGCTTCAAAAGTCTACGGTTCTTTTTCAAATGGACAAGCAAGCTGAAGTGGAAGATTTCTGCACTGAGATTGCCGACTTGATTAAATACAAGATTGAGACTCCGGATGGCGTTAAAACTCTTACACAAGCCATTCCAAGGAAAAAGATTTCTGGCAGACAGACACCTGTTTTGCCGCCGCCCATTTTTATTCCGGATCCTCCAAAGCCTTCTGTTTCTGCGACTCCCCCTCCCAAGTACGTTTCGCCTGAGCCTAAACGAACTGAAACAGTCGCTTCTTCTCCTTTTGCAATTAAAATTGGCAAGGAGGATAAAAAGCCGGGGCAAATAGACAAGACTGTTACGGAAAAAGTGGAGAAAGCAGCGAAGATACCTGATTCTGCAGACAAAGTTCAAGCCATGCCAAGCTCGCAGAGACCAAGAGAAATAAAAGAAATAAATGAAATAAAAAAATCCGAGACGGAAAAGCTGCCTTCTTTCTCAGAACAAAATAATGTTATTTCTCAGAAGACAGAACCGGGAGTGGAAAAGATACAGGATTTTGCTCTTTCTGAAGTTAGTCGTTCTGAAATAAAATCTGAAGCTGTACCGCCTCCTTGCGATAAGAAGGATGCCGATTTCTCTAAATCATCAGATGGAGCAGCTTTCAAAAGTTCATCCGAGGGATTGCGTTCTGGGTCCAAGACTCAGCAATCTCCTTCTAAAACTTATAAATCGATTTCAACTTCTGAAAAATCTCACTCATATACCTCAAAGCCAGAAGCGGTTTCTTCTCAAACCTTCAAATCAGGAACTGGAACTTCTTCGTATCAGACAATTGCAGAGCAACTCTATACAGGCAAAAAGACAAATGCTCAGGATATATCTGATGTAAAAGCA
>JAAYNI010000073.1 GCA_012520995.1 Candidatus Rifleibacteriota bacterium
AAACACTAAACTTTCCAAAACTTCCGGATTCTTCCAAAGAGTGGAGAAGGATAAAAGAAGATGGAGATTTGGTTATAGCGAAATTTTATGACAATTTGTCCACTGAATATTTTGGAGTCGTTCTTGAGGATTTGTTTTATCCCAGCAATCCCAAGGAAGAGCCTTTTAAGGACTTGGCAAAGCAGGCGGAGAAAGAGGTTAAGAAAACTGTTAAAAAGCCTAGTAAAGAGCAGATACAAGAAGCGGTTGTTGTTTTGATGCTGGATAAAGTATTTTCTCCTTTATATTCTAAGTTAAACAAAGTGGTTGCGGATAATAAACTTGGGATTAATACCGGAAGATTGGCGAAAGGAATAAAATTGCCTAAAGGCGGAATAGCCTATAAATCGCTTATAGGCCACAGTATAGGCGGTGCGGCACTCTTTGCCACAGTTGTGGGAGCTAATGCTTATATTAAAGTATCCGGGCTAACGTTTTTGGGTTATCTCGGAGCAAAAATTTCTGCTTGGTGGACGGGTACAACTATTGCGGCTTCAGCTCTGACAGGCAGTGCTTTCGGTCCTGTGGGTGCGGTTACGGGAGCAGCTGTTACCGCTGGAGCCGGGTATTTGATCTATAAAGATCAGCAGAAAAAAGCGGAGGCAAAGAAGAAACAGGCATATGATGAATTGATAATGAATGTGGGAAAGACTGATTCTGACGTGAAAAATCAGTGGCTTGTTCTTGTTAACAATCTGAAAGAAATGGAAGAAAAACAAGAACGGAAAAACAAGACAGAGGCTCACAATACACTAAAATTAGCTATAAAAGGAACCGCTGCTGATGTTCAAACCCAGTGGTTAAAGTTTATTCAGACTTTGAAATAATGCGAAGAGACTTCTTCGAATCCAGCTATTGCTTTCTTGGATTATTCTCGAATTAAGGACACGGGCTTATGCAGATACTTAAAATAAATAGAGTGATTTGTGTTATTCTTCTCATTGCTTTTGCTGGCAACACTTTTGCGGCTTCGAACTCTTCATTGCAAAATAGTAAAATCCTTACAGAGCAGGGTAAATCTTATTGCCAAAATCTGATAGACAATGCTGTTAAAAGCACTGCAAAAGAGGTCATGTCAGAGATAGACTCTGTATTCAGAACAGCATCTCGAAATGCTGAGACCTTTGTTAACAAAGTCTGGAGTAAAAGACAAGACAAAGAATATTGGCTAGAGCTTTTTTACTCTGAGCTTATTGATCAACAAAACTTGAATGCTTTATTTAATACTGCTTCAGCTTTTTATAGGAGTAATTTAAGATGCACCTATGAAAAAATTGCTGAAAAAATGCTGGAGCAGACGAGAAGAAAGCTTGAAAAGGGCAATATTGAATTTTCAGAGTTTGAGGGGACACAAGAAGATTGGGATAATATCAAAAACAGTCTTCCTACAGCTGCTGAGATTGCAGAGAAAGTCTATTCTCAGTTAGAGCAAGAAGGTTTGCAGAAGCTTACCCTTTTGGAAAAGGCGGATAACGTTTTGCATGATAAAAGACTTTTGCTTCTGTCTCCTGTTTTGCTTTTAATCACCGCTGTTCCCGAACTTCTTCCTGCACTTGTTAGCGCTTCAACGTTATACGCAGCTATGAATACCTATTCGAAAAACAGGACGGAAAAAGATAAAAAACATTATGAAATTCAGCTTATAAGAGCTTTGCGTGCTGAGAAGAAAAATTATCAGGATGTTTTGACAGAAGGTTATCGAAAACTATTGTCAGATAATATTTACCGCTTGGAAGAAGAGATCATAAGAAAATTGCAAGAGAGTATGAGCATAATCTAAAAAGGCTGATTGGCTCTGAAACAGTTGTTGTTTCCCGATAGACCGCCTCTTAATCAAATAAAGGATTCTTATTTATTATTGTCCAAACGAATTAATAAATATCTGGCAAAACGGCAACTTGATAATTTTGCTAAAGAACCTCTTGGTCCATTGAGTGACTATATTGCATTGCTTTCGCAAGCTATGACATATGCCTCCCAATACAATAAACAACAGAAAGGCTCTAACAGTGACAGATAGAAACGATAATTCAGAGATCATTGCCTATCTTGAATATTCTAACTTTTATGCTTCTCTGGAAATCGCCTTCTCAGATGGCGGCACTGGCCCGCCGAAGCCGCGATTTCCAGCAGGGCACTCTTATAGGGTTAATCTTTCCTTGAAGGAGGAGGTGCTTGTTTGCTGTTCAGTTCCCCTTCCCATGTTAGCTTCTTATTAAAGAGAGCCACCAACAACATGGTTAGGGATTTTTGGGCAGCGGGCAGAGAAGGTAACGATGCCATTGGTGAGGGGATGTGGTGTGGTGAAAGAGGGGAGAAGCTACTTTAACTTGTCGTAGCCAATTGCTCAATTTTAAACAATTTGCTTTCTTGAGAGAGTTCAATAGCTACATGTGCTTTCTCAATCAGCCCTTCGGGCAGCTTGTCTTTCAACATCGAAATGACCAGCTGTATTTTGCGGTCTTTGACAAAATCAGCAATTTTAGAAAGCTGGTTGTCATGCATCAGCTCTTTTTTATCGTTCAAGAGAAAATGCAGGCAGGGAATGTTTTCTTGATCAGCAAATAAAATATATGCCAAATCAAAGCAGATAATTTCTCCTTGCTTCTTTCCTGAGCTGAAGTTTAAATTGAAAGACGTAAACTTATATACGGGCTTATCGGTCTTTTTATCTCTTTCTTTTTCAAAATTTAAAGCGTATTTTTCGCCGTACAGTTCATGTGAAATGGCGGAAAAAAGTTTATTGAATTTGTCCCGTTGAGTTTTTAACCTCTCTTCAAAGGCAGGTGAATGTATATCAGCATCTATTTGGCTTAATTCATCATCCAACTTTTTTATGTTGTTTTCCGCTTCTTCTATCTGAGATATGATGTTTTCATATTCGCCTTTTTTTTGATATTTTTGATTTAATATATCTATTATTTCCTCCAGCTCTTCGAAGGAATCGCTCTTTGCTATTTTCTTTGCCAGTTCTTTTTCAGCAACCAATTTCTCATTAAGACGCATTTGTTCGCTGGCGATCTGTTGCTCTAATCCAGGCAGCTCTTTGGTTATAAATTTTATTTTTTCAACTATCATTTTGTTGTGGTAGTTGACCAAGTCTTCAAAGGTTTTGTTTATTTCTGCCAAGTTATATTTGGCTTCCCCGTAAAGCATTTTCAATTGTTTGATATCGATATTTGCCTTGTTTTGCTCCATTCCGTTCTGAGCTTCCAGAATGATATCTTTGCGTATAGACAACCTGCCTATAGCTGAACTGATCTTGTTTATTTCATACTTGATTTGGTTTAACGAATTTAAATCTTCTTCAAAGTTTATATTTATATTCATCGAAGATTTTTTTTGATTTAATTCGGCTATGTCGTCTTTGATAGCGCCAAGGGCAATTTCATAAAAATTTTTTCTTTGTTTTGATTCCAGTCTGTCTTTGTATGCATACTCCTGCTTAAGTTTTGCTGTCAGAAGTTGTTTTTGGTCGGCTCCCGGAAAGCTGCAACCCAGAAGGTATAAATATAAGGCTTCATACTCAATATCGGAAGTGTATTGATTCAAAGTCTTCAAAGTGTTGTTTATGTTTTCGTCTTTGTATCTGATGTTATGGGAAATAAGCTGTTTGAAAGTGGGTTTTTCAGTTTTTAGTTCAGGAAAAACGATTTCTTTTAACTTTCTATCAAAATCTTTTTTTAATATTTCTTCCCCGTTGATTTTTCTTATTGCACGTTTGTTTGATAAAAAATTTCTCTCTATAACAATTTCATTTGAATCTTTTAAAGCCAAGTCTTCAACGAGAGTAAGAGTAATTAAAACTTCGTTGCTTATCAAAAAATCCTTTACTTCGGTATAGATATCTTTTTTGTTTTCCGGATCTGAATAAATTTCTTTATCATCGCCGCCCAAACAAAAATATATCAATTTTAAGACGGTTGTTTTGCCTACATTGTTACCGGTCTGTTTTTTGTCGTCAGTCGGGGTATCGTCTACGATTAAGTTTAAGCCGCTAACAAAATTTATATTGCGGATTACTTCTTGTTCTGTCGAGACTTTTAAATTCTTTATGAACATTTTTTGACAACCCCCTTTTCGTCAATTTTTGCGGCATCAATTAAATAAAGCCAATCCAAGCTCAGTATGAAAATTGAAAAAGACATTTCGTGGGTCTTTTTAAGGTTTGCATAGAGTTCTAAGAGGTTTTGCTCCGGTGATTTTTTCAGCTATTTCAAGAGCAAAGCTCCATTATAGTAAATGCTGAATTCAGGGTGTATGTTATCTGGCAGTAACATTTTTATTATGGCTTTCTGGATTTTCAAAAATTTTGCATCTGATGAATGCGTCCACTGCTACTATATCTATGCATGAATTGAGTTCTTCTGGCGGTATTTTTTTATAATTACTGCTGTTGATAACGATTTTAATGAGAATGTTTTCTATTTGATAAAAAATTTCTTCGGGTTTCTTGTCGGTTTGCCTTAACTTAATATCCCAAGAATAATATTTAGACATTGAAAAACCCTTCTGGATGTGTTTTAGTAATAGTTACCACACCAAAATTGAACACACCAAAAGGGTTTCCAATGAAAAATATATCATCTTCTTTCTTGCCTTTCAAGCTTGCTTCAACAGAGGAAAAAATATCTTCTTATTCTGGTCTCGCATTACTCGGCGAATTCCTTTACGGCATCGGGGTTCCGTCTCTTCTCGACTCCGAAATAGCAGATTTTAAAAGCAGCCGCGGTTACAAAGCTTCCGATTTTATCTTGCCGCTGACTTTAATGCTTAACGGCGGCGGACGCTATATTGAAGATATCTGATGTTAGCATTTTAATAGTACAAGTTAAATCCACTGATTTCTCTAAAAATATTCAAGTTATAATAGAATTGAATAAAGGAGAAATTCAATGGCAAAACGTTATCCGAAACAATTTAAGGAGGACGCCCTCCTCTATGTCCAAGAGCATCCTGATTTAAGCCTTATACAGTGTGCCAAGAACTTAGGTGTCAATGAAAGCACTCTTCGCACATGGATTCGTGTAGAAGAAGAGCGAGGCGAAGCACATCGGGGCAGCGGCAACTTTGCATCAGATGAAGCGAAAGATCTTGCAGCTCTTCGAAGGGAGAACCAAGACTTAAAAGATGCCCTCAGAATATTAAAAAAAGCCATCGGCATTCTGAACAACTGACTGAGAAGCTTTTCAAAGAGACTCTGAGCGAAGAAAATCTCTCAGCGAAAAGCGGACGCCGTCTTAATGTCAGCAGAGTGCTTCGATTCTTAGGCGTTTCAAGAAGCGGTTACTGCAGCTTCAAAAAACGGGAATCTACATCAAAGTCTTCAGTTACCCGCAAAGCGATGCTTAAGCGTCTGGTTTATCGCATCTGGTCGGAATCAAGGGAGATTTACGGTGCTCCGAAAATCAGAGAAGAATTTAAGAAAATGGGTGTTTCAATAGCAGAGAGAACAGTGGGAGCATATATGCATGAAATGGGTATAAAAGCTTGCTACATAAAAAAGCCTTACCGCCAAAAGAAGTCCGGTAAAGCCTTTAACACATC
>JAAYNI010000074.1 GCA_012520995.1 Candidatus Rifleibacteriota bacterium
CTCCCTACGCCCTACTCCCTAGTCCCTGATTTTCAAGCTATGCTTAAAAATCCAGTATGTTGCTTTTAAACGTTCTGATGATATAATGTCAGCAGATGCAAAAATGCACTTATCAAGGAGCAGGAAATGAAGATTCTATATTTAACTAACGAGTACCCGCCTTATGTTTACGGCGGAGCAGGCGTGCACATTGAATATCTCTCCAAAGAGATGGCAAAGCTTACCGATATAGAAGTAAGATGCTACGGAGACCAAAAGCCTGATGATTTCCCATTCCCTGTCAGAGGAGTCGAGCCTGTTATAAATTTCACAGACTCTGACAAGCAGCTGGCTTCAATCTTCAAAGTTTTAGACCGTGATCTGCAAATGGTCGGACAGAAAACCGATGCCGCTCTTGTCCACTGCCATACATGGTACACCCATATGGCAGGTATTTGGGCCAAGCTCAATTACGGCATGCCATTGGTTATCACTACTCACTCTCTTGAACCTCTGCGCCCTTGGAAGCGAGAACAGCTTGGCGGCGGATACGACTTTTCTCTCTGGGTCGAAAAAACAGCCATTGAAATGGCAGATGCTGTTATAGCCGTAAGCAAAGGCACCAGAGCTGACATCAAACAGCTCTTCAATGTGGATGACAGCCGTCTAAAAGTCATTTATAACGGCATAGACACTTCCGAGTTTAAAAAAGTCAGCTCCTATAAAAATATAGCCAGATTCGGCTTTGACCTTGAAAAGCCCTACGTGCTCTTTGTTGGCAGAATTACAAGACAAAAAGGCATAGTGCACCTTGTAAGAGCTATCAAGCATATCAATCCGTCTATTCAAATAGTTCTTTGTGCAGGCGCTCCTGACACCAAAGAAATTGAAGAAGAAATGGCTGAAGGTGTCAGACAAGCTTCTCAAAAGCGCAACAATGTCTACTGGATCCGCGAGATGGTTGACAAACCCACTCTCATAGAACTCTATTCTCACGCTTCTATTTTCTGCTGTCCCTCAATTTATGAGCCTTTCGGCATAATCAATCTCGAGGCTATGGCATGCGAAGTGCCGGTTGTAGCAAGCAGCGTCGGCGGAATAAAAGAAGTAGTGATTCCTGGAGAAACAGGCACGCTCGTGTCCTTGGAGCAAATGACAGAATCGCCCTTTGAAGCAACAGATCCGGCTCAGTTCGCAAAAGACTTGGCAAACGCCATAAACGACTTGGTAGCGAACCCGGACAAAGCTGTCGCAATGGGAAAAGCCGGCAGAAAACGCGTAGAAGAAGTCTTCAGCTGGAAATCAATTGCCAAACAAACATACGATCTTTATAAAACATTGACCCAAAAGGCGCCTAACAAACAGTGACTATTAGACTGTAGGCAGTGGACAGAAAGAACCAAATAGCATAAGTAAAAATATTTTATATTTTAAATAAGTCGATGATTAAAAGCCAGAGAGAGCAAATTTATTTGTTCGTTCTGGCGATTAATCAGAGACAGGTAACATTAGATTCTTTAGAAGATAATCTGTAGCTGTTTGATTCTTAATCGGTTCTTAATCTGCGTCCATCTGTGTAATCTGTGGATAATATTGACTTCTTAAGGAGTATGAGAAATGGCGGATAACCGCAAAAGAATTTACATTGAATCTATTCATCCGATACTGGATTGCGGCAAATTCGCGGTAAAACGCGAAGAAAATGACCTTCTGGTTGTAACGGCCGACATCTTCCGCGACGGTCACCAGAAAATTCTTGCAAGACTTGAGTTTAAGCATCAGTCTGAAAAGGACTACATAGCCAAGCCGATGACCTGCACAAACGAAGGCCTTGATACTTGGGAAGGCAGCTTCATAGCAGTAAAAGGCGGTTTTTATGATTACAGAATAGCCGCTTACTGTGATGATTACACCACTTGGATTTTGGATACCGAAAAGAAGGTTAAAGCCAATGCAGAATATTCCTCTGACGTTCTGGAAGGGATAGCCTTGGCCGAAGACCACTTGGCTTGGATTTCTGACAAAGAAGAGAAAAAATTTGTTAAAGACAGTATAGAAAAAGCCAAAAAAGCATCTGATTTTTATGAGAAATGGGAAATCATGAGCAGCGAGCGCATGGAAGAAATAATGTTCGCGAATCCTGATCCTGCCACCAGAGTCGAATCGGAAACTTATAAGCTTCGGGTTGACAGACAGAGAGCAAGATTCTCATCATGGTATGAAATTTTTCCCCGTTCTGCAGCTTTTAAAGAAGGTGAACACGGCACATTCCAAGATGTTATCAAGCGTTTGCCTCATATAGCGGGAATGGGATTTGATGTGCTTTATTTCACGCCTATTCACCCAGTCGGGCATACCAAGAAAAAGGGGCCCAACAATTCTCTGATTGCTTCAGAATCAGATCCAGGCTGCCCATATTCTATCGGAAGCGAGCACGGAGGGCACTATTCCATTGAGCCCAAGCTTGGTACTATGAAGGACTTTGAAGAGCTTATCAATGAAGCTTCAAAATACGGCATTGAACTCGCGATGGACTTCGCTCTGAACTGTTCGCCCGATCACCCCTATCTGAAGGAGCATCCTGACTGGTTTGCTCACAGACCTGACGGAACAATCAAATACGCCGAAAATCCTCCGAAAAAATACGAAGATATTTATCCGCTTGATTTCAATTCTCCGAAATATCAGGAAATTTATGATGAAGTTCTAAATATATTCCTTTTCTGGGCAGAAAAGGGTGTCAGAATCTTCAGAGTCGACAACCCTCATACCAAGCCTTTTGAATTCTGGCGTTGGTTAATTGCTGAAGTTCACAAGAAATATGACGATGTCATATTCCTCTCGGAAGCTTTCACCAGACCTAAAGTAATGAAGGCTCTCGCAAAACTAGGTTTTACTCAGTCATATACTTACTTCACTTGGAGAAACACCAAAGAAGAACTGACAGAATACTTCACAGAACTGACAACAGAACCTGTTTCCGACTATTATCGCCCCAATATCTTTGCGAATACTCCGGATATATTCCCCTACTTCCTGCAGAGCGGCAAGAGATCTGCCTATATGATAAGAGCTGTTCTTGCGACCACTATTGCCACGTCTTACGGCATATTCCAAGGCTTTGAGCTTTGCGAAGGCGTGCCTATACCAGGCAGAGAAGAATACATGGACAGCGACAAATACGAGATACGCTTCCGTGACTGGAACGCGGAAGGAAACATTATTCCGCTGATCACTAAGCTAAACAAACTCAGACGTGCCAATCCGGCCTTGCAGGGATTTGAGAATCTGCGTTTTCATGAAATAGACAATGACCAAATCATTTTCTATTCTAAGACTTTCAAGAACAACAAGATACTCATTCTGGTGAATCTTGATCCTGATAACGTGCAATCGGGCTTTGCTGAAGTTCCGTTAGAACTGCTCGGAATAGACGAAAACTCAGAATATCAGGTGACTGATCTGCTGACAGACCAAACCTTCACGTGGC
>JAAYNI010000075.1 GCA_012520995.1 Candidatus Rifleibacteriota bacterium
GTTGAAGATTTCATTAAGAACTTTTTTCCTGAATTTAATACTATATGCCATAACACATTTTCCTTTCTCCTTCACGAAAGGGGAAATATTGTCGGAAAATGTGTTACCTTTTTGGGGTCCGGATCATAATGATAATTTTGATAAGTAAGTTTGCTCAGAATGAACACACTCTTTTTATAAAAAAGCTGCAGCAGTTTTTTCGGATTGATAAAAGCAGTTGTTAGTTCTAATATTGAGTTTAAACAATTTCACTATCCACACTCCACTAACCCCTATCCACTGGTTTTATATATGGTTGTTAAGAATAAAACAGAAATTTTGGAAAACATCAAAAGCGACCTGCTCAGAAATAAAGCCGAGGTCTTGCTGAATGCTTATGAACAAGCTTTATTAAAGACAGACCCTTCCATTGCAGTACAAGAATGGCTCGAAACAAATTATGACTTGAGAACCTTTGTTGAATCAAATAAAGGCAAGCTCTATTTAGGAGCCAGCGGCAAAGCGGCTTTAAAAATGACAAAAGGTTTTCTCTCTGTTTATAAAGACCGTCTGACTGAAGGTTTAGCTGTTGTCCCTGACAACTCCGAGCGTTATGCAAACTATCATCCCGAAAACTTTAGGATTATAGAAGCTTCGCATCCTGTGCCCTCTGAGAAGTCGCTCACCGCAGCCAAAGAAATGCTCTCCTTGGCAAAAAAAGCAAAATTCGGCGATATTTTTATTTATCTGTTATCCGGCGGAACCTCAAGCCTGCTTTGTTTGCCCAAATCTCCACTCACTTTGGAGGATGCTGCGGTTGTTAACAAAGAGTTATTGGCTTCTTCTGCCTCAATTAGTGAAATAAACAGCATTAGAAAGTATTTCTCTAATATCAAAGGCGGAAAGCTTTTAGAAGCTGTTTACCCTGCTGAAGCTGTTAACTTAGTTTTTTCAGATGTTGAGGGCGATTCTTTGTCTACGATTGCTTCAGGTCCATTGCACCCTTCTTCTGAACTTTCTGAAAGTGAGCTCTTAGATAAAATCAATACTCTGGGTTTACATAACACCAAGCAAATTATCACAAGAGCAAAAATATCAGAAAAGGATTCAAAAAGTAAAAAATACGGCAAAATCACTAACAAGATTTTGAAAAACAATGCTTCGTTAGTCTTGGAAGCAAAAACCACCCTACTCTCTTCCGCATCTCATCCTGAAGTTAAAATGTCTGAAAAATATTTTGCTGGCGAGCTTTATAACATTTTACCTGAGCTTGAAGAATTCTTTTTTAAAGAAAATTCGAAATCTTCCTCTTCTGCATCAATCGGCGGCGGTGAAATCACTGTATCTGTCAGAGGCAAAGGTCTTGGCGGACGTTGCCAAGAAATGTGCTTGGCTCTTAAAAGGAGCCTTGAACAAAATCCAGAAAGCGTTTTTTTGGCAGCCGCCTCTGACGGTCTGGATGGAAACAGCAATGCAGCTGGAGGCATAGTTTGCTCAGAAACCTTTGAAAATGCACTTACACAAGGACTCTTAGTGGAAAACTTTCTTGCAGACAGCAACTCCTACGGCTTTTTAGCACTCACCCACTCTGCTATTATCACAGGCTCTACCGGCAACAATCTGAATGATATTTATCTTAAAATCTAGCTAGTGCTGTGTTGCAGCTAGAAGAATTTATTATCCACAGATGACGCAGTATAGGAGCGATAAAGGCAAAAAAAACTTTTAAACCACAGAACACACAGAATACACGGACGAAAACACCGACAGGCTGAAAAATTACACCAAAACTTCGTTTTCGCTAGTCTCAGATTAAAGCGATCGCTTTATCAAATAACTTTGCTAAAAAGCTCTTTTAATCTGAGACCTGAGTAAAACCTTAGTTCATTGCATTGTCTAAGATTTTACTCAATTTTTACCTAAGAAACATCACAGCGGCAGAAAGATACGAAGCCACAGAAAGATAAACTCTGGTTATTTATCAACATCTCAAAGCAGTTATCAGTTGTTTCAGAAATTGAGTCTGTTTTTTCGCTACGCCCTCCTATCTGACTTTAACTATCTCTCCTTAATCAGAGGCTAGGGCAAAAATTGTGATTATGCGGTAGCAGAATGCAATTTTTGACCAATTTTGCCCTCAGCTGTGTTAATCCGTGTCCATCTGTGGATAATATTTTTTTTATTCTTAAAAGAAACTTTTAGACAAAACAAAGCACTAGCGTCAGCTGGCTTTGAAGTTGTACAGCGGCTTTATCTGCTCTATTATTTCCACAGTATCTGAAATAAGTCCTATTATTTCTTCGGCGGGTTTATAGACCTGCGGAGCTTCATCTAATGTTGAGGCTCTTACCGATGTTGAATAAACATCTTTCATCTGATATTGAAAGTCTTTCAAAGAGATTTTCCGCATTGCTTCAGCTCTTGAATAGAGCCTTCCAGCACCGTGAGGAGCTGAATAATTCCAATCTTCGTTTCCTTTGCCAATTGCGATCAAAGAACCGTCTCTCATATTGAGAGGGATCAAGACCTTCTCACCTTTTCTGGCTGATATTGCGCCTTTTCGGATAATTTTATTCTCAAGGTCTATATAGTTATGAAGGGTTTCGAAATGATAGAAGTCATCCAGTTTAGCACCCAAAAGATGTCTTAAAATAGTGTTTATCATTTCTTCGCGATTCAAAGTCGCATATTTCTGGGTTATTTCCATGTCATGCAGGTAGTCATCAAGATAGCTTCCATAGAGGTAGCAAAGGTCTTTCGGATATCTGGATGCACCTTTATAACGATTTCTGATTTTCTTAATAGCCTTATCTATATCTTTCTGCTTCTTTTTTCCTTTGAGATCTTTTATAACTCTTTCAACATCAGCTTGATAATTCTTGGTGTTGCTGTGCAAACCTTCTGCAATATCTTGGTGATGTTTGGCAACCTGAGTTCCCAAGTTCCTGGAGCCTGAGTGGACTACAAGAAGTTTAAACTTGGTTTTTTCGGAGTAATTCACTTCTATGAAGTGATTTCCGCCTCCGAGGGTGCCAATGCTTTTGTATATACGACTTTTATTTTGAAGTTCATCGTAACACTTCAGTTTTTTGAGCAGGTAAAAATCTTTTTCTTGGTTGAGAGTAGCATGCCCAGAGGGTATGTATCTTCTTATGATTGCATCAAGTTTCTCAAGGCTGAAATCATGGTCTTCCAAATCTACTGTCAGCATTCCGCATGCAATGTCGACTCCGACTATGTTAGGAACAGCTTTGTCGCTGAAAGTTTGAGTAAATCCTATAACAGAGCCTTTTCCAGCATGCACATCCGGCATGATTCTGATTTTTTCTCCTGCTGAGAAGTCTTGATCAAGATAGTCGACAATCTGTGAAGATGCTTTATCACAGAGGTTATGAGTAAAAACTTTTGCTTCGTTGTATTTGCCTCTAAGGGTCGTCACTTTTCTTGCCACTGTCTTTTCTCCTTAGTTTTGAAAGACTCAAAGCTGAGACCCTTTCATTAATTCTGGACAAGCTCTATTATAGCAGAATTGCTAGCAAAAAGCGAAAGCTGTAAGGTGGATAAGCCTTACTTAAGAAGCGGTTTTATAAATTAACAATATGAAGTTTGGCTAAAATTGGAAGTCCAGTTCCTATTTTGCAAACTTTGGACAAAATAGGAAGTTAACTTCCAAAATTGATGATTTTTACTAAAATTGGAAGTTTGCTTCCAATTTGTTATAATATAGATAAGTGAAAGCGAGGTGTCTATGTTTGAGAGACCTTATTATCTAAATCAACTTATCAAATTCAAAGATACTGATTTTATCAAGGTTATAACAGGTGTCAGGCGTTCCGGCAAATCAGTTTTAATGACGCTTTATGCTGATTATTTGAAGAATGAACTTGGCTCAGAGGAAAACATTGTTCATGTAAATTTTGAAGCTTTTGAATATCAAACCATAAAGGTTGAAGAAGATTTCAGGAAGCTGATACTCGATATAACTCCCGAGAATAAAAATAAAATTTACTACCTGTTTGACGAAATACAGCTGGTCCAGGGATGGCAAAAGGTTGTTAACTCATTAAGAGCAAGTTACAACTGCGATATCGTCATTACAGGCTCAAACGCGAGAATGCTTTCGGGAGAGTTGGCGACTCTTTTAACAGGACGATACCTAGAAATCCCTGTTTATCCACTTTCTTTTAAGGAGTTTTTGGCTGCCAAAAACTTGGAAGAAAATTCAAGAAAAATCGACCTATATTATTCCGAATACGAGAAGTATGGCGGATTTCCAAGTGTAGTATTAGCTCAAGAACAAATAAAAGATACGATATTATCGGGTATTTTTGATTCGATTGTTTTAAATGACATTGCTTATCGTTCTGGAGTTAAGGATACTTTTGTTTTAAAAGATCTCGTTACTTATTTGGCTGATAATACTGGACAACTTGTAAATCCGACTAAAATTGCTAATGTGCTGAAAAATGAAAAAATCAACACGAGCAATCACACTATAAATCGTTATCTTGAGCTTTTGGAAGATGCTTTTTTATTTTACCGCACAAGACAATATGACATCAGAGGAAAAGCTTACTTAAAAACCAACGCCAAGTATTTTATCGTAGACAATGGTCTAAGAAGGCATGCTCTTGCGGGAAAAGACGGAAACTTTGGAAATCGTTTGGAAAACATTGTTTTCCTGGAGCTTTTGAGAAGAGGATACAGAGTCGATGTCGGAAGACTTGATTCAAAAGAAATAGACTTTATTGCCAGAAAAGCAGACGAAAGACTCTATCTGCAAGTAACTTATGAAATGCCAAAGGATTCACGAGAAATAGACAATCTTCTGCATATCAATGACAATTATAAGAAAATAATTGTCACAGGAAGATACTTTGAAGAAAAGAACATCCAAGGCATTCCTGTCATTTACATCATAGATTGGCTATTAGGCACCTCGCACAGTGACTAGCACATATAGTAGGCAGCGGAATTGTTTGGTTGTCAGACTATACTCCCTACCCTCTACTCCCTGAGTTTTCAGCTCTTCAGTATTTGAGAGTGAACTTTCGCTCGAAGCCTATGGGATTATATCTAGTTTTTGCGATTCTCAAACCTGGAATACCCATATCCGCTTCACGATTAAGTGTCTTTACGTGCTCAGGCAGTTTATTGGCTAGACAATAGTTTACATATTGATACATGCCTGATATCTCTCTTGATGCTTTTTCGACTGGTATTAGCCAAACATCATCAGTAATAGGAACAGCCCAGCTGAAACCGCACAGTTCATCGTCTGTCTTAACAACTATTCCTACGCCGCCTAAATCCCTAAGAAGCGGCAAAGCTTTCTTGATAGAAGTTCGTTCTTGTTGCAAAAAAGGATCTGAGCCATCATCATATTTGTCGAACCATCCGTCTATACATGCAATAAACTTCTCATAGTTTACATCGGCTATATCATAAACTTTGACTTTATTTGTGCGCAGGAACTTGTTAACCAGATTTCTGCGTTTTGTATATTTACGGCCTGACAGATTAGCAAGGTCTTCTCTGCTATAGAGATAGTCGTTATAATCTACATTTTCAACGACCTCAATGGGCTTTTTTGCAGCTATTAAGTCCTCTGCCAATGCTTTGGGTACAAAATGCAGAGTTCGTTCTTCTGAAAACTCTTTTTCAATGGTATCAAGATAGAAGTCCACAGTGGCTTCTGTTAGTTCTCCAGCACCAAATGGTCCCAAGAAAATATGTCCGCCAGGTCTCTGACCGTGCATATCCAAGATTAGCCTTTCACCTATTCTGGATATGTTTGCAGGGCGCTCGTAATACCAAGTTTCAAGATAATAGAAGGAGCTTTCTGCGGCATACATTTTTTGTGCTGTCAATGCTTCTGTGAGTGCGGGTAAGTGAGTGAGATTTAGTTTTGTAACTTCTGGGAATTCTGGTATATTATTCATGACGATATTTTTAGCATAAAAATGCTTATAAATCCAGATAAACTGCCATGTCAATGTACACAGACTTGTTCCTGCCATATGACTTCAAAAGTCTTCTGCTCCCAAACAGGATTTTTGTTGCCCCTCCCCCTTCCCTGTTAACTGATTCCAACGGAATCCCCTTAGCTTCTTTGAAAACCTATTACAGAGAACTGGCAAAAAGAAATCCGGCAGTTTTGATAACTGAGCCGGTTGCTGTTTCAGAAAGAGGTAAAAGTTTCGGAAATCAACTTTCTCTTTCTAATCCTGCAGTAAAAAGAGGACTTGAAGAAATAGCAGAAGAAATCAGCAAGTTCAACAGTATTCCTATTTTAAAGCTTTATCATGCGGGAGTCAATTCTATTCCTGATAGTGAATATACTGTCTATGGTCCCTCGGCAATTAATATTTCTGATAAAACCTCTAAAATAAAAGCATTGAATTTTCATCAAATAGACGAAATTGCTTCAGCTTACTTAGAGGGAGCGAAGTTTGCTTGGCAAGCCGGCTTTGCTGGTGTTCAGTTGCAAGTTTCTCACGGCAGTTTGTTGCAACAGTTTATTTCTCCAATCACCAATAAAAGACAGGATCAATACGGACTATCAGCGACCGGAGGCTTAAATTTTTTAAAGCGGATAATTTATGAAATACATCTGGCAATACCGGAACAGTTTTTTTCTCTGGACTGGACAATGAGAGATCTAAGGCCTGGAGGTTTAACTTTAAAAGATTCAATAGAAAAACTGCAAACTTTGACAAATGATGAACAAATTGATTTCATACAACTTTCTTCCGGTTTGCACTTGAGTTCGGTGGAAATACGCAGCGAGTTTTTGGATAAATTTGCTTCCCCTGCTCCATTCAAACCTGATTCGTCAGTAGTAAAAAACTCTCTCAAAATTCCAATAGCTCTCTCTGGCAAGATTGAAAACCCGTTTATTGCAAACAGACTTATTAAAAATAACTTTTGCGACTTTGTCGTTATTGGAAATTCTTTAAACAGAGATCCAAACTGGATAAGAATCGCCAAAACCGATCAACCTGTAGCATTTATAAACAGCTGTCTAAGATGCAGAGTCTGCAGAGCAGTGTCTTATTTCTGTCCTGACTTGCAGAAATACAACAGGTGGTCTATCTAGTGCTGCTTTTTCACTAAAAGTTACCTGTTTAATGCCAAGCCAGTCAGCAATCTATTCATGCTTGATTGATACAGCCGCCGCACTATAGGGTGTGGGCGTAGGTGGCAGAGAGTAGTAAAATTGTTTAGAAACCCGCTATTAAAAGATATTTAACTGCTTGGCGATAGAAATAAGTAACTGTTGCTGTTAATCTTTTTTCTTTAAATCAACTTGATTCTCAGCTAAAAAGAAATTTTGCGAAAATATTCAAAAAAACTTTTAGTTGCAACCCAGCAATAGACTTGTATAAGATCCTTAATAGACAATGATAAGATTTTAACAGCACCAGGAGAGAACATGAAGAAAAGAATCGCGATTTTCTTGTTTGTTTTTATGTCTGTATCTATGATTACTCAAGCTCAATCTATTTTTGATTTGATTTTTGGAGGAAGTCCTGCTCCCAAAAAAACTGCAACCGTAAAGTTTGCTGACGGAGATCCACAAGCAGAAGATGAAGTCATGCTTATAAGTATCAATGGCCCTATTTTCAGGAAAGTTCAATCTCAGAACACTCCCTTTTCAATGCCTACAGATTTGATTAAAAACCTCAAAAAAGACTTGGCTGTTGTTCGAGAAAGAACTGAAATCAAAGCTGTATTGCTTGAAATAGACTCTCCTGGCGGTGAAATTACTGCAAGCGATATTGTTTACAACCTTATTTTGAAATGCAAAAAAGAAACAGGTAAGCCAGTAGTTGCCATATTTGGCTCTTTAGGAGCCTCAGGCGCTTATTACGTAGCTTGTTCCGCTGATAAAATCATGGCTCATCCTACTTCGATTGTGGGGAGCATAGGTGTTATCATGCAAAGCCTTAACATAGAAGAGCTGGCGAAAAAAATAGGCATCAGCCCAGTGACTTTGAAATCTGACTCTACTCCTATGAAAGACATTCTTTCTCCTTACAGACCTATGACAGAAGAAGAACGTGCCTCCCTCTTGGCGATTATAGATGCCATGTACAACAGATTTGTGAAAATTGTTGCTGATTCAAGAAAAATGAAGTTTGAAGATGCCAAAAAGATATCCACAGGCGCAATGTATATCGCAGACAAAGCCAAAGAATTGGGTCTTTTGGATAGCGTTGGCTACAGGGAAGATGCACTGGAAGAAATTAAAACTCTCATAGAATCAGAATCTGTAAAGCTTGTGGAAAGAAAATCAGAAAAATCTATGAGCGATATACTTTCATTTTTTACTGGCGATTCAATGGAAGGCTCTGTTGCCAACCTGCTTCACAATGCCATAATGTTTGGCGGCTATCCCACGGCAATACTTAAATAAATGTAAAGAATAATTTGCTAGTGCTGTGTTGCAGCTAAAACCTCCTTTTAACAGACATCCAGCTCTACGATAAATCATCGTTGGCAGGCACTAAGATCGCACGGTGACGAGTGGTGAGTGGCGAGTGGTGAGTTTAATTGTTTAGCAACTCAAGATTACAGCTAAAAACTGCTTTGTGATGCTGAGTTGAAAAGTATTCACACTACCCACAACCCACTGGTTTTTATCTGATAAAGTTTGTGAACTGAATTTCTTCTCTCGCAGGAAGAGGAACGCCAGCCTTTTTACCGGCTTCTTTACACTTCAAAAACCAAGCCATGTTCCTTCCGAGTATTCGCATTATCTGCATGCCTTCAAGATCTTGCTTAACTTCCTCAGGAGTAGTTCCGTGCACCATATTCCAATAACGGGAAGATATAACAGGCATTTCCGCAATAGTGAAATATTTGTTTAGCTGATCCAAAGCTGCCGTGCTGCCTGCTCTTCTTGCAACAAATACTGCAGCAGCAGGTTTTAAATAAAAGGTATTCTTTTTTGACTGAGCATTTGAATAAAACAGGCGATCCATAAACGAAGTAATCGTGCCGCCCGCAGCTGCATAGTGCACAGGAGAACCGAATATAAAGCCGTCAGCTATTTCTGCAAACTCACGAAACTCGTTTACTTTATCTTGGAATATACATCTTCCGATTCCTGCACATCTTCGACAAGCGACACATCCTGACAAAGGGTGTGCCCCTACATCAAATATTTCCGTTTCTATTCCTTCTTCATTTAAGGTTTTTGCAACTTCTGTGAGTGCAGTATAAGTACAACCCTTTGGCTTGGGGCTTCCGTTTACAAGCAATACTTTCATAGCTTTCTCCTTAATATTTAATTATCTGTTTCTAATTATGTTGCCTTAGCCATTAAAAGGATTGTTAGAGTTATCATCTTCTTCCCCTAGCCTCTTGTTTAATTCTAAGTAGTTTTGCACATAGTCTTTAACTGAATCTTCAAGACTTTGAGGCTTAGAAGGATAATCCGTTTCTTTATAAAATTTTGTCATATCTGCTTCTGTGAAGTATTGATACTGATTTCTGATTGAATCAGGCATATCAATATACTCTATATTCTCTTTCTTGCCCATAGCCGCGAAGACCGCTTTTACCAAGCGATTCCATGAGGAAGCCTCTCCTGTTGCTATATTAAAAAGACCAGTTGCATCGTTATCTAAGAAGCTTACAGTCATTTTGGCTGCATCTTTGACATAAATAAAGTCACGTTTCTGCTCTCCATCGGCATAGCCATCTCTATGAGACTTGAAGAGCTTAACTTTGCCGGTTTCTTTGATTTGTTCAAAAGCTTTGGCAACGAAACTCATCATGCTGCCTTTATGATATTCGTTGGGACCAAAAACGTTGAAGTATTTCAAACCTACGACTTGATCCAACAAATTATTTGAACGCAGCCAAAGGTCAAACATCTGTTTCGAGTAACCGTACATATTCAGAGGCAAAAGTTCATGAATAGCCGACTCATCGTCTACGAATCCCTTTTCTCCATCGCCATAAGTTGCTGCACTGCTGGCATAGATAAAACGCATATTACGGCTTAAAGCAAAACGAGCCATAGCTTTGCTATATTCGAAATTATTTTTTATCAGATGAGAAGCGTCTCGTTCAGTTGTACTTGAGTTGGCTCCAAGATGAATTAAAGCTTGGAAATTCAGATCAGATTCGCAGTCACACTCACAGCCACAGTCACACTCGTTTTCATTGTCGCTTTCACATTCACACTCGTTTAACCCGCCCAGCTCATATAAAAAATCTTCTTTTTCCATGTAGTCGGAATACTTCAATGCACGAAGATTCTTCCATTTTTCTGTTGAGGTACCCAAATGGTCAACTATTAATATATCAGTAATGCCTCTGTTGTTTAATTCTGAAACGACTGCTGAACCGATAAATCCTGCTCCGCCTGTAACTATTACTTTCATTTTGCACCTGCCTCAAATTTTATTGTTTAAAGCTTATTCTGGCTGATGAGGTTTGTCCAGAGAAATTTATAGAAGAGAGTTGCGAGAAAAACAAATCCAATCTATTCATCTCACTTTTCATATAATCTGTAGATTAATATGTTTTTTTCGTTTATACTATTCCGCTGATAACTTTGAAAGGAATAAATATGCAAGGATCACAAATTTTAGAAAAAGATTTTTACAAAAACACAACTGACTATGCCTCACAGTGGGAACAGCTTAAAAACGAATCTCCTGGACTTCAGAAAATATTAAAAGATATAGAAACTCCAGGACATGCCATAGTTTTCGGGCACGACGATCCTGACGGAATCACCAGCGGCTTGATTCTTTACAGAATGCTTCTTAAAAAGGGCTGGAAAGCTGTTTTGATCAATCCGGAACAATTCAATTTAAGCCAAGCTCAGCTTGACGAAGCTCTAAAAAACAATCCTGGAGCCACCGCACTTTTCATAGCAGATAAAGGAACATCTGCTGCCTATGACGAGCTCAAAACTAACTTGCCCGTCTATCTGGTGGACCATCATCCAACTCCTAAGGTTCCAGAGAAATGCACATGGTTTAACCCTGCCGCTCATGCTTATATACAATGCTCAGGTTCGATTCTTGCACATGGCATTTCCTTCTTGGCAGGAACAAGAGACGAGTATGACGACTTTCTCTGCCTCGTCGGTTTAAAGGGCGATTGGGCAATTGAGCCTGTCACAGGTCATGCTGCTGAATTTACAAAGCCCTTCTTGGCCAAGTACGGTTTGCATTTTTCTAATATGCTTAAAAACCTGAACGAGCGCCCGACCATGTTCGACTCGACTCAGCGTGAAAAAACTTGCTTGCTTTCCCGCGTAGCAGAATATGTGCACGCTTGCGGCGGCGGCGGTTTCTCTTACTTCTATCATGACAGAGAAGAAGCCCTCAAAAATGTAAATCACGCTAAGACAGTAGCAGACGCATTGCTTGCTATCGAAAATAAAGCAGAGCAACTCAAGAAAATTGCAACTTTGAATGAATTTACAGCTCTATTGCCTGAAAAAGAAGGTAAATTGCTCGAAAAGATCTGGGGTTGGTTCCTTAAAGATTGGGATACAGCAAACAAGTTGATGGATTCCTCTGCTCTTTCTCTCAGACTCCATGACACCGATATATTCCTTTTTACAGGTCCCAAAGTTCCTCTACTGCCTATGATCGGCTCCATTAAGCTTGCAGAGCTTAAGACCGAATACAATAGCCCTCAAGCCCAGATCATTATGGTGAGCCGAGTTGATAAAAATTACACCCACGTTTCCGTGAGAGCGACAGGTATAAATGTTCACTCTGGCAAGTTCTGCGGTTACCTCCAAGACTCTTCAAGAGAAAAATATCCTCAGCATAAAGATGCCATAAGCGGAGGCGGTCACCCAGTTGCAGCCGAATGCACATTCAGAACACCTGAAATACCTTTTTTGACAGTTCTCTCCAGGGTTACCAACCAGCTTTGCGAAATGAACCGTCTTGATAATCTCGCCAAGAAAACTGCTCTTACTGCAGAACAAAAAGAGACAGCTGCTAAACTTGGTCTCGATTACCTAAAGAACTGAACTATTTAAGGAGCTAAAATGTCATTTCACGAAACCGACTATCCAGCATTGCTGGATTATCTAAAAGAACTGATTGCTGCTAACAAGAACCCATTGGAATTCAAACAGCTTGTTATAAATATGCTTGAAATCTATGACCAAATACCAGTTTACCCTGGCATAGCCGCCGGCTGCTCCAAACAGCTGGAAAAGCCAATTAAGGTTGAATCCTTGGCTCCTGGACAAACTGTATTTGTAAAGGTTGGAGACGACGAAGTTTCAGGAGAAATCAAAAGCATAAGCGATGATGCTATAGTACTGAAAAAAGCTGAACTTCTCTCTGTCGAAGAAAACTTTGAAATAGAAAAAAAGGAAATGTCGAATCTTAGATTTGTCGACAAGGGCATTTTAAAAGAAATGTGGCCTTCCTTGGTATTTGATAAGGACAAAAAGTAGCATGCAAATCACATTAAAAAAAGATGATTTTTATATAGTATCTGGAACAGCCGAAGTCACTGTAAAATCAGGAAGCCTAGAAAGTATCGCTGTTACCAAAAAACTTGGCGACAAAATTTCTATTCCCGTAGGAAAATCTGTTCCCCTGCTGGCTCTTGAAGATTCTTCAGTAGAAATTCAGCTTAAAAATGAAGAACAAGTAAAAAAACTTGAAACAAGCTCTATTCCAGAAGAATGGGATAAGTTTGTTGAAAAGATCCTCAAGGAACGCAAAAAGGACTCCCTCTATAAGATACTTATACTGGGCGAAGTAGACACCGGAAAGACCTTTTTCACCACTTATTTGGCAAACAGACTTCTCGGAAGCGTCGACAGAGTAGCCATTCTGGATACCGATACAGGCCAGTCTGATATAGGTTGCCCTGGCAATTTCGGAATGCTTGTACTTGACAAACCCGAAATATTCCTGACCGACCTAAAACCCACTCATAGCTATTATATAGGCGCTCACTCTCTTGCGATGCATTTTTGCCAGACACTTACCGGTCTTGTGGAAATGATGCGTTATGCCAAAGCAGACGCTGACGTTCTTATAACAGATACTACAGGCTGGGTACAGGGTGATGGCGGCAGAGCTATCAAAAAAGCAAAGCTGGACATTCTTCAACCCGATCTTGTAATTTTGATGCAAAGAGGCACAGAACTTGAACATCTGGTCAAACACTTGCCTGCAAACAAAGTTATAAGAAACAAAGTTTCCAGAACAGCTTCTTCGACTAGTCAGCTTGACCGACAAGAACTGCGCCAGCTTGTAAGCAGAAGATATTTCAAAGAAACTAAAGTTTTTGAAATACCTTTCGATAATGTTTACACCGACAGATGTTTCTTTAAAACTGGCACCAAAATCGAACTGGAAAACACTTTCTGGGCTGAAAAGCTTTCCGGATGGGAAGGCACATTGGTTGTAACCTCAGGTTCTCTCCTAAAAGAAGATATGAAAAATTGGCCGAAAGATCTTGGCAGAATCAGGAACTTTATTTCTGGTGATGAAACAGGTCTTATGGTTGCTCTTCTTGGTGAAAACCAGAGAATGCTTGCAGTGGCCAGACTTGAAAAAATTGATTTTCTGACTAATAAATTCAGAATTCGCTCTGAATTTAAAGGAGACCTCTCAGAAATAAAAGGAATACAATTCGGTTCCCTTAAGGTTGATGAAAAAGGCAATGAAGCCGGTTTTCTTGAACCTGGCAAACTCTGACAAAACAGTGGGTAGTGGACAGAAAATACCAAAACACCAAACAGCAGATCTATCCACAGATTACGCAGATGACCACAGATGGAGGACAGACTAGGCAAAAAAACTAACCAAAACTATTTTATAGAAAGCCATTAACACAGCACTAAAATATGTTTAGAATTTTACATACCTCAGATTGGCATATAGGCCACCTATTCTACGGTAAGCGCAGAATAGATGAATTTGAGAGTTTTTTTGCCTTTTTGCTCGAAACAGTAAAGACTACGTCGCCTGATGCTTTAATAGTATCGGGCGATGTTTTTGACTCCCCAATAGTTTCTAATGCAGCTCAAGAACAATATTATTCATTGCTTTCCGCATTGGCTGAAACTTCTTGTAAAAACATCATAATTACTGCCGGGAACCATGATTCGCCATCTTTTTTAGAAGCGCCTTCATCAATCCTTAAAAGATTGAATGTACATATCTCGGCCAGAGGCGATTCACTGCAAACAAAAGAACCTTTGCTTTTAAAAGATTCCGAAGGCAAACCCGCTTGCGTTGTTTGTGCTGTTCCCTACTTGAGAGAAAGAGATGTCAGAAGAGTTGAAGACGGAGAATCTCCTGACGAGAAAGCCGCAAAATATTGTGAGGGCATACTAAACTTTTACACAGAAGTCTGCTCTGAGGCATTGAAGTTAAAGCAAGAATATAAAATTCCCCTAGTAGTTACAGGCCATCTCTTCGCATCTGGAGGCAAGACCCTGGATGACGACGGAAGAAGAGATATATTCGTCGGCAAACTCGTAAACATTAATGCGGAACATTTCCCTTCTTATATAGATTACTTGGCACTCGGCCACTTACATATGCCCCAAAAGATAAACGCAAAGATTTCAGCAAGATATTCTGGTTCGCCTTTGCCAATGGGTTTTTCAGAAGCCTCACAACAAAAACAACTTGTCTTGGCTGATTTCAAAGAGGGCACAACTGAACTTTCTTTTATAGATATTCCAGTCTTTCAGCGTCTAGAAAGACCGGAAGGTTCTCTAAAAGAACTAATAGACTTGCTGGAACAACTTAAAGAGAGCAAAAAATCTGTTTGGCTTGAAGTAACCGTAACCTCTGATGAATCGCCTACGGAAATAAAGCAAACTTTGGAAAAGGCTGTAGCAGAATCACAGCTTGAAATACTTATAATAAAACGAGATGCTCCGACTCTTTCTATAGAAAAACGTTTAAAAACAACTTCAGATATAAAAAGAATCACTCCACCTGCAGTTTTTGCAGAGCTTTTAAAAAAGAATGATTTTGATGAAGAAAAGAAAGAACTTTTAACCTCTCTCTTTAATGAAGCCCTAACAGCCGTTCAAGAAGAAATAGCTCAATGAAAATACTTAGACTGAGATTCAAAAATATAAATTCTCTGAAAAACGAATGGATTATTGATTTTAGAGAACAGGCTTTTCAAGAAGAGACAATCTTTGCTATTACAGGTCCGACAGGTTCAGGAAAGAGCAGTATTCTGGACGCTCTTACTTTGGCATTTTTTGGCAGAACTCCACGACAGCAGAATGTCACCAAAAGCACAAATGAAGTCATGACCAGAGGCACTGCTGAATGCTTTTCAGAAGTTCTTTTCCAAAGCGGTGAAAACCAATATATGGTTTTTTGGAGTCAAAGAAGAGCCAGAAATAATGCTGAAGGCAACCTTCAACCCCCTCAGCATCAACTTACAATCTATAATGGAGAATTTGACGGAAAAGAAATAGCCTCGGGAATCAAAAAGGTCGAAACAGCTTTAGAAAATATAGCAGGCATGAACTTTAAAAAGTTCACACGCTCCATTTTGCTGGCTCAAGGTGGCTTTGCTTCCTTTTTAACAGCAGAAAAAGACGATAAAGCTGAATTTTTGGAGCAGCTTACAGGCACTGAAATTTATTCGGAGATTTCCAAGAAGGTGCACGAGCTTCATTCCAATGCTTTCAAAGAATTATCTCTAGCCGGTGCCAAGTTGGAATCCATCACTCTTTTATCAGATGAAAAACTTGATGAGATAAATAAATCTATTTCCGAAAAAGAAGAAGAAGCTAAAAGCTATGAAAAAAAAATTCAAACCCTTACACTAAAGCTTTCTCTCTCTAAAGAAATAACTCAATTAATCACAAAAAGCGAAAAAGTCTCTATAGAAATCAAAGAAATAACCAATCTTCTTCCTGAGCTGCAAAAAACTAAGGAAACTCTGACAAAAGTATTAACTTCACATAAAGAGACTTTGCTTAAATTAAAAACTGATTTAAAACTGCAAGAACCAATTTTTAAAAAGGTTCGTGAATTAGACAATCAGATAAAGAATGAAGAAAAACGCTGTGATGAGCTTGTAAAGACCTTAAGTGAAATTTCAGATAAAAAGAATTCTATCGAAAAGAATTTGCAAGCTGCTGAAAATAAGGCAATTAACACAAAAGAAGCTATTTCGGAATCATCAAATTTCTTGAAAGACTCCCCATCCATACCTGAACTAGAATCAATTCTCTTCAAATTTTCAAGCATGCTTCAAGAATTTGAAACCTCAAGGACTTCTCTTAATAACTTGAAAACAAAGAATGCCGAGCTTGCTAAAGAACTTTCAAAGCTACAGCAACAAGAGTCTTCACAAGAAAAACTCGTGGCTGAAGCTCAAGGTGAAGTCTCAGAAAAAATTCAAATGATATCTAATTTAAGAGAAGAAATTGATAAAAATCTTGCGGGCAAATCCCCTGAAGAATACGGTCAAGAGCAAGACCTTCTGTACCGCAAACTCAGAGAAGCAAAAACGGTCACTAATCTTACGGATGAAAGAGAGATGCTTGCCGAAAATACCCCCTGCCCTCTTTGCGGTTCAACAAACCATCCCTATAAAGAAACATCCTCTCTGTTGCCTAAAGAAGACCCTATCATAGAACGACAAGGCGAAATAGCAAAAATTTTAGGTAAACACACCAGCTATTTGCTGCTTCTTGATAAATATCGAGAAGAGCGTTCAGCAGCTGCCGATAAGCGGCAAAAACTTTCAGACTCAATTGCTGCGTCAGGAAAAGAAAAAGCTGCTTTAATCTCATCTATTGAGTTTCACAAAAACTCTGAAATAGAACTGCAAAAGGTGCATGAAACTGTAAAGCAGCGTCTTGCTGAAGAATCAGAAGCAGTAAGGGAGAAAATAAATTTGCCGGAAACTGCAAATTCCACGGAAAACCTTTTAAGCTGCTTGAGTGAGCTTAAACCTAAAATTGAAAATACAGAAAAGCGACTGCAAGCTTTGCAAAATGAAATGCAAGAAATAGAAAAACGACAAACAGAGCTTGCAGCCAAAAAAACTATGCTTCAGCAGCAAGAAACTTCACAGAAAAACCTCCATACAGACTTTATAGAATCATCAAAGAAACTGAGAAAAGAAAGAGAAGAACTTTTTGAAGATAAAAATCCAGACACTCTAGAAGCTCTGAATAAAGAACAGATCGAAGAAAGTGAACGTCTCTGTGAAGAAACAAGCAAAAAATTTGAAGAAACAGACAAGAGTTTGCAAACCAATCAAACTTTATTGTCAGAAAAAAACAAGCTTTTAACCTCTTACGCAGATGAATTGTCGAAAAAACGTTCAGAGCTTGGAGATTTCCAAGAAAATGCCTCTGCCGAACTTGAACTCCAAGAGAAAAACTCTGCATTAAAGCTTATTCATAATCAAATAGGCGGATTGAAAGAGAAGCTTTCTCAAAATGAAAAAACAAAGATTAAATATGCTGAAATCACTAAAAACACAGAAAAACTGAATAAAAGATATCTGGATTTAAGTTCTTTACATGAGCTAATAGGCTCTGCTGATGGTAAAAAGTTCAGAATAATAGTCCAAGAAATGACATTTGCTTTGCTCGTACATTACGCCAATAACTATCTTGAGAAGTTTACTAAAAGATATTCACTGCAGGTTTCTGATAAAACTCCTTTGGATTTAGATGTTATAGATTATTTTCAGGCTGGCGAGCTCCGTCCAGTCTCAAATCTTTCCGGAGGGGAAAGTTTCTTAGTCAGCCTTGCATTGGCTCTTGGACTTTCTGATATGTCCAGTGAGAACGTGCGTCTGGAAAGTCTCTTCTTAGATGAAGGTTTCGGCTCTCTTGATGCTGAATCTTTGGAAATAGCCCTGCAAGCTCTATTAAGCCTAAGAAACGAACAAAAGCTAATAGGAATAATCTCTCACGTTTCCGCTATCCAAGAAAATTTACCCTTACAGATCAAAGTTGTACCATCCTCTTCCGGAGTTTCGGAGCTTAGCGGCGTTGGCGTAGAAAAAATATACTGACTATTACCTTTAATATTACTGTTTTTCTGATATAATGCTGCTCAATTGTTATTTTGAATTGCGCTTTTGTCGCAGCATTTACTTTTGAAACTAGGAGGCCTCTGCAGATGAGAAAATGGCGCATTGAAGATTCTGAAGAACTTTATAACATTCAAGGATGGGGAGCAGGCTACTTCAGAGTAAACGAACATGGACATGTGGTTGTCACGCCTACCAGAGATCCTGAGCATGCAATAGATCTCAAAGAAGTAATTGACGATCTCAACCTTAAAGATATTTCTTGCCCAATTTTAATGCGTTTCCCCGACATTTTGGATGACAGAATAGAACAGATAGCTGAATGTTTCAAAAACGCATCTAAAGAATATGGTTTTAAAGGAAACTATCATACTGTTTATCCGATCAAAGTAAATCAAGACAAGTCTGTAGTTGAAGAAATCGCAAGATATGGCAAAAAATTCAATTTAGGACTGGAAGCTGGTTCTAAACCTGAATTACACGCAGTATTAGCTGTTATAGATGATCCTGATGCCTTGATAGTTTGCAACGGATACAAAGATGAGGATTTCATAGAATTGGCTCTTCTTGCCAGCAAAATGGGCAAAAAGGTTTTCATTGTTGTTGAAAAGTTCAACGAATTAAGACTCACACTCAAACTTGCCAAAAACCACCAAATAGAACCCCATCTTGGTATCAGACTCAAACTTGCTGCCTCAGGCAGCGGCAAATGGGAAGATTCAGGCGGAGACCAAAGCAAGTTCGGCCTTACTCCTAATGAGTTAATGGAAGCTATCAATTACCTAATGTCTGAAGATAAACTCCACTGTCTTGAACTTATACACTGCCATCTCGGAAGCCAAATAACCAATATACGCAAAATTAAAAATGCTTTGCGTGAAACAGCCCAATTCTTTGTTCAAATGAACAAACTTGGTTGTAATGTAAGATACGTTGATATAGGCGGCGGCTTGGGTATTGATTATGACGGAACAAGAAGCACTGTTTCCAGCAGTATGAACTACTCTGTACAAGAATATGCCAATGACGCAGTTTCTGCTCTTTATGATGCCGCAGAGAAAAATGGCCTTGAGCACCCCCACATAATTACAGAATCTGGAAGAGCTATTACAGCTCATCATGCAGTATTAGTATTCAATGTTCTGGAAGCTACTGCTCCTCCTCGCACTCTCTATGAAGAGTTTAAACCTGAACCAGACGATCATGAACTAGTCAAAGACATGTGCACAGTCTTTGAAACTCTTTCTGATATAACTCTCTTTGAAGCTTGGCACGATGCTTTGCAACTACGCGAAGAAGCCTTGGATCTCTTCAGCTTGGGCATATTGGATCTTAAAGGTCGCAGCAAGATAGAATTGCTCTTCTGGAGCATAGCTTATGAAGTCAGAGATCTGGCAAAAAATGCAAAACACCTTTTGGAAGAAAGCAATCAGCTTGATAAATTGCTTGCCAGCAAATATTTCTGCAATTTTTCTATTTTCCAGTCAGTTCCTGACTCTTGGGCGATAGATCAGCTTTTTCCTATAATGCCTTTGCACAGGCTGGATGAAAAACCTACAGAGAGAGCCACTATTCAAGATATTACTTGTGACTCTGACGGAAAAATCGACAGATTCATAGGCTTAAGAACATTCAACAGCACCCTTCCCTTGCATCATCTTAAAACCTATGAAAACTACTATTTAGGAGCCTTTATAGTAGGAGCTTATCAAGAAATTCTAGGCGATATGCACAATCTCTTCGGAGATACAAATGCTGTGCATTTGACTTTAAATAAAGATGGCACCTATGAGGTTGACAAGATTATAGAAGGTGAAACAATTTCTGATGTTTTGGCATATGTTAATTATAACGCTAAAAAACTTGTCAGAACTATGGAAAGCTGGGTTTCAGCCTCGGTCAAATCAGGCAAAATCACCGTAAAAGAAGGCAAAGAATTCTTAGCTCTATATCGCTCTGGCCTTTACGGATATACCTACCTTGAGGACTAATACAAAAAACTGCAGCAATTAAAATTATTTTAGAATTGACTAATTAACTTAACAACAGCTTGAATCTGTTGATAAATAACTAACGCCTTTATTAAAACTCAGATATTTATAAATATCTGAGTTTTATTTTATGAAGGTTTGCAGAATTAAAAATCATTTTGCAGGATCCCATCCTTAAAAGGAAATAATTAAATAAAAATAAAGCTTGTGCTTTTTTTCACAATGTGTTATTGTTTTTTTGGCGTTCAGTGATAAAGCTGAATCGTTAATAAAAAATTAGGAGCATTCATATGATGAAAGGTTATGCAATGTTAAGCACCGGAAAAACAGGTTGGATTCAGAAAGAAAAACCTGTTTGTGGTCCGAAAGACGCAATAGTGCGCCCTTTGGCAGTCTCCCCCTGCACTTCTGACGTGCATACAGTATGGGAAGGCGCTCTTGGCGATAGACATAATATGATTCTTGGTCACGAAGGTTGTGGCGTAGTTGTAGAAGTAGGCGCTGCAGTTAAAGACTTTAAACCTGGCGACAGAATCATGGTTGCAGCTATTACCCCCGATTGGGATTCAATTGAAGCTCAAGAAGGTTATGCCATGCACTCAGGCGGCATGCTTGCCGGTTGGAAATTCTCTAACTTTAAAGATGGCGTTTTCGGCGAATATTTCCACGTAAACGATGCAGACGGTAACCTCGCTCATCTTCCCGATAATGTTACAGTCGAAGAAGCCTGCATGCTCTCCGACATGGTTCCCACAGGCTTTCACGGTGCTGAACTTGCTGACATCCAGTTTGGCGACACAGTTTTGGTCGTAGGTATTGGTCCCGTAGGTCTGATGTCTGTTGCTGCTGCCAATATGCGCGGCGCTTCCAGAATTATAGCAGTCGGCACAAGACAAGTTTGCATTGATGCAGCTAAAGGATATGGAGCCACAGACTTTATCAGCTATAAAGACGGTCCCCTGGATGAACAGGTTCTTAAACTTACAAATGGCAAAGGGGTTGACAAAGCTATTGTCGCAGGCGGCGGTGTAGAAACATTTGAACCTGTTATCAACGCCCTTAAACCAGGCGGAAAAATCGGCAATGTTAACTACCTTGGCGGCGGCGATTACATAAATATTCCCAGAGTTGGATGGGGTGTAGGAATGGGCCATAAACAGATTAACGGCGGCCTCATGCCTGGCGGACGAGCACGTATAGAAAGACTTGCCCGACTAATTCAGTATGGCAAACTTGACGTTAATCCTCTTTTGACTCATAAGTTCGAAGGATTTGACCACATAGAAGAAGCTCTCTTCTTGATGAAAGACAAGCCCAGAGATCTTATTAAACCTGTAGTCGTTATCGAAAGATAATTATATACAATTCTTGTGTTCTAAAACATTATGAAAGGGCGGCATAAAACCCGCCCTTTCTTGATTTTTTACGTAATTTTTCGTGTTTTCTTATTGAAAGGAAGGATGTGGATTCTAACATTTTCAGTTATCCACTGCCCCCAACTTTCCACTGTTATTAGGAGTGGCACATATCAAAGTCAGGGCAAGTGCCCTCAGCTGTTCGGCACTCCAAAAGTCCCGTAGTTTTTCCTTCACATGCAGTTCTCATCCCCATAACCCTTCTGGATTTGCGGTTAAGTTCGATCTTATTGTTTCTTAATTCTATTACTTCTTCTTCAGTAAGGCTTGACGGTCTCATCATTTGTATTTTATCTCCTGTTTGCTGTAAATAGTAAATTTATTTTTCCAATTTTTTCAAAAAGCTTTCAAGCTTTTTGTAGCGTTTTTCTTCAGATTCTTCCGCTCGCATGTAGTCTGCAAGCTCAAGCATAAATCTTGCATAAAGATTGTGAGAGTCACTGAGAACAGGTGTTTCATGTTCTTTAAGAACAGATGTTTGAATGTCCAGAAGATTCACACTTTCAAACATGCTGGGAACAGAGGCGCTTATTTGATACTTTTCTTCTATAAGCTTTGCAAACTCTTCAGAAGCTTCAGACTCTCCATGAGTTACAAATATGTGTCCAGGCTTCTCCGGCATGGTCTCAATTTGCTCAAAAAGTTCAGTTTGATCTGCATGTCCGCTATAGCCGTCTATCTGGGTTATTTCAGCATTTACCTTTATTTCTTTTCCATTGATTCTAACAGTTTCTTCGCCATCTATAATCAATCTTCCAAGTGTGCCTTCTGCTTGGAAACCGACAAAAACAACTGTGTTGTTAGGGTTCCAAAGATTATGTATGAGATGATGTTTTATTCTTCCCGCATCGCACATGCCGTTTGCCGAGAGAATGATAACACGGTCTCTTTCATTTAATGCCTTTGAATCATCAACGGAAGATGTAAAGCTGATATCAGAATGATCAAATATGTTACCTGTACCCTCTAATACTTCAGTCGCTTCTTCATCATAATGATTAGGATACTTTATAAAAACCCGTGTAATTTCAGAGGCCAATGGCGAGTCTACTATTACAGGGATTGAAGATATTTGCTTGCGTTTTTTCAATTTGATTAAGTCGTAAATCAGGTCTTGTGTTCGTTCAAGAGCAAAGGCTGGAATAATAACCTTTCCGCCTCTTTCCTCAGTGCGATTTACAATTGCTGCAATATCAGCTAAACGCTTATCAGAGTCCACTTCTTCACGCGTTCTGTTTCCATAGGTGGATTCCATTACCAAAAAATCAGCTGTAGGGAATTTGTCAGGATCCTCAATTATGGGACGGTTTTCTCCTCCCATGTCTCCAGAGAATATAATAGATCTTTCTTCTCCCGATGAATTCTTCAGTTCTATTTTAATAAAAGAAGAACCCAAGACATGCCCCGCCTCATAATATGTTGCTTTACAGCCTTTTGCAGGTTCAAAAGAAACATGCAATTTAACGGGTCTCATAAGATTTAAAGCATTAGCAGCATCTGATTCGTCATAAATGGGTTCTACCGGCGGCAAACCTCTGCGCTCGTTTCTCTTGTTTTTCAGCATGACATCATAAACCTGAATTCTGGCTGAATCAGGCAACATGGCTTTGAGCAAATCTATGGTAACTTCAGTCGCATAGACTGGTCCCTTAAACCCCGCCTTTACAAGTTTAGGCAAAAGGCCTGTATGATCTATGTGAGCATGAGTTAATAAGACAAAGTCAATAGAAGCGGGATCAAAATAAAAATCCAGGTAGTTGTTTGTTCGCAAGGACTTGCTGCCTTGAAACATGCCACAATCTACCAAGAAGTTTACATCGTCATAAGAAATTTTGTAGCAGGAGCCAGTTACACATTTAGCAGCTCCAAAAAACGATATATTCAAAAAAAACCTCCGAAAGCTATGAAAGTAAAAAAATAATTATTTAGATTTGACTACTTCTTCAGGCAATTTTTTATTTTTTGCATAAGTCAGCAATTTAAGATGTCTAAGCGGATGTTCTGTTTCAAAAACTCCCTTTTTATCGGTTTCATACTTAATTTTTATAATATCGCCTGAGGCATTCAGATACTTGGTTATCTTTACCGCTTTCCCTCCATCAGCAGCTTCAAAGGTTCGTGGAAGAAATGTAATTAAACCGTATTTGCTTTCACCCAAGTCATAAAGCTTTTTCTTCAGATCTGCAGACAACTTCTCATATTCTTCTTTAAAGATTGGAATATAGGTAGCCACAGGGCCAAAGTCGCCTTTATCAATTAAGCCTGCATAAGGTCTGGAAAAGTTATCTAATCCGAGCTTTCCAAATATTAACGTTATCTCTTCGCGACTTATAGGTTTAATTGCTTTTACCGCTGTTTTTTTTGCAGCAGTTTTTTTAGTTGCGGTTTTCTTTTTCGTAGTTTTTTTAGTTGCGGTTTTCTTTTTCGTAGTTGTTTTTGCTGCGGTTTTCTTTGTTGTCATCTCTAGTATCCGTTCTATCTGTTATTCTTCCGAGTCATCACCCGTATAAATTCTTGGAACTCTGCTATGTATGCGAGAAGTTACCTCGTATGTAATGCTTGTCAGCTTTTCTCCCCACTCGTAAGCTGTTATTTCTTCGTTGCCCGAGGAGCCTATGAGCACTACTTCATCACCTAGTTTTGCATTGCAATCAGTTCCGAGATTACACATAGCCTGATCCATACAGATGCGGCCAACAATGGGATAGGATTTCCCGTTTACAAGAACTCGTCCCATATTGGAAAAAAGTCTGCTAAATCCATCTGCATAACCTGCAGGGAAAGTGCCTATCCAGACATCCTCAGGAGCCACCCAAGTTCTGTTATATCCTATAGAAGTTCCTGCTTTTATTCGCTTAATAAAGGAAAGTCTCGTTTTGAATGACATGCCGAATTTTAATGGAACAGTTTGAGGAACTTCATTAGAGGGATAAAAGCCATAAGTCATAATTCCAGCTCTTACCATGTCCATGTAAGCTTCGGGATAAGCAAGAATGCCAGCACTGTTTGCTGCATGCTTCAGCTTGAACTTGAAAGAAAATTCTGACTCAACTTCTGCTATCAACTTTTTAAACTTATCTATTTGCCGTTCTGTAAATGCACGGTTAGCCTCATCGCTAGCAGGTAAGTGTGTCATAGCTCCTATCAGCATAAGATTTGGACATTTATTCAAAATATGGCTGACAAGAGGCTTGATATCTTCTTCTGAAGTCCCTACCCTGCCCATGCCAGTTTCAAAGTTCATGTGAACTCTTACTTTTCTGCCCAGTTTTTCAGCAACTTCTTGTATTAAATCTGCTCGTCCTTGAGTAAAGACCGGCAAATCAAAATCATGAATCAGCGCTGCTTCTATTTCTTCAAGAAAAATAGGGGTAAAAAGCATAATGGGCTTAGTGATTCCCGCTTCTCGCAATTCTATTCCTTCAGGAACAGTAGCTACTCCGAAATAATCAGCTCCGTTGCGTTCAGCCATTCGCCCTACTCTGACTGCTCCATGACCATAGGCATTGGCTTTGAGAGGTATCAAGAGCTTGCAGTCAGGACCGATTTTTTCTCTTATATTCTGTATATTTTCCCTAATGTGATCTAAGTGAACTTCTACATGAGTTTGGTACAACACAGTTTTTTTTAAGCCTCTATTACCATTTTATGAACATATTCCGAGGTGGAAAGAGCCAATAAAGCTCCATAACTCGGATAAAAAGCGACTTCGTCGCCAACTTTGTATTCTTTTTCAGAATCGGAAACATCCAGTAAAAGATGATCACTGGAACCGCCGAGTATTATAATCCCAGGATCGCAGGGTGTCAAACCGTCAATATTTACGTCTTGTCTGCCAATGTTGCAAATAAGACGCTGCCTGTTTCCTCTGTCTTCAAAAACCCCTGTTTCGCCGAAAGCATCTTGGCCACGCTCTCCTATGGGAACAGAAGGCTTAGCCGCGGATTCTATTACTTCAGCAACGGCTATAAAAGTATCCTGCCTTGTTCCAATCCAAGGTGAACGATCTATTACGTTGCGTCCAAGCATAGCTGCTTCACCAATGCGATAAAGATTTATGCCTTTCGGCAGTTTGCCTGAATGAAGCAAAGGCAGCCCCGAGCTGTTACCGCCGCAAATAGTTGTCAAAGGCAAACCGGTAGCTTTTCGGCACTTCTCAGTCAAGTCCGCAAGAAGTGTCATATTCTCTACAGAGGGTATAACTCCTCCGTAACAAGCTAAGTTGGCACCCAAGCCTATTAGTTTTATAGAGTCAACTTTTGCCATTTCTTTTGCAATATCAACAACTTTGTCAGGCCAAACGCCTTCTCTCAAGTCGCCCAAGTCTACCATCAAAATTACTTTGTGTGTTTTACGTAAAGCTCTGGCAGCCTCACCAAGACGTTTAACTACTTCCACTGAAGTGTTTAAGCTTATATCCGTATATTTAACTGTTTCAAAAGCTTGAGATAAAGCAGGAAGCCTCAAAAGCATGAAAGGTCCTGCAAAGCCGCTTTTCCTCATTCTGATTATGTTTTCAATACGGGAATCAGCCAACATATCAGCACCGGCATCCCTCATGGCTCTTGCCACCGCAGGATGAGCCATAGCTACTTTTGTAACAAAGGCCACATCTACATTTTTATCTTTGCACTGTTTTAAAATTGCGCTTGTATTCTCTTTGATCCGCTCAGGATAAATCTCAAGCCGAGGCGTGACTTTTACATCAGATGTCATAGCTGAAAATTTATTCATTTTTGATTCCTATCCATTTTTTTATTGTATTTTTTATTTCTTCGGGATACTCGAAGCTTAGAAGCCCTAATGAAGACAAAAGATAATTTTTGTCGAGAAGAATTTTGGCAGATTGTGACGGAAGCAAATATTTACCTGAGTTGTCAACGCAGGATTTCTTTATAATTTCTTCTCCGCCAGGAATTCTGGTTAATGCTCCTCCCGTTGCTATTATGTATTTGACTTCAGAAAGGTCTTTTCCTTTTATAGTCTGTTTTCGTCCTGTAGGAGTATACAGATCTGATACAACAGCCGCATGTCTTCTTATCGCAGTGTACACAGCTGTCGAGCATAGGCTCGCGGTTAAGTTTTTCTCGTTCTCTGTATCAGGAACTGCCTTCAGAAAATTTAAATCAGGCTTTTCCTTAGTTTTAACCAAGTCAGCCACATTAGCGGCATTTACAAAAACTCCCAGATCGCCTTCAACTGTTCGTTTTGAAAAAGGCTCAGGTTCTATCAGCATATCCGCATACTTTGGACTTCCCTCTGTTACCGAGTGCACATCTGTTGTGGCTCCTCCAACGTCTATTATTGCCACATCTCCCGCCGCTTCGTAGATAATCTCAGCAGCTTTCAAAACAACTGCTGGAACCGGTAAAACAGGTTTATTAGTAATTCTTGTAACTTTTTCCATACCTTTGGCGTGCACAATATGCTTTGAAAAAACCTCTTGGATTTTTCGGCGTAAAGGTTCTACATTGAGCACATCCACATCAGGAAAAACGTTATCTACAAAGGAAAAGTCTTTGAGAGAATTCTGAAATATCTTAGTTAGAGGTCTTTTAAGAGCCACATTGCCGCAATATATTACGGGTATTTGTAAGTCTAATGATGCCAAACGTACAGCATTGTCTAAAACTGGCTCTCTTGCTCCAAAATCTACTCCACCTGCAAGTATGATCATATTTGGATTTATTTCTTCTATTTCTTCCAGATCATACTCGCTGAGAGCACCTGCAGTAATCAGCTTTATATTGGCTCCTGCACCTAAACTGGCTTCTTTGGCAGCTCTGGCAGTCATATTGTAAGTCAAGCCGTGCACAGTGACTCTAAGACCGCCAGCCGCAGAACTGCTTATATATGCCTGAGCTCCGTCAGAAGAACAGTTTCCTGCTTCTTCCATGCTGTTTATAGCCTCGAGCAAACCTTCGGAAACATCAGAAACAGTAGTAGGAGCAAAGCCTTGAGCGACATGCTTAAAGATGCCCTCTTCTAAAACAAACCCATTGGATTTGGTTATAGTGCTTCCTATTTCCAGAGTTACTGCATCGAGGCTTAAAGGCATTTTATTTTTTCCATGCAAAGAAACAGCTTTGGCCAGGTTTCAGATCATATTTAAGCTGAGTTCCATTAATTTGGAAACGCAGCTCTTTATCTGAAAGCTGATCTTCTATGTAGGTCATCCAACTGGCAAACGCAGGTCCCAAATCCAAGGTGCCATTATAAGACTTTTTGTAGTCTCTGTTGAAGATTACCAGGGCATGTTCTCCGTTATTGTTGAACCTCAAATAGGCTATAACATCAGGATGCTTTGTAGGCACTAAATAGAAGGATTTTGTATCAGTTTGGCTGATTAATGCTTCATAGCGTTTTCTGAGACCCAATACTTTCTTCACGTAATCAGTCATTTCATGGCGACCATTCCAATTATAAGCATATTTGTCAAACAACGGCAAAGGACGCTTTGAGGCTTCTTTGATTTGAGCATCAGTAAAGTCTAATCCAGTATTTATAGGCTGAACTTCCGATAGTTCCTGCCCAGAATGTAAGAAAGGTATAGCTCTCGGAAGCATTGTATTGACTAAGAAAGCCTGTTTCGCATATGCCAAGGAGCCTTCTCTTGCTAATGCACGCGGGGTATTGTGATTTTCCGCGGCTCCAAGGAAATGTATGGGAACGCCTTGATTGCCTATGTGATTAAGCATTTTGAGCATGCCGTCTCTTTTATACTCTACCCACCAAGCATAGCCTATAACGGCATTGTAACCTGCTTCGACACTGGACTGATCAATATCAAAGTTTTCGGAAAGGAAGGCAAAATTAGGATCTTTCTCGCGAGCTTTGGAGATGATTCTCTGCATCAAAGGAACCGGAACCGCATGTCCCATGTCGATCATTACACCGTCAATACCATATTTATCTTGATAGTCTGGAATAATATCTGCAAGTTTCTGCCAGAGTTTTTTGTTTGCCAGCTTAACTTTATTAAGGCGCGAGTCAAACATTCTTATAGTGTTATAAGCAATGTAGTTAAACTCAGGTTTTTCAGGATTTTCATCTACAAACATTTTAAGATAGGTAACATCTGTCCAAGGCGGTTGATTGTCATCAGGCGGCCAGTCAGCAAAGGCGCCAGGTATTCTTACCTCATACTTTTTGCCAGAAATAGGATCCACACTAGTTCCTATGTAGTTGCCCTTTTTATTTTTTTTGATTGTGTCTTTTGCAGGCGGGATCTTGAAAAAGTCTATGAAGTCTTGCGGAGGAGGCGGCATATTTGTAAAGTCGTTTGCTGCAACCTTAGCCTTGACAGCTTTAAGTGTTTCTTCATCAAAAATTGGGTTACCGTAAGTTTTTTTGGCTTTTTCCAAATCAGTTTCGCCAGGTTTTCTATCTTTTACTTTAGCATTTATCCAATAGAACCAATCAGGATGTTCAGGTATCCAGTCAGAGTCTTTGCTGGCTGTTCTAAAAACAAACTCACATATTACTCTCATACCAAGCATATGGGCTGCTTCTACGAAAGCTGCGAAAAGTTCGCTTGCATCCATTTCCGGAACTAGCGGATCTGCAAGAGTCTCTTCTATTTTGTAGGGATTTCTGATGCCATAAGGAGAACCCAGGTCGCCTTTTTTGTCGCTCTTTCCCGATGCTGTTACTGGAAGCAGATAAACAGTTGTGAAGCCCAGTTCTTTTATGTGTCCCAGCAAAGCTATAGCCTTCAGCATGGTTCCTGTTTCGCGATAACCATTCTTACCTGCGGTAATATCTTTTTTATTGCAACCTATTTGCTCATCGGAATCATGGTCGTAAGCACAAGCCACACGAACAAACATATTATATATGCTTTCATTTTCCAGCCAAGTGCCGCCCTTTCCGCCATCTATTTGCGAGTTAAGAGACTTGGAAGGATCAATGCCTTTTACAGCATTCTTTTCTATGGCTTCAATGTGTTTGAGAAAAAAAGCTTCGGGCACAACCTTTAGTTCTTTTGTCTTGCCTTCAATCGGCTTTCCGACTGGATGCCAAGAACTGGGAACGGCGTAATTTTTTTTATCACGTTTTGCCTTTTTCTTTTTTGCAAGCGAGTCTTTCAGATAAGATTTCAGTTGTTGGAAATGTACAGACATTTATTCTCTCCTGTGGTTAATCAGAAATAAATTTACTTTATAAGTGAGAGATACTCGCGTTCAGTAATTACCGCAACGCCGTTTTTCATAAGCAAATAAGCCGCCATGCCAGAGCCATCTACAAGCGTCTTTGAAAAAGTGCCATCATAGCGTTTATATTTGCCGCAAGAAGGACTTTTACTTTTCAGAATAGCAAACTTGGCATCAAAGAATTTCGCCAAATGGAGAGCTTCAAAAGCTCCTTTAATAAAACTGTCAGAAACATCATCGCCTTCTACAGAAATAACCTTAGCTTTTCTGTCAAAAACAGCTTCAGCTCCGCCTAGCAGCTCTGAAGGCAAACGAGGAGTGGTCATACCGCCAAGCTGCTCAGGACATATCGGAATCAAGTTATAGTGTTTTGAGAGGGAATTCCACACATCTGGTTTATCTCTGTAAGCGGCTGCGCAAGTGCCTGCATAGTTGCACTGAAGACCTATCAAACAGCCGCTTATCAACAGAGATGAACCAGATGGAGGCAAGTTGAGAACTTGTGAATTCTTCATTCAGTTCTTTCAACTCCATCCAAGGAATAATCCTCATAATATGGTTGAACTTTTGGCAAAGTATCATCCCCCATAAAGAAAGGCGGCATAGAGTCTCTCTCTGTCGTGTTTTGTTCAGTTCCTAATGCGGGAGGAGGAGGAGGATCTTCCTGAAAAGTCATATAGAATGTCTTTGCTTGGGCATCAACCGAAGTGTCTGTTGTTTTCTTTGAAGGAACATCGACAGCAGGCGGAGGAGCTATAACAGCTTTAGGAGGAGCGGGAACCTTCGGCTGCAAAACAGGAATACTGGGAGGAGCTTCAAGCTTTGGCTGTTGCGAAGGAGAAAGCTTATAGAGATTAGAAGGTTGTTTGTTTTTTTCTGTTGGAAGAGTAACAGAAGTTTTTGTACCTTCTTCTGCCAAAGGCTTAGCAACAGGTTTTATTTGCTGTGAATCCATGGTGTGAGAAGCATATCCAGGCAAGCTTTTACCAGGCAGCTCGTAGTGTTCTGTTATAGAAACTGCTGGAGTTTGGGCTGCTTTTCGTTCCGCTACTTTTTTATCAGCCATAGGCATATTAAGCTTTACTTGGAGAATTGCAGGACCTAAGATGATAACAATAATGCTGGGGAAAATGAATAAAACCAGAGGCAAAACCAATTTTGCTGGCAATTTATTTACCTTTTCTTCTGTTTGAATCATCTTCTGATAACGCATCTGCTCTGCTTGAGCACGAAGCGTAGGGCCTATTTCCGCTCCCAGACGTTGTGCCTGAACGAGAGCACTTACGAAAGAAAAGAAGGAAAGAACGCCAACCCTGCTAGCCATGTTTGTCAGAGCTTCTTCAAGACTTTTGCCTACTTTTGTGTCAGCTATAAGTTTCTTGAATTCTATTATAATATCGGTGTTGCGTGATTTTTCTACGATTTTGGTTATACTGGTTATAAGGTCATAACCTGATTCTACTGCCAAAGAAAGCAAATCAATAATATATGGCAATTCAAACTCAATATTTTTCTGTCTTTCTTTAACCCTATGCATCATGTGCAGCTTCGGCGCTTGATAAGCAAGATATATCAATACTATAACCATTAAAAAGTGACCGAAGGTTGAAGCTCCTGAAATGAGCATAAGCAGGATATAAATTATAGCAACTATCAAGGCAGAAAGAGCTTGGAGACCAACAAATTCTTGCGGAGTATAGAAGCCGGAGCGATCTGCCGCATTCATTAAATATCTTGCGTCTTCAAAAGCCTGCTTTTTGTCTTGTCCTGGAAAAAGCTTGTCTATCAGCGTTACAATAGGTTTTACAGCTGCCTTGAGAAGATTTCTTGTGCGAATCGCAAAGCGAGTATTCGGATTTTTAGGTATCATGCTTTCTTCAGAAGCAGGAACCAAATAAGAAGTCAGATTGTTTATAAGCAGAAGACCTGCAAAATAAAGAACCGCTGTAACTGCCAATATCAAAAGACCTGTCGGATCCTTGATCATGGGAACAAGATAATCACGTCTTAGGAAGAACATGAGTATAATCAAAAACACAGGGATCAAAGCAACCATGTTGCCTGAAATTCTGGCATGAGCACTGCCTGCTCTTATTTTACCCATAATCTTTTTGCGTTCTGTAACTGTCTGTACAATTTGTTTATACAAATCTTCCAGATTTCCGCCCGTTTCTTGTTGGAAAATCGTCGCGTTTACGGCTAAATCCAAATCAGGGCTGTTAACTCTCGCAGCAAGATTATTAAGAGCATCAGTCAGATTGACACCCAATCGTCGTTCCTGGACAAGAGTTCTGAATTCGTTGCATATAGGCGCAGGCGTTGATATGGCAACCAATTCAAAAGCTTGGTCAAGGTTACGTCCAGCCTTAAGAGAAGAAGATATCATAAGGAGAGCTTCAACAAGCTGATCTTCAAAGGTCGCATCGCTCATAACCTTGGCGTAAGGTGACTTGGACTTGTCTTCAGAGTCTTTTTGATTTGGGCTCACACCAATATAATTAAGAACTATTGCTCTTATACCTAGGAACAGGAGCAATACTGCTGTAGCTTGTAAAAACAAACTGATAATATCCATATATCAGTTTTTCCTCCTTCTTTTATTTTTCTTGGAAGCTTTATTATCGAGATTATGGGATGATTCGCCACCGTCTTCCTCAAATCCTTCAGTTTCAGAATTATCCTCCGAAACGTTGCCATCTTCAAGTGTTTCTTCACTAGGGTTTTCCAAGGCTTCTTGAGACAATTCACTTTGTGAAGAGGGTGCGGATACAATGGTGAAATCTTCTGAAACGGTGTCAGGATCGAACAAATGCATATATTGTTTGGTAAATTCATAAGGCATTTTTTCCAAGAAGGTCGGAATTACGCCCGTCGGATAAATTTTACCTACTACATCGCCGCTTTCAGCTATCCATTTCTTTCTGAATTCAAAAATTGTCTGAGTCTGAACGACATTGTCTTCCATACCTACTACTTCTATGACTTCAAGCAGTTTTCTTTTGCCGTCGGCAAGCCTGCCATTTTGAACAATTATATTCACTGAGCTGGCTATCTGTTCTCTGATTGCTCTAAGAGGCAAATCCACTCCCGCCATCAAAACCATAGTCTCCAAGCGAGCTATAGCGTCTTTAGGAGAATTAGCATGCAAAGTCGTCAAAGAACCGTCGTGACCGGTATTCATGGCTTGGAGCATATCCAAAGTTTCAGCGCCTCTGCACTCGCCCACTATTATTCTGTCTGGTCGCATTCTGAGAGCGTTTTTAACCAAATCGCGAATCGTGACCTGATTTTTTGCTTCGGTACCTTGTTGTCTAGCCTCAAGCCTGCCTAAGTTCAATTGACTAAGATTAAGTTCGGCAGAGTCTTCAATACATATAATTCGCTCTGTCGGAGAAATAAAGGTGGAAAGAACGTTTAGCAAAGTTGTTTTACCAGAGCTGGCGCCGCCCGAAACAACAATGTTCTTTTTCATTTTTACGCAAAGCTTGAGAAAGTCTGCCACAGAAGGCGTCATACTTTTAAAGCGATACACAAGGTCGTCAATTGTCAAAGGAACCTTGGAGAATTTGCGTATGGTGATCATTGGCCCAGTCAGCGAAAGAGGCGGAATTATTGCGTGAACCCTCGAACCGTCTAAGAGTCTTGCATCAACATAAGGGGTTCTTTCATTGATAGTTCTGCCAGCAGGCATTAAAATACGCTCTATAACCGTCTTGACGTGGTCAGAACTCGTAAACTTGTTAACAGTTAATTGGAGTTTTCCATATTTTTCAACGAAAATTTTGTCAGGCCCGTTTACCATGATTTCATCAACATCTTCATCTCTCATGAAATCTTCCAATGGGCCTAATCCTAATATCTCATCCATTAAATACTGCTTTACTTCAATCGCAGCATTCTTGGCCAGATTTTCAGGCAATGGATTTTTATGCAAAGCAACTTCAATACGCTTCTCAACAATTTCCCGCAATTCAGCGTCTGACATACCGAATTTGCTTTCAAGCTCTCCGACGATCTCAGATCTGAGTTTTGTGCGATAGGCTATCAATTCTTCATTTAAAACTTGTTGCTGTGTTTGAGGGTACCCTCTTTGCGGAGTTTTACCAAGAGCTTCAAAAGCCAAGAGCTTGTCTGCGAGCATTTCAAAACTTTGATTAATACTTCTTCTGTTTCCTCCCATCAATTCTTCATTCATGGGAATTATATGCTCATTATCAAAAAGCGAAGCTTCTTTCAGACCTATTTCTTTGTCTACATGGTTTCTTATCCACAAAAGCTTTGATGTGACTTCCAATGGACTTTTAGCCTCCCGCTGAAACTTTTGAGCAAAAGCTGGTGCTGGCGGCTGTGAGTTGTAAATGTACATAACAGCATCCGCTTTATGAACCAAATACAGAGGCAATGGAGTCATCTGAAAAGCTATATCGAAAACAGCAAAAATCTGATTTTTTCTCAACAACTCTAACAAATGAGTTAATGCTTCAGTCAAATCCTCTTCCGAAAGGCGGAAGCTGGGTAAAAGACTTGCCGAATCGTTGTTTCCCGAAAATGGAATATAATATATGCCGTCATATTCAGTAAAAATTTTTGAAATACTTTCGGCATTGCTGAGCATCCAATTGCTCATATAATATTCTAAAAAAGAGGTCTTAATTCGCTCCGTAGAAGGAAGCATTTCGACTATGGTCGAAGGTTTGAGAATATTGAACTCAAACAAAGCCACCTGTTTGCCTGTCTTTTTGGCTATGGCTTTTGCAGTCTCGTAAGCCACAAAAGTTTTACCTATGCCACCTTGGAAGCTTGTAAATAAAAAAGAAGAAGCTTTTTGATTGTTGTTAGCCATGTATATTCTTTCTGCTTATTATCACCTGCAGCTTTAAAAGAAAGCTCATTCAAATAAGTTTGGTGTCAAACGCAGGCAATTATAACTTTATTTTTGTCCGCTAACAACTATTATTTATGTATTCAGGTTTTACTGAGACGAACTGCAGCTATAAGCAAGGAAAAGGAGGCTCCCTTTCCTTGCTCAGCGATTATTCATATACACATTTTTTCAGATGGCCAAGTTCATTTGCAGTCAGAGGAAGCATTTTTTCATATCTGTTGAGAATAGCCTTACAGGTTCTGCATTTGCAATTATTGCCTGAAAAACGGCAAAGAGCTACTAATTCATGCACACACATATTTTGCCTCCTATTTGTTTCTATAAATTTTATCTAAGACTTTTATTATCTGCAGATTACAACAAAGAGTGGTCTACAGACGATAAACAGTGGGCAGAAAGAGCACGAACCACAAAAGACAAACAACGCTTATTTATCGACTTCTCAAACAGTTGTCAGTTTCAGCGATTGAGTTCTAAAGAATTCCACTCGTCACCCGCCACTCATCACTCACCACGGTGCGATCTTAGCAGCTGCTAACAATCATTTATCGTTGAGCAAGATGTCTTTTATAAAGAACTTCTAGCTACAAGATAGCACTATAATATGTATCGGTATTTTGTGACCTAATATTTAATATTCAGAGTTTTAAACAAAAAGGCATAGTTGAAAGCTAATTCTTTGATGTAATCATATCTCCCTGAATCGCCAGCGTGACCAGAGTCAAAGTTAATTTTAACCAAATCAAGATTGTTATCTGTTCTATATTCTCTTAATTTTGCCATGTATTTTAACGGTTCCCAATAAGAAACCCTGCAATCGTTGATGCCAGTTGTCACCAAGATATGCGGATAGCTTTGTTTTTTTATGTTGTCGTATGGCGAATAAGAAAGCATATAGTCAAAATACTGTTTTTCATTGGGATTCCCCCACTCTTCATATTCCTCGAAAACAAGAGGCAAGGTAGGATCAAGCATTGTATTCATAACATCCACAAAGGGCACTTTAGCTATAACCGCTTTGAATAATTTCGGCTCCATATTGCAGACGGCTCCCATTAAGAGACCGCCTGCACTTCCGCCTTCTATGGCAAGCTTTTCAGAAGTTGTATAGCCACGCTTAATAAGAGCTTTTGCCACATCTATAAAGTCATAGAAGGTGTTTTTCTTTCTAAGAAGCTTTCCGTCAAGATACCATTGCCTTCCCTTTTCCGCTCCGCCTCTAATGTGAGCTATAGCATAGACAATTCCTCTGTCTAACAGCGGAAGCAAATAAGGAGAAAAATATATGTCCGAAGAAACTCCGTAAGACCCGTATGAAGTCAGAAGCATTGGTGCTGGTTCTTTATATACATCTTTTCGCCAAACCATACTTACGGGAACTTTTGCTCCATCGCGTGCAGTAACAAAAATCTGCTTCGACTCATAGTCATCAGAGTTGAAATCTGTTCCTGCATAATAACTTTTAAGCAAAACAGCTTTCTTTTTGCTCAAATCATAGTCATAGACAGCTGTCGGCTCTGTGAGAGAAATGGCAAAGACTCTTAAAACATCATTATCAAACTCTAAATTGTTTGCCAATTCTGTAGAGCTGACATCTTTTCCAAGACTTATGCGGTATGAGCGGTCTTTACGAGTATCTGTTACCAATAGCCTGCTAAGACCGTTTCGCCTCTCTTCGACTATTATATAATCTTTAAAAGCAACCATGCCGTCTAATAAGACATTGTCATCTGATTGAACCACTAAAGTCCAATATTTAGGTTCCGGTTCAGAATAAAGAGTTTCATAAATACTGAAGTTGACAGCATGTTTATTGGTTCTGATGTAAACCACATCTTCTTTAGATGTCAGATAATATTTCACATTCTCTTCTCGCGGCAAAAAGACCTTGCTGCCCTTTTCAGGAGCATTTGCATTTATAATATGAAATTCAGTCGAAGTGGCACTTTCCGAAGAAATAAAGATATACCGCCGGTCCAAAGTTTTGCCAATATCAACAGTAAACTTGGCATCTTTTTCTGTATAAATGGTTTTATCTGAAGTTCTTTTATTTCCGAGTTTATGGCTTTTAATTTTAAAAGCTCTTCCCGTATCGTCCAAAAGAGTGTAAAAAATGGTTTTATTGTCATTTGCCCACTCTATCTCTGAACCTATATCTGTAAGTTTTTCAGACATTTCTTCGCCTGTTTTCAAGTTCACAAAAGTCAGAACATACTTTTCATCTCCGCTGGTATCAAGTGTATAGGCTAATATATTTTGATCTTCGCTGATAGCCATTGAAGCCACATCGCAATAGCTTTGATTCAAGGCCAAAAGATTTTCATCCAAAATTACTTCTTCTTCAGCTCCGTCAACATCCTTTTTTCTGCAATGCACAGGATATTGTTTGCCCTTTATGTCTCTTGAATAATAGAGGTAACCGGATTTTCGGCAAGGCACACTCTTGTCATTTTCCTTTATTTTGGATTTAATTTCTTCAAAAAGCTTTTTCTGCAAATCTTCAGTATCTTTCATGACAGCATCCGTGTAAGCCTCTTCTGCCTTCATATGCTGCATAACTTCTTCATTTTCGATGTGATGAAGCCAAGAGTAATCGTCTTTAAGCATTTTTCCGTGCATAACTCTGTAAACAGGTATCTTCTTGGCTTGCGGTGGAATTATTTTTTGCATTATCTGTTTCCTTTTTACAATATCTTTTTTTAGCAACCTTCTATGTAACAGAAAAGCTGTAAAAAATAAAAGCTTTTTTCCTTGTTAGAGAGAATTTATTGAGGTATTATTGCAAAACATACTCCCGTGGCTCAATGGATAGAGCGTTTGCCTCCGGAGCAAAAGGTTGTGGGTTCGACTCCCGCCGGGAGTATTTTTTATTGCTTTCCTGAAATTTCCTGAAATCATTTGAAACCATAATTTTCAGCTCTGGAAGCCGATTTTGAAAGCTCCTGAAACCATCTGAAAGCATCTGAAATACTAAAACAATAAAATCGAAGGTGTGGTAACATGGTGTGGTAACTGACTAAAATCACACAGTAACAAGTGGTGCGTGGCAATCGGCGATTTGAATATTTAGCTGCCATCCTTTTCGGTTCTGTCCTTAATCAACTATGACAAAAATTGTAATTATGAAGTAGCAGAATACTTTTGACCATCTCCTGTTCTGTGTAATCTGTGGGTAAAAAATAAAAAAACTCTTGATTGCAACAGACTAATATGAATGGGATTGCTGCCGAGATGCAATATAAGAAATATAGCTATGTTCAAGACTTTTATGATGACGTCTATGAGCTTCTGTTGAAAGACGAAGCTCAGAACTTGATAATACTTGGAAATATTCTGATTGGGTACATGGAAGTCGACAAAACAGGTTGGCGAGATCCGGCAAATTGGCTTATGGCGACAGCTTCCGAAAATGGCAAAATACTCTTAACAGCACTCATGACCCCTCCGCATAATCTAACACTTTACTCGACTGACAATAAAATGAGACCCGAAGCATTAGATTGTTTAATATCAGGGCTTGCTCAAGAGAATATTCCAGGTGTTATATCAGAAAAAAACTTAGCTTTGGCTTTTGCAGAAAAATACTCAGCCAGCAAGCAATTGTCCTATAGCATGCAAATGAATCAAAGAATTTATGAGCTCACAGATTTAGAGCAGAACATTAAAACCGATGGTACAATTCGACTTGTAAATACTAATGATATGCACTTTCTTCCTTATTGGCTGGAAGCTTTTAAAGCAGCAGATATTTATGGCCGAACCGACATGAATATACCTCAGAGTTCTCAGGAAGCTCAGTATTTGATCAACTCAAATAAAACTTATGTTTTAGAAATAAACGGAATTCCAGTTTCAATGGCGGGATTCAGCAGACCGTTAGTAACAGCTATAGGAATAGCTCTTGTATATACGCCGCCATATTTTCGCAGAAACGGCTACGCAACTTCGCTTGTAACTCAGTTAAGTCAAACAGCTTTGTATAACGGTTACAAAAAATGCGTCTTATACACGGATTTATCTAATCCGACCTCTAATAACATTTACCAAAAAATCGGTTATAAACCCGTTTGTGACTCCCACATGCTTAAGTTTAGCGAATAGTAACAATAGATACAGAACCACAAACAACTTTGTTTAACAGCCTAAAATACGAAAGACGCACAAATTTCTCATTAATAACTTTTAATTGAAACATTTGGAAAACTTTATTAGTTTTTAATTCTCATTATATAATTATGCGGCTAAAACATATCTTTTATATTAGGATATAAAATATGAATAAAATTATAAAAGCTATCCTGTTGTTTTTTGGCTATGCTGCTATAGGATATTTCATTGAGAAGCTTATTGAGAAGGTAAAGTCTTTTTTAGGTATTAATATCTCATCAAACTCAAAAAGAAAAAGAAATGTATCCAGAGGCAACGCAGCTCAATACCCAGACTCTTACAACAAGACATTTAAGCTCTTAGAGATGGCTAGCAGCCTACTTCAAGGCGAAAAAGTCACAAAAACTGCTTTAATAAATCAACTGCAAAATTTAAAAGAGTCCTTAACTGGAGAAAACTGGAATAGAGATACTGCAGACATAGAAGGCACACTTGATTATATAACCGTTTTTTGCAAAGAAGCTCCTGGACAATATGATAAAGAAAAAGTCTTAGTTACTCAGGTTATAGATGAAACTGAAGAAATTCATAAAACAACCAAGCTTCATTCTTCAAATAATGTTATCCAATTGCCAACTAACGTATTTGGCAGCGGAGGATGGCAAATAGTAGAAGAGTCTGGTTCCCAGATAAGCGAAATACTAGATGAATCAGAGGATGGGGAAATGCCGGAAATTCCAGAAGAACTGAGAGACTTAGATGATGAAGACGAGGAAGAATAATTAGAGTTTTGTTTTTTTAGAGGTTCTTTCATGAAGAAATATTTTGCTATTACCCTCCTGACCATTTCAGCACTTTTACTGACAGCATGTGGCGGAGGCGGAGGCGGAAGCGTAAGCAGCGGCGGAGCTGGCATCGGAGGAAGCATCGCTGGAACAGACGGCGAAGGGAATTTTGCCAACTTTATACAATACTTTGATTTTCCCGTTGGGAATCCAAGTAACATCAGCATTTCTCTTACCTATAATCAAGGCATTGTTTCTCCAAAAGACATTCGCTATGCTTTTGACGATGAGGACTGGAAGGAATTGCCCGAAGATGGCATAGTGACCTTTCCCGGAGCAAAACCAATCTCTTTGAAATCTCCAACAATTAATGAATCCGCCATAACATCAGAAATTTCTTACAAAGACCTGCGGATTCTTTGCCTCCCTCCTAACAATGAATTTCTGCCGCTATGCAGGATTTACAAAGACGTTTTCAGTCATATGGGTACAGTAAATTTGGCTATCTGGGGTTATAACTTCGTAGATTCACCTAGCTCCGGTTACGGAGTAAGCAACCTCACGCTTAGGCAAGATACGAATTATAGCAATACGCCTGAATTTTTAAGATGGGATATATCAGGCGACACGGTTTTCGGCATCACATTTCCTGGAGGATCTCTAACAAATCAACCAACATCTGACACCGACATCACTGCCCATTTTTTCTTGCCTTATATGACTGCTTCAAATTACACACAAACCTTTCAAGCATATTTCCCTGGCGACCTTTCTTGCGAAGTTTTGGCATTTGTGTATTTGCAAATTCCAGATTCTCTCAACAAAGACTGGGCAACTGCTAAGCCATCCATGACTGTCACAACAGCGAACGATGGCTCTGAGCTTTCTCTCTACGGCTTTGATTATAAAACAGCCGAATGGATAGAGATTGGCACAGCAAATAGGACAGCTTCTGAAGTGAATGCTTCTTGCAAATACGAATGCGCGCTTTCTGAATATTACCCTTGGTATTGCCTTGCCAAACCTCTGGAATCAGAGAAGATGATAGATGTTGAAGTAATATTTGCCGACTTCCCTTCTGACGTTTACAATAGAGCCAATGACTTCTGCAAAGCCAATAAAGACCTCTTCACTGCGGATACCATCTATAATATTTTTGGAAAAAACGACAGCCTTAACAATGGTATAGGTCGCATCTTTCAAATCTGGTGGGAAATAAAAAACAACTCTAAACATGAAGGAGAACTTTCAGGAATCTTAGGTCCCTATTATGAAAAGGACGGCAGAGAATATTACAATCTGCCGGAAGGGATTGAATTAAAAGAGGGAGATAAATATTCTTTGGCGAGAAAGAACTTTGTTCAAGCTCTTTACCAAGATGTTGTCAAAGAACCCAGACTCAGATCTATACCCCTCCCTGCATGCAAGTTCTCTCCGCTGGTTTGGAAGAGCGGAAAAAGTATATTTCCGCAAGCAAGGCTCATTTCAGATTATACGGGCAAAATTAAGTTTCAAAAACCTGCAGATGCCTCCTTCAATCTCTACGAAGGAAAAATCGAAGGCTCTCTCGCTGAACACGGCGAAACAAATTTGATTTATTAATAATTGCTATCCGATTAACAAAAACCCTTAATAAACCACAGAACACACGGAACACACAGACCAAAAACCGAAAACTCCAGAAAACTCCAGAAAACTTTTCATGCATGAAACATAATGTAGAAGCAAATTAACCAAAGCTTGATTTAAAAACGATAACAACTAGATAAATCGGGGGTTTGGAGCATCCAGGATGCACGCTGAACTGCAGGGAGAACTTCTCTATAATGCTTAAAGAGAAAGGCACCGTAGTAAATTACAATTGCTCACATTTTACCTAGACATCCAATCTTAACGAAGGAAATAGAATTATGAAAAAAGTAAAGATCACGGTGAAGAGAATAGCAATCCATAAAGATCTCATCGATGAATATGAGAATCCGATTGAGAACGCCTGTAACTTAGCAGAAGGACAGGTGTTTATCGCAAATGGCTGGCAAAAGCCGGAAGGCATATGCGACAGTGCATGGGAGACGATGTCGCCATTTGTAATGACCTTGGCTTATGGAGGCGAAGATATCTACAACGGTTGGATGAAGAACAAAAAAACTGCAATGATTTCATGCAATGACGGCTTTCGTCCTGTCAGTTTTCTCTTGGAAGCTTTGGACACAGAGGCTGACTAAGAATGATAAGATTAGCTTTATGAACAAGGTCGTCATATATATACACGGAAAAGGCGGCAACGCAAAAGAAGCAGCAGATTATAAGCCGCTTTTTGCTGACAGCAATGTCATCGGATTGGACTATACAGCACAATCACCA
>JAAYNI010000076.1 GCA_012520995.1 Candidatus Rifleibacteriota bacterium
ACTGGCACAATTCCTTCTGACACTGATATGATTAAAGAAATAATTTTACAGTTAGAAATTGAAGAAGCAGCCAGTTTCAATATTCAACCTTCATCAACCAATCCGCTCTATGAACTTGATTTAACAGGGGAAACCTTTACAGAGACTCAAGGCAGCTTCTTCATCAGAAACACAGGAAACACAAACCTTACAAACATAAGAACTCAACTGGCCAGCCTTAAACAAGGAATTCACGAAATATCCGCCTCAAACATGACTGTTTCGCAAAATCTTTCTATTCCCTTTGAAGGAGAGGGAGAAGCAGAGGTTACAGTTAAAATTGGCAATGTGCTTCCAGGAAACTACAACGCACAATTTGTCTCATATATAGACTCAAATGGAAATGCACAAAAAGACGACAATGAATTTGCCGTTACTTTTGATGTAAAGCTTCTGGTTAAGAACCGGCACTTTGAGATTAGTCCTTCACCATTAGACTTTGGAAATGCCCAAAGCGGTCAAACCATAAGCAAAAACCTCAGTTATTCAAACGTCGGAGAAGTCAATATTCTACCGCTTAGCTATAATTTTTCAGATCTCACAAACCAACATGGAGACAAAATATCTGTTTCCAATGTAACTATATCTTCCTTGGAATCTCTGGAACCAAAGCAAAGCAAAACAGCTTTAGTTAACATAGCAATTCCCCACAACGCCTATTTTGGGAACTACACTACAACTGCAGGGCAAAATTACTTCTGGGATAATACGGATACAAACAGCCAATATGACCCAGGGAACGAACTCATGAAGAGCGTGCCTTTCAAAGTCACCCTGCCAAGAGTAGAGAAAATTACTTCAGACACCTATACTGGCTCAACCTATAAATTTGGAGGGCCCTCTGCGACAGAAAGCGGAATTACCTTTAAAAACACATCCAATTTTGATTTCACTTCAATAACCTTGAATTCATACCGCATCAGAAAGCCTGATGGAAGTGAGCTGCATTTGCCCGCCTCAGGCAACGAGCATTTCAAATTAAAAATCAATAATGAGACAATAGATTACCTGTCTCCATTAAAGCCTGGTGCTGAACTCACTGCTGAACTGACAATCATACCTCCTGCCACCTCATCTTCATTATTTCCGGAAGGAACCTATATCATAGATTCCGTAACTTTTATTCTAAATGACGCAAAAAGAGGCATTGCAAATCTCTCCTTAAATGCGGAGACTGAAATAATGTTCCTGCTCGGCACAATATATCCTGAGCCTGATTTCCCAAGCGGAGAAAATCGCGGAATTTATCAAGTGTTAAAAAGTGATAATTTCACCCCTGGCAATTACATACTGTCGGCTTGGGTTTCCCCTTCTCCTGGCGGCACAGGCAAAATATACTTAGCAACAGCCAACAAAGACGGAGAAATTCAAAATATAAGCTGGGTCTCTGTTAACTCCAACGGAGCAGCAATCGCCTCTGACTACTCAAGCCTTTCCTCTGAAGCTCATATAACAGAAAAAATGAGTTTTGCTATACAAAAAAACGAGTCATCTCCAAAAGAACAGAGGCTATACTACAGAATCTTTTTAAAACATACTTTTACTGCCGAATCTCTAGCCCCGGATGCTATAATATACATTGGACTTGTTAACAATACTCCAGAACAACATGACGTAATATTCGACGGAATAAAGCTTGAAAAAGCCTTCGAAGGACAAAAGAAACCCACGTCATACCATCCAGGCACAATTTTGCATACACCAAACAAAACTCTCAGTCGCGACGGGAAACAATATTACGAATGGTAAAGTTTTTACGAGGAATAAATGTATAAATTAAAAAATCTGTTCATTATCTTCTTCTTATTCGCAGCCATGCCATTGGCCGCTTTAGACTGTCCCTCATGCGACGGAAAAGACATTCCGTCTTTATCCCTAGTCTGCCCTGATTGCGGCATTGAAATTCACAACTATGTGAAACCTCAAGAGAAAAGCATCCCCCCGCAAATACGCGACAGAAAGTTGTTTATCAGAATTTACTACACAGGAAATCGTCCCGATAAACTGCCTAAGCATGTAGATGTATACATTAATGGAATAAAATCAAAATCAGCCGTTCTCGTAGAACAACAAGCCAGAGACCCGGAAAACACAAATCTTGCATGGGGAAACGGACTGGGAACCTTATTTACAGGACTATACAAGCTGGATATAGAAGAATTGCCTTCAAACCCTCTCAGCATAAGATTACAAATTAACGAGAAAAAACTGGCTGGCATTTATCAAAAACCAAAGTCTATCACTTTCCCTGAAGTTTACGTTGAAGAAGGAAAAACCGAGATAATTGAACATTCTTTTTCTTCTGTCAGAAGTTTCCACAGATTCCCCAAATACCTTAAAAACTAGTGTGACATCTAAAAGTTGCTTATTATATTCTCCAAGTTAATAAACTCAATGTTGCATAACAGATTTGCCGCCGCCCTAGAGTGAGCAGTGGGTAGTGAATAGTGAAATTGTTTAGACAATATGACAACCAACAACTGAAACTTTGCCATTACTACAGTAGCTTTTTTAAGTGTAGAAATAGAGAAAAATCTTAGACAATACAATGAATTAAGATTTTACTCAGGTCTCAGATTAAAAGAGCTTTTTAACAAACTTATTTGATAAAGATCTAGCTTTAATCTGAGACTAGCAAAAACGAAGTTTTGTCGTAATTTTTAGCCTGTTGATGTCTTTTTCCGTGTATTCTGTGTGTTCTGTGGTTTATTAAAGGTATTTGGCAGTTTTGTTTTAGGTGTTCGGCCTTTCTGCCCACTATCCGCTACTCACGCCCCTCTGTTGTCAGCCTGAAGCTTTCCATCAGCTGTCTGACAATTGGACGCCACTTTTCGCCTTCAGATTCGGGATACTGGAAAGAAAGCAAATATTCTTTTCCATCATCAAAGAATAAATAGTAGTCGCGCAACAGCATATATCTCTTCAAAGAGGCATCAATTCCAGAAACCTCGCTAGGCAAATATGCAAACAACAGAGTTGAATAGAGAGAGAACATATCTCCAAGCTTAATCTGTTTTATTCTGACCCTGCTTTTAGTTTCGCCTTCAACAGGCTCTCCATGTGCAGAAGAAGCTATAAGCTTATGCAGTTCCTCAACTGCCGCAGACATATCCGAATCTTTAATTTCGTTTTTGAAACTTAATCCAAAAAGTGAAGGAGAGTCATTGCGCTTATATTCCACCATTGAAGCATAGAAACCTGCCACAGCCTTGTGTTCTTCAGCTTTGGCTCTATAGTTCTCCAGATATGCCTTATCCATCATTACAAAATGAGCCTTGGTCAAATCATCTTGATTCTCTCTCAGATCAAATTCAGCAGTAAGATCATTAGAGGCAACAGGAAAATCAATATAGGCGATATTGCCTATATCGCGTCTTTCCCAACCGTTTTCTGAATAAGGCACTTCAGAAATCTGACTTTTATCTTCTGTAAAATCCTTTTTAGCAAAATGCTGAAGCAGAAAAAAAACTCCTACAGCAATCAGCAAGGAAACAGATAAAGCTAAGGGAGACATTCGCCCTCGATTATTTTTAAAAGCAATAATATTCTTAATATTCATATTATCCACTCTACCTCTTATTTAGAGAATATAACCTTATTTATCACTTATTTAAAAGATTAATTTATTCCGTTTCAACATCTAGGCTATTATGCTATCATAAATCCGTATTTTAGCTAAAAAGATCAGGACAAAAATGAAGGTCACAGGAAAAAAATTCAGTATTTTAGGTGCAGCCAAAAGCGGACTCGCCGCTTCCGAAGCACTAATTAAGCAAGGTGCTTCAGTATTTATATCAGATATACAGCCTGAACCAGCTCTTCTTGGCATTTTACAGAAAGCAGGCCTAGGGGCATCAGTCGAATTTGAAGCAGGAGGACACACAGAAAAAGTTCTTGATGCTGATTACATAGTTGTCAGCCCTGGAGTCAGAAGCGATCTTCCCCTTTTGAAGAAAGCTGAAGAGAAAAACATCCCTTATTTTTCTGAAATAGAGCTGGCATACAGGCTTACCTCAGGCAAACGAATCGCAATAACTGGCAGCAACGGCAAAACTACCACTACCACTCTTATTGCACGTCTATGTGAAACTAACTTTCCATCTGTTTTCCTCGGAGGCAACATTGGAATACCAGTCGCAAACTTCATAGGAAAAACCACTCCTGACTCTGCCCAAATCATTGAAATTAGCAGCTTCCAGCTTGAAACTATCCGAGACTTCAAACCTGACGTAGCAGTAATAACTAACTTTTATGAAAACCATCTCGACAGATACGCAACATATCAAGAGTATATAGATGCGAAAAAGAATATTTATAAAAACATGACAGCCGACGATTGGCTGGTGTTAAATGGCAATCAGCCAATTATGCTTGAGATAGCGCAAGAAGCGCATTGTCGCATTGCATGGTTCGGAAAACCTCTTCTGAACAGCTCGCCTTCGCTGACCACACAAGATTCTCATTTTATCTACACAGATTCGCAAAATAAACAAACTAAGCTTTTTCCCGTTTCAGCTGTCAAGCTTTTGGGAGAACACAACATTGAAAATGTAATGTGCGCTTTACTTGCGGCTATTTTAGCTGGAACCGACCCTGAAAGAACCGAAGAACCAGTTACGACCTTCGGCGGTGTTGAACACCGTTTGGAATGGGTGCACGAAAAAGATGGACGTATATTTATCAATGACTCCAAAGGCACCAACTGCAAAGCTTCAGAAACAGCTTTAAAAGCCTGCAATCAGCCAATCATTCTACTTGCTGGCGGCAGAGACAAGGGCACCAGACTTTCAGACTGGGTGCAAACAGTCAGAAACAGAGCCAAAAAAGTTATTTTGTTCGGCGAAGCAGCCAACCGTTTTAGAGCCGCTCTTGAGGGACAAATCCCTTTAAAAACAGTAAAAAATCTGGAGCAAGCCATAAAAACAGCCTATGATGAGTCCGAAAAAGGCGATACTATTCTTCTCTCCCCCGCATGCAGCAGTTACGACGAATTTTCTAACTTTGAGGAGCGCGGCGATTTTTTCAAAAAAACTGTTAAAGCCCTTTAATACACTATGAAAGAAACATCACAATTTGACTACATCTTGTTCTTTGCCATTATAGCATTAATGGCAAGTGGTCTTGTAATGGTATTCTCAGCTAGTTCAGTAACCTCCTTGTCAAAAAACGCAGACGGTTTGTTTTATTTTAAAAGGCAATTAGCTTGGGTTATACTAGGTCTTGCAGGCATGATAATTTTCTCCAGAATTAATTACAGAAACTGGTCTTCTCTGGCCGTGCCCCTATTAGGCTTAGCAATATTTTTGCTGATTCTGGTTTTAATTCCTGGAGTTTCTAAGGAAATAGGCGGAGCAAAAAGATGGTTGCGCTTTAAAGGCTTCGGATTTCAACCTTCTGAATTGGCAAAGCTTGCCTTTATAATTTATCTCAGCAACTCTTTCCACATGAGAGAAGAGCATCTCATGAGCTTCAAAAAAGGCATGATTCCTGACTTGCTTGTCACAGGCATACTGTTTTTGCTGATTTACAAAGAACCTAATCTTTCAACCGCCGCTTTGATTGTAGGCACATACTTCACAATGTATTTTTTAGTTGGCGGCTCTATGAAAAACCTAAGCCTCTTAACCGCAGCAGGAGGAATGACAATTCTTTTTCTTATTTTTCAGGAACCCTACAGAATCAGGCGTATTAAAGCCTTTTTCTCTCCCGGAGACTCTCCCACAGGCTTCGGATACCACATTATTCAATCCCTGATTGCTATAGGTTCAGGCGGACTTTTCGGCCTCGGTTTAGGTGAAAGCAGACAAAAGTTCTTTATGCTTCCTGAGCGTCACACAGACTTCATTTTTTCGATAATCTGCGAAGAATTAGGCTTGCTTGGCGGCGCCATAGTTCTAGCTCTATTTCTCGTTCTTATTTGGCGCGGACTTTATATAGCCGTAAGAGCTCCCGACACATTCGGCTTCTGTCTTGCAGCAGGCATTACTGCTGTTACAGGCTTGCAAGTCATAGTCAACATAGGCGTTGTCCTAAGCCTTTTACCCACAACCGGGATTACGCTTCCTTTCATAAGCTATGGAGGTTCAAGTGTTGTCTTTATGGCTCTCGGAATGGGAATTCTGCTCAACATCTCCAAATACGGCTCCGAGAAAAACGCTTTCGAAATGCGCAAAGGAGAATCTTTCTCAAAACAATTTATTGAGCCTGTCGCTGACAATATAAGGAGAAGATAAGATGAAAATAGTTTTCACAGGCGGAGGCACGGGCGGTCATATTTATCCGGCTCTAGCTATCAGAGACATATTGGCAAAAAAATACGAATTTGAATCGGCCTATTTGGGCCGAAAAGAAAGTCTGGAAGAAAAAATAGTCTCCAGACACAAAGATATTAAATTTGTTTCTGTTAAGGCTAAAGGTATGCCGCGAAAGCTTTCTTTTGACTGGTTTGCTTTTGCCAAAGAAACCTTCTCAGGCGCTATAGATGCCATGCGTTTTTTAAGAGAATATAAACCTGATTTGGTTGTAGCAACAGGCAGCTATGTATCTTTCCCTGTTTTAGCAGCCGCAAAACTCTTAGGAATTAATTATGTCATACATGAGCAAAACGCAGTCATGGGTGTAACAAACAAGCAGTTTGTAAAAGGCGCCAAAAAGGTTCTTTTGACTTATGAATTAAAAGACTTGGAAAAAAATTCCAATGTAATATTGACAGGAAACCCTGTCAGAAAAGAATTTTTTGCCAATCCTGATGATTCTGTGCTAACAGAAAGCGGTATAGAGAAAAAACCTGGCGAAACAGTTTTGTTCGCCGTTGGAGGCTCGCAAGGAGCCGCAACTATTAACAAAGTCTGCTTGGAACTTGCCGAAAAATTTCTGCCTCAAAACCCTGACTTTAAGCTCATACATGTATCAGGAGAAAAAAATTACGGAGAAGCAGAAAAAATTCTAAAAAAACTCAAAGAAAACAGCAAAGGGGAAAACTATTTTCCTTTTTCGTATCTGCACAACATCCGCCCCTTCTTTGACATTGCTGACATAGTCATATCAAGAGCAGGAGCAACCTTTCTGTCTGAACTGGCTGTTTGCGGCAAACCCGCCATTCTTATTCCATTTCCTCATGCAACCGCAAATCATCAAGAAAAAAACGCACAAAAACTTGTAGATACAGGTGCAGCCAAAATGATTAAAAACGAAGATTTAACCTATGAATCTTTGCTTAGAATTGTCAATGAAATTAACAATCCTGAACAACTGATAAAAATGGGAAGCGCCATGAAGGGCACAAGACCAGCCAATGTAGAAAACAAAATTTTAGAGGCCTTGGGTTTCTTATGAAATCGACTTCATATTTTGCAGGAACTTGCCAAATCAAAAGTCAGGAGTGACGAGCGTGCCCGATGAAAATAACCGCTCCGCCTTTTCGAGCATGCTGCCTGAACCAGTAGCATCCGAAGATACTGCGAAGATTTTAAGAAAAAAGAGAAAGAAAGTCCGTGCACAGAACGTAAGCAAGCTCTTCACCTCTATAAAAGCTATAGCCTATGTTCTTATCTTTGCCAGCCTTCTTTACCTTGCGGTGATTCAATTAAAATATTTATTTTTCTCTACTTCCTATTTTGAAATAAAGCAAGTAAAAACAGCCGGCTTAAAACATTTGGAGGAAAACGAAGTCTTGAAGCTCGCAAACATACCTCCATCCACTAAAATTTTTGCTCTGGATACGGAAAAAACTAAGCAAAACCTTCTAAAGCATCCAAGAATACAAAATGCGGAAGTTCAGCTGGAGGGTCTATACAACGTCAAACTCCAGATAACAGAACGAGAGCCTGTCATATACGCAAAAAATGGAATAGCCTTTTATGAAATAGCCCCTGATGGTATAATTATAAGCACTGAGGGGATGGGTGAAAAAGATCTTCCTATAATCACAGGGCTGGATTTAAAAAATGCACAGCAGGGAGATTCTTTGAACGGGAATGATGATTTTTATATGGCAATGAGCTGGGTAAATTTTTTAGGGCAAGAAATATTAAAAAACATCTCAGAACTCAACTTTTCAAACACTCAAAACCCGTATATAATCTTACTCACAGGAGAAAAAATTTACCCGCGCGATATGAATGACTTTAAAATAAGATTTAATTTTCTTCGTGCACTCCTTGACAAGTTAAAAGCAAATAATGTAGATACTTTCTATCTGGACATGAGAGCACCCGATATTGTAGTTAGACCTAAAATATCGAAAAGCTAAAATAATGTAGAGGTTACTGACTTGACAGAAGATTTGGTAGTAGTCGGCCTAGATATCGGAACCACAAAAGTATGCACTGTTGTTGGTTCACTTAACAGGGATGATGGCACTATAGAGGTTATAGGTGTCGCCACGACTCCATCGCACGACGGAGTAAAACGCGGTGCCATAGTGGACATTAACCAGATGACTGATTCCATAGCATCTGCCATCAATGAAGTTGAAAGATCCAGCGAAGTTATAATACAAAGCGTTTATGTAGGCATAGCCGGTTCGCATATACTTTCGATGAACGCCAAAGGCATAGTCGCAATTAAAAACCCTAATAATGAGATAACCTCAGAAGATATAGACAGAGCTGTCGACCAAGCAAAAACCTCTGTGATCATACCCTCTCACCACAGCATTATACACATTCTTCCAATTGAGTTTGTAGTGGATGAACAAAAGGACATAAAAAACCCATTGGGAATGGTGGGTTCACGTCTCGAAGCTCATGTGCATATAGTCACAGGCGCTGTAACAGCCCGCCAAAACATAGTCAAATGCTGCGAAATGGCTGATCTACAGCTAGATGAAGTGGTTTTACAGCAATACGCCGCTTCTATGGCCGTGCTCTCGGAAGACGAGAAAAAACTAGGTGTAGTCTTGCTTGACATAGGCGGCGGAACCACAGATATAATTCTTTTCCAGAATGGGCAAGTCGTGCACTCTTCAAGCATCGACATGGGCGGACAGCTTGTCACAAACGACATAGCCATAGGTCTTAAAACTTCGACCCACATAGCGGAAGAACTTAAAATAAATCAAGGTTTGGCTTTTGCAGCAATGGCCGATCCTGAAGAAGAAATAGAAGTGCCGATGGCAGGAGGAGACAGGATAGCAGTTTATACTGCCAGAGACTTGGCCGAAATTATAGAACCGCGCATGGAAGAAATTCTGAACTCCGTGAAAGCAAAAATCCAGGAAGTAGTCGAATTGCAACTCATACCTGCGGGCGTGGTGCTCACAGGCGGCACATCTCTCATGAGAGGTTGCACAGAACTAGCAGAAGAAATATTAGGACTTCCTGTGCGGGTCGGAATGCCAATTGGCACATCAGGTTTATCAGAGAAAGTCATGTCACCCAGATTTTCCACAGCATTAGGTTTGGTTAAATACGGTGCATTAAATGGACACAGTGCACCGAGACGTCAGAAAACCTATATCGGGGGCATGTTTGACAGAATTAAATCAGTATTAACTAAGTTCTTTACTGATTCAACAAAATAGTGTAGAATATAACTTCAGTTCTTAACAGAGAGTGAACTGAGAGCAAATCAGGAGGCTTCAGCAATGGATTTAGGCGATATGGACAGAGGCATGGGCAGAGGATTAAACAAAATGTCCTTCTCAGGCATGATTAATGCAGGAAAAGGCATGACCCCCGAGCCGGATATTAAAGTTATAGGCGTAGGCGGAGGCGGCATGAACGCTGTCAACCGCATGTTTGAACTTGGTTACAACGGGGTTGAATTTATAGTCGCCAACACAGACGCTCAGGACTTGGACAGCTCCAGCGTCAAAACAAAAATCCAGCTGGGTGAAAAAGTCACTAAAGGTTTGGGTGCCGGCGGCGACCACGAAGTTGGCAAAAAAGCAGCTGAAGAAGCCAAAGACCAGATCGCCGAATATCTTAAAGGCGCCGACATGGTCTTCATTACTGCTGGCATGGGCGGCGGAACAGGCACAGGCGGAGCGCCTATAGTAGCTGAAGTCGCCAGAGAACTGGGAGCTTTGACAGTAGCAGTAGTCACCAAGCCCTTTGATTTTGAAGGCCGCAGAAGAATGAGTTCTGCTGAGCTCGGCATTAAAAATCTTAAAGAGCGCGTTGACGCTATAATAGTTACGCCCAACGACAAACTTCTTGACATAGCCAGCGAAGACTTCAGCGTTATTGAAGCCTATGCAGCCGCAGACGAAGTTTTGAGACAAGGCGTGAAAGGCATATCAGACATAATTCTGGTGCCTGGAGTTATCAACATAGACTTCAACGACGTCAAAAAGATTATGAAAGATTCTGGTTCGGCCATCATGGGCATAGGAATCGGCGAAGGTCCAGACAGAACAGTTGCAGCCGCCCAGACAGCCATTTCCAATCCTTTGCTTGAAACATCAATTCAGGGTGCCAGAGGCGTGCTTGTGAACATAATCGCATCTTCACAGCTTGGCATGCTCGAAATGAGAAAAGCTATGACTATCATTAAAGACTCCGTAGATCCTGATGCGGAAATCATCTACGGTCATGCTGTCGATGATGAAATTGGCGAAAAAGTCAAGATTACTGTTATAGCTACAGGCTTTGGCAAAGAAGAGCAAAAACATGCTTTTAATACAAGCCAGCAAAGAAGCGTACGTGAGGTTATCAGAACAGTGAGAAACGATGACTATGCTCCCCAGCAGATGCCCCAAGCTCAACCGCAGGTAGCTAACTCTCCCGCTTTCACTCCTGACAACCAAAATATAGCCATTCCAACTTTCCTGAGAAAAAGACCTACCTACTAGGCCTTTGTTCTTGAGAAATTTAAAGCAGACTGTCTGTTAAGCGGGCAGTCTGCTTTTATTTTTATCTTCTTTTCTAAAATAATTTATCATCCAAAGATTGCAGCAAACAGTGACTAGTGGACAGTGGGCAGAGAGGGCGACAATGCAAGTGATAAGAAGTAGCGAGAGAGGACAAAAACCGAAAAAAAATAAACAACGCTTATTATTACTATCTCAAAGCAGTTGTCTGTTTCAGCGATTGTCTTCTAAACAATTCAACTCGCCACTCATCACAGTGCAATCTTAGCAGCTGCCAATAATGATTTATTGTTGAGCAAGACACCTTTTAAAAGGAAGTTTTAGTTACACATAGCACAAATATGAGCGTTTTAAATCACCATAAATATTCATCCTTAAGCAAAAAATATAAAGAATCTGAAAAGTTCTATATAGAGCCACCACTCAACGGCAAAATTAGCGCAGCTTTAATATACCCGAACGATTATTGTCTTGGCATGACAAACTTAGGGTATCTCACAGTGCACAGACTTTTATCACAAACCCCTGGATTGGCAGTAGAAAGATTTTTTCCGGGCATAGGCGGCAAAAGCTTAGCTCCTCCTTTCTATTCTTTTGACACGCAAAGACCCTTAGGCGACTTTGAAATTCTGCTTTTTTCCTTCAGTTTTGAAGGCGATTTTGACAACATTCCAAGCATATTCGCAGCACTGGGTTTGCCTCTTATTGCAAAGAAAAGAA
>JAAYNI010000007.1 GCA_012520995.1 Candidatus Rifleibacteriota bacterium
AGAGTTATAACTGTCATTGGCAAGGCTCGTCATCCTTTGCGTAATTCACGCCATGCGGAACAGAATCGCCTTTTTCATCCCAAAGTGAAATAATTTCAGCAGATATCTGCTCATCCTCTTTTACCATCATCAAAGTTTGAAGATCTTTAACCATCCTTTCAATGATTTTACCGCCTTTGAAAGCATCTCTGACACGCAATCTGGCAACACGCCCTATCTCATCGCTTCCAGAAACTTCTGAAGCCACTTCAAAAGCTATAGGAATCGTAATCTCAGTTTTGTACAAATCCGCAATATCATAAACAAATGACAAGTCATGCCCTGTATGAATAAAGCCAAGACCTGGAGAAAGACCTAAAGCCACTATCACGCTGTAGACTAGCCCGTAAAGAGCTACATTAGCAGCCGAAAGAGCTTGATTAATCGGAGTTCCGCCCTCAAAGTCATCAAGATCATAGCTCCTTCCAAGCCACTCGACTCCATGTTTTTTTGCCATTTTGCGATAAAAGCTTCTGACTCTGGCGCCCTCTCTGCCTCTGAGTTGCTGCATAGTCAGCTTTGAAACGTCTTCTCCCGCAAAACGCATCTGATACATATTTCTTGCCACAGCAAGCCTTGAACGGGTATTGGAAACCAGCTTCGCCTGCTTTTTCAAAAGTCTTGTGAAATGGGAAAGCGCACGCCCATGAGCGTAATGCCTGACACCCCGCTCCCCCACCCACACAATGCTCGTGCCAGTGTCTCCGATGAGCTCCACGGCTCTGTGGCTTATATCGGTGCCAGGACCGAGCATAATCACGCTGAGCATAGCGGCAGGAATTTTCACCGTTCCTCGGATATCAGTCACGGTGATTGAGCTATCTTGCCTATTAAGTTTGGCATGCTCTATGTAAATAAACGTTGCCCTGTCACTAACTCTGGGCAGCTCGAACAGTTTAGTTTTTTTCGCTCCGGCTTGTTTTTTCATATTATCCGCAGATTACACAATGAGAAGAAAACTTTTGAAACCACTGACCACACAGAATACACGGAAAACTACCAAAACATCCATAACAGCCGATCTATCCACAGATTACGCAGATGGACGCAGATGTAGGGCCGATAAAAGGCTAAAAATTACGCGAAAACTTCGTTTTTGCTAGTCTCCGATTAAAGCGAGCTATTTTTCAAATAACTTTGCTAAATATCTCTTTTAATCTGAGCCCCTCCTAAAATCTTATTTCATTGCATTCTATAAGATTTTATTCAATTTTTATCCAAAAATCTGCTGGTTTTTGACTGCTGTTCACACAAGTGAACTTGCAAATCCCTGCTCTTAACCTGCGACTTGCCCGCAAATGAATTTTCTTTAAAAAATTCATTTGCTACCAATTTTTGCCTTAAATACAAGAATAACAGCTTTACAAAAAGATAACTCTTTTTGCTTTAGTTGCTTACCTCAAAGGACAAAAACACCGATTAAGAACAATAATACAAACAGATACTTTTATGCGACATAGTCCCTTTAAATTAGCTCGTTACAGGCACTCTTACTGTCTCATAGGAATTACAGTCATCATGCCGCAGCCGTAAGCTTTTTTCTTGCCAAGCCCAGTTACAAGCATGGTTTTGAAAAGCTCAACATCAGTTATTTTCAGAGAACCTTCATAAGTGACTTTGTTGATTCGCACTTCTTGCTTGTCAGATTTTCGCAGCAATTCAAAGTTAGATTCTTTTACATAAAAGCCCTCATCTTCCAAAGCAAAGCCGTTTTTCTCAGATCTTTCTTTAAGGAAAGCCATTTTGTCAGCAACAGACAAACAAGCCACGACACGACCTCTTTTGCC
>JAAYNI010000077.1 GCA_012520995.1 Candidatus Rifleibacteriota bacterium
CTAGTTTTCAGTTATATAAACGCTTTTTATAATACTGTCCGAATTCATGGGAGCTGTGGTTACCTCTCACCTCAGCAATACGAACTTAAATATCAAAAAGTAAGAAAATTTCAGCTTAAGGAGAATTCAGTGAATTTAACTTGTACTTTTTCTTGATCTATAAGCCGTAGCCACTATAGAAGCTTAAATTCTCTGTTCTTTATTCTGCATTCCAGTCAGCACCCGCCATGTTCTATCTGCGCGCTGTCCATAAACCCCTGACCACTGAGCGAAGCGTTATAGGCATCTGTTATTCATCAATTAGAAAAATGATATTCTTGGATTATAAGGCAAAGCCTTGACATATCTTTTATGATATGTATACTAAATTTAGTATGTGGAAAATTTATGAGCACAAAAATGTATTAAAGATACTTGAATCACTGCCTATAGAAATCCTTAAGAAATACGAAAAATGGAAAGACATTGTAGCTATTTCCGGCTCTATCGGCTTACAGCAGATTAAGGGTTTCAAAGATGAAGCTTTGTCAGGAGAATGGAAAGGGCATCGTTCATCTCGTCTGAGCATTAAATATCGCATTATTTACAAAATTGAAAATGAGCAATGTTTTGTGAAAGTTGTGCAGCTGACAGCTCATGATTATCGGAGGAAATGAAATGAAAGACTATGTTGAGGCAAAAAAAAGGACAGAAGTAACCGTTGGTGAATCTGTAAGAATAATTCGTGAGTTGCAGGAGTTAAGTCAAAACGACTTGTCTCGTCTTACCGGCATACCGCAATCAACCATTTCAGCTATTGAGAATGATAAAATAAACTTAGGAGTTGAGAGAGCTAAAATACTGGCCAGAGCATTAAAATGCCATCCAGCGGTATTGGTCTTTCCAGGTTGGGATATTTCTCAAAAAACAGCTGCATAGCCTCATAGCTTGATGTCTTTTCTCGCCACTCGCTACTGGTTTCAGTTGCCTTCTCTGTCCACTACCCACCGCCCACTAATCCCTGTCCACTTTTTTAAGGTGTGTTCTGTGGTTTAAGAGTTTTTCGTGTTATTGGAGACGAGTTCGCCGAGGTGGTCCCAAGTGAGGGGGGTGCCAGGCTCAAGGTTTTCTGTGACCCTTCTGTTTAGAATCTGAGGCTGCAATTCAGGTGATATTCCTTTGGAGCCTACAAAAGCTGCGATAGAATCCTCGGTAATAGTTTCGCCAGCAGAGATTTTTCTGGTGGTTTTGAGACCGCGTCTGATTGCTTTTTGATTTTTAAGTTCAAAAGCAGTCGGTATCTTTTGGTCTGAACCTCTCAATAAGGCTGAGAGGCGTACATTCTGAATAAAAGAAGCGAGGGAATCGATGTCTAAAATAGAGGCTCTTGGAGGCGGGTTATCTGCCGAGATCGCCTTTTCGATGACTTTGGCTCCAAGTGTCGCAGCACCTAAGGAGGCCAAATGTCCAGGGCAGTTGTCGGAAAAGCCGATTGGCAGCAAAAAAGCCTCGGAGAGAGACTTCATCGCATTTAGATTGGCATCGTGAAATCGGGTGACGGGTGAGGCTGTACACTGCAGCAATGTTATGTCAGCTTCATTGCCTTTAAAGCTTCTCAAAGCTTCAAGGGCTGTTTCTATCTCGCCAGCGGTTGAAGCTCCTGTGGAGAGGAATACGGCCAAGCCGCTAGCAGCGGTTTGCTCTAAGAGAGGAATGTTGGTCATTTCGCCTGAAGCCAGTTTTATGGCTTTGCATCCGAGTTTTTGAGCATATTCAAGGCTGAACTTGCCAGCTATAACAGGCAATAAAGTTATTCCTGATTGAATTGCACAGTCTGAAAGCTCTTTTGCATATTCAAAATCGTTGTCTGCAGGATGTGAATCAGGAAAGAAAGCCAGTTCGGATATGTGAAAAAGCGGAAAGGAAACCATGTCGGCTCCAGATTCGGCCGCTTTTTTTATGAGAGTCTTTGCAAGCAGAGGGTCGGTTTTGCTGCTTTTGTCGAGCTTTGCGATGACAAGAGGCGATTTTGAAAAGGAATTCAGAAAGGGGCTATTTTTCATTTTTGAGAGCCTCGAATTTCGATTCTACCTCTTCTTTTATTGATGGAGCGACCATATTGGAAATATCGCCGCCGTATTTTGCTACTTCTTTGACGATACTGGAACTCAAGAAAGAGTATGGAGGCGATGCCATGAGGAAGACAGTTTCAATTTTCGGTGAAAGAGTGTTATTGACAGTAAACATCTGCATTTCATATTCATAGTCAGAAACGGCTCTTAAGCCTCTAATGATGGCTGTAGCTCCAACCGTGGCACAGAAGTCGACTAAAAGGCCGTCAAAGTGTATGACTCTGACGTTTTCCAAGTGCTTGGCGACATCGCATATTTGCTGAACTCTTTCTTTCGGCGAGAAGAGGCATTTTTTATAGGGATTTACGAGAACGCCGACTATTACGTGATCAAAGAGTTTGGCTGCACGCTTGAGTATATCTGCATGGCCTTTGGTAAATGGATCAAAGCTTCCAGGGTAAACGGCTACTCTCATTTGTTGTAGACCTCCATATAATCGCCAAGGTCATATCCTGCTACTTTCATAAGTTTACCAAATGCTGCAACGGGGAAACCGACAACGTTGTAATAGCATCCGTCGAGTCTTTCTACGAACAGGGCGGCCAAGTCTTGGATTCCGTATGCGCCGGCTTTGTCATAAGGCTCGTCTGTATCCAAATATCTTTGAAGTTCTTTTTCTGAGAGAGTCTTGAAATAAACGTCAGTAATTTCGGTGTGAGAATAGGTTTTATTGTTTGCCTGATCTAGCAGAACTATGCCCGTAATGACTTGATGAGAGCGACTGGAGAGTGTTCTTAGCATAGCTTCGGCTTCGTCTCTGCTGTGAGGCTTGCCTAGGATTTTGCCGTCGCATAATACAATGGTGTCAGCTCCTATAAGCAGGGCATTTTCGATTTTCTTTTCCGGATTAGATGCCTTCAAATAAGCCAGTCTGACAGGCTGATCACTTGGGCGAAGTTTGTTTACATCTTTTGGATCTTCTTCATAGGTTGAGCCCAGAGCGTCAAATTTTATCTGCAGATGTTTGAGTATTTCACTTCTGCGGGGCGATTTTGAGATTAAATAAAGCTTTGGCTGTGCATCGTTTTTCATGGTTAACGTAAAATCTCCTTGAAATGTCTTGCAAGATTATACATCAAAAGAACCTCTTAAAAAAGGAAGAGAAAAACTTCTTTTGAACCATGAAAGGCACGAAAATAACGAAAAAAAATTTAAAACTCTATTTAAAACACAGAACACACGGAATACACAGAAAAAGGCTTTGGCAAAGAAAAATCTCGAAAAAGCATATTTGCTTTTCCTCACTCTCGGCTTAAGCCATTGATTTTACAAGTAAACTTGAAAATCTCTATCTTAGTCCGAGAGTCGAGCAAAATTGCATTCTATTAACATAGACTTGCAATTTGTGTCGATTTTTAACCAAGAAACATCATAGAGGCAGAAAGGTAAGAAGCCACAGAAAGATAAACTACGCATATTTATTAACATCTACAAGCAGTTATCAGTTTCAGTGATTGAGTTCGGAATTCAACTCGTCACCCGCCACTCACCGCTCGCCACGGTACTTAGCAGCTGCCAACAATGATTTATTGTGGAGCAAGATGTCTTTTAAAAGGAAGTTCTAGCTGCAACGCAGCACTGGCCGCTTTGCGGAGTCTTTGAGATGACATTGGGAAAAAATATCTTGCCTGAAGGAAATAATCTCATATATTTCCTTTTAAGATAAAATAGGAGCAAACAATGAGCAAAAAGCGTTTGAATGACGTAGCACATAAAGTTGCAAAATCCATCTCCAAAGAGACTTCCAAAATACAGCATTTTGACCATAGTCCTTTACCTGACAAAAAGGTTGTCGCTGATATTATAGAAGATATTTTTGCTGTTTTGTACCCCGGCTATTTTGGTTCAAGAGACATATGTTTTGACTCTGTAGAGATAAGAATCAGTTATACAGTGGCTTTGGTGTTTGACAAGCTTGCCAAGCAGATACGCAATGAACTGATTCACAGTTGCTGCGGAGCAAATAAAGAGTGCACTCACTGTGACGATACATCCGAAGAGATAGCTTTGCAGTTTCTTGAAGGCATACCTGCACTCAGGGAAGAACTTGATTACGACGTGGAAGCAGCATACAAGCATGATCCCGCTGCAACCAGTTTTGATGAAATTATATTCAGTTATCCTGGACTTCAGGCTATCACTGTGCACAGGGTTGCTCATTTCTTTTATAGCAGCGGATTGAGGCTGATTCCGCGTATAATGTCCGAGTGGGCTCATTCCCAGACTGGAATTGACATACATCCGGGAGCAAAAATCGGGAAAGCTTTCTTTATAGATCACGGAACAGGTGTGGTTATAGGTGAAACCACTATTATTGGCGACTATGTTGCCATGTATCAAGGTGTGACTCTCGGCGCTTTGAACTTTCCTCACGATCAGAGCGGCAGAATCATAAAGGGGCAAAGAAGACATCCCAGAATTGAAGATTCAGTGGTAATATATGCAGGAGCGACTATTTTAGGCGGCGAGACTGTAATAGGAGAGCATTCTGTTATTGGCGGTAACGTTTGGCTTGTAGAATCAGTTCCTGCTTATTCTAAGGTAATATTGACTGACAGCGGTCTCAAGATTCTGGAACGCAAGGGACCGAAGAAAGTTAAAAAGGTTAAGGATGATAACTGACAACATTATCAAGTCGATCGGAAATACGGCTTTAACTAAAATAATAACTGATGCCGGCGAGACATATGTAAAGCTGGAAGGCGGAAATCCTGCCGGTTCAGTTAAAGACCGAGTCGCTGCTGAAATAATAGCCAGATATATAGCTGAAGGCAAAATTTCAGATAAAACAGTTATAGTCGAGCCTACTAGCGGCAATACTGGTATAGGCTTGGCGATGGTTTGCGCTTTTCTCAAAATCAAGCTTTTAATAACCATGCCTGAAAATATGAGCGAAGAGCGCAAAAAAATTATGAAGGCCTATGGGGCTGAATTACTTTTGTCTCCAGCGAATTTAGGCATGAAAGGCGCTATTGAACTTGCGGAAAGCATTTTGGCTGATAATCCCGATGCTTTGCTGGCAGGGCAGTTTGTAAATCCGGCCAATTCGGAAGCTCACGAGAAAACAACCGGGCCGGAGTTCTTAAAGCAGTTATCTGGAGAACTTCCTGAGGCTTTTATTTTCGGAGTGGGTACAGGCGGTACTTTAACAGGTGTAGGTAGAGCTTTGCGCAAGCAGGGTGTGAAATCTAAGATTATCGCTGTTGAACCGGCTTCATCAGCTGTGCTTTCAGGAAAGCCGGCAGGAGCTCATGCTATACAGGGAATAGGAGCAGGTTTTGTACCGAAAACTTTGGATGTTGGACTGATAGATGAAGTTATAACTATTTCTGACGAAGAAGCCAGAGACGCAACCAATCAACTTGCCAAAAAATATGGCGTATTTGTCGGCATTAGCAGCGGTTGTGCCTTTGCTGCTTGCCAAAAGTATCTGGAGTCAGGCAGGGGCAAAAAAGTAGCGACGCTTTTTCCGGATTCCGGTTTTAAATATCTTTCAGAAAGCTTCTATGATTAAGTTTATAGAAATGAGACTTTTCAAAATTGCATTCTATTAACATAGAATAGCAATTTTCCCGATCCTTGCTTTTGATGATATTATATATAAATTTTAATGTTGTACAATGTTAGAACCTAATAGGATTTATATGACTGATAAACGAAAAAAACTTATCACGACATTATTTTTAATATTTGGCTTTTGCGTGCTTCAAGTCAGCTTTTCTCCCAATATTTCTTTCCTTTCTCTATCAACACTTTATGCACAAGAAGAAGATTTTGACGAAGTTGAAGACTTTGACGAAGTTTCGGATTTGGAAGAGCTTGAAGAGGTTGATGACGTTTTAGACGAGGAAGTTTCGGACGAGGAAGCCGAAGACTTGTTGTTTGAAGCTAAAGGATTGTTTGAAGGAAAATCCTATGACGCAGTAATTTCTCTTTTGAGAAGCAAAGAGGCAGTGGTCTTCAGAAACAGAGAGCTGACAGCTATTTATTTGGAAGCTCATTTAGAAGCTTCAAAGCCGAATTGGGGAAAGATCAGGACTATTTCAGAAAAACTTTTGAGGCTTGATCGGAGAAGTTCGCTTGGAAATTATGCAAAAGGCCTTGATTATTTAAACGGCAAAAAAAAGAGTGACTATGTAAATGCTTTGAAATATTTGAAACTAGCCAAGTCAGCCAAAAATCCTTATAAAAAAGCTTCTTCGGCTTATATTAAATGTTTGCTTGGAAAATATAAAACCTTGGTTGTCGGGCTTATAGCTTTAGCAGTTATATTTCCTTTGTCTATTCTGGATAAAAAGAAGAAAAAAAAGGCCAAAGAAGCTTCTGAGACAAATCTTTTTGCCCCATCTAGTAAAGTTCTTCCTAATGAAGAACCAAAAGAAACTGTAAAATCCTATTCTTCACCACTGGCAACAAAGCCCCAGGCATCTCAAGCTCCTGCACCTGTTTCTTTTGAAAAGCCTTCTGCTCAAGATATAAAAACGGCCGAATCTCAAAAACCTGAAGAAATGATTTCGCCTTTTGCGTCTCAAACCTCTTCTGAATTGCCGGATGAAACTTCTGCAATGGAGACTGCGGAGCCTGAGGAAATCTTTTCAGCTCATAGTTTTAATTCTTTGCAATCTGAATTGGAAGCATCTCCTGCAGATTCAGAGCAATCTCAATCATTTGAATCTTCGGATGATTTAGATATTCTTTTAAATGATTCTATGAGCGCTTCCAGCGATTCACCTGATATTTCTCAGGCGGAGCCTGTGCAGAGCGATTTTTCTGATTCTTCGGATGATTCTTTTTTGTCAGAGTCTGTTAAAGAGGCAGATATTGCTGGGGAAATCTCTTCTGACGAATATGGAGAACCATTTTCTTACCAAGAACTTTCCTCTGACTCCGAAGACTTTGGAATTTCTGAAACTCAAGAGCAGATGCTTGAATCAGAGCTTCAGAGTTATGATGGTGAACAAGAGACTTTCGAAGTCGAAGATCTCTCTGAAGCATCGTATGAAGATCCGCTGACAACAACATTTGATGCGGCACCTGCATATGGGGAAGACCTCTCGCCACAACCTTCCTTCTCAGAATCGCCAGCTGTTCACCACAGACACCTTTCTCAAGATTCAGGCGCTTTTGACGAATTGGCTGATGAGAGTGCAGAAGGTCAGGCTACTGTAAGGAAAGTGATTAAAAGACTGATAGTTAAGCGGGGCAATGAAACACCTGTAAGCTATTCGCCTGAAGAAATAGCTAAAATGGCTCAGTCTCCGGAAGACAAAGACCTCACGGAAGAAAGAGTAGACAAGGTTTGGAAAGAGCTGGAAGAAAAGGCGGTTCAGGGAAATATTCCTAAATATTATGCTGACGGCTCTGGAGCAGATAATGAAGACGCCCGTTTGCAAGATGAATATTATGCTGATAAATCATACCCTGTTGAAGATGTTAACAATATAACAGCCGATGTTGAGCTGGATATCTCAGATAAAGCCTTGGAAACGGATCTTCTTGCCAAACTTCGCATGCTGAATATAAGCGATGAAGAGTTGGAAAGCTTGTTGGCAGAGAAGAATAGGGCTCATATACCTGACTTGATCAACTATCTTTCCACGAAACCTTTGCCTTCTAGGGTAGCTCTAATAGCGGAGGGTCTTGGAAGTTATCAGGATGCCTCGGCTATGGATGTTCTTACTTCTCTGCTGCATAATAAAAATCAAGAGATTGTAATAGCTGCAATCAAAGGCATGGAAAACACAGGTTTCCCGCGCGCAGTTCTGCCGCTTTCCGAGTTTTTGACCTCCGAAGAGCACGAAATCAGAAAAGCTGCTCAAGAAGCTGTAGCAGCTCTCGGACCAAAAAAGATTATATTTGGTTTGAAAGATCTGCCATCTATTCCTGATAAAAAAATCAAAGTCGCTTCTATTCATCTCCTTTCACGTATGAGGGGAAAGGCGGTCGAAAAGCTTTTAATTAAAATGTTGCAAGACCAAGAAGCAGAGGTAAGAAAGGCTGCGATTGAAGCTATGGCTTATCAAAAAAATACCGCTTATGCCGATGTTTTACGAGATTTTTACAGAAGCGCGGAAGACAGCGAAAAACAGCTTGTTAGAAAAGCTATAGTTTATATTCAGGAGAAATAAACCACTGCTAGTGCTGCATTTTCATTAAAAGTTACCTATTTAATACCAAGCAGTCAGTAATTTTTTCAAGCTTGATTGATGCAGCAGCCGCACTATATAATGCTTTTAAGGACGGCTACGGTTATGTCCTCAGTATTAAAGCTGATGTCGCCTGCCTCAACTAGTACGTCCTTTATTCTTTCAGCAGGATTGTCATAGTTGGAGGAGAGAGTCTCAGAGGCCAGCTGCATGAATTTTTCATGTCCTATTGAGTTATTGTCCATGTCTTTTCTATCGACCGCTCCTTCAGAGTAGAATACGATAGTTCTGCTGACAAGATTGACTTTGTGTTTCTTGAAGACAGCTTTTGGATTAATGCCAAGCGGAGCTGAAGGCAAGCTGACAAAATGCTTTTCGTTTGCATGCAGCAGCAAAGACACAGGATAGGTGTAGCCTGCGTTTGCACAGTACATAGTGTCATTTATGGGATCCAAAATTCCTATAAGACAGGTGACCATGTGTCCCTTGCCGTGATATGGAATTATCAAGGAGTTTAACTTTTGCAATATGGTTTCAGGTTCTTCCGGAAAGTCTGGACACAGGAGCCTGAAAGCTGTTTTTAGCAATGTCATAAGATAAACAGCTGAGGAGTTATTTCCTGTGATCTTAGCCATGATAATTGCATAGTTTCCGTTTACCAGCGGCATAAAGTCCAAAAAGTCGCTTGGCAACAACTTTGTTGAGAAAGAGTCGTATACGATGTTATAGGTTCCGCAGCGAAGCTCTTTCTCGAATGGGTAGAGATATTTTTTTACCTCTCCGCGTAAATCTTTTGTTTCAAGGGCAGCAAGGGCTTCAGAAAAGGCATCTGTAATTTCGTCAAACTCGTTGTTGGAACGATTGTGAATCTTGACGGGTTCTGATTTTCCGTGAAAATTTTCTGTAAAATTCAAAAGTTCGTCAACTGGTTGAACTATTGTTTTCCAAGTAATTATGAGCAGTATTGAAGAAGCTATAATTAAGGTTGCAAAAAGAGCGGCTAATCTGATGCTTTTCTTTTTCACCATAGCTTTCATCTCGGATAGTTTGGTAATTTTCAACAATAGATAATGTTTGAGAAAAGCTGGCTTGAGCACAGTTATCAATACTTCTTCGCCGTTCAGAGTCATGTGTTCACTGAAAGTATTCAGTTCGCTTTTGCTGCGTCTTAAAATAGAGTCGAAAGTTTCAAACTCAAAGAGAGTAGGCTTGTTTTCAGCATACTTGTAGTCAGATATAGCCCTGATGTCTTCAGGATGGTCAGAAGCAAGATCTGGTTCTGACAAGGTCATGTATATTCTATCTAAATAGTTATGTTCCAAAGCTAGCAAGGAATAAAAGAGCATGTAGGAATAGTGAGGCGTTCCGTCTTTGGCTACTATGACATTAGGGTAGACAAGGTAAGAAGCTTGAGGAGCGCTTATTTCAGTGAATTTTCCTATATTAGTGCCTGCGGCATAGAAAGATGTTTGCATTGAGACTTCCAAGACGCCTTCCAAAAAAATACTGAAGTTGAATGAAGAATCTTGGACTGTGGGAATATTGTTGGCTAAACAGTAGTTTTTGTAGAGGTTTTTTAGAACCAGCCTCGCAATTTCACCCATCACATTTCCTGTCGCTAGGTCTTCAGGACTTTCTTCATAGGGAATTTCTTCGCCTAAAGCTTTAATGAGGCGAGGTTCTACGCTTCCGCCACGTTTTTCCCAAGTTCGTAAAAGGTCTTGCAGTTCATACTTGCTTCTTCCTTTGTATCTGATAACTTCAGAGTTTCCCAAATTGGTTCTGAAAAGCAGTTTGCTTTCCTTATCTGCTACAAAGGCTGCCATCATTTGTCCTTTGGAGCGTTCTTCTGTAAGGAAGTTTTTTATCATCTCCAAATTGTCGCTGTTTTCATTGAAAAATTCACTTATTTTGCGATTTTCTATAATTTGTTCTTTGAGATATCTCTGAAAACCGCTGTCTAATTCAGAAAGACGTTCAACGGCTTCTTCTTTGACTTGTCCTTCAAGAGAAAATTTAAATTCTTCCAAATATTGTATAGAGGCAAATATTAATATGGAAAGCGGCAATAGATAAGAATAGAACATAAGAGCCGCGAGCTTTTTACGCATGCTGGCTGCATTAGGCGGGAGCATCGTGAAGTAAGCTATTATCTTAAAAGTTGCAAAAGTGAAAAGCAGGTATAAGAAAAACGCTATTCCGATAGTTTTGAAGGCTACTTCCTCATGCGGAAATGTTGCCAACAAGCTGGTTTCTGAATCCAGAAACCTGAGGCTGACAATGTTCTTGCCTAAGGTGAAAAAGCTCATAGTTGACATTGAGGCTTTAGAAATTATTTCCTCAGGTGTGAAGTCAGAGAGCAGATTAGGTAAAAGAATGCCGCCTTTTTCCCTGTGTTTTTGAGAGATATAACCGAAATTTTCCTCTTTGCCGTCTTTTATAAGTTCTTTTAAAATTCTATATGAAGGCAGGTTTTTTTTGTTTATAAAAATCATTATGCCTGCAATAGACTGCTCATCAAAGTTTTTGTCTACATTGATATAGCAGGAGGAAAAAACATCGGGAATGTTTGTGTCGCTTAGTGTTCCTAAGAATTTGGATATGTTTCTGCAGAGAACATCCGGGGTTGGAAAAACTTTGCCTAGTTTGTCGTAAATATCTTTATTCAGAGTATATTTAAAGTTGTTGTCTGTAGCCATTCTGTAAAACAGTTCATATACATCTTTGTTTTCGGAACTGTTCATCAGTTGTCCTGCCGAGTTGAAAAGAAAAAGACTGAAAGCGCCTTTTCCGTATTGTTGGCCGAACTCTTTGGTTAGTTGCTCTGAAACCTTTTTGTTGGTTGCAGTCAAGCCTTTTATTTGAGCAAAGAAACCGTCAAAAATAGGTTGAAAATACAAATTGGGTCTTGCTTCATAAACAAGGCGGGAGAGGCTTTGATTGATTTCTTCCTGAATCGCGGCATTTTTATATCGCTGTTCGCGCTGCACTACGGTAAAGGCTGCAAAAAAATAGATAAGGGTTGGCATGAGCCAAAAAACTAGCAGCAACAGAGCAAATTGGAGTTTTTTGTTTTTGGCGGCAATTTTCATTTGGTTTCCTCTGTGTCCTCTGCTTTTGCTAATCGTTGCACAGATATTATGCTTGCTATTTCGCCATAGTAATTTATAGATGTTTTATTGGCGTTTTCATATATTTCAGCGGCAAGAGAAGTGTTTTTTCTGACAGCATCTCTCATAAAAGTGCAATAGTCCTTGTTTATAATATTTAAAAGCTTGGCTGGAGCTGTTTTTGAAACAATCAACAAAGCTTCATCTTTATCCAAAACAAAGGGGGTAGCGGTTTTAATCTTACTCTCGGGTCTTAGTTCGGTAAATTTGATTATAGAAGGTTCTTTGTCGGCACCTGCTAACATAAGTGTGGCATTTCCATAAAGAGATGCTGAAATTTTTTTACTCTCAAAATTAGTTGTTATGCACATGGCATCGCCTTGAAGAGGTTCGCGCAGGTTTATTCTGAAGTATTCTTCCAGCTGTCTTATTATCACGTTGGGATCTGTGACATGCAATTCTTCTATGATCAGTTTTACAGCCATTCTAGCGGTAGATAACGTTATTAGGGCTCTGAGATTTTGTTCTTCTGTTTTCATAAAGAAAACCGCAACCGTGTCATCAATTTCTTCAGAAAAGTAATAAATTTCGTTTTCTTCCAGCGAAACTCCGAGTCTGCGGCCATCGAGTAAAAAGTCTTGTCTTATGGCGTATTTTTTAGGGATTAGGTTGTATTCAATGGAGTCGCCCAAGTCAAATTCTTTTATTTTTTTTACAATTTGTGATGAACCGCTCAAAATATCCAAGTCTTCTTTTGAATAGTTTTTGGTATCAGGCTCTTCAATGCTAAGTTCTCCACGATTAAGAGCTTTAATATATGAGTTTGTCTGTTCGGTAGGTTCTAAGAGCTTAAGAGTTGCAAAATATGAAACTATTGCAACAACAGTGAAGAAAAAGGATGAGAAAATTATGAATGTTAGGGGGTAGAGCCCAATTTTTTTGTCTATTTCCTTCATTGGCATTGCAAGAAAAATGTTGTAGTTTTTCAGGTTATTGGCAGAAACTCCGGCTAAAAAAACTTTTTTGTTGTCAATCGTTCCAATCGTAAATGCTGGAGCATTTTGCTCTTTCACTATATAATTTAACTGTCTTATATCTTCTCCGGAAACGGCTTCGTGTGATGGGAAAGAAAACCTTGGCAATGTTTCCATCTTAGGAATAGCGTAAAAATCATAAGCGGAGTCCGTCTGCAGGAAGGCGGCTCTCTCTTTTATGTGAGCCAGTTCCAATCCTATGGATGAGTGGACTGCTATGAGAGCTGAGTGAGCTACATTATTTTTGTCAGTAATAAAGTCAAAATAAAGAGCAGAAGCATAATCTTGTATGATGAGATAGAACAATGTTCCTCTATTGAGAAGCAATTCTTCAGCGGGTGTGGAAAGGACATTTGCCAAAAGGGCTTCATATTGTCCGTAAGAAGATTGTCCTTCTCTAGAGGAGTTATATCTTGGAAATAATGTTCTGACTATTCCCTGGAGTATAATCATAAAACTGTATTCGACAATTTCTGATTCAGGCTTTGAGAACTTACGAATAGGAGTTCCATTTATGTCCAATATCTCTATGATTTCAGCATTTCCATGTTTAACAGTGTTTTCTAGCTCAGCCGTAATTTCAGAGGCTTCCAAACCTTTTCCGGATAAATTTCTAATTGCATTATCATATTGCCTGACGAGAGCATTCTGGAAAAGCTCGAAAGACCTGTCTGTTTGTCCTAGAATTTCATTGGCTGTGGTCTTATAGTTGTAGACTATAGACTCTTTACGCTGCTCAAGGTAGAAAAGAGCTCCAGCATAAAGAGTAGCAAATCCGGCTAGGAGAACATAAAGCATGATAGCCAATGCCTGATATTTTACAGAAAAAGATATTCTGCCTGGCGCCGAGATTGCTAAGATATATAATGCCAAAATAGCAGGGAGAAAGAGTATAAGAAGATCATAATATCTTTGGAGAATATCAGTGCGTGATGGCAGTTCTGAAAAAACAGCCAAACGTAAGCCCGCATCATTATCTTGGCGATGGATTAATGTTTTATCGTAGATTCGGAAGCTCCTGAGATTCTCTTCCAAGAGCATCGCTGTTGCTGACTTTTTTAAACGCAGATCATCGGTAACGTGAGAAGATGTTAAATCATTGGGATCTACCCAAGCGAACTTGTAATCTCTCATAGCTGATTTATCTGCGGCAAATTCCAATGCTTTTGTTGCTAGTTCTTTGTGAGGAATGTTGTTGGTATCCATCCAGACTAACAAATAAATTTTAGAGTAGGCTTGAGGGGCTTCCAGGTCGTTGGTGGAAGATTCATAAAGACCTCCAAATTTAGGCAAGCCCAAGATGCTGAAGTCCTGCATTGAATTGAGGTTTCTTAACAGTCCGATTGCTGCGGGGGAACTCCCAAGAAAGTTTCTTAGAACAGCCTGCTCGGTATTGGTAAAATCTCCTCTGTTAATTTGTTTGTTATTCAAGTGTTGTAGCAGAATTTTGGCGAATCTTTCAGATATTGCTATTTTGCTGCGATTGGCGCCTTTCCATATGATTCTTTTGCCATCGGCATTGAAAAGGTAGAGATTTTCATTTGCTTTGCACTCTTCGCTTAATATCTCATGCAGGCTTTTTTCTTTAAAGGATTCGGCAATTTTTACAGCCAGATCATTGTAATAGTTGACCGGATCTGTCCTTCTGACGGCGTGAGAAAGAACTTCTTTCATTTCTTTTTTGCGGTCTTCTAGTATTTGGCTGTTGATATTGGCTTGAAAAAGCCACAGAAAATAGTTGCCTAATAGGAAAGGCACAATAAAAAATACGGCGAAAAAAAAGGTTGTTTTAAAAGCTGAATAAAAATGTTTCGGTTCTTTTTCGTTATTTGTTGTGCCCATTGTCTTTACTCTAATTCAGGTGTTGCTTATATGCAAGCTAAAGAAAAGAGGTAATAGTAAAAGTATTTTAACCTTATTCCGATGCTTTGTGCATGTATAAGACAAAAATATCGCAATTTATTATATTGTGTTTTCTTATTTTATTGCTTCCTGTTTCAGTGTCAGCAACTGATTCGGATCGAGCTATATCGCTGTATGAAGAAGGCTACTCTTGGTATAGAAAAGGAGATTATTTCAAATCTGAAGACTGCCTTTTGAAAGCCTTGGAAATAGAACCGAATCTTTGGAAAGCTCATTATTGGCTTGGAAAATTGTATCGGGAAATGGGTGAACTGGAAAATGCTCTTTTCCATTGGGAAGAAACAGAAAGAATGAATAAAACCTTGGCATATAGAAGGATAGCTCTGACTATAAAAGATAATGAGTATCCTGCAATGGCTCAAAAGCGCAAGACAGAAGACAGAGTCAGGAAAGCTCTGGATCATTTCAACAAGGCTATGCGCTTGATAGATGAAGGCCATTGGGAGGGTGGAGAAGAGGAGCTTTATTTAGCTGTAGAGACTTATCCTGCAAATCAGCTCTATTTAATCTCTCTTGCACGATTATTAATGGATCAGAATGAATGGCATGCCGGAATTAATTTTTACAGAAAGCTTTTGCTTGTCAGAAGTGTCAAATTTGAGTATTTTCTTGAAGCTTATGAGCAAATGAGAATACGTGAATGTCCTCATCTTATGGAACCTTATGTAAAGATGCACAAACACAGATTTGCAGGCATAGAAGAGTTTGATGCCATTGAAGCTCTTTTCCAGCCGAAAGAAAAGAAGGTTACTTTTGAGCCTGAATTCATAGGCAGGGTGATTAAAAGAGTCGGAGACAAGGTTATAATTGACGCGGGATTATCAAAAGGCTTGAGCAAAAATGATGAACAGAAGACTATTTTAAAAGCCTTTAAACCTGGCAAAATACTTATTCATCCGGAAAGCGGAGAGCCTTTGGGCAGGCTTGAGGGTGAAAAAATTGCGGACTTGCTGTTAACACGAGTTTCAGATAATATGAGCGAAGCTTTGATAAAAGCGGAAAATGATTTCGGCGTAAAGGCAGGTGACTTGATTGAGTTCTAAAAAAGCCTCCGATGAAGGAGTAAAGCTGATAGCGGCAAATAGAAAAGCTCACCATGACTATTTTATTGTGGAAAAGCTTGAGACAGGAATACAGCTTGCTGGCTCTGAACTGCGTCCTTGCAGGGAGAACAGAGTTAATCTGAAAGATGCCTATGTCGACATTGATAATGGCGAAATGTGGCTGATAGGTGTTCATATAGGGCTAAATCCCTTTTCCAATATTCAGAATCATGACCCTGAAAGAAAACGAAAGCTTCTTGCGCATAGATACCAAATTGACAAGTTTGGCAAAAAATCTATGAACACGGGTATGACAGTGATTCCGCTGAGAATGTATTTCAAGCAAGGCAAGGTTAAAGTCGAAATAGCTTTGGCCAAAGGCAAAACTACTTACGACAAACGAGACAGCATAGCTAAGAAAGACATGAAGCGCGATATGGACAGAGAGTTAAAGGCAAGATACTGATGAAAGCTTTGTCGCGTTTGGCAATTTTGTTTGCCATGCTTTTAGTTACAGCATTTTCTTTTGCACAAAACACTTTTCTGAACGTTGAAGAATATGCGATCAGTAAAAACTTGTCTGTGCAGAAGTTTCCTTTTCAAAAAATGATAGTTGTCCGTTCAGGACTAAATTCTTTGAGACTGATTGCTGGAGAAAAAACTGCTCTTTTTAACAATAAAGAACAGATAGCTTTGCCTGTAACTCCTATAGAAAAAAACGGGGTTTTGCTTTTATCTCAAAGTGTTTTGGATAATCTGTTTACTCATTTGACAACTGAACTTCAGAAAAAAACGGAAGGATTCGGTTTGATTAAACAGCCGCCTTCTCAGGCTTCGGTTTCAGGAAGGCAGTCTGCAAATACTGTAACCTCGAGTCCTCTTGATAAGCCTCAAAGTGGAGGAATCCAGCCTGTTGTGCCGGAAGCTCCAAAAATTCAAGCCACTCTCATTTCTCTGACTCATATTTCAGATAAAAATTCCACTTCCGTTTTCTTTGATTTCAATGCTCCTGTTGTTTGTACAGAAGCATTTGAATTCCCGAAGTTTTATCTGAGAGTTACGGATTCTCTTAACTTGGTTCCCAATAATAGAACTGATCCTGCTGGCCCTCATATTCAGGATATGATGGTAAACAGCGGCATAGATAATAAAGGGCTTATATTTACTTTCACTTTGCCTGAAAAAGCTCAAAAGCCGACTGTAGAGTATGTTCGGCAAAGAAACAGGGTCTTGCTTAAGTTTGCAAATAAACCTGAAAAACCTTCTTCGGAGTTTTTATCCGAATCGGAAGATGGTCCTCCAGAAGAACTTCTAAAAGAGGAAGAAAAACGAGCCAAGCAACGTGCTGCAGGTATTCCGGAGACTGAAGTTGCCGATGTTTCAAAAACAGTGGCGACTGAATCGGAAGGAAATCTTCTTGACAAGCCTATAGACATAGAGCTCACTATTCCTTTGGAAAGCCTTCGAAAGCCAGAGTTTAGCGGCAGAAAAATCTTAATAGTTCCTATGCACGGAGGCAATCAAGCAGGCTATGTACATCCAGGAAGACCGCCTGCCAAAGATATAAATCTGGCAGTTGCAACTAAGCTTGCTGATGTTCTGTTGAAAGCTTCCTTGTCAGGTGTTCTCTCTAGAACCAGTGATACAAGTATATTTAATACTCAAATAGTATCTTTTCTCAACAAGATGGGCACTGACTTGGTTGTGTTTATAGACTGCGGCGCATCAAGCATGATTGATAAAGAAGGGATAGCCTGTATTTATTATACTCCTGAAGGTCAGAGTTTGAGTTCGTCAGCAAACTTGGCAAATCTGGAAACAGTCAGTAAAGAATGGCTTAATAATGTCAGGCTTGACTTGTCAGAGTATCTCTGCAAGAAGATTGAAAACCGCATGTCTCAAGGTCTTAAAAGCACGGCAAGAGGGGTTAAAAAACTTCCCTTGAAAGACCTTGGCTTTATTACAGCTCCTGCTGTCTTCGTTGAGATCGGTATGCTTTCTCATGAAACTGAAGGCCGAAAATTAATGAGTGAAAAATATCAAGAGGCTGTAGCTCTTACCATAGCTAACGGCATAATAGATTTTCTGAACAGTATAGTTCTTAAGTAAGCGACAGAATATGAAAGCAAAAAAAACGTCTAAGTATAAAGAAGAAAAATTTTTATTCCTGCTAATGGGCTTTATTGTTTTCTTTTTGGTTTTGGCAGGAAAGTTAATTTATAACAGCAGCCTAAAGGAAAAAAAAGCTAAGTCTTTGAGCGGGCAGACCTTTGAAAAGCACGATCCTCAAAATCCCCTGATACCGCCTGAAGAAGCGGAACGCATAAAGGTCTATTATGTCTTGCGCGGAACAGACGAATTGGTAGAAGAGGAGAAGATTATACGTAAAAGCGACTCTCTTCTTGCAAAGGGCAGAAAGCTGGCTCTTTTCTTAAAAGAGAAGCCGGAAACAGCAGCTCTATATTCTCCTTTGCCTCAAGACTTGGAACTGCGCTCAATATTTTTTTATAACAATGTTTTTATTTTGGATTTCAATGAAGCTTTCAAAAAAATCTTTGGCATGGGCGCTTCGGAAGAAGCGGCAGCAGTTTATGCTATCGTGAACTCGTTTTCTTCTCTTAAGGAGGGAACCGCTGTTAAATTTTTGGTGAACGGCTCAGAAATTTCCCAAGGGGAGGGTTTTCTTGATCTGAGTTTAAATCTAGAGAGTTTGCCAAGTTTAATTAAACGCACTGGGCTTTAAAACTACAGGACGTGGGGCTGGGGAAGTAAAAACCAAATATCCTGAACAGAAACAACCGAAGAGAAGAGCTTTTCGAACATTTATTTCTGTTTCTGTACATTTTGCATTATTAAAAACTCGCTTCTCACTGACCACTGCCTTAGAAGGTTGCATAAAAAAAAATAGCCTCTTTACAAAAAGAGGCTATTTTTTATCTAAGCTAATTAATTATTGGGTTGAAGAAAATGAGAAAGTGCTGCTTGCACAGGCGTGGATATTGCAACGTACAACCAAACCGGTTTCAGCGTCAGCACCTGTACCTGCTACCCATTGATATTCTCCGTTGCTTGGGCAATGGGGAATTTTGCCGCCTGACATGAATTCTGCCAAGTCAGTAACCTGCTGGGGTTCTCTTCCCTTGTTTAAGTTGTAGACTTCGGCTGTATGTGTCAGCTGAGTAGTGTTAAGATGGCATTTGTTTAGTCTTGCGCGATCCCTGGCAAGTTTGAAGCTGGGAACTGCCATGCCTGACAAAATGCCAATTATAGCGATAACTATCATTATTTCAACTAAGCTGAAAGCTTTTTTCTTTTTCATAAAAACCTCTACCTTAAATATACACTTTGTGCTAACTAATGACAAGCTTATTTTGTCTATTTTTGTATTTTCTTTTCTATTTTGTCCTTTTTTTTGACTCATTTTTTTATTAGAAATCGGAAAGTTTTATTTTTGTTTTAAGTACTGTCAAAAGAGCAAAACAGAAAATTTAAAAAATATTGAGGATTCCCAAATCCTAATTAAAGTTTATTAATCTGTTTTTCTCTAATTCTCTTGCAAAAGCCATATGCTTTGATGTAGGATTTTACTCGGACGACAAAAAAAGCTCCTGAAAGCTTTTTCTGTTGCAAAGGAATAGCCATTAGGGTATTATTTCATAAAAGAAATTATATAGGACAAGCAACAAGTAATGAGATTTTTATATAGAATTCTCCTAGGTTTATGTATTTGTGTATTAGCAGCCACACAGTTTGGTTGCACTGCACCTGCTTTTTATGATTTCTCTGCAGAACTTAAGACTTATGGCAAAAACCAGAGCCTATTAAGTCCTAACGCAATAGAACCTTTGCCTGACGGTTCCTTTTTGGTTTCAGATCAGGGAAACAACAAAATACACAAGTATTCAAAAGATCATAAATATCTGACTTCTTTAGATTGTGCAGGTTATAAGAAGCCTGAATTCAATGTGGCTAAAATATCAGATATAAGTTATGACTCTCTGTATAAATATCTGTATGTTTGTGACCAAAGCCAAAACAAAATTGTCGCATTTGATTTTGAAAAAAAAGAGCCTGTTTTTGTAATTACCGACCAGGTAAGACGTCCTGCGGCTTGTGTTGTGGGTCCTGACTCTAATCTGTTTGTTGCCTCCAGTAAGAGCCCTTATATAAATGTATATTACAAAGAAACATACCTTAAAACTCTTACGGGCACCAGTTTTGTATTCCCATCAGATATGGCTTACAGTACTACTAACAGTTCTGCAATATATGTTTCAGATCTGGGAAGCAAATCAGTTAAGCAGATTTCTGTTTTAGATGGAGCCCTAATTAAAGAATATACTGATAAAGGCAGATATGGTGCCTTGCTAGGTCCTCAGGGAGTTTTTGTGGATTCCGTAGGGATTTATATAGTTGACTTAGGTGAAAATCCTGTTGTTCTTTTGAATCAGAAGGGAGAGCTGATTTCCAGAATAGGCGCATTTGGAAAAGAAACGGGAACTTATACCTATCCGGTGAAAATTATGAGCGACCTAACGCAAAACCAGGTTCATATAGTTGATTGCAGCCGGAATGCTCTATTGACCTATGATAAAAAAGCCGAGGCTGTAAAAAACTGACAGCGGTATCTCTCAAGGCTGTTTTTGACTTGGAGAAGCTTTTATGCAACTATTACTAGAAGCTCAGTGCCAGGCGGCATGAAAAAAGTATTTTTAGCTATCTTGCTTATAATCACCGCTTTTACTGCCGGGATGCTGTATGCAGGAGTAAACTATTGTCTTGCCGCTTTTAGCCATACCAATGAAGGTAATCCGCAGAGAATAGTAGTTTCTCAAGGTGAAACTGTTAAAGATATTTCTTCTAAGCTTCAAACAGCCGGAATAATAAGAAATGCTGAACTGTTTCGCAGATATTTGGTATTTCTTGCTGTAGATCACAAGTTGCACGCAGGTTATTTTGACTTTGACGGAAAAGAAGATCTTAACGCTACAGTTCACAAAATGCTGCATGGCCATACAGAAAACATTTCTGTAACTATTCCTCCGGGCTTGACCTATGACAAAGTTGCGGAAATTTTAGATGCCAACAATATTTGTGATGCAGAAGCTTTTAAAGCTGTTGTTACAGAATCTTCTTTTTTGTTTTCTTTGGACTTTTTGGGAGAAAGAGCAACCAGCCCCGAAGGTATCCTTTTTCCGGAAACCTATTATTTTGAACCTTCTACACCGCCAGAAGTTGTGGCGGCTCGAATGAAAAATCTTACCGAACGATATGTTAACAGGCTTAAGGCAGAATTCCCGGACCACTCTTTGTCTCTATATCAAAGTTGTATATTGGCTTCAATAGTAGAGAAGGAAGGTGCCGTAGTTGGCGAGTTTCCTAAGATAGCCTCTGTTTTTTTGAATCGTTTGAAAAAAAAGCAGAAGCTGGAGTCTTGTGCCACTGTGCTATATGCCTTGGGATACCATAAAAATGCCTTGTCCTATCAAGATCTAAAGACTGAATCTCCTTTTAATACTTATCTCCATGAGGGACTGCCGCCAGCTCCTATTTCCAACTTCAGTTTTGATGCGTTAAAAGCGGTTTTTAACCCAGCTAATACAGATTACTATTATTTTGTGGCTGACGGCGATGGAACTCACAGGTTTTCAAAGTCTATAGCTGAACATAACCGCAACAAGCAGATTTATAAGAAAACTTTGCAAAAATAATGAGAAAAATAAGCCTTTTAATTTTTATAGCGATCTTTTGTTTTGTTTATATTCCTGATTTTTTGTGGGCAAAAGACCTTCGCATTGTTTCCTTGGTTCCTTCATCTACGGAAATCATATGTGCTCTTGGTTTGCGTGACAATCTAGTAGGAGTGACTACTTATTGCGATTATCCTCCTGAAGTGCTTAAAATAGACAAAATCGGCAATACGGCTCTGAACACGGAAAAAATAATTTCTCTTAATCCAGATGTGCTTGTGGATACTAATTCAGCTCATGGCCGCTATGCGCCTTTTTTACAAAAGCTTGGTTATTCTTATATAAATCTTAAAATCGATAATCTGCAAGAACTTCTCTCTGAAGCCAAAAGACTTTCGGATTTTCTAGGTAAGCCTGAAGCTTATTTGCCTTTCAAGGAAAAATACGAAAAGGCTATAAACTCTCTAAGGTTCAGAATGGATAAAAAGCCTCGGATCTATATAGAAGTCTGGAATATTCCTTGGCAAACGGCAGGCGGAAATACTTTTATCAATGATATTATTGAGAGAGCTGGGGGAGTGAATATTTTTAAAAAAATGAAAAATTATAAGAGTATAAATTTTGAAATGCTCATCTCAAGAGATCCTGATATTGTTCTTTTGGCTTATCCGCAGGCAGACCCTAAGGAGTTTGCAGCCAGAGAGGGTTTTTCTGCATTAAAGGCTGTTCGTGCCGGACGAGTATACAAGATGCCTTATGATCTCTTTGTGAGACCCTCGCCACGTAACTTGGAAGCAACTGCTCATCTGAATGCTTTGATTGAGAGGATATCTGAATGAAAAGACAACTTCTTGCTTTTTGCAGCTTTGTTATTCTTTTGTTTGCAAGTCAAGTTTTTGCTCAGTCTTCCAATTCTCAAATGATGTGGGCTTCCATGGAGGTTGCTTCTGATACAGCAGTTTTTACTCTGAATTTGCCGGAAGCAGGTTGTTTGTCTGTATATAAAACTTATTCTTCCACAAAGAAAGAGCGCTTCTGGGGACCTGTCTATATGCAAAAGGGGCGATTTCGTCTTAGAATTCCGCTTTCTCGTATAGCTGGCGGTCAAGGATATTTTGAATTGTTTAATCTTTCTCCTTATGCTGAGTTTGAAACTGGCTCTAGAGGCAATGGAGAACGCCAATTTGTTAATCCCTGCGGATTAGATTATGACAGAACAAAAAAAGAACTCTTGATTGCTGATACGGGTAATGACAGAATAGTAAGGTTATCCGAAGACGGCAGGTTTTTGAGCAAGCACGGCGGTTTTGGCATAATATTAGGCGAGCACTCCGAGGAGAGAGAGGAAACCCTTGATGCTCCTTATGATGTAGCGGCAGGGGGCTTTTCTAATTTTTATGTTTCAGATCAGAATAACGATCGTATATGTATCTTTGATACCTTTCGCAGCTATAAAGGCAATCTCTATCCGGAAAAAAAAGCTAGAAGAAGCCAGTTCAGCAGGCCATCCGGAATAACCGTTGACAGAGAAAATAACATCTGGATTGTGGAAACAGGCAATGACAGACTTTTGAAAATTTCACCTTATGGGGACAAGATTTTTGAGCTGGGCGGTTTCGGCAGCGGCAGAAATCGTCTGAAACGTCCAGAACAAGTGGCTATCTCTGATGATGGCAAGGTTTATGTGGCTGATACCGGAAACGGACGCATCGCTATTTTTGATAAGCTAGGTGCTTATATGTCTTCATTGAATGGTGATTTTAAAAATGTTTCGGCAGTTCATCCAGATGCTGACGGTCTTTTGTGGATTACAGATGCGACAGAGGATAAGCTGATATTGTGCACTCCGGCAGGAGTAAAGCTTAGCGAATTTGTTTCCGCATCGGATGGTTCAACCTTTAGGGCTCCTAGGGATTTAGCTTCATCAGAAAAGGCTCTTTTCTTGTTGGATTCAGGGAATCACAGAATTGTTCATTTTAACAAAAACAAAGAATCAACCCGTGTCTCTTGGCAAGCTCCGGGCGATGTGGTAGAATAAAACACCCAATATTTTCAGGAGATAGAACTTGAACATCCGTACAGTAAAAACTTTGCTCTGTTCTGTAGCCTTGACAGTACTAATCTTCACATCCGGATGCAATAAAAACAACAGAAGAAGAGGACCTCAAGACAAAGCTGACAATGTAAAAGTTTCCGAGCAGATCAAAGCTATTCCCTTAGCTTATATTATCCCTCCTCATAAAAATGTTACTGGCAAAAAAATGTCAGAACTTCCCAAAAAGCTTCAAGATGATTATCTTTATGGCACTTTGGCAGGCGAATATGGCAACTATCGGCTTTGTGAAGAAACCCTTCAGAAAGTTTATCGCCAAGAGCCTAAGTCGACAGACACAATACATAACTTAGGGCTTGTCTACTTCAAACAAGGTAAAATTGATGATGCTATAAAGGCTTGGCGTCGCACTCTTGAGCTTGATCCTGGTTATTTTGAAGCCTATTACAATTTGGCGATCTTTATGCTTGATCTCGGACGAATTGATGACGGAATAGCTTTGTTGAATGAATGCATAAAACATGAGCCTTTCCATGAAAAAGCCAGATTGGCTCTCGGATTCATCCACAAGTTAAGAAACCAGAATAAAGAAGCTATAATTCACTTCAAGGCTTTTGAGCACAAAGACAGAGGGAATATCAACGTTTTGATGGCTCTTGGCGAGCTTTATCTCTTGGAAGGCCTCTATGACCTTTCATTACAGAAGTTTGAAGCAGCTTCACGAATAGATAAGAAAAACGGAAAGATCTTCTATCAGCTCGGAGCAGCTTATCACCGCAAAAATTTTCCTGATCTTGCTTTAGAAAACTATAAAAAAGCATCGGAACTAATGCCTAATTCCCCCGAACCTTATCTTAATATAGGAGATATCTATGAAAGTCAGGGCGAATTTGCGTCAGCAATGGCTGCTTATGATACAGCTTTGGTTATAGATCCTACCAACACCTATGCTAGACGCAAGAGCGAAAAGGTGAAGCAGTCGCTGCTTACTAACTGATTTATTAAGAACCCTTTTGTTAATTTAACTGCCATGACAAGAACACGTAAAGAGCTTTCTCCTGCTGCCAAGGCAAAAGTAATTCTTCTTGCTAACAGGCTAAAAGTTGCTCCTGAAGAGGTCATGGCTTTAACACAAACTCTCAATGATGAGTTCGCTGAGATTGTTGGGCGATCTCTTTCCGTTGATTGTGAGTTTTCCGGTAAAGATACAGATTTTATTTTTACCCTTCCAAAAAAAGACACAGCGTAATGACAGATATCAGACAAAAAATTTCACACCAAGATTGGCTTTCTATTAATAAACCCGCTAGATATATGGGTGGAGAAGTAAATCAGGTTCCCTCGAAAGACAACCCAAAGGTTCGTATATGTATAGTTTTTCCAGATGTTTATGAACTTGGCATGTCAAATTTAGCCGTCAAGATTTTCTATGAAATCTTAAATAAACGTCCAGAAATATATGCTGAGCGAGCATTTGCCCCATTTCCCGACTTTTCTGAATTGCTTCAAAGAAAAGATTTGCCTCTATTTTCCCTTGAGACAGGCACACCTCTTAAGGACTTTGACGCTCTTTTTATAACTTTGCCTTACGAGATGACTTTTACAAATATTTTGCACATACTTGATGTGAGCAAGATTCCTCTTCAATGGAAAGAACGTCAAACAGGGCCTCTGATAATATCAGGAGGGCCTTCTTCATCGAATCCTTTACCTCTTAGCCTTTTTATGGACGCAGTCTTTATAGGAGAAGGTGAGGAAGCCGTAATAGAAATGGCTGACCTTATAGCAGAAATGAAAGAGCAAAACATACAGGGCTCTGAGCGACGGCAAGCTTTAACAAAGATCGAAGGACTCTGGGTTCCAGAATTTCCGGCTCCAGTAAAACATAGGATATACAAAGGTTTCGTTGATTCAGTTCCACCTTTGAATCCTGTTCTTCCTAATATTCAGGCAGTTCATGACCGTGCTACTATAGAGATATTCAGAGGCTGTACAGCTGGTTGCAGATTCTGTAATGCAGGTTTTTATTATAGACCCAAGCGCGAAAGAAAAGTTGAAGATGTCTTGGCCTATTCAAAAGCTCTTTTGGAAAATACGGGTGAAGACACTTTGGGGCTCTTATCTCTTTCGACTTCTGATTACAGACATCTTGAAAAGCTTATAAAAGGCTTGGACGATCTAAAGCTTTATCCGGAACAGAGCATTTCTATTCCATCTTTGCGTATGAGCGATAATACTGTTACTTTGCTAAATGCCAGCAAAAATATACGCAAAGGCGGATTGACATTTGCACCTGAAGCAGGTACTCAGAGACTTCGCGACATAATAAACAAGAATGTCACTGAGGAAGATATAATACAGGTTATAACTTCCGCTTCGACTTCGACTTATAAGAAAATTAAACTCTATTTTATGATGGGACTTCCATTTGAAACAGAAGAAGACTTGGAAGGTCTTGTAGATTTGGTTAATCGTTTGGAAGAAACTGTCAGGGCTATGAAGCCTCGTAAAACTATTTCTATCAGTCTTTCGGGTTTTGTTCCCAAGGCTTTTACGCCTTTCCAATGGGCAAGACAAGCAACCACCGAAGAGTTGATTGAAAAGCGTAAACTGGTTTGTGACGGTTTGAAACGATTTAATACACCGATTTCTTGGAGAGATGAAATAACCTGTTTGATCGAAGCTCTTTTTGCCAGAGGTGACGAGAAGATTTCTGAGCTTTTGCTAGTAGCTTATAAAAACGGTTGTTTCATGGATGGCTGGTATGAGTTTTTCAGTGCGGACAACTGGCTGAAATCAATAGAAGAAATGAATATAAACCTTAATGATTATCTTGGCGAAAAAAGCATAAATGCTCCTCTTCCTTGGGACTTTGTAGATTATGGCACTCCAAAAAGCTTTTTCCTTTCTGAATACCAGAAAGCTGCTAAAATAGCGGGAGTTGAATTGCAATGACTATGACTGCTCCTACAGAAAAGCTTCAGTGCAGGTTTGTTTATACGAGACTTGGTTATTCCAAATATCTTTCTCACCTAGACATGATTGGAGTGATAACTAAAGCTGTCAGAAGAGCCAGTTTGCCTTATGCTATAACAGCTGGTATTACACCGCGAGCCGTGATATCTTTCGGTCCGCCTTTGCCGCTTGGACACGAAAGTCTTTGCGAGTTCTTTATTTTGGATTTGACAGAATCGATTGATCCGGAAGAAGCGAAAGAACGTCTCTCTGAAGAACTCCCTGAAGGAGTTATTATCACGGAAGCCATTTTTCCTTATAGCAGAAGAAGACAACCCAATAAGGGAGAAATGGTTGAATATGAATTGTTTTTTACTACAGAAAAGGCTTGTGAAATGGCACAAAATTTCTTGTGTCCGAACAGAGTCTTTGAACTGGAATCCAAAGGAAAGCTTAAGGCTTATTCTATGGAAAAGGCCTTACAGAGCATTGCCAGAAACGACAGAGACGGTTTGTTTATACTAAAGGTGCAATTTTTTCAAAGCATACCTGACGCTCCTTCTGTCTCAAAAATTTCAACTGCTCTTGAAAGGCATTTACAAGAAGATGAAGAGTCCATATTTTTAATAAGGCGCCTCTCCATAACTTCGTTATGATGTGGAGATTATTTTGAAAAGACAAATTTTAATTAATATCGGAAAATATGAATCCAGAGCAGCTGTTCTGGAAAATGACAAGCTCTGCGAACTTTATTATGAGATTCCCAACAGCGAAAAAATAGTTGGTTGTATTATTAAGGGTAAGGTTTCCAACATAGTTAAAGCCACTCAAAGCGCTTTTGTGGACATAGGAATTCATAAGGATGCTTATTTGACTCTGAATGGGGTCGAAAACTACAATAAAGATTCGGATGAACAGGACATTTTCAGAGATCCTATAGAAAATGTTCTAAAAGTTGGACAACAAATACTTTTGCAGGTTTTAAAGGAGCCTTCTGAAAGTAAAGGTCCCCGATCAACCATGATTCTTTCTTTCCCAGGACGATATCTTGTTTTTATGCCGCGAGTTAATCACATAGGCGTATCCAAAAAGATTACACAGGAAAAAGAGCGTGACAGGCTGCGAGAAATAGGGCAGAGATTAGTTCCCGAAGGTTCTGGGCTTGTTTTCAGAACAGTAGCTGAAGGCTTGGAAGAGCATGTTTTCCGTTCAGATCTTGATTTGCTTTTAAAAATGTGGGAGAAAGTAGAGAAACGTAAAGATTCAGCTCCTCCCAGAACCATATTGCACAGAGATATTCCATTGCATCTCAAGATTGCCAGGGATTATATGACCGATGATGTGCAAGAGCTGATCATAGATAATAAAGAAGCCTACGATGAAATAATGAACGACTGTTCTTTCCTGTCTCCTATGCAAAGAGCTTCAATAGAACTCTACAAAGATTCAATGCCCATATTTGATAAATATGGCATAGAAAAAGAAATAGAAATAGCCATGCAAACGAAAGTTTGGCTGAAATCCGGCGGTTATCTCTATATAGAAAAAACAGAAGCTATGTATTGTATTGACGTTAACTCTGGCAGATTCTCTGGCGGCAGCGACTTGGAAGAAACAGTATTCAGAGTCAATATGGAAGCCGCAGAAGAAATAGCCAGACAAGTTAGGCTTCGAAACATGTCTGGCATGATTATTGTCGACTTTATCGACATGGAGACAGCTTCTCATCGCTCTCAAGTTCTTAAAAAGCTGCGCGAAGGATTCAAGAACGACCACAATAAACCCAACGTTTGGGACTTCACTGAGCTTGGATTGGTGCAGATGACTCGTCGCCGAACAGCTTCAAGCATTGAAGAGACCAGAAAGGATACTTGCTCACACTGTGACGGCTCCGGCAAGGTCTTTTCCTATGTTACTGTAGCAAACATGCTTAGAACACACCTTTTGGAAGAAGTTAAGAGGTTTGATGTTCCGCTATTTGAGATAACAGCGGATAAGCATGTTATAGACCTGATTCGCAAAGAAGAACGCCAAGACGGAGCGACCTTGGAACAGACTCTTAATCGCAGAATTAATTTTGTGTCCTCAGAGAATATGCCTCGAGAATATTTTAGAATAGAACCGATTTTAAAAGAAACACCAGCTAAAGAAAAAGTTGAAAAAGCTGATAAGTCTCAGAGTGAAAATATAGAAGAGCCTACAGTTGAGAAACTTCAATCGCTTACAAAAACAGAGTCTGATAAAACTTCCAATAGAAATGAAAGAACTTATGACAGAGAGAATGCTTCTGGGAAGTCAATGAACTCCGAGAAAGAAAGAACTTCTCAGACTGCTTCAAGAGGCAATGGGAAGAGCAATTTTGCTTCACGAAACAACAAAAAACGAAATTATTTTAAACCCTCGGATAATCGAAAACCTGAGGAACGTCGAGATAATTTCGCAGAGTTGTCTCCAGCTCCAGTTGCTGAAAACTTGGAGAAAGAATCACTTCAAAAAGATACTTCAAATGAGAAAAAACGCAAATTTCCCAAGCGCCGATATTATAATAAAAATGCTCGGCCTCATCAAAAAGATAATAATTTCACAAATAAATCCAATTTCGTAAATAAACGGAAATCAGGTAATCTGAAGAAACAATGAAAAAAACAACCTCTTCATCGAGAACAGTCTTTTCCATTTTGCTTTTCTTTTTGATTTTGCCTTCAGCGCATCTGAGGGCTCAATTTAAACTGGAACCGAAGCCTCTCACTGCTTATAGCTTTACTTTTTCCAGTTCATCAGCATCAAGCTTTGTTCATCAGGATTTCAAAGATTCTGATAAATTTCAGGCAGACAATAAAACCTTTTTGATAGATGTGTTAGGTCGTGATGCTGACAAAATTCTTGTGCAAATTACTTCGGGCAATAAAATAATGCGCAGGCAGATCAAAACAAATGGTGAGCTCTTGTCTTCGCCTGAGTTGAATCTTCCGCCTTTTCTTGTTTTTCCCGATGCTCCATTGAGAAAAGGCAAAACAATAGCTTTTCAGAAAAGTTTGGATAGCAAATTCGGAAAAATTCCTTCAACTTGGTATTTGACTCTCATAGAAGAGGACGTTAACTTAGCTAAAATGTCTTTCAGGGCTGTTTTGCCTGGCACAAATACTCAAACAATAAAAAAGACTTATCATGTAACAGGTGAAATAGCTTTTGATAAACAAGAGGGTATGCCTCAAAGAGTAGTTTGGAAGACAGCCTACAAAACTGAGTTTTATGTGAAAGAAATAGCGGTTGTCAGGCATTTTGCTACTCATACATTTCTTTCATCTCATGAGTTGACTATGACAGGAAAGATAAAACGCTGAAATGAACAAGAAAAATACAATTTGCCGTTTTTTGTTAATTTTGCTTCTTTGGGTTTTGTTACCATATCCTTTGAGAGCACAACAGCAGATCCCAGGTTTTTTGAATTGGCTTACAGAAAATGAAACATTGATTTTGAACTCGGTCAATTCAGATAAAGAGATACTAAAGGCCTTTTTCTCTTCTCCTTTCTCTATAATGCCCACAATGGAACTGGCGGAATCTTTTTCAGAACGAAAGTTTATCCAAAGAAACGCTAATATAAGAACAACTGTTATAAGGCTTTCATTAATTAACTCGACTGCAGCAAGACTTAGTTCCCCAAATCTCTTACTCTCTTTGCAGAGAGCTATGCCGAACACTTGGATTTGCTTTTCTTTCAGATATGTAGGACTTGTCTTTAAAATGCCTTTCCTGCCTGTTCTTAACGACCTTTTTTATACTGATGTAATTAAACTTAGCGGAGCGGATCCAGCTGGTGAAGCTACTATACAGACAGCTGTTAAAACAGCTTTGCAGTCTTTGTCAGATCAGGAAAAGCGGCTTATGTGCAAATATTTTGAAATATATCATGCTCTTTATCCGCAAGAACGGGAAACCACCAGCTTGGCTTTCTTGATTCGTAATTCAACCTCTTCTAGTTTTGCCAGTAACGCTAACAGGGTTCTGCAATTTGTTCGCAGTGACAAAACTTCTCCTGTGCGGCAGGGAGGAGATGAAGCGGATGTTTTTGATGAGTTGCTCGGGCAGATAGGATTAGATGATGCAGCTCTTTCTCAGAAGGCAGAAGAGCAAATGATGGAACTTAGTCCAGAGGATAAAGCTCGCCAACAAGAATTGGATTCTCTCTTCGATATTTTTAACTGACATTATTATAACAGTGGATAGTGGGTCGTGGGTAGAAAGGCACAGAAAAGCTGAATATCTATTTTTACACTATACATTCTACACTTTACATTTTTTTCAACTCGCCACTTGCCACCCGCCACACATCACTGCACGTAAGTGCTCATCGGTTATAGTATTCTTTAAGCCTGGGTGGCGAATTGGCTTTAAGTTTTTTTAGTGCTTTGTCTTCCAGTTGTCTGATTCTCTCTCTTGTAACGCCGACTATTCTGCCTATTTCTTCAAGAGATCTTGGAACTCCATCGTCAAGGCCAAAACGTAGTTTGATTAGCATTTGTTCGCGCTCGCTCAAAGTCTCCAAAACTCGATCTATTTGCTCTCTTAAAAGTGAGTCGACAACAGCTTCTTCTGGACTCTGAGTGACATCGTCGGGTATATAGTTTTCAAGTGTAGAATCGTCTTTTGCCCCGACAGTCGCTTCCATGGAAACAGGTTCTCTTGTTTGCTTGTAGACTTCTTCAATACGTGATACGGGCAAGTCTATAAGTTCTGAAAGTTCTTCGTTTGTTGGCTCTCGGCCATGTTCCTGAGTGAAAAGTCTTTTGTGTTTCTTGATTTTATTGACTATTTCCATTATGTGTACAGGAATTCTTATGACTCTCGATTGCTCAGCTATAGCTCTTGTAATGGATTGTCTTATCCACCAAGTAGAGTAGGTTGAGAATTTGTACCCCATTGTGTAGTCGAATTTTTCTATAGAGCGGAGGAGGCCAAGGTTTCCTTCTTGAATCAAATCAAGAAATAGCAATCCTCTGTTGGTATATTTTTTTGCTATGCTGACTACCAGGCGCAGATTGGCGGTCACTAAAGCGTCTCTGGCTTCTTGGTCGCCCTCAAGAATTCGTTTGGCAAAAGCCTTTTCTTGATCATGGGTAGCAAGATCCAGTTTTGAAAGCTGCTGCAAATAAAGTTTCACGGAATCGTCAAAAATAGACTCTTCCTTGCGCTTTTCGCGTTTATCTTGGTGATCTACGACATCATCATCCGAACTTTTGGGTTCATCGGAAGCTATTTTGATGTTTTCTATGATCTCAGATTTTTTGCGGTGCGATTTCTTTTTGTCTTGGGCAGCTTCTTTTATATTATTCGCCTTATCGCCGCTTGGCATTTAAAACTCCTCGTTAACAGAAAACACGCCTATACGGCGAAATTTTTCATACCTCGACTTTATAAGATCATCGGCAGAAATCTTTTTTAAGATAGGCAAACAAGAATCAATTTTCTTTTTTATTTCTTGTGCCGTTTCTTCATGGTTTCGGTGAGCTCCGCCGATTGGCTCTGGAAGTATGTCGTCTATTATCCCCAGTTTCAGTAAGTCCTTTGCCTCAATCTTTAGAGCTTCTGCGGCTTCTCTCTGTTTTTTTGCGTCTTTCCATAGGATTGATGCACAGCCTTCTGGAGAAATCACCGAGTAGGTTGAAAATTCAAACATGAAAATTCGATCGCCTACGCTTAAAGCTAATGCTCCGCCGCTGCCGCCTTCTCCTGTCACAAAACAAAGTATAGGAACTCTGAGAGAGGACATGAGAGCCAATGATTCTGCTATGGCGTTGCTTTGCCCGCGTTCTTCAGCGCCAACTCCGGGAAAAGCTCCAGGAGTGTCTATAAAGGTAACTATTGGAAGATTAAACTTTTCAGCCATCTTCATTATGCGCATTGCTTTTCTGTAGCCTTCAGGATGAGGCATGCCAAAGTTTCTGAAAATGTTGTCTTCTGTGTCATGACCTTTTTGGTGACCAATAATAGCTAGCCTGTGTTCGCCTATTTGTCCAAATCCAGCTACAATTGCCGGATCATCGCTATAAAGACGATCTCCGTGTAGCTCGACAAATTCATTTCCGCACAATAATTGTATGTAATCAAGGGTCGAGGGGCGGTTAATATGTCTTGAAACCTTGACAACCTGCCAAGGTTTGAGGTTGCCGTAAATTTCTGTCTTGATTTGATCAAGCTTGCTTGCTATCGCTGAAATCTCCTTGGAAAGATCCACCTTGCTGGAAGCGGATACTTCTTCAAGCTCTTTAATTCGTTGTTCAAACTCGTTTATAGATTGTTCGAAGTCAAAATCAGCTGTCATAGGCAGTATCTGGAGCGATTAAACGCAATATCCTTTCAAGAGTATTTTTCATTATGCTCCTGTGGACTACTATGTCGAGCATGCCGTGCTCTATCAGAAAATTAGAGCGCTGGAACCCTTCGGGCAGTTTTTGTCTTATTGTTTGTTCTATAACTCTTGGCCCGGCAAAGCCTATAAAGGCTCCAGGTTCACTTATGTTGATGTCGCCAAGAGATGCGAAGCTGGCTGAAACACCGCCAGCAGTAGGGTCTATTAAAATTGATATGAAGAGAACTCCGGCTTTGTACAGCTTGTCAATTACTGCGGAGGTTTTTGCCATTTGCATAAGAGAAATGATACCTTCCTGCATTCTGGCTCCGCCGCTAGTTGCTATAGAAATAAGCGGCCGGCCTTCTTCGAGAGCCATCTCGGCAATTGCAGTAAACTTTTCGCCAACTACAGAACCCATGCTGCCGCCCATAAATTCAAAATTCATTACGGATATAAAGACTCTCATTCCGCCAATAGTAGCTTTGCCTACTGTAATGGCTTCATTGGAGTCTGTTTTTTCTACAGCTTCTCTAATTCTGTCTCTATAGGGTTTTGAGTCAACAAAGTTGAGCGGGTCTTCTGAGACCAAATCGGGAAAAAGTTCAATAAATGAATTTTCATCCGTCAGCAAAGCTATGCGATCCCAGATAGGCATACGAAGATGACATGTGCACTTGGAGCAAATGTACATGTTCTTGGTCAGATCTTTTACCAATAATGTTTCGTCACAAGAAGGACATTTGCGCCAGAGATCTGAAGGTTTTTCTTTTCGTCTAAGTTTAAGTTTGTCAAGCCAACCCATCAATATAGGAACTCCAAAATTTCAGTTAAGATGAGAAAATAACAGATTTTAGAAATAATTTCAAGTTTGCTTTATTTAGAGCTGCTTATCTGTTGATTTTCAAGCAAATAGTTTGTTCGTTTGTCTAAAAGGCTAAAAAGAAAAGCCTCCACATGGAGCGGAGGCGGAGGTTGCTATTCTGTTTAAAGTCAGTTTTATGTGTTTATGAAATATTTCTTAGAACTTGTTTTGAAGATAGCCTTGGTACCGACTGAGACAGGCTTGACACTAGCTTCCATGTAGTATCTTTCGCCTTTTTTTAGTTGCGGAATACGCATGACATATTCCGAGATGGTTTTGCCATCGCTGTCCTCAATGTCTCTGACAATAACTACTGTTTTTTTATCTTTTTCATAGAAAGTAAGTGTGCCAAATGCGAATGCTTCCTGAGTTTCTAAGAAAATATGCAGGTTGTTGTTTCCTTGCGGCACCACTTCAATTTTTTTGTAGAAGGGATCGCTCACAGGAGCTTCTTCCGGCGGTGTGTCGGGGTTTGTGGGCGTGGTGGGAATTGAGGTGGGTAATGGGAATTCTGTAGTGAAGCTTAGAATCCCCATTCCAATATCATCAGTGCTGGAAGTGTTGCCAGCTTGATCTCTGGCAACAATAGAATATCCGTAAGTGGTTCCAGGATGTAGTCCAGGTATATCTATTCTATGGCTTGTTTGATAAACATTGCTAGCCGGGAAATCCATTTTAAGGCCTTCCATAGTCCTTAAAGTAAGTTGGGTGACAGCAGGTTCATCTGTCATCCAGGTTATGGTTACACTGGTTGCGCTGGGATTAGGAGTCAGATTTCTTATCTTAGGCGGTTCTTTGTCTGCAAAACCGGGAAGGCCGTTTTCGCCGTGACAGAGATAGCAGAGCTTTTCATCTGAATAATTGTGATCGGGATTAAAACCAGAAGCATCGTGACAGCTCAAGCAGTCATTCTGTTGCCAGCCAGGATGAAAGTTGCTGAGCAAGGGAGCGTTGCCGTGTCCTGGAGGGTAAGCTCCGTCATCCGGCATAGTAACTATAGGAGAAGTTACAGCTCCTGGGGCGGTAGTATCGCCTGTTATTGGGCTACCGGAACCAGAACTGCCTTGAGAGCCATCGGTAATATTAGGACCGAAAGGACTCAGACAGTCCCCAGATGTGCAATCATTTGATGATGAACAGCCAGCAGTGAAGATTATTGCCGCGAATAGCAAGATCCACGGAAAAATAGTCTTCCTTTTAAGCTCGTTAAGCTTTTTCATTAATTTGCAACCTCCGAATTTCTTTATAAAGATACGTTTGAGTAATCGGCAAAGAGGGTCTGTAAAATTAGAAAAAATATTTTTTTCCTTATGGTTTAAAAAAAGTAAAGCTTGGCCGAAAAGTCAGTAAATCCAAGCGAAGGTTCTAACATCGGATATGAAAACATTGAAAAATGCCTTTATATGGGCAAAAGATATGCTGAAAGCAGCCTTTTACACGGTAGCCGTGTATCCTATTTATCTGCTTAAGAACATTGGTTATCATTTCAGGTCGCCATCAGTGTTGCTGTACGCTGTGATTTTTTTCATTATTGACAGGGTTACCAAATATTTGGTTGTCTCTAATGCGCATCTTTTACCGAAACCTGTAATTGATAACTTTTTTACGCTGAGGTATGTAAGAAATCCAGGCGTAGCTTTCGGTTGGTTTCCGGAATGGAAACTTCCTCCCATTATAATGGCAATAAGCCTTGTAGCTATTATTGTTTATTACAGTCTTAAAGTTCCTGAAGAGGATAGAATGACCAGATGGGCTTTGGCTCTTCTAGTCGGGGGTGCTCTGGGAAATCTCTACGACAGACTGGTTTATGGATTCGTTGTAGACTTCCTTCTGTTCCATTTTGGTTCTTTCGATTTTCCTGTATTCAATTTTGCAGATATGATAATTGATCTGGGTGTATTCATACTATTCATAGATATCTTTTTCCTGAGTCCGGAGCTTGATGAAGAAGATGAGAAAAAGCTCTCAAATGATGCTCCGGCTCCCTCTCTTTGCTGAGAGCGTTTTGAGATAAGCGAGAGTCGCTGATTAAATGCTGATAGAGTTGGAACTTCCTGTTTACAGCTATGGCATTTTGGTGGCTCTCGCTTTTATTTTAGGCCTTTATTTGTATCAGCTTTCATCTAAATATGAGAAAGAGCCTCTTCCGGGAGTTGTAAGTTTGCTTTTGCTGCTTTCTTGCAGTGGGATAGTTGGAGCAAGAATAGCTTATATATTACTTTTTCCTTGGCAATTTTCCAGCTTGAAAGATTGCTTCGCAATTCATGAAGGCGGACTTGTGTTTTATGGCGGCTTTTTAGGAGCTTTGCTTGTCTCTTGGATTTATTGCAAGGCTAAAGGCTTTAGTTTTTCGGCTTTTGCTGACAATATAGTTCCATCTCTGGCTCTGGGGCATGCTATAGGAAGACTGGGATGTCTTATAAACTCTTGCTGTTATGGTAAACAGAGCAGCTTTTTGAAGATTTATAGAATCCCTGGCGATCCGGAAGGAATCTACCGCCATCCTACGCAACTTTATTGCAGTCTTTTTTTACTCGGACTTTTTGGCTTTCTGAGGCATCTTCTCAAATCAGAAAAAATCAGAACTTCTCATGGTTTTACCGCTTCTATTTATTTGATATTCTATTCTGTATTCAGATTCTTTATTGAGTTTTTGAGAGATGATGATAGAGGACAATTGAATCTTCCGTTTGATTTCTCTATAAGTCAGATAATCTCCGCTCTGTTGTTTGCAGCAGCTGCATTATGGTTACTGAGAGTTGTTCTTTCATTTTCCGAGAAAGAATGATTGCATGATAACCGGCTGTTATTATAATCTGTTTAGAGAATATTGTTGCCTTTAATGTTTGGCAAGATATCTAAAAATGTTGCCTTGCATGCAATGATTTTGCTTACTTTTGCTCTTGTAAGCTCATTTATTGGTATGGCAGATCCTATTGTTTCAAGACGTTTTGGCAAAGCTTTTAAAGTAGGTTTGAGTGCATTGGGCTATGGTTTGCTTTGGGGGTTTTTTGGCGGAATGCTTGCAGGCGTGCTTTATTTAGCCATACAAACGGGACTTGTGCTTTCTTTTAGAGATTTTCTCACAAAGTATTTTCCTGAAAAAGGATATAACCTGTTTACAACTGTTTTTTTTATGGTTTGCCGTACACCCGCGTGGACCTTGTTAGGTGCAGGAGCAGGTTTAGTTCCAGGTTTTGCCTCTGGAACCAAGAAGATTATGGCCAATGGCTTTATAGGCGGTATTTTAGGCGGAACAATTGGCGGAATGGTTTTTGACCCGATAGCTTTTACTGTGTATAGCCTTACAGGCAATACCTCAGCTGGAATAAGCAGAGTTTTGGCTTTTTGCTCCTTGGGAGCAATGATTGGCGGCGGCGGTCTTTCCATTCTGGTAAGCTCCATTGCTATAACTATGACTCGTAAGTTAAGGCGCAGCAGGCCATTAGCTTCTTTTTCATGTATGTTTCTTGGTGTCCTGATGCTTGTCTTCGGTGTTTTTTATACCCTATATTCTGATATGCAGACCTCATCTCCGCGTGAAACTATGACTTTTGATAGGCAGAAGAATATGGATATGATAGAGAAAGCAGCCGACTTGATAAAAGAACCATTGAAAGCTAATCTGCTTATTCAAAGCGGTTATGGCTTAGGACAAGCTTTCGGTTCGGGAGTAGCAATTAAAAATAAAGATGGCAAAACATATATTTTGACAAATCTTCATGTCTTGACTGGCTCGGCTTCGCCAGTGACACTTGACCAACTGAAAAAGAAAGTAAAAAATCTTAAGGTAACCTATTATGATTCCACAGTTGAGAAAGCCGAAGTGCTCTGGGTTGCTCCTTCGGGTATGGACGTGGCATTGATTGTGGCGAATACGCCTCTTGACTTCACAAGCTCCGCAACAATAGGAACCGTTGACAATGTAAAACTGGGAGAAAAAGTTTTTGCGATAGGGAATCCTATGGGCTTGGATTGGACATATACAGAAGGTGTTGTCTCCGGTTTTCGCAAAAAAAAGCTCTTATTAGGCGACGATGTCTCTGTGATTCAGATTCAAACACCTCTTAATCACGGCAATTCAGGCGGAGGACTTTATTCTGAAAAAGGTTTGTTGATCGGTATTAATACTTGGATATATGAAAAGGCCGTAACTGAAGGTCTTAACTTTTCAATAGCAATTGATGAATTTGTAAAAGCTTTGTCAGATGAAATGAAAAATATTCTTTTTTCTGAAAAATAATGGAAGGTCTATGAAATGAGTCTAAGGGATAGAAGATTGCTTGCGGATTATAAGAAAATGGTTGAAACTTTTTCTACTGCTGGAAATATAAAGATCCAGTCTTATACGGGCGATCCTCCCGACAGATACATAATAGAATTTTTGGTTAAAAGTCCTGTTCTTTTGCCTAACGGAACAGTTTCCTATAAAAACTCTCATACAGCAGAAGTCTATCTTACAAACACTTATCCTAGACAAGGGCCGCAGTGCAGAATGTTGTCGCCGGTTTTTCATCCTAATATAGCTCCACATGCCATATGTATAGGAGACCACTGAGCAGCGGGGGAGTCGCTTACACACCTAGTTATACGAATAGCAGAAATGCTAGCTTACCAAAGTTATAATTTAAAAAGTCCATTAAATGGTGAGGCGGCTCAGTGGGCAGAAAAAAACACATACATGTTTCCTTTGGATAAAACAGATTATAGTATGTATGCTGAAAAAGGTGATAAAATACTTACAGGAGAGGAGATAGCTTCGATCAATCTAGGAGAAACTGTTTCTTGTGCAAATTGCGGTGTACAGATCAGCGGTGATGATATATTTGTTTGTTCAAGTGGTCACGCAGTTTGCAGAAATTGCGCATTTAGTTGTGTAACATGTGGCAAGGTTCTTTGCTTTAAATGTGTTGCATCTAAGTGTGCTATATGTAACTATTTTGTTTGTGCTAACTGTACATACAGTGATCCGGACCCCAAAAAGGTAACACATTTTCCGACAATATTTCCCCTTTCGTGAAGGAGAAAGGAAAATGTGTTATGGCATATAGTATTAAATTCAGGAAAAAAGTTCTTAATGAAATCTTCAAC
>JAAYNI010000078.1 GCA_012520995.1 Candidatus Rifleibacteriota bacterium
CTCTGATTAAGGACAGATGCTGATGTTCGATGCTAGGGGGAGCTAAACAATTCAACTCGCCACTCATCACTCGTCACTGTGCGATAGCAGTATCAGATAACCATGAAGACATTATTAACTAGAATAAGATCAAAATAGGGAAGTTTTAGTTGCAACACAGCACTAGTGTTTGCTTTTATACTGAGAAGAGTAATAAAGACACGCTCCTCCAGGATAGGATTTGACATTTTCAAAGCCATGCTGCTTCAAAAGTCTGGCTGCAATATAAGCACGGGTTCCTCTGCGACAAAGCACAACAATCTCTTTTGTTTTATCCAGTTCATGCAAATGGTCTCTTAGCTTGCCAAGCGTCACATTGACTGCACCTGGAATTTTTGGAAAAGCACGTTCAACTTCTTCGTGGACATCCAGTATTATGCGATTAAGATTGTCATTCTTATAGAAGTCCCAATCAGCAAATTTAAAAAGTCCTTCTATAATATTTTGAGCTGTATAGGCCAGCATGTTGACTGGATCTTTAGCTGAGGAATAAGGAGGAGCATAAGCACATTCAAAATCTGTCAGATCTTGCACTGTAGCACCAAGTCTGATAGCTTGGGCTAAGATGTCTATACGTTTATCCACGCCGTTTTGCCCAACTATCTGTGCCCCGAAAATCCTCTCTCCGTCAGGAGAGAATAAAAGTTTCATTGTCATAGGCATGGCTCCTGGATAATAGGAAGCGTTAGAGCCTTGAGTCACATAAGCTTTTTCATATTCAATACTCTGAGCTTTCAATGTTCTTTCATTGGCACCAGTAGAAGCTGCAGTCAAATTGAAAAGCTTGAGAACTGAAGTTCCCTGAGCTCCCTTGTAAGTATCTCTTCTGCCCGCTATGTTATTTGCCGCCACACGCCCCTGCTTGTTTGCAGGACCAGCTAATGCTATGGCTGTTTTATTGCCTGTTACTATATCTTTAATTTCAACAACGTCTCCTACCGCATAAATATCGGGGTCGCTTGTAAGCATAAATTCATCAACAATTATATAACCTTTAGGATTTAGCTTTAATCCTGCATCTTGAGCCAGCTTGCTGTTAGGGCGAACTCCCAAAGAGAGAATTATAAAATCAGCTGTTATAGAAGTGCCGCTCTTAAGGACAGCAGTTACAGCGTTCTCAGCAGAATCAAAACGGGAAACTGGATCATCAAGATAGAGGTCTATGCCGTTGGAATCCAACTCAACATGAAGAAGCTGAGCCATTTCGAAGTCCAGAGGAGCCATGACCTGAGGCGCAGCCTCCAGAAGAGAAACTTTGCAGCCTGCATGTGCAAGATTCTCAGCCATTTCAAGGCCTATAAAACCGCCACCTGCCACAGCTACCGTCTTGGCATTATTTTCTTCCACAATCTTTCTAATGTGCACAACATCGTCAATTGTTCTTACAGTTAAAATACGCTGATTTTCAATTCCAGGAATAGGAGGTCTCAGTGGCAATGCACCTGTAGAAAGAACTAATTTATCGTAAGGCAACGCATATTCAAGACCTGTTTTCAATTCCTTGGCAAAAACTTTTTTACCAGCTCTGTCAATAGAAGTAACTTCGGTCGAACTGCGAATATCCAATTTAAAGCGTTCTCTCATATGATGCTCAGGAGCAACTATCAGAGATTTTTTTTCTTTTATAACGCCGCTTACATAATAAGGCAAGCCGCAGTTAGCATAAGAGATATATTCACCCTGTTCGAATATGGTAATTTCTGCATTTTCATCTAGTCTTCTAAGCCTTGCTGCACAACTTGCGCCGCCCGCAACTCCGCCTATTATCACTACTTTCTTGACCATTGCTGTGAGTTTCTCCTTAAATGTATAGTTAAGCTTGTGAATTATAGCACATTTTAAAATCAAGGAGTAGAGGTTGAAGCGCAGGGAATAGAAAGGAGAAAAAGCAGAAAGAATAAACAACAGTTATTTATTTCTAATTTATTTAAACTCACCACAAACCGCCCTGTAACCTATGCTAAATTTGAAGCAAACTTTAAATCTCCTTCTAAGATCTTCACGGACTTTTACCGATAGTTATAGAAGATAATAGAAAACAGGAGCAAACAATATGAGAATTAACTCTGTCATGGGCAATAACCCGGACTTGATGCTGCAAAGAACAGGCAAAATTAACAATTCAGATATGAGACATGCGCCTATAGCAAAAAGTCAAGACTCATTTTTGAACAACTTCTGGAATATAACTGACTCCATGGACATTGAAAACCAGATTGAATTCACAGCTACAGTTCTGGCTAATAGAGTTTTTTCGCAAGGCTTCACTGAAGAGAACCAAAACTTCATAAAAAATATCAGCGGGCGCTTTTCTCAGAGCAATATTAACAGACTCTATGAATCTGTAATGAACAACCCAGAAATACAAGCTCACGATCCCAAAGCTGTCTCAGACTTCATGACAAGGTTAAAAGATCTTGTAAACAGCATGCATGACACAGCAAAAACTCCGCTAAAACAAAGCAAGCCAGCTTTTCAGGGTATGAGATTGAAAGATATCTTCTTTCAGACAAGCATGCTTAAAAATCAGGGTACAGAGATTAGGGGATAGAAAGGGCAAAACCCAAGACACAGGCAAAAATTGCAGAAATTGCAGAAAAGACTAAAAGATTTATTTCTAATTTATACTTTATAATTTCTAATTTATTTGCTACCGCATAATCACAATTTTTGTCCTAGCCTCTTATTATTTGGATAAATATTTGTCGTTTTTTCGATCTTGCATATAAACGTTGGTGAAGCCTTTTCCAGCTGAGTCATATTCTTTCATGGCTTTTTCCATACAGCTGTAGCAGGCTTTTCGTGAAGCAGTTATGGCTTTTATTTTGTATCCTCTGTCACAGGAGGAATGGGTTACACTGTAACCATGACAAGAGTCACAAACATAATATTCGCATGTTTGATTTTCCATTATTCCATCTGTGTCATAGTAAATTCTTTTGTTCTTTGCTACAACCTGCTTACCCGCATACTTCTGATCACGTAATCTATCGCGATTCTGCCAACGTGTATAAGCAGCCTGACTGATAACCTTTATATATTCTGTTATCTGCGGTTCCTGCTTCAAAGCTTTTGGATTATAATCAGGTTCTATTATCCCCGAATAATCCATTCCAGCCATAGCCAATATTATCCCCAAATTAACATAAGGCAAAGCTCCTTGAATAGAATAGCCGCCTTCTAAGACCGCTATATCAGGATTAAGCTTCTCATTCAAAAGAGCATAACCTTGAGCTGTAAAGTTCATGTTAGTTATAGGATCAGAATAATGGTTGTCCTGCCCTGCTGAGTTAATGATCAAATCGGGCTTATATTCATCCAAAATTGGCATTACAACATTATCAAGAACATATAAAAAACCCTCTGCGCCTGTACCTGGAGGCAAAGGTATATTTATGTTGTAACCATAAGCAGAAGGGCCGCCCGCATCATCTAAAGAACCAGTGCCAGGAAACAGTGTACGGCCATCTTGATGAAAAGAAATAAGCAAAGTGTCAGGATCATTCCAATAAATATCTTCTGTCCCGTCTCCATGATGACAGTCTGTATCTATTATAGCAACACGTAAATCGCCATATTTTGCCCTCATCTTTTCTAAGGCAACCGCTTCATTATTGACTATGCAAAAACCCCTGTCACCATAAACAACCCGATGAGCATGGTGCCCCGGAGGGCGCACCAAAGCAAAAGATCTTTCCGCTCTTTTTGAAAAAACAAGGTCATATGCCTCTATCGCACCTCCGATAGAAACCATATGGGATTTTGTCAGTCTGCTTTTCACGTCTGGAACAGCAAAGTGAACTCTCTGTATATCTTCAGGTGTAGCTATAACAGGATTATAAAAATCTATACCTTCAATGTCTGTTATACCTTCTTCATGGAGCTGATCCATGGTATAAAGAAGCCTTTCCTCTCTCTCAGGATGTGTCGGGGAAATCGCCCAGTCAAAAGCCGGAAAAAAAACAATTCCTAAGGTTCTGTTAGCTTTCATTCTTCCCCTCCATTTAAGTTTGCGATAAGGCCAGGTCTGAGCTGAGCTTTGATACGTATATTTTGTCCGCTTCTGAAGCCGTCAATCATATTAAAAGAACTTTCTTCGGTTATCTCGGCTTCAAAATTTGAGTCTCCCATGTCTTTGGCTGCTTTTTCTAAGAGGTTAACAATCGTTTTTCTAGCATCAGAGAGATTGAAGTTAGCATTTATTGGCTCATACACTCCCGCTTCAGGCACACTCAATATCTTTCGTCCTGTGTCTGCTATAAGATTCATTTCTACTGTTGGTTTGGCAAGAGCTGCTCCTATCGCATTGGCTATTTCAAAATGTTTCGGACAAGAAGCCTTCCAGCCCAGCTCTTTTTCCAGATAAGGTGCCATAAGATTAGCAGGTCCGCCTACAATTATAATTTTAGATGGTTTAATTTGACGGCCTTCCAAGACTTCTTTAACTGTATACAAAGTTTTACTGTTAAGCACGGCAAGGTTTTCATTTACAGCAGTTGCTATCATTTTTGCAGCCTGAGTTAAAGTTGTATTCGCAAAGTTTTCCAAGGTAAGACCAAGTTTATCAGCTAATGGTTTCAATGTCTGTTTAGCTTTTTCCAATGCTTCTGATTCCACTGAAATTAAACCTTTGAGTGCTGCAGCATCAGTCAAAGCAGGAGCAGCACCTCCAAAGACTACAGGCAATCCTTTTCGTTCAGGCCCTATCTGCAATTGTTGTTTTTCGTTGACTTGTAACAAGCTATCGCCGCCAAGACCTATTGAAACGCTGAAAATAGAACGCACGAGAGTTTTTTTGCCTGCAATTTGAATTCCTTGTGGTGCAAAAACAGGTACACCGGAAACTAAAAAGAAAATATCTGAGGTTGTGCCTCCTATATCCAAAAGCAAGGCGTCTTCTACTGCAGAGGCCAAAGCACTGATTCCCATAAAGCTTGCGGCAGGACCGGAAAGTATGGTTTCAACTGGAGAAGCCGTAGCCTGTGACACAGGCATGGTTCCGCCATCAGCCTTAAGAATAAAAACAGGAGCCTTTATACCCTTTTCTTTTACAGCTCTTAAAATATTAATTGCAAAGTCACTGAAAATATCGTTTACGGCGGCATTAAGATAGGCCGTGTTAACTCTTCTGGGAAAATTCAGTCGTCCAGAAAGCTTGTGCCCTAAAGTGATGTGCTTTACTTTGTCAGAAAAATAATCGGCTATAGCATTTTCAGCGTCAGGATTCCTTGTTGAAAACTTGGAGACTGCTGCCAAATGTCTATTTTTTGTTAGATTTAAAGCCATCTCTGCTTCTTTAAGCTCTTTAGAATCTATGCCTTTAACTACCTTCCCTCTATGATCTACATAGCCTGTAAGATTGTATAAATCTGAGGTTAAATCAGAAAAGTCATTGTTAATTCCTGGTCCCGATTGCAACAAAATTGCAACGGGAGAAATTTTATTTTCGACTATTGCATTGGTGCTTATTGTAGTGCTTAAGTTGATTCTTTTAATCTTTTCAAGATCTCGCCCTTCAATGAGTTCATTCAAGGCTTTTAGAACAGTATTGAACAAATCTTTGCGATCTACGGGATTCTTAATCTTTTTGATAATTTGGCCATTTTCAATAAGAACCCCATCAATATTTGTGCCACCCGTATCTATGCCTATGAGCATTTGCTTATCTCCTTTTGAGGTAAAATCCTAGAAAGTTACGGCAAAAGAGAAGAGTCAAGATCAAAAAGACTCTGAATTGTCGTTTTTCAAGGATTTTTCATTTGAAGGGTAACGAGTCTTTTCAAGCAAAGTCTCTTTAAATTCAGATATTTTTTCAATCAAAGTATCCAAACCTATTTTTTGTGCCGCTGAAATGAAGACTGAGTTAGGATAACATTCTCTAAGAGTATGCTCAGGAACAGCTAATCCCTTGTCTATTTTATTGAAGACATAAATACGTTTGTGGTTGGATGCTCCTATTTCTGACAGAACTCGTTCCACAGTAAGCAGGTGCTCTCTAAAAGCAGGATTTGAAGCATCTGCAACCAAGAGCAACAAATCAGATTCTCTCACTCCTTCAAGCGTAGCCCTGAAAGCTTTTATTAAAGAGTGCGGCAATTTGCTTATAAAACCGACCGTATCTGAAAGAATACAATAACTTCGGTCGCCTAAATAAACTCTTCTGGAAGTTGTATCCAAAGTTGTAAACAAAGCATCTTTAATTTCTACCGAACTGCCAGCCAAAGCATTCAGCAAAGTCGACTTGCCTGCGTTTGTGTAGCCCGCCAATGAAACTAAGGGCACGAACAAAGCCCTGCGCTTCTTGCCCTGTTCGTTTCTGACACGTTCAGTCTTAGCTAGTTGTTCTTGAATTTTCCTGATTTGAGAGACAATTAAGCGTCTATCTGTCTCAAGTCTTGTTTCGCCAGAACCTTTAAGACCTATGCCGCCTCTTTGTCTGTCAAGATGAGTCCATTTACCTATAAGCCTGGGAAGACGGTATTCCAGCATAGCCAGCTCAACTTGAAGTTTTCCTTCTTTAGTTTCCGCATGATTTGCAAAAATATCCAGAATTATAGAAGTTCTGTCTTTAACGGGCAAACCAGTAAGCTCTTCAATATTTCTTAACTGAACAGCGCTTAGTTCATCGTCAGTAACTATGTATTCAGCTTCTATTGCTTCAGCCAGCTTGACTGCTTCTTCAAGTTTTCCAGAGCCAAAATAGCTTTTCGGTGAGGGTCTAGGCAGAGCTTGAACAAGATATTCCGGCATATCTGCTCCTAAAGTTTTGAGCAGCTCTTTTAATTCCGCCATTGAATCTGAAACAGCTTCTTCTGAAACTCCTGGCAAACGAACAGCCAAACCTAATACTGTTGGAAGCTTTTCCCTATTATCTTGCATTAAAATCCTCCAGAGGAGAAAATCAGCCTAGTTTAAGGGAAAGCATACAGAAAGCAATCAGGCTACATCCCTTAAGGCCATACGTTCATTAGAACTCTCTGATCTGATTATAAGTTTTTTAACAGAGGATTTCAACCGCTGAAAGGTTTCAGGAGGCAGATTAATCGAATGTATCTCTTTTAAAGATTTGTCAAGAGCTTGTCCATGCCTAAACTGTTGCAATGCATAAGTCCCTATTTTATGCTTTTTGAGCCAATCAGCTATCAGCAGAAAATCTTTGTGTTCCAAAAGAGAAGGATGAAAGGTCGTACGATATTCATAGTCTATACCTGAAGAGACTATAAAATCAGCCAATTCGCTATAAGCCTCCACCGGTAAAATCTTTGAAGTCACACATTCATATTTTTCAGGCGGCGCCTTCAAGTCTATTGCAACAAAGGAAATTAACTCACGGTTAATTAAATCTTTAACTACTTCGGGATAAAAGCCATTTGTATGCAAAGCAATCTCAAAGCCCAAAGTTTTCACCTCAGATATAGCTTTAGCGAGATCCTTGTGCAAACATGGCTCCCCGCCGCTAAAAACCACGCCCTCCAAAAAGCCCTCGCGCTTTCTCAGAAAGTCGATAACTTCATCCCAATCAAGAGATGGAGCTCCAAAGGATAAAAGGGAATTGTTGTAGCAAAACCTGCAAGCTAAATTACAGCCTTGCAAAAAGACAACACTCGCCAACTTATTGGGGAAGTCAATAGTGGTAAGCGGCTCAAGGCCGCCTACCGTTATATTTTTCAGGTCAGACATTTTGTTAATCAGCCAATTGCCTCATAACTTCTTCAGCGTGCACAACGTGTCTTTCACGATACTCGCTCTTTTTGCCTATATTGAACTGAGAAATCGGGCGGAAATACCCCATGACTCTTGTCCAAACTTCACAAGCTTGGCGTTCTTCATTGGCAAGCTCAACGCTGTCTGCATCAAGATGCTGTCCTGCCTTTTCAGCTTCAGCAAGCTTTCTGTTTACTTCATGAGCATCACAAGTCGGACAGAAATGATGTTCGCCTGCTATATAACCATGGTTCGGGCAAACGCTGAATGTAGGAGTTACAGTTACATAAGGAATTCTGAACTTAGTAAGAGTTCTCTTTACTAACTCTTTGCAGGATTCTGCACTAGGCATTCTTTCACCTATGTACATATGCAAAACTGTGCCGCCCGTATATTTGCCTTGCAAAGCTTCTTGGTGAGACAATATATCAAAAAGATCGCCTTCAAAGTCAACAGGCAACTGAGAAGAATTGGTGTAATAAGGAGCATCTGGAGTTCCTGCCTGAATAATATCTGCGAATCTTTTCTTATCTTCTTTGGCAAATCTGTGAGTTGCACCTTCAGCAGGAGTGGCTTCCAAGTTATAAAGGTTGCCAGTCTGTATCTGATATTCAACCATTTTATCGCGCATCATATCGAGCACATTCAAAGCAAAGTCTTTACCCGCAGGCGAAGCCAAGGTTTCCACACCATTTGTAAAGTTGGCTACACACTCGTTCATACCATTAATACCAATGGTAGAGAAGTGATTTTTGAGAGTGCCCAAATATCTCTTGGTATAAGGGAACAAGCCGCCTTCAATTCTAGCCTGTATAACTTTTCTCTTTATTTCCAAACTCTTCTTTGCCAAATCCATAAGTTCGGTCAAAGAAGCCTTGAAGCCTTCTATGTCGTCTTTGTGCAAATAGCCAAGGCGAGCCAGATTTATAGTAACAACTCCCAAGGAACCTGTCTGCTCCGCAGAACCGAAAAGACCATTACCACGCTTAAGAAGCTCGCGTAAATCAAGCTGCAAGCGGCAGCACATAGATCTGACCATGTTGGGTTCCAAGTCTGAATTGATAAAGTTCTGGAAATAAGGCAATCCATATTTTGCAGTCATTTCAAATAGAGGCGTGCAATTAGGATGGTCCCAATCAAAGTCTTTGGTAATATTGTAGGTAGGAATAGGGAATGTAAAAGCTCTGCCCTTAGCATCGCCCTGTGACATAACTTCCAAGAAGGCTCTGTTAATCATATCCATTTCAGGCTGAAGTTCACCGTAAGTGAATTCTTGGAACTCGCCTGCAATTACAGGATGTTCATTTCTCAAGTCTTCCGGACAAGTCCAATCAAATGTCAAGTTGGTGAAAGGAGTTTGTGTACCCCAGCGAGAAGGAACGTTTAAGTTATAAATAAACTCCTGTACTTCCTGATATACTTTTTTATAGGGAAGATTTTCTCTGCGTACATAGGGGGCAAGGTAGGTGTCAAAAGAAGAGAAAGCTTGAGCTCCAGCCCACTCATTCTGCAATGTACCCAAAAAATTTACCATCTGACCTAATGCACTAGACAAATGCTTTGGAGGATTAGCTTCTATTTTGCCAGGCACTCCATTAAAGCCTTCTGTAAGCAAAGTTCTCAAAGACCATCCTGCACAGTAGCCAGAAAGCATATCTAAATCATGAATATGGAAAGAACCGTTTCTATGAGCTTCGCCTATTTCAGGTGTATAGATGTGAGAAAGCCAGTAGTTAGCCATTACTTTGCCAGCTACATTCAAAATCAGACCGCCAAGCGAATAACCTTGGTTAGCGTTAGCGTTGACACGCCAGTCTTGATGTCCTAAATATTCATTAATTGAAGATACGCTGTCAACAAGAGATTTGCGGCCTTCACGTATTTGTTTGTGCTGCTCTCTGTATACAACATAAGATCTGTTTGTTATGAAGTATTCATTTGCAATCAAAACATATTCTACTATGTCCTGAATTTCTTCTACAGTAGGTACAGCAGTCTGATGTCTGTGCATCAATATATTCACGACTTTAGTGGCAAGTCTGGCTGACTCAGCCGCACCGAATTCTCCAGTTGCTTTACCCGCTCGCTCAATTGCATATCTGATTTTTTCCGCATCAAATTGAACAACTTCGCCGCGTCTGGTTTCGATGTACCTAATTTCTTTACCCTGTTTCATGTAAGCTCCTATTTTTTTTGCATAGAAAAAGAATAACTTAAAAAAAGTTGGAAGTTTGAAATTTATATGAAAGCGTTAAAATTTTACGCTGCCGGATTTTTAGTTCTCATCGGCTGGGTGAATTAAACCACATTAAACTCCGATTGTAAAGGATCCGGAAAAAGCAGAGATGATGGCGATTACAAAAAATAAAAAAGCTCTAACCCTTTTGTCGAGGGGTACAACTTTTTTTCATAATTTTTTGTCCGCTCATAATCCATATTTTGCTATTTTGGATCTCAAAGTATTTCTCGTAATCCCTAATTGAGCAGCACTCTTGACCTGATTATGACGATTTTCCTGTAAACTTTGAGCCAAGAGTTCTTTCTCAAAAGTCTCAATAACCGATGCATAGACATTACCATCTTCCGCCTGCTTAATGAGAAAGGACACAATTGAAGAGACAACCTCAGAAAGAGACTGCTCATCAAGATTCCGAGAAATCTCTATAGTTTCTTTTGAAAGTGCCGCACTACTATATAAAGATTCTTCTGAAGATATGGCAGTTGCATTTGTTTCTTTCTTCTCCAGATTTGTCACCTTCCTGTAAGAGCCGAATATTTCAGAAGGAAGGTCATCAGGCATTATAATTTTGTCTCTGCTTAAAGTATAGGCTTGATCCACAACATTCTTAAGCTCTCGGACATTTCCAGGCCAATGATAGGAATACAAGGCATCTATTGCTTCATCTGAAAGAGCCTTTGGAGCACCCTTTCTTTTCGCAGCAAAGAGCGAACAGAAATATCTGGCTAAAAGACCTATATCTTCTCCTCTGTCACGCAAAGGCGGCAATTTAATTTCTATAACTTTAATTCTGTGATACAGGTCTTCTCTAAACTTTTTCTCTTGAATCAGCTTACGTAAATCTTTATTAGTTGCAGCTATGATTCTTACGTCAACCTTTATTTTTTTGCTACCGCCAACTCGCACTATTTCACGTTCTTCTAAGACCCGTAAAAGCTTGGCTTGCATTTCAAAAGACATGTCTCCTATTTCATCAAGAAAAACAGTGCCCCCGTCGGCTATTTCAAACATCCCTGCTTTTGCGGCTTGCGCTCCTGTGAAGGCTCCTTTTTCATAGCCAAAAAGCTCTGACTCCATAAGCGTTTCGTTGATAGCAGTGCAGTTAACGCCCCAAAACGGTTTTGAGGCTCTGGCAGAGTTGTAATGCACAGCTTGAGCCACTAACTCTTTGCCGGAACCAGACTCACCTGTTATCAAAACGGTAACATCTTCCAAAGAGACCTTTCCTATAAGCTTATACACTTCTTGCATTGCCGGACTCTTGCCTTTTATAGAGTTCGACTTGTCGACTTCCTCTTCAGCTGCGGACTCAGACTGCACAGTTTTTTGAACGTTTATAGCCCTGGACACTAACAACATACATTCGTTTATGTCGAAAGGCTTGCTTAAGAAGTCGTATGCGCCAAGTTTCATAGCAGTTATCGTGGTTTCCATATCTGTGTATGCAGTCATAACTACTATTTGTGCACCAGGCTCTATCTCTTTAATTTTAGTTAAAAGCTGCAAACCATCCATTTTTGGCATTCTTATGTCTATGAAAGTCAAATCCGGGCGGTATTCTTTAAAAAGCTCCAAACCAGCCAATCCATTTTCTGCCAAGGCCGTATCATATCCAGCCTTGCGAAAGGCTTTATCAAAAGCCCATCTTACGCTATGTTCGTCGTCTACTACTAGAATTTTGCCTTTTGCAGTCATGTTTAATCCCTCGTTAACATCTCAGCAACGTTGGAGTTTGCCGTCTTCAGTAAGCATATAAAACTTTGAACCATACAAAATATACACGTCTGATTTCAAATCTGTTTTGAGCCTTAAGTCAGCCACCGCACAAGCATAGTCTTGCAGCTTGTATCTTAACGAAACATGTATTAATAAAAGATTTGAAACCTTAGCATCTCTCGCAGTCTGTAAAACTTCTTCCAAATAAGAATGCTGCTTGAAACCCCGCTCATCATCTTCAGGATCCAAGTAGGTTGCCTCATGACATAAGCAAAGAGTTTCTTTAACAAGTTCAGGGTTTACAGGTCTTGAGTCCCCTGCGAAAGAAAAAACTGTTTGTTCGAAATCCTCAGCCACATAGTCTTTGCCATGTGCCCAAACAGCAGCATTGATTTCCTGTTGAGTCGCATTCTCAAACTCAGGCTTCAATTTACGTCTAATCTCCAGGATATTATAGCCCAAGCTTAGCTGCCTAGGCGTATGCTCTGTTTTAAATGCCTTAATAAAGTATCTGCCCTTTTGGTCTGATAAAGGCATTTCAAACGTCTCATCAATTGGAATCCAGTAAAGCTCAAAAGAGAGATCCTTTTGTGTTTTTGTCAAGTATTCGATCATATAATCCAACAGCCTGCTGTTTTTCGGATAATAAATCTCGAGAGGAGCATTTTGATCTCCCGCCCCGAGATTTCTTATATTTATCAGGTTAACAAGTCCGGCTATATGATCCGCGTGAGCATGAGAAAGAAATACTCTTCTAATACCAAAGACTCGGTTTTGAAGGCCAGTAGCCACTCCCTCGCCAGCATCGAAGAGAATATTAAAGCGCCTATGGTATAGCCATGTCGAAAACAAGGCTCTGGAAAATCCGTGCAACTGTTTTATGAACTGTAAATTTGGCTTTGTCATTAATATTTCCTGTTTTCGAAGTGCACATAATTTATCATAAAGTCGAATTTTCAGCCATAACAAAAACTTAAGACGAAGAAAGCAAAATAGATTTATTCTTGTGCTAATATTATCTTCACAGGTTGACTTTATGCCTCTCTTTAATCTAGAATCCTAAAAAATTCTGGAGAAGAACCCGAATTGTCTTTTTTAAGAAATTTAAGCATTAAAACACGTCTGTTGCTAACCTTCTTGCCCTCAGCTGCTTTTCCTGCAGCCGTATTGCTTTATACTTCCTTGTCGGGAGCAGCTCTCTCTACTATCGGAGCAGCTCTCCTTACCGTCATCACTTTTGCTCTTTTCATGCTAGCTGTATATTTCGCTTCTTCTTCTATTCTCTCCCCCATCTACATAATATTAGCCTCCTTGCAAAACTTTAGAAATACGAAACAAGCTAAGGCTCTTGTAGACTACTCCACAGATGAAATAGCAGAAGTCACCTATGAAATAAACGCTCTCTATCGCGAATGGGAAGAAGATATAGCTGCCTTAACTATAGACAATTTGTCACAAACCAGAAAAACTCAAGAATCTATAGAAGAATTCTCCAGCGAACAAGAAATGCACGATCAGACAAAAGCTCTGCTTGAGCTTGCTAAGCAGCTGAACACATCTTTTGATTACACTACAAATCTGGAAACCCTTCTTGATTATGCAGTTGAAAAAATTAAAGTTCAGTGGGCATCCATACTCTTAATAAGCGAGGACAGAAAAGAATTGCAGGTCGCTTGTCTAAGAGGAGTAGAAAAAACAGCCATAGACAATCTAGAACAACGCAACTACCCTGCCATGCGTTTAAAATATGGAGAAGGGCTCGCAGGAGAAGTTATAAAAACCTGCACTCCACTAATAGCCAACAAAGGACATAAAGATCCTAGGTTCAAAACATTTAATGAATTCTCTGAAAATGATGAGAAAACGGCCAGCCTCATGTGCAGCCCAATAATTTCTTCCAAGGGCGTATGTTTGGGAGTGCTAAATCTGGTTAACAGAATTTCTCCTCCTGTGTTTCGCAACGAAGATATTCCAATAATTAAAGACATATGCTCTTTTATTGCTATCGCAGTCGAAAGAAACGCTCAAAATGCAACGCTCTTCAAAGAAAAAGAAACTGGTCTATACCCTCATAACATATGGGAAAGCGTTTTTGAAGACGAAGCAAAAAGAGCCCTAAGATATGCCCAAACTCTTACTGTAGCTGTCTTTGCCATTGACGACTTCCAAAAAATCCTTCAAGAAACTTCTATTGAGTTTGCTATGCAAATCAAAAGATTCTGTGCAACAGAAATTTCAAAAATCCTTAGAAATACTGATTCCGCTTCATCGATCAGAGAGAAATTTTATTGTCTTCTTCCCAGCACCGATATACTAGGAAGCATCTATCTGGCAGGAAGAATCAAAGAAGCTGCGGAAAAGAAAAACTTCACTTATAATTCTAAAAAGTATAAAATACGTCTTGCTGCTGGAATAGCCAATTTTCCAGAGCATACCCCTGACTTAAAAAACCTCACGCCGTTAGCTCTAGAAGCTCTAACGCGAGCTCAAATAGATGGCGGAGACAAAGCTGTAGTCTACGACAGTTCCAAATAATAATAGAACAAAATATTCTGAGGTCTAAATAAAATGTCTGACAAAGTTTTCTACATAACCACACCACTTTACTATGCGAACGATGAACTACATATCGGACATGCCTTCACAACATTGGCTGCTGACATAATCAGCAGATACAAGCGTTCCACAGGCGTCAAAGTTCATTTCTTGACCGGCTCTGACGAACATGGACAAAAAGTTCAGGAATCCGCAAAAAAGAATAATCGCACCCCCCAAGAGCACACAGATATGCTAGTCGGAAAGTTTAAAGCTCTATGGGAAATGCTTGACATTACCTATGACGACTTCATAAGAACAACAGAAAAGCGGCACACAGATACTGTAAAGTATGTTCTTCAAAAGCTTTATGACAGCGGTGACATCTACGAAGATGAATACGAAGGAAAATACTGCACCCCGTGCGAAAGATTCTGGACAGAAAAAGAAACAGAAGACAATCTTTGTCCTGATTGTCAACGCCCTGTTCACCCAATCAAAGAAAAGAACTACTTTTTCAGAATGTCCAAATACCAGCAAAAACTGATTGATCACATTAACAGCCATCCTGATTTCATAATGCCTGAAAATCGCAAAAATGAAGTTTTAGGCTTTTTAAAAAAACCTCTCAATGACCTTTGCATAAGCAGACCCAAGTCCAGATTGTCATGGGGCATTGACCTTCCTTTTGACAACGACTACGTAACCTATGTATGGTTTGACGCTCTTACAAACTATATCTCAGCTGTCGGCTATCCAAATGACATGGCTAACTTTGAAGAAAAATGGCCAGCCTCTCTGCATTTAATAGGCAAAGATATACTGACCACTCACGCAGTCTATTGGGGCACCATGCTTCTGGCATTAGATCTGCCTTTGCCAAAAACTATTTTTGCACATGGCTGGTGGCTTACAGATAAAAGCAAGATGTCCAAATCTCTTGGAAATGTTCTCAACCCCTTAGATCTTGTCAAAGAATATGGTTTAAATCCATTCAGGTATTATCTTTTCAGTGAAATGGTCTTCGGACAAGATGCTTCCTATACTCACGAAAAATTTGTTTTCAGATATAACGCAGACTTGGCCAATGACTACGGAAACCTCTGCCAGAGAACTCTTCCCATGCTTATAAAAAACAGAGACAGAACTTTTAAAAAAGTACCCGCTGTTATGGAAGCGACAAAAGAAGTAGAACAGATGGCCGCCACTTTAAAAGAACAGTATATTGTCTGTATGGACAATTACGCTCTCAACGCAGCTTTGGAAGAAGTCTGGAAATTCATCCAGAGACTCAACAAATATGTTGATGAAACAGCTCCTTGGA
>JAAYNI010000079.1 GCA_012520995.1 Candidatus Rifleibacteriota bacterium
AAGCTCTGAAAATATCATATATTAAGGAAGCATTGCATTGGCATTTAACTCTCATAGCAAGTTCAAGCCTTTTGAATCAAAAATATACCTTTCCTCGCCGACCATGCATGGCGAAGAACTTCAATATATAACTGAAGCCTATCAAACTAATTGGGTTTCGATTGTCGGTGAAAATATTAACCAAATTGAAAAAACAGTTGCAGAACTCCTCGATTGCAACTATGCAGTAGCATTAAGCACTGGAACAGCTGCGTTACATCTGGCTACTAGACTTGCTGGTGAAAAGCTATATGGCAAATCCTTGCCAGGGCAAGGTGTTTTTACAGGAAAAAAAGTTTTCTGCAGCGATATGACCTTCTGCGCAACCGTGAACCCTTTACTCTACGAGGGAGCTCTCCCTGTTTTTATTGACACGGAATATGACACTTGGAACATGGATCCGGCAGCATTGGAAAAAGCCTTTGAGCTTTATCCTGAAGTTAAAACAGTAATGCTCGTAAATCTTTACGGCTTCCCTGCTAAACTTGACGAAATAAAAAACATTTGTGACAAACATGGAGCTTTGCTTATTGAAGATGCAGCAGAATCTATGGGAGCTGCATATAAAGGCAAACAGACAGGCTCTTTTGGTTCACTGGGCGTAGTTTCCTTTAATGGCAACAAGATAATTACAGGTTCTTCTGGCGGAATGCTTTTAACTAGAACCAAAGAAGATGCCGATAAGGCTCGAAAATGGAGTACTCAAGCCAGAGAAGACGCTCCTTGGTATCAACATGAAGAAACTGGCTACAACTACCGCATGAGCAATATAATCGCGGGCATAGTTCGCGGCCAACTGCTTCATATTGAAGAACATATAGTTCAAAAGAAAGCTATATACGAAAGATATAAAGAAGCCTTTGCAGATTTGCCTATAAAGATGCTTCCCTTTGATTCTGTCAATTGTAGCCCTAACTATTGGCTTTCTTGCATGATTATTGAAAATGATGCTATGGCCAAGCAAGTCAGAAGTGACAATGAGCCTTTATATATAAAAGAAGCGGGAAAAACCTGTCCGACTGAAATTTTGGAAGTCTTGGCTAAGCACAATGCCGAAGGCCGTCCTATCTGGAAGCCCATGCATATGCAGCCTATTTATCGCAACCATCCTTTTATTACTGCTCATGGCGATGGCAGAGCGACAAGCAATGCTTATATTGAAGGCAAGACAATCGATGTTGGAGCTGACATTTTCCACCGTGGGCTTTGCCTCCCAAGCGATAACAAGATGACTCCTGAGCAGCAGCAGGTTATCATTGAGCTTGTTCGTGCCTGCTTCGGCTAAAACCGAATACACAGAACAAAACTCCCCCCTCTATCCACAGATTACGCAGATGAAGAACCGATTAGGGCTCAAAAAACTTTATTAACCACGAAACACACGAAAAACACTGACGAAGACACCGACAGGGCAAAAAATCTTATAAAATCATCTCTGCCTTTTCTCAGTCTCAGCTTAAGCCAGAGATTTCACAAGTGAACTTGCAAATCTCTGTTCTTAAGTTGCGACTTGCCACAAATGAATTCTCTTCAAAGAATTCATTTACTATCCGATTTTTGCCTTAAAATGCACAAATACCGAGGAAACACTTTATCATTACAGATATAAAAACGGCTTGAAATGCGATGCCTTGTGGGCAGGAATTGTTTGTGCTTTATTTTGAATTTTGTATTCTAAATTCTGTGTTTTAAAACTGCTCAAGGTTTTTGATTTCTTCTAGCGGCAGTCCTGTAATATCAGCTATTTGCTTAAACGAAAGTCCCGCTTTCAGCATCTTGCGAGCTATTTCCAAAGCTTTTTTCTGCCCGCCTTCTTTCAATCCTTCCTCTTTTCCTTGTTTTATGCCTTGTTTCAGCCCTTCTTTCAAACCTTCCGCTCTGCCTTCAAAGATGCCTGACATTTTCGCTGACATGTGAGCGCTTTGCCTCTGACGAAGCATATCTATATAATCATCATAAGCCATACGTTCTTCTCTGGACATTTGCATTAAACTTAGTTTTTCGAGAGCATCAGAGAGTCCGGGAGCTGTAAAAGATTCTTTGACAGAGGAGTTTTTGAGAAAATAAATCCATTCATCTAATGGGGTTTTTGCCAAGTCATCAAAATTCTTTACCTTTATAAGGTAATATTCCGGAAACAGCTCTTCAGGATACCTTTTATCGAAGTATTTCTGCTGCTTTTCATCGAGCTTCAGTTTGTCATGCTTGTGCATGCCTATAAAACTGGTTTTGCCGATATAGACATAATCTTCGCCTTTGCCCAGATCGAAGTTCAGAATATTTATAGAAATAACCTTGACGACTTTTTCATAATTATCGCCTTTGTAAATATGTTCAACAACAGTTTTGGAAGCTCCGTAAAGCATGCGCTGAAAGAAGTTGAACTGATAATCATATTGAATTTCTATAAGAATAAGCTCGCCCTTTGTATCGCGAACTTTCAAATCCAAGCGGTTTGACTTGTCGTCCGCAAAGGCTCTGTTGCTTTCACTTTCGAGTATTTCCTCTATTTCTATTTTCTCGTTGAGAAGAACTGAAAGGAATCCGTTTAGCACGCCAAAGTTTGCAGGACTTCGCAAAACACGCTTCATCGCCCAATCAAATGATATAAGTTCTCTTTCCGCCA
>JAAYNI010000080.1 GCA_012520995.1 Candidatus Rifleibacteriota bacterium
GTTGAAGATTTCATTAAGAACTTTTTTCCTGAATTTAATACTATATGCCATAACACATTTTCCTTTCTCCTTCACGAAAGGGGAAATATTGTCGGAAAATGTGTTACCTTTTTGGGGTCCGGATCACAGATTGCACTGATGAAGGAGCGATAAGACAAAAATCTTGTAAAAGCATCATTGCTTTTCCTCAGTCTCAGTTTAAGCCAGAGATTCCACAAGTAAACTTGCAAATCTCTTCTTAACCTGCGACTTCTCTGCAAATGAATTCTCTGTAAAGAATTCATTTGCTATACGATTTTTGCCTTAAAACATAAGAAAGGCAGAAAGATAGAAGCCGCAGAAAGATAAATAACAGTTATTTGTCAGGATCTTCAATCAACTGATAAACAGCTGAAGCTCTGATATGAAAAAAACTAATAATATTTAGATGGCATATCAATCAGAGAAAACATTACAAATTTATTCAAATAAAAATCTGTGTCATCTGTGTAATCTGTGGATAGAAAAGTTTTAGACAAAACAAAGCACTAGCGTTTCTTTTTCTTGAACTTTTTTTTGCCAAGAGCAGGCTGAGAGTCTTTATTTTGCTGCACATCAACTGCTTTTTGCGCTTCCTGAGCTTCTTGAGAATCAGATGTTTCAGTCGCAAGCTCCGAAACATATTCTTCGCGTTTATTGGCAGTCATGGCTATTACAACACCAGCTATCACAAAGGCTATAGCCGTCAGCTGACTGGAACTTAATCCCATGAAAACTTTGGGATTCAGGCGAATAAATTCAACAAAAAAGCGCGAACCGCCAAACCAAATAAGGAAAAATGCGCTTCTCTGGCCTTTGCCTATTCTCCATTTTTTATTCATGAGCACAGCAAGCAATATAAGGCTTGATATTGACTCATAAAGAGGGGTCGGATGCACCGTGATGTCAGCAGGAATATCTTCGCCAGGGAACATTTTTCTGAAGAGAGCTGTCAACATTGAATTCTTTTCGCTTAAAGTTGAAACTATGCCGTTAGGAAAATTCATACCCCAAGGAAGCTTAGTCGGCAAACCATAACAGCCGTCACCAGCCATTATACAGCCTAGCCTGCCAATAGCATAGCCCCAAGCCAAAGCTGGAGAATAAACGTCCGCAAAAACAAAAAATGGAGTCTTTTCTTTTCTGAGGCGGTGCCAGCAAAGAATAAAAGCTAACAGATAACCGCCCAAAACCGAGAAACCCGCCCCTCCAAAAAGAGCGTCTAAAGGGGAGGCGAGAAAAACATCAAACTCTTCTATCACAAACATGAGTTTTGAGCCAACAAGACCGCCAAATAGCGCCAGAAAGTGCAAATCCCAAGCTAACTCTATACTCAAGCCGTTTTTTTTGAATTCTCTATTGGCAAGGAGAAAAGCTGTAAAAAAAGCTGTTGCCAATAAAACTCCATAACTGCCTATTTTAACCAGACCTAAGTCGCATATTATCGGATACATAGGCGGATTCTAACACGCGATCTGGCAAATGTCTATTTTTAAACTTTTTAAACCACAGAACACACGGAATACACGGAAAAGGACAAAATATTTTTCATCCGCATTGATATGCTGATTATCAGAAAGCATAGAGAATATTGGTACTTATCAGTATCTCAAAGCTGTTGCCAGTTTCAAGTATTGAATTCTAAACAATTAACTCGCCACTCACCACGCACCACCCGCCACGGTGAGATCTCAGCAGCTGCCAACTATGATTTATTGTTGAGCAAGATAGATGTCTTTCAAAAAGAAAGTTTTAGCTGAAACAAAGCACTAATTATGTCTCAGGGGATTAGGATTCCTGTCAATGGGATAAGCCGATATAAAATCTATTGCAGGAAGAGAAACAGTGGTTGCTGCCTCATTTAAAACATCAAATGACTGCCAATTGACCGTACCTGTAAAAACCACAACGATTCCCTCTCTCATAAAGCCAGGGAATTCATCTTTTGGAGCCATAAGCAAAAAAGCGCCTTTATTCGAATAGTATTTATTCAGCTTATAATCATTAGAATGGACTTTCATAGTATCCAACTCGTCTCTGTCCAAAACCTTCAGCATAAGCATAAAATGCCGGCCTCTCATAGAAATTTTCTTGGCAACGTAGGCTTGCCACTCTATGGTAACAGGCGCAGTAAAATCATCCAAAAAAGTTCGGTTTTCTAAGTCATAAAACTTGAAGTTTTGATTTCCATAAACCTGAAGAGTTGTTTGCTGACCCTGCGTTGCTTCTCTGCGACGCCAATCTCTGTCCTTTTGTCTGAACAAGGCAATATTCTGCTTTCTGATGGCATCTGCCCTTGCGGTTTCGCCGAGAGTATTTGTTTTCAAAGCCTTTTCAAATAAGGAATAAGCCTCTTCATACTGGTGTAAGTCCAAAGCTTTATTCGCTTCCAAATACATTTCCTGAGCATTAGCGACAGCAGACTCTTGCACTTTATATTCGATCAAAGCATTAGCAGGCTCCAACTCACCCGCTTTTTTATAATACTCTTTCGCATCTTTAATGTTGCCATTCGCTTCTAAAAGATTGCCTATTTCAACTGCCACAAAAGCTTGAGGTTCATTATTGAAATAAAACATATAATGCCTCAGAGCTTCTTCGTTCAAACCTGCTTTTTGGTAGTTTTGCCCTAAGAGATAGCGAGCCTCAAGGCTCTTATCTTTAAGCTTTATAGCTTTTTCCAAGGAAATTATCGCCTTAAAAAGGTCGCCTTTGGCACTATGAGCCTTCCCCTGCAAGAAAAAATATTCATAAGAGTTTTTTTCAGCAGCATTAAGTTTTTCAAGGCGCTCCAAAGTTTCTTGCGGCCTGCCTGCATCCAGAGCTATTTGAGCAAGCTCTATTGGTGTAGGCTCAGGTTTCACATATTTTGGGGCAGGAGTTCTTTGCGGGATAACTGGTATAGAGGGAGCCTTCTGCAAAGAAGGCGGAGCCTTATCCGAGAAAATTTGCGCTGCTGTTTTTTCTGTTTGTACAGGAACTTTTGATACAGCTTGACTCTGCAAATTGGCAACTATTTGTTTGGAAACTCTGGCAGAAGCTCTTTGAGCCGCAACCAACGAAGGGTTTATAGAAACAGCAATATTATATTCCTTTTGAGCTTCGTTTAAATTTCCTGTTTCTTCAAAAAGACGGCCCAAATTAAAATGAACTGAATAGCTGTAAGGGTCTTTCTTATAGGCTTCTTTAAGAAGCTCATAGGCTTGAGTATAACGCTTTCTGTACATATCGTTGACTGCGCTTTGAACCAAGAGATCAACGCTTGCCCCTTCATAAGCCATGGCAACAGTAAGAGAAAAAATCAACAGAGCTGCAACAACATAATGCTTGCTTTTCATATTTATGACAACCTTAAAGGATTTTGACTATTATTATACTGTTATGCTAACATATGACAGTAAAATCTTCACTATATAGGAGTCTAAGACATGTCAATTTTTCGTTTTGCATGGTGGGCATTTTTAGTCACAATAGTCGCTTTCATAGGTTACGTTTACGGCTATCTCGCCGAAGACTAAAAAACAATAAATAGCTATGCCCTTCGAAAAGGTTTTGTTCCAAGCTTCCGACAATCTATTTGGGTTATACCCTGAAGATTGCGAGTTTGAAGATGCCAAAGTGGTGGTCATGCCTGTTCCTTACGACAGCACCACCTCATATAGAGCTGGCACCAGAGGAGGTCCCAGAGCTATACTTGAAGCCTCAAGGCAAATTGAGCTGTACGATTTGGAGCTCAAATGCGAACCGGTTTTAGAGGGGATACACGTTTTACCCCCTCTAGAGCCTGACATGAGAGGACCTCAATACACTCTAGCCAACATCGAAAAAGCCACAGATGAAATTCTGAAAGCCGGCAAAATGCCTTTGATGCTCGGAGGCGAGCACAGCATAACAGCTGGAGTAATAAAGTCATTCAAAAACAACTTCAAAGGTGAATTTTCCGTTTTACAGCTTGATGCTCACTCCGATTTAAGAGACAGCTACGAAGGTTCCCCCTTTAATCATGCCTGTGTCATGAGAAGGGTTGTTGAGATGGTTCCTGCCGTACAGATTGGAATAAGAAATACATCAGCCGAGGAAGCAGACTTCATCGAAGAAAAAGGTTTAAACAACATTATATACGCAAGCGAAATGCTTGACGACAGTTGGCAAGACCGTGCGCTTTCCGCCTTGGGAGAAAACGTATATCTTACAATCGACCTGGATGCTTTTGATCCCTCAATTATGCCAGCTGTAGGTACACCTGAGCCTGGCGGAATGCTTTGGTATCCTACATTAGACTTTTTGAAACGCCTTGTATTCGAGAAAAATATAATAGGTTTCGATGTAGTCGAACTAGCACCTATTCCAGGAGATATTTCCTCTGATTTCATGGCAGCCAAGCTTATATTTAAAATACTGGCTTACTGGTTCACCAAACAAAATCAATCAAAATGCACAGCCGCATAACCATTGCCTTAACAGCCGCAGTCTTTGGTGCAGCGGCAGGCAAATATATAACTTGGGGAATAAGATCTCTGCCCTTTCATGAAAGACTATTGCCTACTTATTTCAAGTGTAAAACTTGTGAAAAAGGTATTAACTGGGGCTGCTACAATGCTGGAACTCGTCAGGATTATGTTGATATTTTCGTTTCTGCGATAGCCGCTTTCCTCTCCTTCTATTTTTACGGCTTTTCCGGCATGGCCTTTCTCTCTTGGTTTTTTGTCATGATTTGCCATATGATCACCGTGATAGATGTCAGATACCTGATTATCCCCGATGTCATATCCCTTGGCGGCTGCGCGGCAGGGCTTATATATTCAGCCTTCGGAACTCTTTCAGTAAGGTTTTTTGACTTTGCCCCGCCATTTTATCTGCCATTAAAAGATTCGATCATAGGCGTACTGGCAGGCGGCGGTTTTCTTTATCTGCTCGCAAAAATTGCTGCTTTCCTTCTTCGCAAAGAAGCAATGGGTCTTGGCGATGTAAAACTTTTAATGGCAATAGGAGCTTGGGCAAGCTGGAAAGGCGTAGTCGTATCCGTAATCACTGCGAGCCTATTTGGCTCCATCTTCGGATTGGGCAGAATAATTTACCGCAGAATAGTGCACAAAGAAAAATACCGTATGTTTAATACTGCTATAGCCTTTGGACCATTTCTAGCTCTAGGTTTTCTGCTTTATTTTTATTTGGGTTACGATTACTTCCTGCAAATTTTATATGCCTACCAAAATTGGATCATGAGCTTCAACTAATACTTTTTTTTCTTCTTATCCACAGATAGACACAGATTTACACAGATAAGGACCTAAAAGAGGTATTGACAAAATCTTCTTCAACTGTTAAATTCTTCAGACCAACATCAGTGTACAAGAACTCAAGGAGTTTATTTATATCATGTCTGTACTTATGACAATAATTCAAATTCTTCATTGGCTCGTTTGTGTCTTTCTGATTGTAATAGTCCTGCTTCAGGTAGATAAATCAGAAGGTCTTTCTGGCGCTTTCGGCGGAGGCGGTGCTGGCGCATTCTTCGGAGAAAGAGGCGGAGATGAAGCTATTACTAAAATCACAACTATATCAGCCATTCTATTTATGTTTACATCCATAACTCTTGCTTGGAATGGCGACAAGCTTGCCAAAAAAACTCCCGAATTGCCCACTTATCAGCAGACAATGCCTATGTCCGCTCCTATGATTCCCAGCAATATGCAGATTCAGGTAACTCCCACAACTCCGGCAGCTTCCGAAGCGCCTGTTGCACAGCCCGTGCAAACTGCTCCGACTGCTCCCTGATTAGAAAAAATATTTTATCATATTTCTTGCTTTTTGCAGGAAAACGTGATAAGATTCTCTTTGCTGCCGGGGTGGTGAAACTGGTAGACACGTACGTTTGAGGGGCGTATGGGGAGACCCATACGGGTTCAAGTCCCGTCTCCGGCACTTAAGCAACAAAAGCGGCTTTCTGGAAATCAGAAAGCCGCTTTTCGTTTTAGAAAAACTGAAACAAAGAAATTTTTAAACCACATAACACGCAGAATACACCTTAACAGCCAGTGATAAGTGGCGGGTGGCGAGTGTTGCGTGAGGACCAAATACCTAAGAACAACGAACTACCAAAAGCCTTAAAATCACCCTAATCACACATAAATAAAGAGAGAAATCTCATAAAAACAGAATTAGTCGGTATAAGAAGACGATATTTCTCCGAATCCGTGTTACTTTATGAAAACTACAGATAAAAATAAAATTCACTCTTTTATGTCTATTCTATATCTAGGGGGGACAAATGGATATTTCTAAATATAAAAGCATAATTTTTGACCTGGACGGAACCTTGCTGGACAGTTTAGCCGACCTTGCAGATTCGACCAACAGAGCCCTTGCAAATCATGGATTCCCAACGCATCCTGTCGATGCCTACCGTTATTTTGTCGGCAATGGCATGAGAGTGCTTGCCGAGCGTGCCTTGCCGCCCGAAAAGAGGACAGCTGAAATTATTGATGCGGTATTTTCCGAGCTGCATGCTGATTACGAAAAAAACTGGGCTGTAGCCACCAAACCATATGAAGGCATTGAAAAGCTTCTTGCCGAGTTGCAAAAACGCGGCTTGCTCATGTCGGTTCTTTCGAACAAGCCTCATGAATTTACAACCGTCATAGTTAAGAAGTTTTTCCCGAAAGTGCCGTTCAAATGCGTATATGGTGTCAGCGAACAGGTCGCGAAAAAGCCGGATCCGGCAGGAGCCCTGAGAATCGCCGCAGAAACTGGCATAGAACCTGAGCGTACCATGTATCTCGGAGATACAATCGTTGATATGAAAACGGCAGTCACCGCCGGAATGTTTCCGATTGGCGCTCTCTGGGGTTTCCGCGATGAAGCTGAGTTGCGTGAAGGCGGAGCAAAAGTTCTGCTGCAGCATCCGATGCAACTAGTGCGGCGTAACATCTAACAGTTGCTTATTATATTCTCCAAGTTAATAAACTCAAATGCAGCGTAACAGATTTGCCGCCGCACTAGAGTTAGTGGTTGAGTGGATAGTTTCCTCTTTTCTACGCCCTACCCCCCCCACCCCCCTGTTTTTATTATGATATATATTATCACTGAGGTGAAATATGAGTAATCAGGTCCAAGAGTTGCAAAACGCTGTCAAACAGTTGTCCGAAGAGCAGTTCCGTTTTAACGCTAAAAATTGGGATAAAAAAATAGAAAAAGATTGTGCTTCAGCTAAGTTTGATGTGCTTATCAACAAAGCAATTTCAGAACACAAAGACGGCAAAACCAAACAATTATGAAGCATTTCGCAGCTCCTCTTTCTGGTCTGCCTATGAAACCTTGCCTGTCAGCATAAGAAAAACTGCCGTCAAGAATTTTGTTCTTCTGAAGAATTACCCAAACCACAGTTCATTAAAATTCAAGAAGATCGGGCAGTTGTGGTCAGCCAGAGTAGGCATTCGTTACAGAGCGCTTGCCGTAGAGATGATAAATGATGGTTTTCTCTGGTTCTGAATTGGCAGCCATGCAGACTATGACAAATTGATATCAGAACTGTCTTGACGCATAAAAAAACAAATTTTCAGTGTTTGTCCGTGTATTCTGTGGTTTAAAAATTGTTTTTGACTTTTAGAGTCAAAAAATTGATCTTCCTGCCTTCAGCGAGATAGCGTTTTTCATAGGCGGTTTGAATCGGAGGGCATATCTCATCGCGATTTTCCAGCGAATAGAGATCATCAGTGTGATGCAACACTTCCAAACCAAATTCTTGAGCCACTTCAAGAGTGTAGTCGCACAAAGGCTTGCTGTCAGTTTTCAGGTGTAAAAGCCCATGCCCTTTTAAAATTTTGAGATATCTCTCCATAAAAATAGGAGAAGTGAGCCTTTTTCTCTTTCTTTCAGGCCGCGGGTCAGGAAATGTCAGCCAAATTTCGTTGATCTCATTGTCAAAAATCTGAGCTATATAGTCTATTCTGGTTCTGACAAAGCAAATATTGGGCAAAGAGTTTTCTTCTACAAATTTGGCTCCGTGGTAAAGCCTTGAGCCTTTAATATCTACGCCTATAAAATTCTTATCTTTACTAGCGAGAGCCAATCCTACAGCGTATTCGCCTCTGCCGCATCCCAGCTCAAGGACAAGAGGGTTTAAGTTGCCGAAATGGGTCTCAGACCACTTGCCCCTGTAAGGATGAGGCCCTTCAAGAAGCTTATAGGGCGACGGCTGGAGGACCGAAGAAAACCCGTCGTTTTCTTCGAACCTCAGCAATTTTTTTCTAGCCATCAGTCGAGATTATATTTCTTTCTGAGATATTCGTCCATGGATGCGGCCGCTTTTCTGCCATCCCCCATAGCCAATATAACAGTAGCTCCGCCTCTGACTATATCGCCGCCTGCGAATATATCGGGGTCTGAAGACTGGTTTGTTTCTTCATTAACGACTATAGTGCCCCATTTGCTCAATTCGACACCTTTAAGCGTTCTGAGCAAAAGCGGGTTGGGAGAAACACCGACAGCCACAACAGCCAAGTCTATGGGCAGTTCAACAATAGCGTCTTTTATCGGAACAGGTTTTCTTCTGCCGGAAGCATCCGGCTCACCCAGTTCCATTTTCTGAAGCCTAACTGCACGGACTCTGCCTTTTTCAGTGCCAATATATTCTATAGGATTATGCAGAGTCATAAACTCAATGCCTTCCTGCTCAGCGTGATGGACTTCTTCAAGTCTGGCCGGCATTTCTTCTCTGCTGCGTCTGTAAACTATTATGGCTCTTTCAGCGCCAAGACGTTTGGCTGTTCTTACGGAGTCCATAGCTGTGTTTCCGCCGCCGACTACCATAACGGTGTTGCCGCGAAGCACGGGAGTTTCTGAATCTTCAGAGCCTGCTCCCATGAGGTTGACTCTGGTAAGATATTCGTTAGAGGACATAACTCCGTTAAGGTTTTCACCCGGTATATTCATAAAGCGAGGAAGACCTGCACCGCTGCCTACGTAAAAAGCTTTAAAGCCATGCTCTTCTGAAAGCTGTTCAAGAGTAGCTGTTCTGCCTACGAGGAAGTTGGTGACAAATTTAACACCCAGTTCTTCCATAGCTTTCAGTTCACTGTCTACGATTGAGTTAGGAAGTCTGAATTCGGGGATACCGTATTTAAGAACGCCGCCGATTTCGTGCAGAGCTTCAAAAACTGTAACATCATAGCCAAGCTTCGCCATGTCGCCAGCAAAAGCAAGTGAAGTCGGGCCTGCACCTATAGCTGCGATCTTGATGCCGTTTGCGGGCTTCTTTTCAGGCTTAGGACATTCTCCAGGATTCTTTATAGCATAGTCTGCCGCGAATCTTTCCAAATATCCAATAGCTACCGGCTCTTTTTTCATCTTGTGATAGGTGCATTGGGCTTCGCATTGTTTTTCTTGGGGACAAACGCGTCCGCAGACTGCCGGCAAAGAACTGTATTCTCTAAGAGTATTTGCGGCTTTGCCAAACTCGCCTTTTTCAATTTGCTTTACAAACGTGGGTATATCGATACCGACCGGACAACCGTTAATACAAGGATGATTTGCACAGTCCATGCAGCGTTTAGCTTCAGCTTGAGCCTGCTCAGGGGTGAGCCCGAGGTTAACTTCCAGTAACTGCGATTTAATGCGTTCAGCCGGATCTACTTCGTTCATTTTGACACGTTCGCCGGCTGTTCTTTCTTTCATAGGAACAGCTTTTCTAAGCTCATCTCTCCAAGGCTGATTTCTCATTTCAGTATATTTTTCTTTGCTCATTTTTTTCTCCGCTGCATTATTTAACGGGCAATTTGCATTCTTCTTCTTTGTAAGCGCCAAGCCTGTTCAAGAGTTCATCAAAATCAATGGCGTGTCCGTCAAACTCGGGACCGTCAACGCAGGTAAACTTGGTTTCGCCGCCAACTGTAACACGGCAGGCTCCGCACATTCCTGTGCCGTCAACCATTATGGTGTTAAGGCTGCAAATAGTAGGAATATCATATTTTTTAGTCATTTGAGCCGCAAACTTCATCATTATAGCGGGACCTATTGCTATAGCAAGATCCACTTTTTCACGGTTAATGAATTCTTCGCCGCCAACCGTTACAACGCCTTTTTTGCCTTCAGAGCCGTCGTCTGTCATAATCAAAAGCTCATCTGAATAAGCACCGAGTTCTTCTCTGAGAATCAGCAAATCTTTGTTTCTTGCAGCCAAGACTGTAAGCACACGGTTTCCCGCTTCTTTAAAACCCTTAACTATAGGCAGCAAGGGAGCAGCGCCTAGACCGCCGGCCAAAGCCAGAACTGTTCCCACCTTGCTAATATGAGTATTCTGTCCCAGAGGACCAACCAAATCTGTTACCATATCGCCAGGTTGGAGACTTACTATTTTCGCCGAGGACGCGCCGACTTTTTGAACCACTAGAGTTATAGTGCCTTTTTCGACATCAGCATCAGCTATTGTTAAAGGTATTCTTTCACCTTTATCGCCGACACGTAAAATAACAAAATTTCCCGGTTTTCTGGAGCGCGCAATAAGGGGCGCTTCTACTTCAATTGCGTGAATGTTATTCGCAAGAAGTCTGTTGCTTACAACTTTGTTCATGTTACCCTCCGAAATTTATAAATCCGGAAAACAGTTTTTTACTTCTTTGGCTGTTTTCTTGGAACAAGAATACCTGTTACTACAGTATCTTCGACAGTTTTAACTCTAAATATGGTTCCCGAAGGAACTTCAATTTCTCCGCCTTTGATAAAGGCGCCCCCGCCTATTCCTATAGGCCCCAAGACCAAGTAACCCAGAGCCGAAGCTCCGGCAGCCATTCCGACTGACTTCGGATTAAGCTTGTCGCCCACATCTTCAATGGAAACCTTTACGGGGGTCGAGTCCATAGTTTCAATTTTGGAAAGATCAAGATTTATATAACCTGTTCTGCCAAAACGGCCGCCGCGGCGCACCGACCTGACTACGGGAGTCACTATGCTGTTATTTGAAATTACCAGCAGATTGCCTCCTAAAAAGAGGTCTTCAGCCACACGCATTTGTATGACATCGCCCTTTTTAGCTGTGACACTGGAAATGACTTCTTCGCTTTCAAGAAGAACAGAAGTGCCAGCGGGCAAAACCACCCTGATTCTGGATATATTGCCATCGGGAATATACATGTTTACAAGCTGTTCCAACCTGAAAGCCAGCAAATCAGAGCCAGAGGAGCCAGTTATAGCCCGATCTGCCTTTTCAAGGCGCTCTTGAAATGAGCCTGAGGAAGAAGCGTTGAAAACACTCCACTCAAGATAGCTAAGCTTCATCTCCATAGGAGTGCTGTGCTTGGAGCCTTCAAAAACGAAATCATGCAAAAAATCAGCCTTTTCCGCAGCGGGTTGTTCCATTACTCTGCCGAAAAAGAGCTTTTCTATAGATTTGAGCCTGGCAAGCGGCTCGCCTGGATTGACTTTTCCGTAAACATATCTTTCCAGTCTGTCCAATTTCGCATTCATATCTCTGGAAACGGTGCCAGCAAATAAAGCCGCAGCCGCGAACGTAAAGATAATCGCGAGTGCCAACGTAGGTTGTTGTTTCACTTAAACAGCCTCCTGCAAAGCGGTTAGAGTATTTGTGATTTACCAGTTTTATTTCTGTTTGCTTGTTTTCTGCAGTCTACCAGAATTCACATGCTTGAGGCTATCTATTTTATCAATTAAAACAACAATTGTCTTGTCTGAGAGCAAATTCTCTTCCAAATCACCTGCAAAGAGCACGAATTCGTTCAAATCTTGATATTTGACTATTATGTCATGAGGATGTTTGGAGTCAAAGGATGTTTCCGCAAAAAAAACGTTTCCAGAAGTGAAGTCAGGCATCTCCGTTCTATACACCACAGCAGGCCTGCTGAATCTTGCCGGACTTGCAATCATAGCTTCTTGGAAAAGCAAAAAACCCTTTTCACTTAAGAACTTCGGAAAAAGTGAAGGCTGAAAAGAGGTTTTTCGCATATCTATTACTAATTGAGAATAAGGTGATTTTTTGATTTTTTCTCCTGTTTCCCTGTCTTTACGAAAAAAGATGTCAGAAGCTTTGGCAGTGCCTAGCTTCAAGGCCTCAAGATAGAGAGCGGAACGCAAACTGACAGGCCCTGACAGTTCTACTCTGAGTTTGCATTTAACCAATCCGGAAAGCTCTTCTGTATAAAAGTCCTTTTCAGCAGCTTTTAAAAGCATTCCTAGACGCTTTTTCAATGAAGGATTTACAAAAAGGCAATCAGATACTTTTTTTCCGTCTCCGAAAGGCAACTTCAACAAAGCTTCATAAGCATGATGAGATGCGTCCATCCATGCTCTCTCCTGTTCTTCTTGCAGAGGTGAAGCGACAATTTCCCAAGGTCTGCCTGCAAGACCTTCAACTTGTATACTTTCGGTTATAAAAGTCTCTGAAATGGAGAATTTCTCCGCCCTTGCAGGAAGAACGGAGAACAGAGAGATTATCAAGCTTAACAGAATCAGCTTCTGTTTCATTCTATAGAGCCTCTGCTTAATCAAAAGTAAAGTGAGCACCCACATGATGTTCAGGGATTTTCTCGCCATCATAGTAAGAATAATCTACCCGAAGATTAGGCATAATGTTCATGCCGAAACCTACTGACAAGGTGCCATTACACGAACCTATTCTGACTGCAAAATCATTTTCTGTAAAGTATTTTTCTACCCCGACTCTGTATTGTTGTTCATAAGCTTTTCCAGAATCGGTTATATTAAGAAGATCCATTGAAATAGTGGTTCCCTGAGCAACTTTGATAGCAGCGCCGATATTCAAGCTTATTCCATCTTTGGCGACATTAGAGTCATCAAGATGTTCGAACAGATTGTCCACAACAAGACCGCCGGTTATTCTGTCATTATAATGATAAATAAGACCTGCGCCCATAGAATAAGATTTTCGGGTTTTCTGAGTTCCCAAAGCCACATTTTTTCTGTCAACGTCCAGAATCCTCAATTTCAAACCGCCGTAAAGCTGTTCCCTGGCAAGCAAATTCTTAGCTACAGGAAACTTGGTTCCAAAAGCCAGCTGGAAATCACTTACATTGGTTGATAAGCCAGAGTAAGAACCGCCCACCACTTTTCCGAATGCTTCCGGGCGTTTATCCATTGTATAGGACATACCATAACTGTATTTCGGCTTTCTGGGCATAGGTTCTTCAAGAATATTTTCTTCAAGATAGTCTGCTATTGAAAATCCAGTGGACTGTTCACTTTCGTAGATATGTCCTGTGAAAGCGAAGCTCTGCCATTCATAGGTATCACGTTCGTTGACTTTTGCCTGTATAGAAGCTTCACGTCCTTCGATTTGACTCAATCCTGCCGGGTTATAAAATATAGCGGATTCATCGTTTGACAAGCCAATAAAGGCGCTTCCCATACCTCTGGATCTTACGGACTGCGCTTGCAGGCTGCTAGTGACAAAGCTTGCCAAAAGCAACATTAGCAGGCAAGCGGATGTCTTAAACTTCTGATTCATTTAATTAAGCCTCCTTGAAAATCTCTAACTTCTTTTTACTTATCTGTAATCGTCATTTCTGAAGTAAAAGATGAGAGAAAAAAGGCGGCTGCTCCGCCTTTTTTTATTATATTTTTGCTCAATTAAGGGGAACAAAGCCTTCTAGTGAAGGAGGATTCTGCATAAGTTGATTTTGTTGGGAAACTTTCTTTTCCACAGTCGCCTTCTCTTGAGTCTTAGAGGTATGTTGTATAGTCACAGGAGACTTAGAAGCAGAAGAGGTTTGCTTTTGAGGAGCAAGTCTTTGGAAATTGCTGAAATCAGGCACTTGTGGCTGAGATTGAACAGCAGACTTCTGCGTTGTCTTAGAAGATTGAGGCGGTTGCACTGCGACCGGTTTCGAAACCGGTCTCGTCTGCTGTTTAACTGTATTATACTGCTGCAAGCTTTGCGGCAAAGGTGTTCCTTTTAGACTGCCGCCTGTCTGACGGGCAGCCGCTCTCTTCAGCTTTTCTTCACATACTGGGCTGATCCCCTTGCCATCTTTATAGACAAAAGGAACTGAAGCATATTCTATATTCTCCAAATATGAAGATGTACGGCACTTAGAGAGCAATTCATACTGACTGACTCCCTCAGGGGTTACCATGTCTATAATGGAAGGTTCGCCATATTCGTCGTAACCGCCTCCAAAATCGTCAGCTGTGGGAAAAGCTCTTACATCGGCATTGAAAAATCTGGATGCCGACAGAACCCTTGAAAACCCCATTGAGAAACACTGAAAACCGCTATTTTCAGAAAGTCCAGGGATTTTGCTTGCAAGAACCTTGACTTTGATTCTATCTTGCTCAACTATGATGCCGTCAGCTACTATTATATCAGGAACTTTTCTCATGAAATCGATATCATCAGTAAAGGTTCTGATATGTTCACTCATTTCAATAAAGCTTAACGGCGAAACAACTATAACCTTTTCCCAACCCATTTTACCGGAGAAAGACACATTACGGCCAGGCAAAGCGAATGAATAACCTGAGTTTTCAACTCCATCTATATCAACATAGATATCTATCAGATTGGCAACAAAACCTTGCTGTTCACTTCTGCCGTTGTTCCAGTTACGCATAATATAGTCTCTGAACTGAATATCAAAAACTATTAAATCGCCTTCTTCATAAACAGTGAAACGTTTTAGATCAAAGGTTCCGCGTTTAAGTTCTTTATTGAGAGGATACTGGTAATAACCGCTCCCTTTGTCATCACCTATTCGGTCGCGTATATCAATTAAAGTTTTATCTTCATAATAGAAGTTTTGTCTAGGCGCCGCCACCAATCCTATTCTCAGAACACACAGAAGCAGAAGCACCAATATTAATCTAGAAGTTCCGATTATTCTTCTCATATTATTTAACCCTGACAATTGAATATTCCTCATTGCCTTGTTCTTCGTATGGGTCTTTAACCGGTCTGTCAGCACTTATATCAAAGGCATATTCATAATATCCAGGAAGTAAGCCGGTAAAGAGCCTGCTATAAACACCGTCACCAGCAACATCATCACCATGCAATCCATTATCATAGAGAGCTACGGGCTCCCCATTTGTGAACTTGCCGACAACTTTTGGCTCTGTGACATTTGCAAAGTCGCTTGCAATCAAAGAAACTTTTAATTCGCCAGGTTTTTTAGAGCTAACAGTCACATCAGGCACTTCGTAGTAAAAAACATTGGTCAGGTCTACAGGAACAGCCTTTATATGTATGTTGTCGCTTCTGAATACCAGATATTCTTTTCCGCTGCCTTCCATAGCAAATGTATAGGTGCCATCGGAATTCAGCTTCATAGTTCTGGAGCCTTTTCTGGTGCTAAGGGTAATTTCCGAGTAATTGATACCTGTCAAATCGCTAAGAACTCTGCCTACAGCCTGCTTTACAGGAGCTGCATGAACATAGGTCACAGAGTTATTTTTGTATACAAGTTCTTCATGAGGATCTCTAACCTTTTTTTCCTTGCCGTCTTTAGTTTTATAAACTATTTCATAGCTCTGGTAACCTGAAGGCACATTTCTCTTTTTGAGAGTGAAAATACCGTCATTAGCCAAATTATCACCGCTCATGCCGTCATCCCTCATTTTTTGTTTTCCCTCAGTCCATTTTGGCTCTATAGGGCTTATATAAAACTCTTCAGCTTCCGGAAAATCTACTATAGTAGCAATCCATTTGGCCTCGCCCACGACTTTTTTTGCCAAGTTAATGTCCGAAGCCCTAGTTTCCTTTTCCAACTCAACATTTACCCAGACATAATCAGGCTCAAAATCCATACCATGAGCTATAAGCAAATATCTGCCAGGCTCACGAACTTCTATTGAATAATTGCCTCTATTATCAACATAGGCAGACAGGCCTTTTTTGCCAGCCACGGTTACTTTAATGCCATTAGGAATCTGTCCTGGGGGCACCTGCACCTTTCCTTTAATATTGGATGAAGGTATAAATGCCTGTTCTTGAATGCAGCCTGTTGTAAAAAGAGCACAAATTGCAATGAACAAAACAGCTGTTATTTTCTTTTTCATTTTGTCGCTCCTAGAAATTGGCTCTGGCCTCAAAGATAAACATCTTTTGAGTTTCCATTGTTTCAAAGTCTTTGCCATTATCCACACTTGTAACAGCCCATTTCCAAAGATCCGGATAATCATAGCCAAATTTGAATCTTATGGAAGAATCTTTAGTTGGGTTGTAAATCAGCTCACCATAAGCATTTTCTCTATCCAAAGAATCTTTCATATTGTCTTTATATTCGACAATACCTCTTGTATAGAAGATTCTGCCTCTGAGCTTAGGAGTAAAGTTCTTTTTGATCTCAGCTATGATAGCGTTTGCCAAGCTGGAGTTTGAACTGTCGCCGTCATCCTCATAATCAATGTGTTGCAAACCGCCTGTTATGCTGGTTGAAGGCGTTACATTGTAAGTAACCTCTCCGATGAAATCCATTCTGACATTTTCACGCGGAGTGCTTGCCCATTTTACCTGATGCTCTGCCGAACCTTTCAGGAAAACGCGAGGATTTATGTTGGAGTTCAACTCGAAGTAACCTATTTTTTGCATAAAATCATAGGTAGTAGAACCTGCTTCAAAAACATCATTAGGATCCGATTCTATATAAACCTTGCCTTTGGAGCTGGTTTTATCATCCAAACGCACGCTCAGCTCAAATGCGTTGCTCTTGATGTTTTGAGCATCCGGCAAAGCTTTCTTCTTCGAAACAAAGTCATATTTCAAACTTGTATTATCAGTGAAGTCTGAAATCAACTGGAAAGTCATCTTTCTGCCGGAAAGACCGTCTGTGATCATAGGTCTTAAAGGATCTTCTTCCCAAGTTTTGGAAAGATAGGTCGCCTCGACAGAGAAGCCCTTGGTCATAGAGAAAAGTTTATTTCCAAAATCGTAGTTCAAAGAAAATCTGTTGAGCTTTTCACCTTGGAAGTCAGTTCTTCCATAGTTTTTACCCAGATCAGTCCCCTTCCACTCATCGTCTTTTTCCCATTTACCGTCCTTCTCTACCGCCAACTCATTTCTATAAGGGTGTTCCCTATCGCCGACATCACAATCTGGCGGATCTGCGTCATATACCCAAATAGGCGCCATATAAGCCCTGAAATTCTTGCTGAAGTCATAATGCTTGAAAGTGCCTGTAAAACCGCCTTCTTGGAAGCTCAAATCGAATTTTGTTCCAGAACCTTCTTTGGAACTGGCAACTGTTTCGCCAGGGCCTTTGATCATGGTCTTTGAAGTCAATCTTTCTGCAGCAACTTGAATCTTGCCCATTTTATCCGTTGAATAGTTGATATCCACTGCGCGAACATCGTTGTTGTCACCATGAGTCTTATAACCATAGATTTTTTCCGCATAAGACATACCTACTGTCAACTTGTCATCGCTGAAGCTCTTGGGAAGTTCCCAAATGACACGGCCTGCAAACATCTCAGAATTGTCATAATAATCCCATTCGAGGTCATCTTTATAAGCACCCGCTTGATAAGAAATACCAGGAGAAATAGTTCCTGAAACTTCAATGCCCTGATAGGGATCTACAATATTTGTATTCTCAGTCATTATATTGCTAGGGTTGTTAATGCCTGTAATGCCTTCATTTGCATAGAATCTGAGCTTTACGTCTTTAGCTTTGCTCATTATATGCATGGTGTTAGTTTTTACATAACTGTCGTTTCTTATACGCTTAACATAGTTGTCAACACCATCAAAGGGATCCGGACTGCCCTCTTCATTATATACGAGCCTGTTGAAACTCACACCGCTGGCATAACCATACAGCTCATAAAAGGTTTCAATCTCATCACCGAAAGGCTTGCCTAAAAAGCGCAAATAAAGCTGGTGATACATGCTTGCCCAGCCAGATTCTTTAATATAATTTACTTCATCGCCTTTTTCGTTGCGGCTTACTGTTGAAGGGTCTAAAACATACTGTCCTCTGGTTCTATAAAAACCGAATATATTGACTTTAGGAAGCTTAGCTTCAAGGTCTTTAAGTTTGTTTTCGCCGTCAGTCATTCTGCGCTCTAAAGAGTCAACTCTGACATCCAACAAACCAAGTTCATCTCTGAATTCTTTGGTAAGGCGTGCAAGAGCCGCTCTTTCAGCTTCGCTTGACGCTTCAATTGAATCCTTGCGTTCTTCCATGCGCCTGAGGATTCGCGCAATGATAAGAGCGACATCATATCTCGTAGTTACTTTCCTGCCTTTAAAACTGCCGTCAGGATAGCCATCCATGTAGCCTTGGCTTATTAAAAATTCCACATCCTTATAGGCCCAGTGATCTGAAGGCAGATCATTGAAGGTCTGGGATTGAGCCAAGATAGCCTGCGGCATTAAAAACAGGCAAAGAACTGCGGCTACCAGCCTTGAAAACATACAGCCACGATTAATCTTTGTTTGCCTCATTGTTTGTATTTGTCTTCCTCAGTTTGGGATCTTATATACTCAACTTATCGGCAAGCTGAGAAAAAAACTGAGAAATTAAAAATCCGAGTGGTGCGTGGCGAGTGGCAAATTGATTGTTAGAATCAATTACTGAAACTAATAACTGCTTTGAGATATTGATAAATAACCAATATTCTCTATGCTTTAAGAAGGCAATATGATGAAAGCGATTTCAATTTTTGCAAAATCTCAGTTTAAAAGAGATATTCAGCAAACTTATTTAATAAAGAGCTCGTTAGAAGTGAGACATGGCAAAAATTATAGAATATAATTTTTAGCATTGCTTTCTGATATCTGCGTCAATCTGCGTAATTATGCGGATTAAAAATATTTTGTCCTTTTCCGTGTATTCTGTGTATTCTGTGGTTTAAAAAGGTTTTGGTCCTTACTCGCCACCCGCCACTCGCCACTCGGTTCTTAGGCTACTCCCTACGCCCTACTCCCTGATTTTAAGCTATGCTTAAAATTCCATCTGTGTTAGTCTGTTTAGTGTATAGAATAAATGAGGATTTTTGATTTTCGGAGAAATAACGTGAAGAGAAACATAAACCATGCAAGGTTTTATTTGTTTGCCACAATGCTTTTTTGTCTGTTTCTGTACGGTCTTTCGCCTCTTTACTCTCAAACCTTGAAAGGCAGCAAGACTGATAAAAAAATAGCTAGAAAAGTTCAGACACTTCTGAAAGCAGCTGAAAAATATGAAGAAAAAGGCGTGCTCACCAAAGCTATAGAAGCCTGTTGGCTAGCTTTGCAAGCAGACCCTCAGAAAACAGAAGCCTATTTGCGTATTTCAAAACTTTACGAATCAGCTAAAATGTATGACAAGGCAGCTGAACTTCTCTCTTCAGGATTAGCTGTCGCAGGCTCTGATCTATTGCCAGCAGAAAAAAGCTCCTATTACTGCAAACTCGCAAAACTTCACATGATTTTAAAACAAACAGGAGAAATAAATAAAACCCTATTACAAGCTGTGGAAGCGGATCCCACAAACCCTGAGCCCCGCGAAATTTTGGGCGACATCTTTATGAACTACAAAAGATACGCCAATGCAGCCAGAGCCTACAAAATAGCTTTGGAACTCAGTCCTGATTCAGAACATCTGATAGAAAAACTAAATAAAATCAAAGCAATAAATCCCAAGGCTTATGCAAGCGTAATGCAAGAAGCAGAAAAGAAAATAGAGCAAAAGATTGCCCAGAAGATAGAAGAAAAAAAAGAGATGGCCAGACTAGAAACACAAAAAAAACAAGAAGAGACTTGGGTCTCTGTCTCTTCCTCACCTGCACAGCCTGCCAGCAGCGACGGAATACCTGTGTTTTCTCAAGCTCCGCAGCCCTCAACAAACATACAAATACCTAAAGGAGCAACACCTGAAGAAGAAATAGAGTTTCTTTTAGATTTCTATATGTATAGTGACTTGGAATCAGATAAATCAGCTGCAATCAGCAAAGTCACAGCTTATGGTGAAGCTGGTCTGTCTGCTGTTGAAGACTTCTTATATCACGAATATCCCGAAGTGCGCATCCAAGCTTTGCAGGCTCTTCCTGCTTTCACAGAGCATAAAAACCTAAGCAAAGCGATCGCCAAAGACATGCAAGATGATCCCTCAGCCGAGGTAGCCAAACTCGCAAAACAAATCTACGAAAGCCTATAAATACAATGGACAGTGAGCAGTAGGCAGTGGAATTGTTTAGACTCAATTGCTGAAACTGATATTTGCTTTAAGAAGCTAATAAATATATTCTTTATTTTTTTGTGGTTTCAGCTCTTCTCTCGCCACTCACCACTGGCTGTTCGTTCCCTCTTTGCACATCGTCCACTAATCCATGGCAACTGTTTGTTACAATCTGTGAACAACAAATTCTTCTTTCCTAAATAATACTAGAAACTACTTGTTATTTTAAAACCTTATTGTGAGTGGAAAGTTTGTGGATTTATCAAAAAGCGTTATCTCTGTTACAGCTACCACTGGCTGCAAATTTCTGCTGAAAACCTTCGAGTTATCGTTAAAAAGTTTTTGAACCTTCAAAATTTTACCTTTAACAGTTACATCAATAAAGCGTTTCGGCTTAAACCACCCTGGCAGAGCTTCAGGCAAAAGAGCCAAAAAAACATGTTCCATATTTGTGTCGGCATTTACAGAAGGATCAGAGTTTATAGAAATGGCGACAGCCCAATCATCTTCTTTGGAGATATATTCCAGCTTTCCCTCCCATTCTATAGCACAGCCCATATAAGCCGCGGGATTGGAAGCCGCCTCTTTAACGGTGACATCCCGTCCCAAATAGGATTTCTGGGTAATCTGCTGCATTTCGCTCTTAAGCTGTTCCTTTTGTTCTTCCCTTTGAACCCAGTAAGAGCTTGCCGCAAGCATTTCTTCAGCCTGATTCCGCTGTTGTCTGCTGAGAGCTGTTCCTGAAAGAGCCATTCTCAAGTATGGGGCAGCCTTTGCATGTTCACCGGCTTGATAGAAATAGGCTCCCCTTTTGAAATACTCATAGTTATTTCTTTCAGTCATGCTTTCGACTTTAGTCTTAGCTTCTTTGAGATTAGGATTCAGCTCCAGCGCCTTTTTATAATAAAACAAAGCCTTATCTTGCAAATCCATTGCTTCATAAGTCTCGCCAAGAGCAAATACGGATTTCAGCATATCAGGCCTTAAAGATAAAGCTCTTTCAAAAGCTCTCTCTGCCTGTCTCAAATAGTTTTGTTTGAGATAGACAGCTCCAATGGAGTAAGAAAGCTCAGGATCCGAAGGGGATTTCTCCAAAGCTTTATTATATTGCTCCATAGCTTCAAAATATCTGCCTTGCTTGAAATACACAAAGCCTAACATCTTGATATAATGCAACTCATCAGGATTGCTCTTCACAGCCAAATCATAATAACGGGCAGCTTCCGCATAGTTGCCATCATTTAGAGCCGCTTGTCCTCTGCGTTCCGCCTCTCTTGCTGAAATAGCCTGAGAAGCTCCTGTATTAGTATAAGCTTCTCGTCCTTGTATTTTTGCGCTGGCCGCAGCATTTTCTTCCAAGAAGGTCAGCAGAGAATCCAGTTCGCGCCTCGCCGCCAAATAATCAGGCTTAAGAGCAACAGCTATCTGAAATTCGCTTATAGCTTCTTTTATAAATCCCTGATTTTTGTAAACCCTGCCCAAATTGTAACGAGCTTCAGGATATTCAGGATCAAGCTCAGCAGCCTTTTTAAATTCTTTATACGCATCCAAATATCTGTGCTTATAAAAGTGATTTAAACCTATATCTACATGCATTTTGGCATTATATGCAAAAGCAGGATATGCCCAAAAAACAGATAATAGCAATGGCAGGAATATTTTTTTTACTACAATCATTTCTTACATCCTTATTTTTTAAGACGTTTCAACACCTCTTCACGTCCAAGCAAGTCCAAGAGACCAACCAGGTCTGAACCATGTTGTTCTCCTGTCAGCTTAAGCCTCAAAGGCATATATAGATTTTTGCCTTTAACACCGGCTTCTTTACCGCTCTCTTTTATAGCTGTATTATACCCGTCTTTGTTCCATTCACAGGTCTCAAAATGTTTAATAAGAGAGTCAAATAACGGCGTTTTTTTTGCTTCTTCAAGAATATTAATGCTTTCTTCATCTTCAGGCTCTTTACTGACATAAATAGCCTTAGCTAAGTCTGCAGCATCTGAAACAAGAGTCATTCTGACCTGAATCTGCTCCAAAAGCTTCACAAGCATTTCTGTTTCAAGTAATTCAGGTTTCTCAGGTAAAGCTGCTTGAATAACGGGCCTTATCAAGTCGACCAATTTTTCCGGCGGCATATTTCTAAGATGGTGACCATTCAGCCATAGAAGTTTCTCTTTATCAAATACTCCAGGAGCTTTTGTAAGCCTTTCTATAGAAAAAGCTTCTATGAGTTCGGGAACGGTATAAATTTCTCTGTCATTTCCTTCGTTCCATCCAAGCAAAGCAAGGAAGTTTACCAAAGCCTCCGGCAAAAATCCTTCTTCTGCATATTGTCCAACCGAAGTGGCTCCATGTCTCTTGGAAAGCTTTGATTTATCTGCGCCTAAGATAAGAGAAGCATGAGCAAACTTAGGCGGCTCTACTCCAAAAGCTTCATAAATAATAAGCTGGCGTAAAGTATTTGAAAGATGTTCTTCCGCACGGATTACGTGTGTTATTTTCATGAGAGCGTCATCTACTGTCACAGCAAAGTTATATACAGGCATGCCATTTGAGCGCAAAATTATAAAGTCGCCCACATTTCCCGCTTTCCATTCGACTCGATCTCTGACAATATCGTCTATAAAGTAATCCTTGTCTGGAACTCTAAGCCTTATAGCTCCCTGCTCTCCTGCTTCCAAGCGTCTCTTAACTTCATCGGAAGACAAGTTTCGACAGGTTCCGTCATAATGCAAAGATTTATGCTCAGCTTCAGCTATCTGCTTTTTGGCTTCAAGCTCTTCATCAGTACAAAAGCAGTAATAAGCCAAACCGGCTTCTACTAACTCAAGAGCTTTCTTTTTATATATTTCCTGTCTTTCCCCCTGAAAATATGGTCCATAGTCGCCTCCCTTTTCAGGGCCCTCATCCCAGTCTATATTGAGCCATTTAAGATCGCGCAAAAGACCGTCTACAGACTCTTGGGTAGAGCGGGCAAGATCCGTGTCTTCTATTCTTAAAATGAACTTTCCGCCTGTTTTTCGGGCAAAAAGCCAATTAAACAGAGCCGTTCTGGCTCCGCCGACATGCAAATATCCTGTAGGCGATGGAGCAAATCTTACTCTTACTTGTTTTGTCATATTATGTTACTCCCTACAAAAATTTGTTCAGTTCCGTTTGAAAGAGAATGGCCGCATCTTCCGAAAGCCGCCACAGCAATTCTGCCATCGCCCCTGACTATAGCTACCTTGAAACCGCCTCCCAAACCAGGATTGATTATATGGCATTGCAGATAAACATCTCTGACTGCTGCACTAACAGCCATTTTTTCACAAGGGTCTTCTTTTATGACTGAGCGAGCTATGGATGAAACAACGGCAGCTTCTCTAAGCTTTATGGGCAACTTCTCAGCATTTGCGCCAACTTGAGTTATAGCAGCTTTAAAACCTGTTCTCGTAACCTTCTGCAGCCAATATTCTTCCTGCTCGGCATCTTTAGTCATAGCCAAAAAAATTGCGGAGCTCTCAGGGGTCAAGTCCTGGAGGGGCTCAATCTTAACTATGTCTTTTATCAAATCACGATAGCTAAGCAACCCCTTAATAATGCCATTTTCGTCTACTACGGGCAAAGCCTCTAAATGAGATGAAGAAATCAATGCCGCAGCTTCTTGAAGCGTCCGCTCTTTACGTATTGTTGGAACATCTGTTTCCATTACGCTTTCAACATGGTCATCCAAATCAGCCTCTGTTATAGCTGCAAAATCGGAAGAATTTATTATACCTGCAAAGGCATTCGAGCTGTTTTTCCTGACAAGAACCGATTCAGGCTGTCTTACAACTATTAACTCTCTTAAACGGAAAACCGAACAGTCAATGTCTATTATAAGCGGATCGGTCTCCATAACGTCCTGAACCAGCAAAGCCATTTTTTACCTCTCATTTTTCTCCATTTATTTATTATCTTCTGACAGTTTACAAAATACCATTCGACCTGCGCCGGTTTGCAAAATATTAGTCACTTCTGCAAAAAGAATTTCGCCGACTCTATTTTCAGCATCATCCACAACTATCATAGTGCCATCTGATAAAAAGCCGACTCCTTGTCCTTCTTCCTTGCCAGGCTTAACTATTTTGACTTCAAGTTTTTCGCCACCGCTATAAATCGGTTTTAGAGCGTTTGACAACTCATTAAGATTTAAAACCTTGATATTTTCAAGCTCAGCCAGTTTTTTTAAAGGATAATCCTGAGTAATTATGTTGGCATCCAATTCTTTTGCCAAGGCTATAAGCTTGTCATGACATTCATTTAAATCGCCAAAGTCTTGCTCCGAAATGCTGACAGAATCAGGGAACATTGTCTTAAGCTTTGTAAGGACTCTCATCCCTCTACTGCCTCTGTTAGCCTGTATTTCTTCCTTGCTGTCTGAAAGGAACAAGAGTTCGTTGAAAACAAACTTGGGTACTACTATTTCGCCCTCTAAAAACCCCTGCTCAAGCAAATCCATAAACCTGCCATCAATCAAGGCAGACGCATCTATAATTTTGACAGCCACCCTTGGAGACAATGCTGAATCATGCTTAGCTGAAGCATATCTGACAAAAATTTTCGCAAATATGTACATACTCAGCAAATTCAAAAGAACCGGCACAGCAAACAAAAGCATAGAATAAGCCGCCTTCAGATACTCATTAGAAGGAGCGTGTTCTGTATAAAGACGGGGCATATAAAGATAAAAAGGCAATAAAGGCAAATTTATTACCAATATTCCTGTCAAAATCCCATAAGAGCTCCAAGTCAATGTATTTATCTTTACTTTATGAAACTCTTTTTCTATCCAGTCATCCAAGCTTCTCGTACTGATTGAAGCCAAAAGATAGCCTATCATGCCCAGCAAAAAGGCCATCAGTATGCCACTCTGTTCCATATCCACTATATTGCTGTTTTCACCAATAGCATAGCCAACAGCTATACCTATGGCTGTGATACAGACCATGGCAACCGCTCTGAATATTCTGTAGAACATGTTAGTACAGGTCTCCTAACAAAGTAAAATCGTTATAAAATTCTTGCTAATAATAGCATAAAAATACAGTTAAAAACCCTTAAAGAAAATTTATTTCCCTTTTCTTAAGATGGCAAGGATACTCAGGAAAAAATACGCTGATGAGAGTATCAAAATAGTGAAGGCTCCAGACGGAATATTAAGCGCATAGCTTACAACCAAGCCCGATACAGTAGAAACAAAGCCTATAAGGACAGAAGCCAACATTATTTTCCAAACGCGATTGAAAAAATGTGATGCTATAGCTACAGGCAAGGTTAAAAGCGAAAAAACCATGAGAATTCCAACAGCTTCAATAGAGAAAACAACTGTCAAAGCCGTTAAAACCAACAGCATCATATAGTAAAACTCTATTTTGACACCTCGGCTCATAGCAAATTCTTCATCAAAGGATACAGAAACAGTCTGGCGATAAAAAAGAATAGTCAGGGCAACCAAAATAAGCGAGAAAATTCCCAGCAACCAAAGCCTCTCATTCGAAACCATAAGGATATTGCCGAAAAGATAGCTCATAAGGTCTTCGCTATAGCCAGGCGCCGCATGTATAGCTATAATACCTATAGACATGCCAGCTGCCCAAAAGGCGCTTATAACCGTGTCAGCTCTCTCTTTAGATTTCAGAGTTATCCATCCTATAACAGCTGCCGATAAAAGCCCTGCAATGAGAGCACCCAACTGAGGAGTCATCCATTTAATGCCGTAAGCGGAAGAAAGATACTTCGCTACGCCAATTCCTCCAAGCAAAGAATGAGCCATAGCCGCAGCAATATAACTGATACGCCTCAAAACCACATAAGTGCCAACAATACCGCTGGTAACACTGCACAATAGGCTGGCTATTAAAGCATTCTGTAAAAAAACAAGCTCAGGCAAATCGTAAAAAAAAGCCAACATATTATTCTTCCCTGCCGCAACTGTCATCGTGGCATACAAATTTCATGTTGCCGCCGCCATAAAAACGACTAAGAACATCCGAATCTATCTCGTGAGCATGGTGAACATCCAGAGTTTTATGAACGCATAGAATATTATCAACCGCTTTGGAAACAAAGTTTAAATCATGTGAAACCAGAAAAACAGTCATTTTTTCTTTTAAGCCCGCAATAAAGTCATGCAATTCTTCCGTTCCCAAAGGGTCTATAGAGGCGTCAGGCTCATCCATAAGCAACAGTTTAGGTTCTGAAACCAAGGCTCTTGCTATAAGAACTCTTTGTCTTTGGCCACCTGAAAGCTCCGAAAAGCTTGTTTCGCCTTTTCCTCGCAAACCGACCAGATCAAGAGTTTCCAAAGCCTTTTCCCGCTGAGCTTTCGAATAGCGGCCAAAGAAAAAATCCCGATCCAAAAATCCCATAAGAGTTACTTCCATAACGCTAACAGGAAAGGCGGGATCAAACTTGGCAAATTGAGGGACATAAGAAAGATATTTTCTGGCTTTTTCAGGGTCGGTTCCCAAGACTGTAATTTCACCTTTCAGAGGTTTTTCTAACCCCAGCAAAAGCTTTATAAGAGTTGTTTTGCCTCCCCCATTAGGGCCTACTACAGCAGTAAAGGTTCCTGTTCCGGCAACAAAGGAAATGTCTTCTAAAACTGTTTCATTAGGTCTGTATCCGAATGTTACGCCTGAAAAAACTACGGCATTATCTTTCGAAGCAGTGTCTTGTTCTGTCATTTACCTATATCCTGCTCTTTAAAGGAATTTATTAAATTGCCGGTTAAATCAAGTATTTCAGTAAAAACGTTTTCAGGAAGAGGATCCGCATAGACTATATTTCCTTTAATCGCTTTTGCTAAAGTCTCTGTCGCTTTGGAAGCAAACTGCTTCTGCACAAACAGGGTTTTAACGCCTTCCTTCTTGGCAAATCTGATTATAGCGGCAAGCTGACGCGGAGTAGGCTCTTTTCCTTCATATTCAATTGCAATTTGCTTTAAACCAAACTTGTCAGAAAAATAGCCAAAAGAAGGATGGAAAGTCAAAAACTTACGACCTTTATATTTATCAAGATCATTTGCAACACTCACTTTGACTCTCAAAGCATCCTGTTGAAACTTTGACAATCTGCTTTTCAAAATATCTTCCGGAACTATTCCTGAAAGCTCCTTTGCCATATTCGATGCCATTTGAGAAAGATTGTCAGGATCCATCCAAATGTGAGGATCAAGACCTTCTTCATGTCCATGATGATGTCCATGATGATGTCCATGTCTATGAGCCTTTTCAAAACCTGGTATAGGTACTGTATCACCTGACATGCTGCGTTTTTTTATTAAAGTGTCACTCGGAACAATTTTCAATTCAGGAGCTATGGAAATAAACCTTTGAGTAAGAGGCTTTTCAAAAGGAATACCCACAGTAAAGTAAATCTTTGCCTTGGCAATTGCTTTCATCTGTTGCGGCAAAGGCTCAAAAACGTGCGGATTCATGCCAGGCTCTATCAGAACGGAAACATCGACATTGTCTCCTCCAAGAGCCTCTACAATATATTTTTGCGGCAAGATGGTCACAACAACTTTTACTTTCTCTGCAACTGCCGGCTCTTCCTCAATAGCAGGATCTGTGGAAACAACAGGAGCAGCAGACAAGAGAGTCGGAAACTGCAAAATAACAGCCAGAATCAGACAAAAATACTTAAAAGATGGCTTCATTAAAACATTCTCCTAAGCGCCTTTAAAAAAGGCATTTACCGCCTCTTTGAGGGTTTTCACTTTAATTATACCTTTACCTGCTTCTATATCCGAATAAGAAGAAACCATAATCTTTTTAAATCCAAAACGTCTGGCTTCAGCTATGCGTCTCGATAGCTGGCTCACAGGACGGATTTCACCAGAGAGAGTAACTTCACCTGCGCATATAGTATCTTTTGGAAAAGGTTTATCCATAAGGCTGCCAGCAAGAGCAAGAGCCAAAGGCAAATCGCCGCCTGGTTCAGAAAGTCTCAAGCCTCCTGCGACATTGGCATAAACATCTTTGTTATAAAATTTTACTCCGCCATGTCTCTCCAAAACAGCTATAAGCAATCCAAGCTTATTGGGATCCATCCCGGAAACCACTCTTCTGGGCATAGGCAAATAAGATTGAGTCACCAAAGCCTGGATCTCTGCCAAAATACAGCGACTGCCCTGCAAAAGCGGAGCAACCAACACGCCTGGAGACTCTGTTCTGTTTTGATTGATAAAAATATCAGAGGGATTTATTACAGAAGTAAGCCCGTTATCAGTCATTTGAAAAACACTCACTTCACCCGTGGCTCCGTAGCGATTTTTAAAAACGCGTAAAATGCGGAAGTTGGAATTGGTCTCACCTTCAAAATATAAAACCGTATCTACTATGTGTTCCAGAATCTTGGGGCCTGCAATATTGCCGTCTTTGGTAACATGGCCTACTATAAACACAGGCAATTGTCTTTCTTTGCCAAACTTTGTCAACATTGAGGCACATTCCCTGATTTGTCCAACAGAACCGGGAGAAGATTCCAAATTAGGCGTGTAAACAGTCTGAATAGAGTCAACAATCAAGACTCGAGGCAAATAGGAAGCCAAAGCGTTCAAAGCCGAGTTCAGATTTTGTTCCGCAAGCAGATATATATCACTGCCATTGCCTATGCCAAGCCTGTCTGCACGCAGTTTTATCTGAGTCGCAGATTCTTCGCCTGAAATGTAAGCCACAGGCTTTATATTGACTCCAAGGCGTGAAATCAGCTGAAGCATGAAAGTAGACTTGCCTACCCCAGGCTCGCCGCCTATCAAAGTTATTCCGCCTGGCACAAGACCGCCGCCAATCATCTCATCGAAAACGTCTATGCCTGTCATCCAACGCTGAGTGCGTTCAGTTTTAATATCCCCGAGATTTTCTACTATGGCCAAGGTGCCGCCAGCCATGATATCGCCCCGGGAACCCTTAGGAACTTCTACTTCCTCCGCCAATGTATTCCATTCCTGACAAGAAGAACATTGTCCTGCCCATTTTGGAAAACTTTGCCCACAACTCTGACACACATAAACTGTTTTAACTTTTGCCATTGCCTTTTTTTGCTTTTTGCTTCAGCTCCTGTTTAAGATACTGTCCAGTTAAGGATTTTTTGTTAGCGGCCACCTTTTCAGGAGTTCCTTCTGCTACTATTTCACCGCCTAAATTGCCGCCTTTTGGACCAAGATCTATTATGTGATCCGCTACCTTTATTACATCAAGATTGTGCTCAATAATCAAGACAGTATTGCCTTTTTCCACAAGACGCTCCAAAATTGCCAATAAAGATTTTATGTCTTTAAAGTGCAAACCTGTAGTCGGTTCATCAAGCAAATAGAGAGTCGAGCCTGTCGCTATTTTGGAAAGCTCCGCAGCCAGCTTCATGCGTTGTGCCTCACCGCCTGAAAGAGTAGTAGCCGGTTGCCCCAAAGTCAGATAACCCAACCCCACGTCATGCAGTGCCTGAAGCCTGCGTTTTATGGCCGTAAAAGCCTCGAAAAACTCCAATGCTTCATCAACAGTCATAGCCAGCACTTCGGCAATACTTAAGCCTTTAAACTTGATTTTAAGGGTTTCCGAATTGAAACGCTGTCCCTTGCAATAATCACAAGTAACATAAACATCCGGCATAAAGTGCATTTCAATCTGCAATTCTCCCATGCCCTCGCAAGCATCGCATCTGCCGCCTTTCACATTGAAACTGAATCGTCCTGGCGTATAACCTCGGGTTTTCGCCTCTTTGGTCTGCGCGAAAAGGTCTCTTATGTAAGAAAAAACGCCTGTATATGTTGCGGGATTAGATCGAGAACTCCTTCCGATCGGTGACTGGTCAATATTTACAACCTTGTCGATATTTTTAAGACCGGTTATCTTTTCGTAAGCTCCCACATCATATGTAGTCCGATAAACCATGTTGCTCAAAAGCGGAAATAAAGTATCATTAACCAAACTGGACTTTCCTGAGCCTGAAACACCTGTAACAGCCACAAGTTTGCCCAGAGGAATATCCACATCAATATTTTTCAGATTGTTATGAGAAGCGCCTTTGAGCTTTATAAACTTCCCGCTTCCCTTACGTCTTTCTTTAGGAACTGGAATAAAATCTTCTCCGCTCAAAAAACTGCCCGTCACACTGTTTTTGTCTGCCGCTATTTCAGCAGGAGTACCTTGAGCTACGAGATAACCGCCTTCTTTGCCGGCAGCCGGCCCCAAGTCGATAATCTGGTCAGCCTCAAACATTATCTCTTTGTCATGCTCCACAACCAAAACAGTGTTCCCCAAGTCTCTAAGGCCTTTTAAAGTTTCTATCAACTTAGAGTTGTCGCTCGGATGAAGACCAATGCTAGGCTCATCCAAAACATAGGTAATGCCTACCAGAGCTGATCCGATCTGAGTCGCCAGTCTGATTCGCTGTGCTTCACCGCCTGATAAAGTGCCGGAAGCTCTGTTTAAATCCAAATAATCCAAACCGACATCGTTCAGAAAATTTAAACGGTTTACAATTTGTGCCAAAACCTTGCCGCTAATTTGCCTTTCTTTTTCTGTCAGCTCCAAATTATTGAAAAAATCTACGAGTTCTTTGATGGTATGAGAAGAAAGCTCATAAATATTTTCTCCGGCTATTCTTACTGAAAGAGCAGCCGGATTCAAACGTCTGCCCTTGCAGTCATCACAAGGAAGCATTTTCATAAATCTTTCATAAAAGCGCCTAGCCATATCCGAGCGAGTTTCCGCATGGCGTCTTGCGACTATATTCACTAAACCTTCGTAGGGTCTTGAAATCTCGCCTTTTACGCCTCTGCCGGAAAGAGCAACCTTTACAGGCTCATCACCCGTGCCGTAAAGAATAACATTTTGAGCCTTTTCCGAAAGATCTTTAAAAGGCGTATCCAAAGAAAAGTCATATTGTTTAGACAATGCTTTGAGCCACCTGTTCGAAATAGAACCATCGAGCAAGAAGTTCTGAGCTCTGATAGCTCCTTTGGATATAGGCAAAGACCAATCTTTAATAGTAAGTCCCGGATCCGGCACCAGTTTGTGGCCTATACCCGAGCAAGCAGAACAAGAACCATAAGGAGCATTAAAAGAAAACAGCCTTGGCTTTATATCGGGAAGAGAAATACCGCAATCGTTGCACATGTGGTTTTCATTGTACATTTTTTCGAAGGGTTCGTCAGAATCGGGCAAATTCACCATTGTCAGTACATGACCTTCCGACATTTTAAACGAAAGTTCCACAGCTTCCATTACCCGCTGAATATTATCTTCTTTGGAGGCTTTATCGGCCATAAGTCTGTCTATGACGACTTCTATATTGTGTTTCAGATTTCGATCCAGCTTAGGCATTTCTTCGTCCAAGAGCCACATATCGCCATCGACTCTGACTCTGCTCATGCCTTCTTTTAAGAATTCCTCGAAAACCTTGCCGTATTCACCTTTACGGCCTCTTACAACAGGCGACATTAAAGTAATGGCAGTTCCGTCAGGATATTTCAAGATTTCTTGAGCAATTTGAATAGGGGAAGAAATCTCAACAGGCTTGCCGCACTCTGGACAATGAGGCTTTCCAATAGCGGCAAACAGCAGCCTGAAATAGTCATAAATTTCTGTAACTGTGCCCACAGTAGAGCGAGGGTTATTGGAGACCGTCTTTTGCTGTATAGCAATTGTCGGAGAAAGTCCCTCGATACTTACAACATCAGGTTTTTCAACTTTTTGCAGAAATTGGCGGGCATAGGAAGAAAGGGATTCCATGTATCGCCTTTGCCCTTCAGCATGAATAGTATCAAATGCCAAAGAAGACTTTCCTGAACCTGAAACCCCGGTTATGACTGTTAGAGCGTTTGAAGGAATAACAAGATCAATGCTTTTAAGGTTATGCACCTTAGCTTTTTCTATGCGAATCATTTGCTTTGATAGGGGAAATTATTCCCAAGTGTAACTGGTTATTGTTGCGTTTTCATGAGTGCCGACTGTCACATGGCCATCAGAAGTGAACTTGAAGGGCAGTTTAAGAAAGCCTGATATAGGAAGCTTATCAGGAAGAGATGGATGATTGACCTCAACAAGTCCGCTTTTGACAACTATTTCGCCAGTCTCATCGCTCAAAATAAGCTTAAAAAGACTTCCAACAGAAGTGATTTTAAGATCTTTAAATTTTATAATGAGATCGTCTGTACCGCTTATTCTATAGGTAGTCATAGAAACCAGCAGACTGCCCTTTAACAGCTCAATTTCTTGGTATGAAACCTCTGCGGAATTTTCTTTCAGCACAGGTACAGACACATGAACTTCACTGTTCGGCTCGACTTTAATGGATGTGTCTTTAGGCAAGAGTATTTTAAAAGTCGAATCTTCACCCGTGATAAAAGTCAGAGGTTCTGAGACAACTGACATATTCGCGAAATTAACATCCTCTTCGTAGATAGAATTTTCACGCCTAAACCTTGGAATTCCTGTAAAGCCGGACGACTCATCTGAAGCTATAGTATAAGTTTTAGCCGCTTTAATAGCCTCTTGGAATTTTGAACTTTTAACAGACAATATTATGATGACAACACCTATTGTTGCCACTAAAAGCAATACAAGTAGAAACGCCCCGTACATCATCATCTTCTTTTTACGGGCTTCCGCTTGTTTTAAGCGTTCTTCTTCTTGCTTTTTCTTCAGAAATGCTTTGTAATTAAGATTTTCTATCTGCTGCCATTGTTTAGCCATATTTGCACCTTAAGGTTTCCTGAGGGATAAGCCTCAAAAGAGACCTAAATAAGAGTTATAGCCGTATGAGGTGTTGCCATAATTGATGTTTCTTTGCTGACTTTTGTATCCTTAGGATCAGTAGTCTTAATTTTAATAGACAAAGGGAAAAAGTCAAGAGCATTTCTGGCCGGACAATGTCCAGCCACAGTCAGAGTAACTCCTGTAACGTCTTTGATTAAAAGCTTTCTATGGGACTCTTTCGGAAGAGGCACCAAGTTCAAATCGCCAGATCTGGCATAACCTTGAGAAGGCTCTGTTCTAAAAGTGAAAGCTTCAGAGGATAAATAAAGATTTCCGGAAGGCACGCCGGAAAGCGATTCCGGCTCAAGAATCAGACTATAATTTATTATCTCGCCGACCCCTTCAGGCGGTTTTTCAGGTTTGCAAGCACACCAAGTCATTAGCGTCTGAGGAGCTGTAGTCGGCACTATTTCCTGATTATCTTTGAGAATTTTAGTATAAAACTTCTTTGCGACCTCTTTGTTTTTATTGGCCGGAGGTTCATAAATAGTATCAGAAAAGAGAGTAGCCGGATAAGAGGAAGCTCCTATAGCCTTTTCAAGTATAGCACTTGCATTTCTCATTTCCTGCACGGTTTGATTTATCCATTGAGCCTTAGCCGCCGTTTTGCTTCCGCTGAAAAAGAGCTTGTAAACCCCAATTGAGAGCAACGAGAGCACGGCCAGAGTAACCATCAGCTCCAGCATAGTGAAAGCTTTCTTGCGGTTAAGCATAATTCAGATTACCTGTCCCTTTCTGTCTATCTTTTGCAACTTTGTTTGCTCTTGCGCTTCTTCTTTGCCCTGGAAATTTTTAGCTTTTCCAGAAACTTTGATTTCAATAGCTTCTTCGCCATATTTACTCAAAGCTTGAATTGCTTGAATTTTAACTTCTTCAACCTTATAGCTCAAAGAATATGGATAACCCGATTCTACGGCTATATCAAACTTTTTTATTCCGCCAGCCATAGATGAAGATTTTTCTATTTTTAATGCAGGCTGAATAGCGTCATCTTGATAATCAGATGCACAATCGCGAATAAAATAATCCAAATATTTTCCTGCATTTAAAGAAGCTGGAGGAGGTAACGGATAAAGATATTTTTTCGCAGGATCCGAAGAAGCTATGCCTGACAGCAAAAACCTGTAATCAGGATTGTAATAAGAACCTATTCTGATATAAGCATCCTTGCCCGTCAGCTTTATATACATATATCTAGGAGGATCGCCTGGTTGCCTTCGGCTTTCCTCTTTTGTATTGTAATAAATACCCGGAGCGGCAGCATAAGCTCGGAAATCAAAGTTTCCTGAAGGATCATGCTCAAATTCTGTAAAGTTTACCAAGGGATTTTTACCCTGTTTTATTTCAACCGCGTCATAAAGTTCGGTCGGAAAAAGCTTTGCTTTCAGCAAGAAATGCTGCATACCTGAACGCGCAGCAAAATGAGCTTGTCTTTCCAGCAGGCGCATTTTATTTTGCGATTTAGTAGTAGACTGCCTGAAAGTCAAAGCCATTACCAAAATACCAAAAATAACGCCAATAGCCAAAACTATGGGTATAGCTATACCGGAGCGTTTGTTATTAGTTTTTATTATATTTTTAATCATATTCCGCTCCTAATCCAAATCAGCTTTCAAAGCTATCAAATGAACTCTGGAAAGTTCAGGACTTAGATGTTCAGGATTGCTTTTGCCTGCTGCCGACGCATTCCATTGCACCTGAACCGTAATAATCTTCATTACGCTCTCGCCCATATTCGGAACAGTCTTCTCAGGCAAAAGTTGTATAGCTGTATATCTGGCAGCTGTAGGGTTCAGGAAAGAGTCGACATTTGGACCTGAGCCGCACATAGCGTTCATATCTTCATCGAGATAAACATTGTTTGGAGGCAACGCTATCTGCCCAGGCAGATCCATTTCCGTTAGTGGTCTGCCTGCAGAAGGATCCGGGCGTTCCAAATAGTCAGGAAACCATTTGCTGCTCAAAAGCATTGAAGGGTTTTTAAGATAAGAAAAAGTCATCTCGTCAGACTTTGAAAAATCAGTTGGAGCTCCTCCTGGATAAGCAGTGCCTATTTTCATAAGCTCAGGCTTCCTATTTGCTTTTTTTGCTGCCTTTACATCTTCAACTCTTACATGAACAAGAAAAGACATGCCTTTGGCATCTTCAAAGATGCCGCGGCACTTAAAGCCTGGGCCTTCAACATCATCATGATTGAACAGAACTTTGGACATCTTCTTAGCCCAATCAGAGTGACCGCCAGAAGAACGATAATCGGCATATTTGGGGAGATCGGGCAAATGAGATGTAGCTATATAAGCAGGATTCCCTTGTCGCAAAGTTGCGAAAGGCACATTGTCCAGCAAAGCTGTCAAGACATCCGAAGCTTTATTAACGGCAAAAGCTTCAGCGGCACTCTGCTCAGTATCAACTGTTTGTCTTGTCAGCAAAGTGAAAACCGGAATAGCCGATAAAGCCAATATGACCAAGGCTATAACTATTTCCAAGAGACCTAGAGCCGATTTTCCTCTATACATATGTTTCTCTAATAAACATACCTGTCAAAACCTTATGGCAAAACTCAAAGCAATTCAGAAGCTAAAGCTGAGAGTGAAGACCTTTCAGATTTATTCATTATAATATGACCGAAAATAGACTGATTTTTGAATCTTTCGATTACATAGTTCAATCCGTTTGAAGAGCTGTCAAGATAAGGATTGTCTATCTGATAAGGGTCGCCTGTCAAAACCACTTTGGTGCCTTCCCCCGCCCTGCTTATGATAGTTTTAACTTCATGCGGAGTCAGGTTTTGAGCTTCATCAACGATCAAATACTGCTTAGGTATGCTGCGACCTCTGATGTAAGTTATGGCTTCTATCTGAATCTTCTGTGACTCGATCAAAAAGCGGATCTTTTTGTCCACATCATCAGAGTTTTTATAAAGCTTGTCCATAACAAACTCTATGTTATCGAAAATAGGCTGCATCCAGTTACTCAGCTTTTCATCTTTAGTACCGGGCAAATAACCGATATCTTTACCCAAGGGCATAATGGGTCTGCTTACCAGAAGCTTTCTGTAGAGATGCTCATCAATGGTTTTTTGCAAGCCGCAAGCCAAAGCCAGCAAAGTCTTTCCTGTTCCCGCTCTGCCCATAAGAGTAACCAGCTGGATCTCGTTGCAAAGCAAAAGCTCTACCGCAAACTTCTGCTGGAGATTCATTGGTTCAACCCCCCAAGGTTTGGCATTTATATGAAAAAGAGGCAAAAGCTTGCCTTCATCACCGTCATATTTAGCTAAAGCAGTTTTGTTCTGGTTTTCTTCAGCTTTTAAAAGCAAAAATTCATTTTTATAGAGATCACGAGATTTTAAAGGCAAAAAAGAATCTCTCAAGAAGGCTTCTATATCAGCAGCAGGCAGAACAAGCTCTGTCCAGCCAGGATAAATCTCGTCAATATCAACCTTATTGGTTTCATAATCTTCCGCAGCTATTCCAAGAGCATCAGCTTTGATACGGCAGTTAATATCTTTGCTTACAAGAATCGGCTTAAGCCCCTTTTCTTTGAGAGTTAATGCGCAAGACAAAATACGATTATCTATCTTTTTTGATTCAAGACCATAATCAGCCGCCGAGGAGGTATGTTCGTTATCGACCATTACCTGTAAAGTGCCACCTTCAGGCAACGGAACCCCTACTGCTAAATTTCCCTTTTCTCTCAGAGCGTCAAGCTCTCTGGAAGCCTGCCTGGCTTCTCTGCCTCGCTCGTCGTTGGTGCCCTTGAATTTGTCCAGTTCTTCTATAACGCCAAGAGGAATCACTACGTCATGTTCCTCGAAAGAAAAAATAGACTGATGTGTATGTAAAATTACGTTGGTATCCAGTACGAAAGTTTTTTTCATTTTTCCTTTAATTCCATTTTTAATTGGCTAATCTGTACAATCTTAATCTCTTAATGGTGTTTCTGTCAAATTTCTGCCTGAAAAAGCACTCTCAAAGAGTTTTAAAACTTCATCGTAGGCATCCTTGCCGAGCCTTCCTGTTTCAGCTTCTCTCATCAGAGGGAAAAGAACTTCAGGCTCACCCGTTTTAGCAAGTTCTTTCAAAGCATTTAAATAAACCGAGTTTTCCTTGTCTTTCAGGAGTTTAAGCAAAATTTCCTTTTTTTCCTCATTTTTAAACCTTGCAAGAGCAAAAACCGCTGAACTTCGCACCCACTTGCTTGGACTTTCCGTCATCTTTCTAAGCTTTGGCAACACATCTTTGCTGCCCAGTTTTTTTAGAGCCAAAGCAGCATTCACCCTGACTCTGTCATTTTTGTCCTCAAGATATTCTAAGAGTTCGGTCTCCTGAAAATCATCCAGCTTTGAAAGAGCCTCCAAGGTATTGGCTCTGACTCGGCCGTCAGGATGTTTCAAAAGCGGACGAATATCTTGAGCATATTCAGTTAAACCGGAACGGCCAAGAACTGCCGCCGCTGTAGCCATTATCCAAATATCGTTTTTTTCTTCTCTCAAAGTTTCTGCTATCTTTTCATAAAGCTCTTTCTTGTCATGCTTTCCAAGTGACAAAATAGCTGAAATTCTTAACCAGCGTTCATTGGAAGCCAAAGAGTCAATAAGGAGTCTTTCTGAAATTTCAGAATCTATCTCAGCTAAGACTTCCTGTACAGCTTCCTTCATTCTGGAAGAGAGAGTTCCAAAGACACCCTTTATTTTTTCTGCAGCTTCTGAGCCCATTTTAACCAAAGCCTTAGCTGCCAGCTTTTTTACAGTGGCATCCTGTGAATTGACGTGATTGAATACAGCCGTAAAAAGCTCACTGCTTCCTATTTTGGCCGCCTCCTCCAAGAACTTAGCCAAAACCTGATTATCTGTTTCTTCCAACAAAAGCCTGTTTAAAAGAGAAATACGCTCTTCTTCTCTGAATATTCCCAGACAATTAGCCGCATTCAGCCTGACTTTTGGCAAAGTGTCTCTCAAAAGAACCAAAACAGTTTCGCAATCTTCTATCAACAAATATTTAGGCAAAGCTTCAGAAATTCTGTTTCTGACATCAGGATTAGAAGATTTTGCAAGACGTTTGACTTGGAGCATGCCGCCTTCATCTTTAATTCTGGAAAGAGCCAGTTCAGCCCTCATAGCTATTTGCCAATTTGGACTGGACGAAATTCCTTTTAATGTCATTAAAAGTTCTGACTGTGGATTCTCAATGAAATAATCAAGACAAAGCATAACTATTTCAGGCGCAGAAGCTTTAGGCAAAAGAGAAGCAAAGAAACTGCTGACTTCCTTGGAGGGATACGACATTAATATCTCCAAAGTCCGCTTTCTAATATAAACCGGCTGCTCAGGTGAAGCCAGCTTTTTCAGTTCAGTTATGTTTTCGGCAAGATTCATGCTTTCCAAAGCCGTAAAAGCTGCTTCAGAAATACTCTCGTCGGGGTTGCAGGCATATGAAGCTATATATTTTACTGATTTGGGAGAATTTATAGCCGCCAAAGAAGTTAGCAGATACGGCGTTAAAGCCGTATTATGAGTTCCAAGCAAGTCTATCAATAGGTCAGTATACTTTTTAGACTTAAGAATTCCCAAAGCTCTGACTGCAAGAATTTTTTCAGACAACTTTTGACTTTTAAGAGCTTCTAAAATCAAATTCTGCTTTTCCTTGGTTTCTTCGGACATCTTTCTCTCCTAGTTATTAATCTATTCTTTTTATGTCAGCTCCAAGCATTGACATGCGCTCAGCAAGATGTTCGTATCCCCTGTCTATATGCTGAATTTCTGAAACTTCTGTTTCTCCTTCCGCCACAAGCCCAGCAAGCACAACAGCCGCGCCCGCCCTTAGATCTGTAGCAGACACAGGGGCGCCAACTAATTTAGGAACCCCTTTAATTATAGCTGTTTTTTTAGAATCATTGTCTATATTTATTGATGCTCCCATCTTTACCAGCTCTGATACATGCATAAAGCGATTTTCAAAGATGTTTTCAACAATAATGGAAGTACCCTCAGCTATGCTCATTGCCGCCATTAATTGTGCCTGCAAATCAGTAGCAAACCCCGGATAAGGCATAGTAGATGCGCTGGCGGCTCTCAAAGGACCATTTGAGGAAACTGTCACATAGTCCTCACCGACCTCCAACGTCGCTCCCATAGCAGTCAAGGTTTCCAACAAAGCATCTATATGCCCTGGATTACAATTTGTCACTGTTACAGGACCTTTTGCCATAGCGCCCAAAATCACAAAAGTGCCAGCTTCTATACGATCAGGCATTACACTGTAAGTGCCGCCGCCCAAGGACTTAACCCCTTTAATAGTGACTATTGAAGTGCCAGCTCCTGAAATTTTGGCACCCAGCAGATTCAAAAAATTGCTCAAATCAACTATTTCAGGTTCTTTAGCAGCATTTCGTATGACAGTCGTTCCTTCAGCTAAAACAGCAGCCATGATCAAGTTCTCTGTGGCTCCAACCGAGGGAAAAGAAAGCATTATGTCAGAACCTATAAGGCGTTCAGCTTGAGCCACAGCTCTTCCGTGTTCTATTGAAACCTCTGTGCCCATAGCCTTAAAGCCTTTAATATGTATATCTACAGGTCTGGCTCCGATAGCACAGCCGCCAGGAAGAGGAATTTTAGCTCTTCTGAGCCTTGAAAGCAATGGTCCCATTACAAAAAAACCTGCTCTCATACTGCTTACAAGGTTATAGGGAGGTTCATCGGAGATATCACCGGAAGCATCGAAAACAAAAGAACCATCAGTGCCACGTTCAACCTTCACAGAAAGTGACTCCAGCATCTTGGCCATTGTCTCGACATCGTCAAGTTGCGGCACATTATGCAAAGTCACAGGCTCGCTTGCCAAAATTACGCCTGCCATTATAGGCAAAGCAGCATTCTTTGCTCCGCTTACCTTCACTTTTCCAGACAGAGGTTTGCCGCCATTTATAATAAATTTAGTCATCTTCGGATAACTCTTTCATCTGAATTTCTATTTTGCCCTCTTTGAGCATCTCAAGAGCAAAATCATCCGGATAAGAACCGGAAAAGACAACCTTCTCTATACCTGCGTTTATAAGCATTTTTGAACAGGTAATACAAGGCTGGTGAGTGCAATAAAGAACGCCGCCCTTCAAAGAAACGCCAAAAGCCGCTGCCTGAAGCATAGCATTCTGTTCGGCGTGTAAGCCCCTGCAAAGCTCTTGGCGCTCGCCGGAAGGAATTCCCTTGGCTTCTCTTAAGCAACCGCTTGGCAACTGATAGCAATGTCGGCACCCGTATGGAGCTCCATTGTAACCTGTCGCCAGAACTCTGTTGTCTCTTACTATTATGGCACCTACATGGCGGCGAAGGCAGGTAGATCTTTGAGCAGCCAGCTGAGCCATTCTCAGAAAATAGGTATCCCAATCTGGCCGTCTCTTCTCGATCTCATTTATTTGCTTTTCTGTTATTGTCATATTTCTATTTTAGCAATTCTGCCGCAATGTCTGCCGCCTTCAAATTCAGTGGCGTAAAACTTCTCAGCTATATTTTCAGCCAGCTGTATGCCTGTAAGCCTGCCGCCTAAAACCAGCACATTGGCATCATTATGCCTTCTGGACAGATCGGCATCCAAAGTAAAACGGCAAAGCGCGGCTCTTATGCCGGGATGTCTGTTTGCGGCCATTGAAATGCCAATACCTGAACCGCACACTAAAAGACCTCTGGAACCAGGATTATTCAAAACAGCTTTTGCAACCTTGTGAGCATAATCAGGATAGTCACAGGATTCGTTTGTGTAAGTTCCAAGATCTTCAACTTGATAACCTGATTTTTCAAGATACATGATCATGTTATTTTTTAGTTCCAAACCAGCGTGATCGGAACCTGCAAAAATCTTCATCATTTATTCCTCCATAGCATCAGACAATAATACATGGCTCCAGTCTCAAGATGCAACAATGTTATTGAGAACCAAACTATCCACAGATGGACACAGATTCATACAGATGAGGGCACAGAAAGATATACAACGGTTATTTATCGACTTCTTGAAGCAGTTGACAGTCCCATGTTGAATTCTAAACAATTCAACTCGCCACGCACCACTCGCCACTCATCACTGATTTTTAACCTGCGGTTAAAAATCCCGCGTTTTACGCGGCTTTAGTCCTTTGTCTTTAAAATATTGTTCAGCCTTTTTGTGCCACTCGTCTCTCGCCGCCTCATCCACAGCTATTTGCAAATAGCCCACAGCGTGAACAGCTGTCACAAAATCAGACAAGAAAGAGAAAGTGTCATTGGCGACAGCTTCCTGAGCTAGCAATGAGGTATTCTGAGCGTCTATCAAGTCCAAGATTCCTATAGCGCCGTTTGAATAAGCATTTTTCACTATTTCCAAAGTTTTTTCCGCAAAAGCTGCACGACTTTCAGAAAGAGCTATTGAGAGATAGGAAGCCTTCACATCCTCTAAAGCAGCCCTGGTTGCCAACTCCAGCTTATTCATTACGCTTTGTCTTGTCGACTCGACAGCTTTCTGAGCAGCTTTAGCAGCTCTGATTTTGGCACCTCTTTCTCCGCCCTCATAGATCGGGAAAGACACTTCCAAGCCTACAGACCAGTCATTTCTGTCCGAATAGCTGATAAAATTATTAATTGGCGACGGCAAAGCGGGATTATCTTTTCCTGCGCCAGCTTTATAAGCCGTTCTTGCATATTCGCCTTTGAGAGCGACAGTAGGCGAAGTCTTAGCGGCAACTTCTGTTTTCGTATACCTTGAAGTGCTTTCAACCATTTTATCCAACTGAGCAAGCAATGGAGAATGTTCAAAAGTTTCCTTAACCAGAAAATCTTTTAAAAACTTGTACCCTCCAGGGTTATCAATATAAGCTGACAGCCTGTCTTTCTCTAAAAACAGAAAACTGGAAAAAATATCGGGATCTTTGGGACAAAAGATTGTTTCCTGATCTCGGCACAATACCGCATTCAAAGCCATATTTGCTTTTTTACAGACAGCAGAAGACTGGAGAAGAGCCTGCTTAGCGCTGGCCATTTCAATTTCCCAGCGATAAACATCAGAAGCCGAACTCATGCCTATATTTTCTCTAAAACGAGCTATTTCAAGGTTCGCCCTGATCACTTCCAGATTGTCTTTCTTTATATTTAAAAGAGTATTGGCCTTGAGCAAGTTCAAATAACTGTTGGCAGCTTCTTTTGCTACATCATAAAGCAAAGCGCGCTCTTCTTCTTGTTTAGCGGCATGCAGAATTTTCTTGATATCTCCGGCAGCCATAGCCTCACGATTGTAGAGCAAAGCTTTTATTTCAGCACCGAATTTAACCGTGCGCTCTGCAGGAGCAACCAAGGTTTCGGCTCTGTCATCATCAATAACAAGCCCTCTGGCAAAAGCTGATAGTCTGGGAGACAAAAGACTTGCCGCTTCATCTGCTTCAGCTGCGGCTTTTTTCGTCTCAAGCCGTTTGGCTTTCAAAGCGTAGCTTTTGCTCACAGCCTCAGAAACAACTTCATAAATAGACATTTTTGCGCCTGTTCCGGCTGCCAGCTCTTCATTAATGAGATCGGCTTCTATCATCTGTTTCCAGCTGGGATAAAGTCCTATCTTTTCCGCCGTTTTCATATCTATAGTGAATTTGTCACTTTGATCAAAGTTCACCGGGAAAGACGCGGGGTTTTCCCCCAAATAAATTCTTTGTATGAACGTAACAACTCTTCGGCTGAGTTTCCTGATATCTATTTTGGGAAAAACGCTGCAATAAACTCCCTCACTGGAAGTTCCAGAGTCAATCATAGCCATAGAAGGGATCTTTAGAGCATTTATCATCTTAATTATCTGCTGCATTTTTGAATGTGACAAATCAGAGAGAGGTGCCAAATAAACCGCATCCGAAGAGGCTATTTCTTTTTCTATCGCCGACAAATCGTTGGCAGCGGGAACTATTTTAAGCTTGAATCCCTGTTCAGAAGCCTGCTTTTGCAAAGCGTCATGGAGTTCGGGAAGACCATCTATCAAATAGGGACTCATCAAAAGACTGACAGTCTTGATATCTGTTATTTCTCCCAGCCTTCTCATGTGCTCGCCCAACTCCAGAGCAAAATCGATATAGGCCAAATTAGAAATGCCGCTTCTGCCTTTTTCAGAAGGCACAGACAACAAATCTGCATTGTAGATATGAGTAGCGATAACAGGCTTTCTATGGAATTTCATACCTACAGCGTTTTTTGAAGAAACAGCTCCAATAGCCAGAATAAGATCAATAGCAGAATCTTTTTCAAATTTGTCCAGCAAACGTTTTGAGTTCTGACGATTCCAATCAGCAGAAACAATATTCTCGGGCTTCAGGTAAAGCCCTTGTCCGTCTGGAAGAAGCTTGGCGCTTTCCTGCTCGATCAACCTGCGCAGAGCCACAAAGCTTTCGTGAGGGCCGTCATATACTATCGCAGTGTTCAAGGGCCTAGCCAAAAGAGGCGAATGTGAGAGAAAAAGTAAAAAGAAAAAGACAAGCACTCCGTATAGAGTGCTTCTGCAAGGATAAGTCATTTTTCAGCTCCCGTTTAAATTAAATACCAGGGCCAGTAGATGATACAGCCTTCAGCTCCGGATAACTGCGCAGAACCTTTACAATTTCAACAAAGGTAGAGGTTCCCGGGAAGAGTATATTCAACTCGAAATTGGAATATTTCTTGTCTTGGTCGATTGTAACGGAAATTTCAACTATCTCAACGTCATGTTTCGCCAAAAGCTGTCTTATTTCATCAACTGTCACTTCGCGAGCAACTGTCACAAAAATGGTTCTGGCAACCGGAAACTGTCTGCGATAAATAGCGCTGTGAGATATTATGTTGAGAAGAACTATCATCAAAGTTGCAACAGAACCCATCATATATTGCCCCGCACCTATGGCCATGCCAACACCGCAAGTTGTCCATACTCCTGCAGCAGTGGTTAAACCGCGCACTGTTGCTGTTCTTATAAAAATAGTGCCTGCTCCGAGAAAGGCCACGCCACTGATAGTTCCATAAGCTATACGCGAAGGATCCAGCCTCACGCCTTCAACACACAAAAGGTCAAAAAATCCATATTTGGATATAATCATCAACAGTGCCGAAGCTAGAGCCACTATAGCATGGGTACGCAACCCAGCCGACTTAAGCTGATTTTCTCTCTCCAAACCTATGCACATACCGCAAGCCATAGCTATGAGGAGTTTTATAATAGCTTCAGTTTCGTTAAATGCAGGGGTCACAGGATTCATAAAAAGAGCACCTTAGAGGGAATGGTTTAATACAGCTTCGCTCATTGTAATGCAAACTTTGAAATCAATCAAGCACACAGAAGAGAAAAACCACAACAGCCGATCTATCCGCAGATTACACAGACGGGATTTTAAGCATAGCTTTAAATCAGGGCACAGGGAGTTAGTAAGCCACCCCTACGCCCTACTCCCTAAATCAAGTTACCAGCGTTCAGTATCCTTTCGCTCCTTCTTCTTCATTGAAAGGGCAATTCTGTTTCTAGGTATATCCACTTCTGTCACCCGCACTTGAACCTTTTGGCGAACCTTTACTACGTCAGACGGGTCTTTTACAAACTTGTCAGAAAGCTGGCTTATATGTACAAGCCCATCTTGATGAACTCCTATATCAACAAATGCGCCGAAATTAGTGACGTTTGTGACTATGCCAGGCAATACCATACCTACTTTGAGATCTTTTATCTCAGTTACGCCCTCTGCAAAAGAGAAGGTCTCAAATTTTTCACGAGGATCCAGACCGGGTTTTGCAAGCTCTGTCATAATATCGTTCAGAGTAGGCATGCCTGTTTCTTCAGTACAATATTGTTTGAGATTCACTTTCTTTCTCAAATCTTCATCATCCAGAAGATCTTGAACATCGCAATCCATGTCTTTCGCCATCTGCTCAACAATCTGATAGCTTTCAGGGTGAACTGCGCTGTTATCCAGCGGATTATCGCTGTTTCTTACGCGTAAAAAGCCCGCACATTGTTCGAAGGCCTTGTTTCCAAGACGAGGCACTTTAAGCAGTTGCTTTCTGTTCTTGAAAGCGCCGTTTTCTTCTCGATAAGTTACTATATTCTTAGCAAGAGCATCGCCTAACCCTGAAACATAGCTCAAAAGCTGTTTGCTTGCAGTGTTAACTTCAACCCCGACCTTGTTAACGCAGCTTATAACCACGTCATCCAAGCCTTTTTTCAACATATTCTGATCCACGTCATGCTGATATTGACCGACTCCTATAGACTTAGGGTCTATCTTTACAAGCTCTGCAAGGGGATCCATAAGTCTTCTTCCTATTGAAACAGCGCCTCTTACCGTAACATCATGGTCAGGAAACTCTTCTCTGGCGACTTCCGAGGCGCTGTAAATTGAAGCTCCGCTTTCATTCACCATCACTATAGGTATGGAAGCAGGCAAATTGAGCTTTCTTACAAACGCTTCTGTTTCTCGGCTGGCAGTGCCGTTTCCTATGGCTATAGCTTCGATCGAATGCTTTTTAACAAGCCTCAAAATCAATATTGCAGAAGCTTCTAAGGCTCTATCCGACTGGCTTATGAAAATAACATCGTTTTCAAGCAATTTGCCTTGCCTGTCCAAGCAGACAACTTTGCAGCCTGTTCTGAAGCCAGGGTCTATAGCCAGCACGGACTTTTGTCCAAGCGGAGGAGCCATTAAAAGCTCTCTTAAGTTTTCAGCGAAAACTCTGATAGCTTCCGCATCGGCTCTTTCTCTTAAAATTTTTCTGTATTCATTCTCTATAGAAGGTTCTATAAGGCGTTTATAGGAATCTTCTATAGCAGCTCTTACTTGTTCCCAAGCTGCGCAGAAGTTCTCTCTGTAGAACTTGTGAATAAGCTTTGAGGCTTTGTCAGCATCAGGCAGAATAGTAACTTTCAAAATGCCTTCGTTCTCGCCTCTAAAAACAGCCAAGAGTCTATGAGAAGGCACTTTTACGGCAGGCTCCTGCCAATCAAAATAATCTCTGAACTTTTCGCCTTCTTTTTCTTTGTCTTTGATTACAGTCGAATTCAAAACTGCATCCAATTCGAAAAATTCTCTGACAGCGTTTCTGACATCGGCGTTTTCGCTGACTCGTTCAGCTATTATATCGCGAGCGCCTTGCAAAGCTTCATCTGCTGTTTTAACGCCCTTTTCTTCGCTGATAAATTTTTCAGCTTCATCAGTAGGCACAGTGGCCAGCTTTTGAGCAAGCAATATCTCAGCCAAGGGCTCCAAACCTTTTTCTTTGGCGACAGCAGCTTTTGTGCGTTTTTTGGGTCTGAAAGGCAGATAAATATCTTCAAGCTCAGTCAAAGTTTCAGCCTTGGCAAGCTTTTCTGAAAGCTCTTCAGTTAAAAGATCTCGGCTTTCCAAAGATTTGACTATAGCCGCTCTGCGTTTGTCACATTCTTTAAGCTGCTCCAGCTTGTCTCTGATTGCCGTAATGGCCACTTCGTCAAGAGAGCCGGTCCTTTCTTTTCTGTATCTGGCGATAAAAGGCACTGTGCCGCCTTCTTCTAGAAGTTGGTTCACAGACATTACCTGCAATGGATGTATATCCAGTTCTTTAGCTATTTTATTAAAATATTGATCATTCATTGTTTTATCTCCATTTAAAAGGCATAGGAAACAGAAAGGCAAAAACCTTTTTTAAACCACGGAACACACAGAATACACGGAAAGGCAGAAAAACTTTTCATTTATTTTATTTATTTCTCTATAGTTTTTATATTCGCATTAATTTAACTGCTTATCAATAACAGATAAATTTCAAATTTTGTAATATTTTCTCTGATTGATATGCCGTCAGGGTTTTAATCAGCAACGGGGACAAAATTCTATAAGATAGAATTTTGTAATTGATTTCTTCATCTTCAGAATCTGCGGATGAAATATTTTGTCTTTTTCCGTGTATTCTGTGTATTCTGTGGTCAAAAGCTTCTTAGTTCGTGTTTTTCGTGTGTTTCGTGGTTTAAAGAAATGCGATGATTTGCGCGCAAATCTGATCAGGCAATAGACCTTCCAAGTGCAGCAGTTCTTTTCTGGTACCATGAGTAATAAATTCATCAGGCAAACCCAAACGCAGAAGCCTGTTGGAAGCTCCCATATCAGAAAGTTCTTCCAGAATAGCTGAACCGAATCCGCCCTTCAAAATATTTTCTTCCATGGTGACTATAGGAATTTTCCGCTCTTTTAAGCTTTCCAGCATAGCTTTATCTAAGGGTTTCAAAAACCTCGGATTTATTATCGCCGCATCAATATTTTTTTCTTTTTTGAGCTTTTCTGCCACTTTGATTGCCGAAGAAAGCATATTGCCTGCCGCTATCATGGCTAGACAATCACCGTCTTTAAGCATCACGGATTTGCCGTATTCAATCTCTGTATCAGTTTTTGCAGAAGAAGACAAAAACTCGACTTTCCCTCGCGGATATCTTATAGCTATAGGTCCTTCAGCCTTTTTGGCAGCAAACTCAAGCATAAGTCTCAGTTCTTTGTCATCGCAAGGTGACATTATGGTCATATTGGGAATCATGCGCAAATAAGAAATATCAAAAACTCCCTGATGAGTTTTACCGTCCTCGCCTACTATTCCAGACCTATCAATACAGAAAATTACTGGAAGATTATTTAAAGCGACATCATGAATGATCTGGTCAAAAGCTCTCTGCAAGAAACTCGAGTATATAGCGAGCACAGGCTTAAGACCTGAGTTAGCCATAGCCGCAGCCATGCAGACCGCGTGCTGTTCCGCTATGCCCACGTCAAAAAAGCGAGAAGGATAAAGCCTGGCAAACTCTTGCAATCCGGTGCCTTCTTTCATTGCAGCAGTAATAGCCAGCACTTCGGAATCTTCTTCTGCAAGCTTGCAGATTGCTTCACTGAACACTTCAGTATAGGTAGGAGCAGCAGAGGGAGTTTTAAGAGAATGTCCGGTTTCAATCTCAAAACTGCCGACTCCGTGGAACTTGTCACTAGCTGAAATAGCAGGTTCATATCCCCTGCCCTTTTCAGTAAGCACATGCAAAAATATGGGACCTGGATGCTCTTTGGCTCTTTGCAAAGACTTTTCGAGCATATCGAAATCATAACCGTCAACGGGGCCTATATATGTATATCCCAGCTCTTCAAACATAATTCCTGGAGTCAGCAAGTATTTGAAAACACCTTTGAAGCGGCTCAATATATTATAAAGACGGTTTCCAAAACCAGGCAGACTTTTCGCCGCATAAGCCAGATAATCTTTCGGAGTAGTGTATATAGGCTCCAAGCGCAACTTGTGCAAATAGTCCGCCATGCCGCCGATATTCTTAGAAATAGACATCTCATTGTCATTTAAAATGACTATAAGATTTCTCATTTTGAGGTGACCTGAATAATTTAAAGCTTCCAGAGCCATACCGCTTGTCATAGCGCCATCGCCTATTACAGCTATTGTTTTCCTGTCTTCGCCTTTCAGCTCGTTTGATATAGCCATACCTTGAGCCAAAGAAATAGAAGTGGAACTGTGTCCTGTCACAAAAGTATCGTGAACGCTTTCTTCTGGACTCGGAAAACCGCTCATGCCTCTAAAACGCCGCAAAGTTTCAAATTCTTTCAGGCGACCGGTCAAAATCTTGTGAGTATAGCACTGATGGCCCACATCCCAGATTATTTGATCATAAGGAGAATTAAAAATCCTGTGCAAAGCTATAGTCAGCTCTACAACACCCAAATTGCCAGACAGATGCCCTCCATTTTTGGAAACTCTGTTTATTATTTCTTTGCGTATCTCGTCTGAGAGTTTAGCAAGCTGTTCATAAGAGAGTTTTCTCAAATCTGCCGGGGCTTTAATGGAATCAAGCAATCGCACTAACTAAGACCTCCAGAGTCTTAAGTTTATTTTATATTTCACTCAACAATAAGGAGTCGAAACTATTTAAAAGCTGCTGAAAAGAGAGCTTGCCAGAAGCTGTTATTATCTTTAGGAGCTTATTTTTTTAAATATGCTCCTAAAATATGCCACGACAATATAACACATTTTGCTTTTCCAGTCTCAATAACATCTGTATACCTAAAGAAGTAAAGGGGGAGACAGGGATTAGGGGGAGTTAGAGCAGCGAGAACAAATCTCCAAGACAAATAGCAAAACCTTTTTTAAAACCACAGATTACACTACCCACTCTAGTGCGGCGGCAAATCTGTCACGCAACATTTAGTTTATTAAATTGGAGAATATGATAAGAAACTTTTAGATGTTTCACAGCGCTAGGCTTTCGTGCCGTAGCCGAATAGAAGAATCCAGACAGTCTGAAATATAATTTTAATATCCAGCATCAGACTGTAATTATCTATGTAATACAAATCATAAAGAACCTTATCAGTCATCTCTGTGTAAAATCTGGAGTTGACTACTGCAAGTCCCGTCACTCCCGGCTTAACAGAAAGCCTTCTCCCCTGAAATTCCGGCATTTGATCCGCAAAAAATGCACGCTCCGGCCTAGGTCCTACAACCGACATTTCTCCAGCCAGCACTAGAAAGAACTGTGGCAGCTCATCAAAACCGTAATTGCGAAGTTTTTTGAAAAATGGCGTTATTCTAGGATCATCCTCACCTGAGACTTGAGGACCGCTTTCGTTTTCGCTTCCAAGTTTCATAGTTCTGAATTTAATCAGATCGTATTCTTTGCCAAACCTGCCAATTCTTTTTTGCTTATAAAAAATCGAACCATTTAAACGAAGCTTCACAGCCAAAGCAGTAAATATCATAGCCGGAGCTGATATTACAATAGCAGCGGCAGAAAATACTATATCAAAAAGCCGTTTACCGAAAGCTCTGATTCCAGTAATAGGCCTTGAAGAAAGAGTCACCATCGGATAGCCGTCCAATGTTTTCATAGCAGTAAGACCGCCAGATACTGCTTTATTTACTGCAAAACGAACCCTAAAATGATGAGGCTCCTCTTTTCTGGCATAAAATATTTGAGACCAAAATGAATCAAGATTGAGTTCATGGTCAGCCACTATAATTTCATCTACATGATGAAAAACTACAAAAGAAGCCAAATTCTCTATATCAGACGCATCATAATGTTTGAGGATTATAACGCGAACAGGCATATGGCGATGAAACCAACGAACCATTTGCCCTGCTGTCTGAACATCACCTATAGTGACAGCCTTAAGAAGTTTTTTATGGGGCAAAAAGAAAGTGAAAAGAAATATTCTCACAAAGAAAAGAGTAAAAAGACCTATAAAAAGTGCTATAAGAAAAACCGCACGCGGGAAATTGTGAGACATTTCCGCAATATGCCTGGAAAGAAAAGCTATGAGGTTAAAAGAAAGAAATGAAGCCCCCAAAGCCGTTAAAAGCTGAAAAAACAAATCGGATGCGCCCTTTTTAGCTTTTATATTGAATATGCCTGCCAAAGAACCCCAAAAAATATAAATACCCAACAGCAGGCATCTTACCCTTAGATAGGAAGTTACATAAAGATACTCATCCGGTATTTCAACAAGCCAAAAGTTGAAAACCTTAAGAAAAATCAGGTTTAACAAAAAGGCATCTACAGCAAGCAGAACCAAAGCAAAAAAAGGTTCAAAGCCTTTTGGCAAACGAACAAGCAGACCGTGGAGTTTTCTATTTAGCCCAGCCAATCAAAGCAATCCAAGTTTTATTTCTTCTGCAAAGTCATTTAAAGGAAGAATTCTAGAAACAGCTTGCATTTCTATAGCAGCTCTGGGAATACCAAAAACAACAGAGGTTTCCTTGTCTTGAGCCATAGTAAGCCCGCCCACCAAGAATATGTTTTTAAGACCTCTGGCGCCGTCATCTCCCATTCCTGTAAGCAAAATACCTATTGCATTGGCTCCAAATTCTTTTGCAGCAGAAAACATCAAAACGTCGATAGAAGGGGCAAATTTGTTACTGGAAAAATCTTCGGAGACAATTTTAAATTTGTATTCACCTTTAATACTCTTTTCAACTGTTGTTTGCATATCGCCAGGACAAATGTATACAACAGAGTTTTGCAAAAGCTCTCTGTCAACCGCTTCTTTAACTTTTATATTGCATATGCGATTCAGGCGATCCGCAAATGCCTTAGTAAAAGAGCTCGGCATATGTTGGGCAATTATTATAGGGGCATTAAGATTGGCCGGCAATTCGGACAATATTCTCTGAATCGCAGGAGGACCTCCTGTTGAAGCTCCTATGAAGACTGCTTTTTTAATGGCGTGAAATTTAGCATGCTTTCTTTGAGGCACAGAAGGGGTTATCGCTTTGGCAAGATCAAGACGCTGTATGAGAGGCTTGCTTTCAGCCAAATGACGAACCTTTGTCACCAACTCTTTCTGAATTGAGAACATTTTGGTGCTGATACCGGAGCCAGGTTTTGGCAAATAGTCCACTGCACCCAACTCCAAAGCATCCAAAGTGACTTGAGCGCCTTCTTTGGTCAGAGAGCTCACTATGAGAACCGGCAATGGAGCAACCCTCATGATTTCTTTTAAAGCGTGCAAGCCGTCCATTACTGGCATTTCTATATCTAATGTGATCACGTCAGGCTTTAGACGCAAGGTTCTCTCAATGGCTTCCAGACCATTTGAAGCTGTGCCTATCACCCTGATACAGGGATCGGCTTTCATCATGCGCTCCAGAGCAGTGCGCATAAATGCGGAATCATCGACTATCAAGACATTTATTACATTTCTAGATGTTTTTTCCACATTTATCACCCTGAATATCAGCTTTTTTATAGATATAAGAATTTTTCATATTGTTTAAATCAAATCCTTGAGCTGATCCATTAGATAAAGACTCTGTTTCGCCTAAAAACAGGCTTCCAGATGGAAATAGCGAGTCATAAAACTTTTCCGCCAAAGCATCTCTCAAGTCTGAATCAAAGTAAATTAAAACGTTTCTGCAAAAGATAATATCTGAGTATTTCAAGATATGCAAGGAATCCAGATCTTTGAGATTCAGATAATCATATTTGACCGCATTAAGCAAAGTACGAGACGGTTTAAACTCTGTGTGGTAAAGACCGTATCGGCTAACAGCAAAACCCAAAGCGTTTTCGATTTCCTCTAGCGGAATACGAAAAGACCTCTGTGTATATTCAGCGTTCTTGGCGGCTTCTAAACTCTTATTGCTTATATCGCAAGCTCTGAGATCAAAATCAAAGGCAACATTTCTGCTTTGAAAAGCTTTCAAAATTATAGCAAGAGAATAAGCCTCCTCACCTGTTGAACAACCTAAACTCCAGATTTTGCAAGGTCTGGAAAGACCATGAAGACGCACAAACTCAGGCAAAATCTGCTTATAGAGATATTCAAATTGCGACAAGTTGCGGAAGAAATAGCTTTCTCCGACTGTTAATGATTCTACAAGGCTCTTCATGCAAGCCTGTTCTTCTTTGTAGTTCTCAAGTTTATGAATATATTCGCTCGGCAGATCTATGTTGAAAAGCCTCATCTGTTCAGAAATCTTTTTAGCGATTTTTCTTCTGTTGCCAAGACGCTCCAAAAGAACACCAGCATAGTTTTCAACTAATTCTTCAATAAAGTATATATGAGTTTCGTTTATTTCCATATCAAACGCTGAGAGGCAAGTTCAGAGAAACAGGCAAAGGCTCGTCTTGTTTGGCCACGCTTATTCTCATTTTTGAAGAAGCCTCTTGATATTCTGAGGTGAAATCGCGCATAGCATCCAAAACCAAGTCTTCGCGATTAGAATTGCGGCTTACGTGTACCAATATAAGCTCGCTTGGCAGCTTATTCATCCTTTCAAGAAGCTTACCGGCCTCGCCGTTAGGAAGATGTCCGCTGGAGCTTCTGATTCTGTTTTTAAGCCAGTACGGATAATCGCAAGTAGTAAGCATATCTTCATCATAATTGCTTTCAATACAGAGCATGTCTGAATCTTCAACATATCTGAAGACTTTGTCAGTAAGCTTGCCCAAGTCAGTAGCAACAGCTATGGTTCCAGAGCGACCTTCGACTCTGAATCCAAGCGGTTCGGCAGCATCATGAGGTGTCTCAAACGGGTAAACCCAAAAATCCGCTATTCGGTATGAATGTTCATCACTGACACAGCAGAAGCTTTCTATTTCAATGCCTTTGTCAGCAAGACTGTCATAAGTGCCCAGCGAAGCATATACAGGCAATTCAGGTGCCTTCTTGAGCAAAGTTTTCAGACCTTTTATATGATCCGAATGCTCGTGAGTTAGCAATATGCCTTCTAAATCTTCCAGATTCAAACCTTCAGACTTCAAAAAATCCGTTATTTTTTTGCATGAAAGTCCCGCATCCAGTAAAAAGCTGCTTTGATTAACTCGGAGCAAGGCAGAATTGCCATCACTGCCCGAACCTATGAATGTGATAGATAGCAAGATCTGTTTCCGTCCGTTCTAACTGATTTCGCTACATTATGCACGATTTTTCACTTCATGACAAGCACAGGAGTTAAGCTCGAAAAAACAAACAATTTCACTACCCGCCACCCACCAACCACTACCCTCTCTAGTGCGGCTCTAGCATTTGAACAAACTAATTATTGAAAAGCAGCATAAGATTTTATAGGTAACTTTTAATGAAAATGCCGCACTAGCGTAGTGCGCTTTGAGCCAAGATTATGTAGGAACTGCCAGGAAAATAGCGTTCTAAGGCTCCTAAAACTCTATAAGCCTCGTTGATATTTCCAAGCTCACGCAATATTCTTACAGCGTAGTAAAGAGAGCCTTCTTTTACCGCCTTGTCATTCGAATTCTCAAAGGCTGCCTTAAAGCCGTGATAAGCTTCTATCGTCATCCCTACCGCATATTGTGAATAAGCGTTTAAAAAGACGTATCTATCATAAGGAACAATAGAAGGATCAGGAGTAAGATTTGCCAAAAGATCCAAAGCTATATGCGGATTTCTCTCCTGAATATAACATTCAGCAAGCAGGTAAGCAGCTTTCTGGCGTTCTCTTACAGGCAAATTCGGCGAATTCAATGCTTCCGTAAAAGCTATCCTGGCAGAGATATATTCTCCGTCGCCAAAGTATTTTGCTCCGCGGTGAACATTTTCAGTCGCTGAAATAACTCGGGAATTATCCTGCAAAGTCTTTCTGATAAAAGAACTGGAATATTTATTCAGGGTATCTTCCACAAGACCGCTATAACAGATTGAAAGTTCTCTTTGGACGTTACCGCTTGCCATAATCCGTTTGATAAAACGATGCAAGAGCTTATCGCCATAAGTTTCTACCAAATATTTGATCTTAAGATAATTTTCCACGTATTTTTCCAAAGAAATAGGATTGCCTTTGGGATTTTCGTCTTCAGAACCGAAACGTTCCAAACTGAATCCCTTTTGATTCAAAGCCTTTATTCTGGCCAAGCCCTGATCAGCCGCATGAACCGCCGTACCCTCTTTGATCCACATGGGGAGAGCCTCATATTCTCTTAAGCCCATTATGTCAGCCATGACAGCATGGGTCATTTCGTGAGTCATTTCTTCAAGAAGTGTAGCCTCACCCTTCATGAGAAATTCCAAGTCCAAAAAGACATAGTGAACCAAGACGCCTTCTTGAGTTTTTATAGATTGCCTCTTGCCGCGTAATCTGACACCGCCGTGCATTAGTTTGTCATCAAAGATAACCACAAGATTCATGCCTCTTCTCGGGGGAATTCCCAGAGTTTGTTGAATTTTGGCTAAGGCTTCTTCATAGACATAGGGCAAATCAGCCATAATCTTTTCGAATTTTGCTGTACCCAAGTAGCGTCCTTGATAAGAGCTATCTACGTAAAAAGATGCAGAGCAATCAAAGGAAATTGCAAAAAAAAGCGTTACTAAAAATAGAAGCGGCAAGTTTTTCTTATTTTTTTCCATATCTTTTATAGCTCCTGTTTTGAAACTAAAAAAATATGAAGAAAAATCAAGAAATTATTTATAAACAGATGAAGACAGGTTTGTTGTTGTCAAAAAATAATTAAGAAAGTCATATAAAAAGTTGTTTCGGAAGAAAGGCGTATAAGAGTTGACAACTACCCCACAGGACGCCTTTTGGAGGAGTTTTTCAGCACAGCTTACAAAGCACATCCATATGGTCAGCCAACTCTTGGGCATATGTCTGACATAGAAAACTATAACAGACAAGATGCCGAAGCCTTTTACCGTAAATATTATACGCCTGCCAATATGACTATAGCTATAGTCGGAGATGCAGAGCCTGAAAAAACGATTGAGCTTGTGAAAAAATATTGGATTCGCATACCGGCTGGGAAGGCAGCACGCAGAATTACAACTGTAGAGCCTCCTCAAAAGGCTGAACGCACGGTAAATCTATATGACAAAACTCAGCCTTTCTGCCTTGTTGGATGGCATATTCCTGAAGTTGAAAAGATTATACTTCCTAACGGCTTACGCCTTTATATACTTGAAGACAGTACTCTGCCGCTTTTCAGAGCTTCAGTAAGAGTTCATGGAGGTTCCTATCTTGAATCTCCCGAACAAACAGGCCTTTCAAAACGGTTCTCCGCTAATAAAACAATTTTAACGCAACCTTTATCTCTATAAAAACGAAGTAAAAGGAAAGCGGATGAAAAATCTTTTGTCCTTTTCCGTGTATTCTGTGTGTTCCGTGGTTTAAAAAGGTTTTGGGGTTATTTTTTCTTGCCTTGTTTCATGGCTTGAAAAAGCAAGCTTTTAAAGCTCTCCAGCATGGCTGAGTAATCGTTGAGCTTTTTGAAGCTTTCAAAGGCACCTTTGCTCAATTCATTGTAAACTTCGGGCTTGGATATCTCTAATAGGCTTTTACGAAGAGCTTCTGCATTTTCAGAAGGAACCAAAAAGCCGGAAATGCTGTCTTCTACGATCTCTTTCACCCCGCCGACATCCGTGGCCACGCATGGAATACCAAAACGCATCGCCTCCAACAAACTCAGAGGAATTCCCTCCCCCAGTGACGGCAAAAGCGCCACATCCATATCTTTTAAAATGGTATCCGGATCTGTTACAAACCCGTGAAATATCAATTTATCTGCCAATGGACCTGAAGAAAAAAGCTCTTTTAGATATTTTTCTTCGGGACCAGAGCCTAGAATATGGATTTTATTAATTTTATCCAATAAAACATCATCCGATTCAATAGCCTTAAGAGCCCATTCATGCCCCTTGTTTTTATGAAGCTTAGCCGTTATTGAAATATCCAGCTTGTCTTTTTTGAGATTTTTGAAACCTACGGGCAGTTTATCTATGCAATTTTTGATGACAGTAATTTTTGCAGCAGCCCCACCTTGCTGCTCCATATGCTTTTTAATAGCATCTGAAACGGCTATCAAATGGTCGCAGTTCTCGTAATAGCTTTTTTTATTAAGACCATGTATATGAGCCAAAACAGGAGTTGCGGTCATTTTACCGGATAAAGAAGAGAAAAGAGCCGCCCTGTTGAGATGCGCGCTTATTATATCGGGACTGAAACGCAAAATATCAGTCAAAAGCCTCAATAAAAAGAAAATACCGCCTGCTTTGCCAGAAACGGCTGACACCTCTGCTCCAACAGCTTCCAAAGCTGACTTCAGAGGTTCTCCTTGGCAAGTTGCAGAAACATTAAAGCGACCATCATTTACAAGAGCTTTTATAAGACCAAGGGCAAGTCTTTCGCCTCCGCCCAGCTCTTTTGAAGAAATAGCAAAATGCACATTATATTTTTTGTCCGTCATTGCAACGTAAACTTCCCTGATTCGTTTTATGGATTTTTCCCTGTCAAATTTTTCAACGAGAACTCTAAAAGCTTCATCAACAATGTGAGGCAAAAAGCTTTTGTTTTCAAGCGCAAAAATCAAAGTTTCTGCCATTGGAAGAGGCAGAGGCTCAAACAAGAGACCTGTTTTTCTGTCCGATATTATCTCTTTTATCCCGCCCAGATCTGATGCCGCAACAGGAACTCCAGACAAAATCGCCTCGCAAATATTTATGCCAAAACCTTCGTCGCGAGAAGGCGAGACCAATAAATCCAGACTTTTCAAAAATGCTGTTTTTTCAGAAACATGTCCCGCAAAAAAACAGTTTTCTTGTAATTTCAGATCGGCAACAAGGTCTTTCAAGGAAGCAAGCTCCTTGCCTTCACCTGCAATGACACAGCGAAATACATAGCCTCGCTCTTTGAGAATAGAACAAGCTTTTATCAAAATGTCCAAGCCTTTGACTTTGTGAAGCCTTGAGAGAGTTCCAAAAGTAAAAGGCTCCCCTGCCATCTCAGGTGATACAGCGGAAATATTTTCTATAAAAACTCCCGGATAAGTTACCTCATACTTATTGTCAGGCAAAAAGCTGGAAGTTGTAAAATAGGCTTGCCGCAAATAGTCGCTTGAAAAGAAAAAGTAGTCAGAATCTTTTCTGGTTAAGCTCTCCACAGTTTCATAAAGTTTGCTTTCTTTGCCGTGAATAGAAACGATATGTGGAATATCAAGAATCTTAGCGGCAAAACGGCTCAACAATGTGGCTCTGTAAAGATGCGAATGAATTATATCTGGCTTAAATTCTGTTAAAAGGCGTAAAAGCTTGAAAAAACTTGGAATATCGAGATATTTCTCGCCCAAGAGTTCAAAGGAAATTCCATTTTCAAGAAGAAAAGGCTCATAAGCTCCTCCTCTGAAAGCTATTACCAGAAGCTTATCGCCTCTGTCATGAAAGGCTTTAACCGCGGAGAGAGCAAAATCCTGAGCTCCGCCTGTTGTCAGGGCGTTAATTACAACAACAATACGCATATTACTATCATTCTGTGGTTACTAAATACTGCATTCATTTTTTTTATTCTAAGATTACGCGAACTTTTGAAAGAAGTGATGAGTGGCGGGTGACGAGTGGCGAGTGAAATTGTTTAGACAAACTTATTTATGTTTTTCAAACTTGCGATTAGCCTGTTCAATAATCGACTCACTTCCTCTGAAAGCCCCAATAGCTCCTGAACTGTAGCGGGATTAAGATACCCCAAACGCTTGGCTATAAAAATTTGGGTCTCTAGCTCTGCTTTGGGCCTCTAGCAATTGACAAAAAATTAAGAAATTCTGCTGTTGATTGTCTTGCCTGACCTTCTGCTATATTGGATGGAATAGAAATTGCTGAACGCCTGAGTTGACTGGTCAACACATAACGTTCTTCATCTGGATTTTTTTACTTGCCTTATATACTAGTTGCACTAAATCCATTGCCTTTTGCCAAACGATCAAATCTTGATAACTCTTAATTGCCACTATTTGGCTCCTCTCAACAAGGGATTTAATATTGATTTGATTTTTCCGTCAAGTCTTTGATTAATACAAGTTAAAACATTCCAACTCGCCACTCGCCACTCATCACTCGCCACTGATGCAATGGCTACCGCCATTGCATCATGGTTCCGTGTAGAAGGTTTCCAGAGTGTCGAACCTTGCGCAGGAAGAGTTAAAAGCCAATCTTACCGTTCCCACAGGGCCGTTTCTCTGTTTAGCTATAATAGCTTCTGCTTGGCCTTTTATGTCTTCTTTTTTTGGATTGTAATATTCTTCTCTATACAAGAACATGACTACGTCGGCGTCCTGTTCTATAGCTCCTGATTCGCGCAAGTCTGAAAGCATCGGTCTTTTATCAGGGCGCGACTCCACAGCTCTGGAAAGCTGCGAAAGACAAATAACAGGAACATTAAGCTCTCTCGCCAAACCTTTGAGGCTTCTGGAAATTGCTGATACCTCTTGCTGACGGCTCTCAGGCCTGTCTTGTCCAGACCAGGTAATGAGCTGCAAATAGTCTATTATTATAAGACCGATTTTCTCTTGAGCGAAAGCTCTTCTAGCCTTGCTTCGTATTTCCATCATGCTTGCGTTTGGCGTATCATCCAAAATAATTGGCGCTTCCGAAAGCACGCCCGAAGCCATAGAAAGTTTTCTCCACTCTTCATCGCTGATATAGCCTCTGCGCAGCTTGGAACCGTCTACTCTGGCCTCGGAAGATAAAAGCCTTGTTACCAGTTGAGAATGCGACATTTCCAGAGAAAAAATCATTACGGGAACATCTTTATAAGCGGCGTTGGCAGCTATATTCATAGCCATAGCGGTTTTTCCCATTGAAGGTCTTGCCGCAAGTATTACTAAATCAGAGGGCTGAAACCCTGCCGTATATTCATCTAAACGAGGAAAACCGCTAGTAACACCTGTAACGCTGGTTTTATTGTCATGCAGCTGCTCCAAGTGGTTAAAAGTCGGAATGAGCAAATCCTTCAGTTTTTGATAAGGCTTAGTTACCTTGAATCTGCTCAGCTGCAATATTCGTTGTTCAGCCGTATCTATCAAAGGCTCGGCTTCAGCTTGAGGGTCATAAGCGGAATCTACTATTTCCGAAGAGACTGTTATCAGCCTGCGAAGCATTGCTTTTTCTTTTACAATCTTAGCATAGAACTCCGCATTCTTTGAGGTGGGTACAGCATTCAAAAGCTGTGAAAGATAGCTCAGTCCGCCAACCTCGGCCAGTTTTCCATTGGCTTTGAGCTGCTCTTGCAGAGTAACTATATCACAAGGCTTTTGGGCAGCATAAAGAGCTGCAAGAGCCTTAAAAATTTCTCTATGAGAGACTTGATAAAAATCATCTTCAGAAATTACATCAAAAGCAGTTATAAAAGCCTCTTCACTCAGCATCATGGAGCCCAAGAGGGATTGCTCTGCATCCAGATTTTGAGGCGGAACCTTTTGAAAAAAATCAGCCAAAATTTAAACTCCCGCTAAATACATTGAACAGTGAACAGTGGACTGAATGAACCAGTGATGAGTGGCGAGTGGTGCGTGAGAACCAACCAACAGCTATAACAGCCCGTTCTATCCACAGATTACACAGATGACACAGATAAAAAAGCAACAACCTTTACACACACAGAACACACGGACAGACTCCAACAGGCTAAAAATTACGCCAAAACTTCGTTTTTTGCCAGTCTCCGATTAAAGCGAGGTCTTTATTAAATAAATTTGCTGAAGACCTGCATTTCAAGGAAAAGCCCTCTATTGCCTAAAAAAGACTTAAGAGGGCTTGATTAGTACTGTCAGAAAAGAATGATGTTAATCTTCTTCCGCAACTACTACTAAGTTGAAATCAGCCTTAACATCGCCAGGCAATCTGAGTGAAATCTCATGTATGCCGACTTCTTTAATGTGGTCAGCAGCTATGAGCTTCTTATCTAAGATTGCTCCGGTAGCTTTGTTGATAGCTTCAGCCAGTTCAGCGTTGGTGACAGAACCGAAAAGTTTGCCTTTTTCGCCGGCTTTTTTGGCTATTGTAATGTTTAAGCCATTAAGCTTTTCAGCCAATGTTTCATACTGTTTATGAACTGCTTCAGCTTGTTTTTCCCATGATTTTCTGACCAGCTCCAAATTGCGTTTGGCGCCTTCAGTAGCGGGAACAGCATAATTTCTGGGGAAAAGAAAATTTCTTGCGTAACCGGGGGCGACTCTCTTAATTTCGCCTTTTTCTGCAACCCGGGGAACTGTATTTACAAACAGGACTTCCATTTTTATTCTCCTAAGTCGTGTTAATAATAAAAGTTATCAGGGTAATTGCCGCTGTTGTCTTCCAGAGGAGGCTCCGGCAAAGCGGGCTTCCTGAAATTCAACCAAATATCCATTATTCCAACCATAGGAAAAATGGAAGCAGCAAAAGGTAATATAGCCACAACTATAGCGACCCTGAGGAAAAAGTGTCTGATAATTTTGCTCAAACCGTAAAGCACAATAGAAAAACCGGCAACCTCGAAAACAATCATGCCCATAGCAATCATGTTCATAGCAGCGATTCCTGTATGAGTATCTCTTTCAGGAGAAGTTTTGGAAGCGTATAAATAAACAGCCATGCCTACAATAACAAACCATACGAAATTCCAATTGAATTCCCAATTTTGAAACATACTCAAAGGCTTGATACCAGCAAGCTGCGATTTGGCCGCTGCCAAAACCATGAGATTATAAAGCAGATATATTCCCAAGGCATAAAATATAAAGAAAGCCGAAGGCAACATTTTCAAAGCCATAGTCAATACGTTATCAGTCTTAGCAACCATCTCAGCATGTTCTTTTTCTATTTCGGAAGAGCGTTCAGGATAAAGCTTCAAAGCCTGATCCCTGGTCTTTTCCATACTGGCCAAAACACTGAGCCCCATGGATTCTCTCTGTTTCTTCATGCCCTGCTCGCCTTCCGACAAAAAGAGCAAAAGGGAAACTGCAACCGCGGAAACAATAGCAGCCCCCGCAATAGCATCCAATGGTTCAAGTTTGACCCGTAAAAAGAACAAAAGAGAAGTTGCAGGAACAAAAACAAAATTTAAAAGAAAGCCCAGTCCGCCAAAACCTTCTGTCGCTTTAAGCGAAGCAAAAAAAGCCACTATGGCGAAAAAGCCGTAATAGTAAATTCCGTTTTTTTCGGTAACAGCATTAACAAGAACAGTGGTGATCACCACCAGCATAACTCCTACACCCAAAATTCCTGCCAGCATCGCATCGCTAAAACAGACTTTGTATCCTAATGCGAAAAGCAATGCTTTGAGCAATATTGTCAGAAAAATTTGGACTTTGTCGTTCTGCATTTTTATAGCCTTCAGCAAGAATCAAAACTCAAAGAAACTTCAAATTCTAATTCTTGTTCTTTAAATCAACCAGTTAGATATTGCCTGTAAAGGGCAACAGAGCCATATTTCTAGCACGCTTGATTGCGGTTGTCAGATGTTTCTGATGAGCTGAGCAAGTTCCCGTGGAGCGTCTCCCGGAGATTTTGCCTCTGTCGTTAATATACCTTTTAAGGCGGTTTGTGTCTTTGTAATCAATGAATTCTACTTTATCTTTGCAAAAGTGACATATTTTTCTATGTCTTCTTCTTCTAAATTCTGCCATTTTTTATTTTTCCTCCATAAATAAGCTGCTTAATCAGAAGGGGACTGTATCGTCGTCTTCTTCAGCAGCAACAAAATCGGCGGCAAATCCGGCCGAATCGTCATCGCGATAATCGCCTCTGTCCGAAGCTGAAGACAGGAACTGAACATTGTCTGCGACAATTTCAGTGAAGGTGCGCTTCTGCCCGTCCTGAGTTTCGTAACTTCTGTTTTGCAATCTTCCTTCCACGAGAGCGGAACGACCCTTGGAGAGATATTTCGCGCAGTTCTCGCCCGCTCTGCCCCATACTACTATGTTGAAGAAGTTGGTGTCGCGCTTGAACTCACCGTCAGCTCCTTTATAGCTGCGATTAACAGCCAAAGAAAAGTGGGCGACAGAAGTGCCCTGAGCTGTATGTCTCAATTCAGGATCTCTGGTTAGATTGCCAATAAGAAAAACCTTGTTCAAATTTGCGGCCATGTCATTCGCCTCTGACAGTGGTCATGAATCTAAGAATCGTCTGGTTGATAAGGTAGGTGCGCTCCAGTTCTTTGAGAGAATCAGGATTGCCTTTGAAGTTGACGAGAACGTAATTGCCTTCGTTGAATTTGTTAACAGGATAAGCCAAAGGTCTTTTGCCCCACTTGTCAACCTTCTCGATCTGACCGCCGTTTTTAGTTATGGCGGTTTCCACTTTGGAAATCAATTGTTCCAGATTTTCTTCGCTCATTTCCGGATCTGTGAAAAATAAAGTTTCATAAGGTTTCACTTGTTTGAAAACCTCCCTTCGGATAATTTCAGCCTTCGGCAATAAGCCGAAAGCAGGGTAGCGAATATTCTATCATGAATTTTCGGCAAAATCAATATGTACATAAAAGAAAGGGCGTAGTGGCTAGGGAGTAGAGAGTAGAAAATACGACAACTATCCACAGATTACACAGATGAAAGACCAAAAACTTCTAAAAACCACGTAACAAAAAGAACGAAAAAATTTTCAAAACCCTTTTATAAACCACAGAACACACCTTAAAAACAGCGATTGTAGATAGAAAGGGCAACGAACAAGCAGTGGTGAGTGGCGAGCAAAAAACATCAAGACGTAGGGCTTCAATGAATTAGAAATTAGAAATTAGAAATGAATGTTTAAAACTCAATTGCTAGACTAATAAATGCTTTGCAATTACTTTTCTAGTTTTTAATGGCAAAATCGAAAACGAAGTTTTGGCTTATTTTTTAGCATTGTCAATGCTGACTCCCGGATATTGCTTCTAACCCGCCACTCGCCACGCGGCACTGCTTTTTAAGCTAGCTTAAAAAGACTATCTGTGTAATCTGTGGATAATATGTCTTTGGAGTTTTTCCGTGTATTCCGTGTGTTCTGTGGTTCAATAAAGGTTTCTGAGGTTTTTCGTATTTTTCGTGTGTTTCGTGTGTTTCGTGGTTGAAAAAAAGGCCTTCAGAGTTGTTTGACCACCAAGTGCCGGGTTTCTTTCTTAACCGGATGGCTGCCCAAATCAGCTTTTTTTTCAAAGCCGAATTTACGGATATACAATTCCTTGAGAGCAACATTCTCAGGATTCATAGTCAAGGAAAGCGACGCAAAACCCTTATCTTTCAAAATCTCCACAACCTTGTTCAAGAGAAAAGTGGCACAGCCACGTCTGGAAAAATCAGGATGTACTGCCAAACTGAAAAGAACCGCATCCAGCTTTTCCGAAGGCAACGCGTAAAGCACAATAGCCTCAGCCACAATGCGGCCATCAATGGAAACACAATAAAGCGAATCGCCACGGGCGAAAAGCGAAATATTGAAAACTGACAGACCATCGACACCAAAAGCCGCCTGCTCAATCTCTTCAACCTGCTCAAGCTTTGCCCAATCCTGAGGAGCAGGCATTATCAGACGCATTTCGCTCATGTCAATTCTGCCTGTCCAGTGCCGCGTAACAGATTAAATCATCGTCTGTCAAAGCCAAGAAGCACAATTGTCGTCTGCATTTAACTATTTTATGAATTTTTGCAGGCGATAAATAATCGGCCAGAATGCCTCCTTTTTCGCCGAGAAGCCGCAGGTTATCCAGGGCATCCGAAAAAAGAGCTCCCTTTTCATGGGAAATCAGCTTGACCGGCGGGGCTCCCACACGAACCCTAGTCATAGTGCCAGTTCGTCTGTTTAGAAGCACAGCTCCGCCTTCTCTGGAAAGAGCGAAAAGGGTTTCAGATTCACGGCAATAAGCCAGAGATGTTGCATAAACACCTGTATCATGTTCAAACAGAACTTTGAGATGCTTGTCCAACAAAAAGACTTTGCCCGATTCAGCTGAAGCAAGAAGACCGCCAGATGATTCTTCCAGGCTCATGAAAACTACGCCTGAACCCAACGATTCACGAGTCAAAATTTCGCCGTTGTTGTTCACTAAATAAAGAAAGTCAGTTGTTGCCACAGCAACATTTTCTCCCAAAGAAACCATAGAAACAACTGCAGAATCTAAGGTCAGTTTATGAGAAAAATTAGATAGATTATAATAAAACTTGCATCCGCCCTGCTCGTCAACAATCAAAAGCTCACCCGTATCGAAAAGAGCGGCCTCACGGAAAGAACCGAATAAGATCTCCTGACGGTTCCCAGAAAGATCCAGAGTAACTATTTCGCTGTCTGTTATCACAAATATAAGATCCGCAGGAACAGAAACGCCTGCCGTTATCGGCGTGCCGCTGACAGGCATGCGCCTCATCCAGACTTCCTCGCCAAGATCATTCAAGCAGTAGAGGTTGCGTTCATTATCCCAAATCAAGGTATATTCCACCCCGTCCTCGCCTAGCCAAGGCAAAAGCTCCGCATGCTTAATTCCAGCGCATGGAATAGGTTTATTCCAAATTCGTTGCAAAACAGATCTCTCAGTCTCTTTTGGCGGTTGCGGATCATAAAGAGAAAAAACTTTCTTCCTGCTTAAAATATTGCCTGATTGTTTCAGCATACCAATTTCGCCGCGTTCGGTTGCATAGAGAATACTGGTTCCTGTAGGGTCTATAGCTGCCTTAACCAATCGTTCAGGGAATATATAAAACCATATGACTTCGCCGTTTACATCAGTTTTCTCCATATAGCCCTGCTCTGAATAGAACAAAATCTCATCAGAACCTGCAGCATAAGAAACAGCGTCAAATTTTTCGCCCGCTTCCCTTTGCCAAACGATATTCCCATCTTTCAAGTTTATCACAACAGGATATCCTGAATGCAAAACAGCAACCGCATTAGAAGCTGACAAATCAAGTTCTATGCTTTTGACTCTTGCGTCAAGAAAAATAGGACGTTGTTGATGTCCAAGCAAATCCACAACAACTATTCCGTCTTTATAGTCTCTGGAATAAGGAATTACAGTAGCAGATGCGTTATGAGCCACTGCAAAATCAGAAGGAAACTTCAGAAGGTTTCTGTACGACCAGTTAACAAGAAAAGAAGGAGCGGTACAAACCACAGAAGGATCGGGCGTAAGGAAAAAGAGCATGCTGCCGTCTGCGAGAGCCTTTACTCGCAAAACAGGAAAAGGCCTTTTTCTCCACATAAGAACGCCTTCAGCCGAAAGCAAGAGAGTAAACTTGTCTTTGTCTGTGGCATAGACTTCACCGCTGGCAAGCACATCGGCCGATGTCAAAGCCAGATTAAGATTTTTCCGCCATACAGGCTTGCCGCTAGAAGCATATATAGCCGCATCGCCGTTTTTTGAGTAAGCAAAGATGCCTCCTCCGCCTGGAAGAAAGGCTACTGTCTCGAATGGATGCAGATGGGCGCTCCAAGCTATTTCTACTGGTCTGCTCATATTGTCCTTCAAATAATTTTTGCTATATTCAATATAGTTTTAACAGCTTTTGTCATAATGTCCAGCGAAATATATTCAAGTTTGCCGTGAAAATTATGACCGCCAGTAAAAATATTCGGACAAGGCAAACCCATAAAAGAAAGCCTTGCTCCGTCAGTACCGCCTCTGATGGGCACTATCATAGGCGTAACCCCCGCATTGGTTATGGCAATTTTGGCCTTGTCAATCATATCTTTGTGCTTATCTATGATTTCCTTCATATTTCTGTAGCTGTCTTTTATTTCCAAGCTGACAGAAGCTCCCAGAGGCATGCAAGCCTTAAGTCCCTGAACCTTTTCCCGCATATAGTTTTTGCGCTCTTCAAAACCTGACTCGCTGAAATCTCTGATAATATAATGTAACTCGCTTCTCTCAACATTTCCGCTCATAGAAGTCAGATGATAAAAACCTTCATATTCTTCGGTATTTTCAGGCACTTCATACTTGGGCATAGAGCAATGGAAAGCCGCAGCCATTCCTTGGCTGTTGATCATAATATCTTTGGCGCTTCCCGGGTGAACACTTACGCCTTTGAAAATAACTTTGGCTGAAGCAGCATTGAAATTTTCAAATTGAAGCTCGCCAGGCGCTCCGCCGTCAATCGTATAAGCAATTTCAGCTTTGAAGCGATCCAACGGAAACTTGTCGGCCCCTCGGCCTATTTCTTCATCAGGCGTGAAGCCTATGTAAATATCGCCATGCTTTATAGAAGGATCAGCCTTCAGCATCTCAACAGCTGTTACTATCTCAGCTACGCCAGCTTTGTCATCAGCTCCTAGCAGAGTCGTGCCGTCCGTGGTTATAAGATCATGGCCTATATATTTTTCCAGATAAGGTTCTTTAGCAAAGTTCAAAGATATTCCGCTTGTTCCAAGAGGAATATCGCCTCCCTTGTATCCTCTTATAACTTGAGGTTTAACATCTTTACCTGAACAATCAGGAGCCGTATCAAAGTGGGCTATAAAACCGACAGGAATCCTTCCTTCTTCGTTGGCAGGCAATTTGGCAGTGAGATAGCAATTGTCATCCAAGACAACTTCTTCCAGGCCAATCTTTTTCAGTTCAGCTTCAACAAGCTTAGCCAGTTCAAACTGCCCCTGCGTTGAGGGACATGCTTCATTTGTTTCATCAGACATAGTGTCAACTGTTACATACGAGAGAAAGCGATTCAATAATTTTTCTTTCATTTAAATTTCCTATAGCTGTAAAATACTGTTGTCCGTAAGATTATATAAAAGTTGTAGATTATAATCAAACCTGTTAGCATATTCCTGTAGTTTATATAAATTTTATAGTGTTCCGGAGGGGAAAACATGATTGTTGTTGGCATACCAAAAGAAATTATGCCTGGAGAAGACCGCGTATCGGCCACTCCCGAAACTGTCAAAAAAATGGTTGACTTAGGCTTCAAAGTAGTATTTGAAGCAGGCGCAGGCGAAGGTTCCTATTACCATGACCCTGAGTACAAAGCGGCAGGCGCTGAAATAGTCGATTGCGCCTCAAAGGTCTTTGAAAAGGCCAATGTCATACTCAAAGTCAAAGAACCGCTTTTCAACGAAAAGCTGCAAAAACATGAAATAGATTTAATGCATGAAGGCGAATATCTAATCACCTTCATACATCCTGCAGCTCCAGTAAACCACGAGATGGTCAAAAAGATGGCCGAAAGAGGAATCATCAGCATTACGCTCGATGGTATTCCCAGAATCACAAGAGCCCAGAAAATGGACGCTCTCACGTCTATGAGTACCTGTGCAGGATACAAAGGCATAATAATGGCGACGGATACTCTGCCGAAATTTGCGCCTCAAATTTTCACCGCTGTAGGGCAAATAAAACCTATAAACGTGCTTGTAGTAGGCACTGGCGTTGGCGGTCTGCAAGCTATAGCGACAGCTAAAAGGCTGGGCGCGGTAACTTATGCTGCCGACATCAGACCTGATGCTGCTGAACAAGCTGCTTCTCTCGGGGCCAAAGTCATAGACCTCGGTGTTCCCAAAGAAGCTGCAATAGGCGAAGGCGGATATGCTCAGGCTCTCTCTGAAGACCTGCTCAAAAAGGAAAGAGCAATACTTAAAGAACATGTCAAAGACATGGATATTATATTCCTTTCTGCATTGGTTCCCGGTGAACTGGCTCCCGTTCTGATTACCGAAGAAATGGTTAAGAGCATGAAACCTGGCTCAGTAATAGTCGACATTTCCATTGACCAAGGCGGAAACTGTGAAATTACCACGCCTGGAAAAACCGAAGAAAAACACCACGTCACAATCTTCGGCATAAAAAACATACCCGGTCTTCTGCCCACAAGCTCCACCTGGATGTTTTCCAGAAACATTCTCGCCCTGCTTGAATACTTGGTAAAAGACGGTAAAATCGTCCTCGACATGGAAGACGAAATAATCAAAAAGTCGCTTACCACCAAGGACGGCAAGATTGTTCACAAGGGCGCGAAAAAAGCCATGGGTCTTGCTTAAAAGCCAGATTCGAGTCCATTAACGTCTAAAAACAACGGAGGCCGCATGTGACTTTTTGCCGCATGCGGCCTTAATCTTAGGAGAATATCAATGACTGTTTACAACTGGGCTGCGCTGGTAGTCTTCGCAGTTGCCACATTTTTAGGCTACAAGGTAATAAACACTGTACCAAGCCTTTTACACACCCCCTTAATGTCCGGCATGAACGCCTTTTCAGGCGTAACACTGCTAGGTTGTCTCACCGCAACCGCCACAGCTGTTGCGGTCGGCGGATGGCTAGGTCGTCTGCTTGGCGCTATAGCAATTATACTTGCAATGATAAATCTTGTAGGCGGCTTTGCCGTGACTCACAGAATGCTTAAAATGTTCAGGTCAAAAGATGACCATAAAAAAGAAGGAGACAATTAATCATGCAGCCTGAACATATATATTATTATTTAGTCTCAATAATTTTCTCTGTCATAGTCCTTTGGGGCATAAGCATGATGAGCAAGGTCAAAACTGCCGTAAAAGGCAACCTCATAGGCTCGGCCATCATGGTTCTCGCTATTGGCCTAACTCTCTGGAATTTCAATATTTTCTCAGTAGCAGATTTATGGATAGCTATGCTAATAGGCACAGCTCTGGGACTCTGGATGGCCAACAAAGTAAAAATGATCCAAATGCCTCAAATGGTTGGGCTTTTAAACGGATTTGGCGGCGGAGCTTCCATGATAGCTGGCATCTTAAGCCTTTCAAACCATTACCATTCTCTTGCAACAGAAGCTGTCAAAGGAGCCACTCTAAACAGTTTCGGTCTTTTAACAGCTGCTTTAGCTGTCTTTACAGGAGCTTTTACTCTTTCGGGCAGTATAGTGGCAGCAGGCAAGCTCCATGGAAAAATCTCGCAAAAACCTAAGTTTTTCCAAGACAACCCTGATCGTCATGCCCTGTTATTCACCATAACCCTTATCATCGCCTTGGTAAGCGTTGTTATGATAGCTTTCACGCAAACAGGCGGAATGATCGCATTGATCACTGTCTGCACTATTGTAAGTCTTGTATTTGGCGTATTGTTTGCAACACCCGTAGGCGGTGCCGATATGCCCATAACTATCTCACTGCTTAACTCGATGTCAGGGGTTGCAGGCTCTATAGCAGGTATGGCTATTGATGACTTCCTGCTCGTAGCAGTCGGCGGAATAGTCGGAGCTTCTGGTCTCTTCTTGACGCAAATTATGAGCAAGGCAATGAACAGGCCTCTTAAATCTATCCTCTTCCCTAGAGGTTCTAAAAAGAAAACCGATAAAGAAGAGAAAAAATCCGCTCCTGCTCAAAAATCAGAACCTCCGAAAACCAAAGAAACTGAAAAAACCGCCGATTCCAAAGATCCGGCTCAATGGCTTAAAGACGCGAAAACCGTTATTATCACTCCTGGTTACGGCATGGCGGTAGCTCAAGCCCAATCCCTTGTAAAACAGCTTTCAGACAAGCTTGAAGGCATGGGCAAAAAAGTCGAATTCGCGATCCACTCGGTTGCGGGAAGAATGCCTGGCCACATGAACATACTTCTCGCGGAAGTTGACGTGCCTTATGAAAAGCTTCACGAAATGGATGACATCAACCCGAAATTCAAAGAAACAGATGTCGCAATAGTGATCGGCGCAAACGACGTTGTAAATCCGGCTGCAAATACCGTTGAAAACACACCTCTCTCGGGAGTTCCTATACTCAACGTATCCGAAGCCAAAAAGGTGATTATCTGCAACTTTGATAAAAAACCTGGCTACGCAGGAGTCGATAACCCGCTTTATGAAGAAGGCAAAAAGAATGTCGCTTTGATGCTGGGAGACGCAAAAGACTCACTCAAAACTTTGCTCGAAGGCCTAAGCTCAGCTTCAAAACCTGCTGCTGAAAGCCAAAAGGCAGCGAATAAAGATAATCCTGCCGAATGGCTCAAAGAAGCCAAAACCGTCATTATCACCCCAGGCTACGGCATGGCAGTTGCACAAGCCCAATCCCTTGTAAAACAGCTTTCAGATAAGCTTGAAAGCATGGGCAAAAAAGTCGAATTTGCGATTCACTCGGTTGCAGGCAGAATGCCTGGCCACATGAACATACTGCTCGCTGAAGTTGACGTGCCTTACGAAAAGCTCCACGAGATGGACGATATAAATCCGAAATTTAAAGAAACAGATGTAGCAATAGTAATCGGCGCAAACGATGTTGTGAACCCGGCTGCTAATACAGTAGCGGATACTCCGCTCTCTGGAGTGCCAATACTTAACGTCTCCGAAGCCAAAAAGGTCATTATCTGCAACTTTGATAAAAAGCCTGGTTACGCAGGAGTGGATAATCCGCTTTATGAAGAAGGCAAAAAGAATGTCGCTTTGATGCTGGGAGACGCGAAAGACTCACTCAAAACCTTGCTTGAAGGCCTAAGCTCAACTCCCAAACCCGCCGCTGAAAGCAAAAAAGCAGAAGCCGATGACAACAATCCTGCCGAATGGCTTAAAGACGCGAAAACTGTTATTATCACCCCAGGTTACGGCATGGCGGTAGCTCAAGCCCAGTCACTTGTAAAACAGCTTTCAGATAAGCTTGAAGGCATGGGCAAAAAGGTCGAATTCGCGATCCACTCGGTCGCGGGAAGAATGCCTGGCCACATGAACATACTTCTCGCGGAAGTTGACGTTCCTTACGAAAAACTTCACGAAATGGATGATATAAACCCGAAATTCAAAGAAACAGATGTCGCAATAGTAATCGGCGCAAACGATGTTGTGAACCCGGCTGCCAATACAGTAGAAGACACCCCGCTCTCAGGAGTTCCCATACTTAACGTATCGGAAGCCAAAAAGGTCATTATCTGCAACTTCGATAAAAAGCCAGGTTACGCAGGAGTTGATAACCCGCTTTATGAAGAAGGCAAAAAAAATGTCGCTTTGATGCTGGGAGACGCAAAAGACTCACTCAAATCTCTCTTGGAAGGTTTAAGCTCTACTGCAAAACCTGCCACAACTGACAAGAAAGCCGCTTCTTCAACGAAAGATCCGGCCAAGTGGCTGAAAGATGCTAAAAGTGTTATAATTACTCCTGGCTACGGCATGGCAGTCGCGCAAGCCCAGTCGCTTGTAAAACAGTTAGCCGACAAGCTTGAAGGCATGGGCAAAAAAGTCGAATTCGCGATCCACTCGGTCGCGGGAAGAATGCCTGGCCATATGAACATACTTCTCGCAGAAGTTGACGTGCCTTATGAAAAACTTCACGAAATGGACGATATAAACCCCGAGTTCAAAAACACGGATGTAGCTATAGTTATAGGTGCAAACGACGTTGTGAACCCGGCCGCCAACACAGTTGAAGATACGCCGCTTTCGGGAGTTCCCATACTCAACGTCTCTGAAGCGAAAAAAGTGATAATTTGCAACTTCGACAAAAAACCCGGTTATGCCGGAGTAGATAACCCGCTCTACGAAGACGGGCAAGAAAATGTAGCCCTTATGCTTGGAGATGCGAAAGACTCACTTAAATCACTTTTGGAAAAACTCTAATGACTATAGCGAATAAATATGCGGACAGGACAGTTCCTTCAATAACTGAACAGATTATGCAGCTAAGACAAATTTACACAGATCTCTTTTTCAAACTTATATCTTTCACTCTAGATGATGAATTTTTCCAATATATGGGCGAAGCCTTGGAATTTTTCTACAATCTGGAAGAAGGCGACGAATACGAGTTTGATGCTGAAAATGAACTGCTCTTTCTTTCATGGTATCTGCTTGATGACGCTGACGCATATGGAAACGCTCTCATTGATGAGTTTCTTAGAAGACACGCTGGCAGCGATCTGCTTTCCGTCACGGAAAAGCAGATCGCCGTAGCTTTGAAGCAAACCTATTTATCAGTTTATACTGTTGAAGAAGTGACTCCAGGAGAATCAATGATTCTTAAGGATCTGTTCAGCGGCAAGACTTATAAAGTATTAGAAGCTTCCGGAACAAAAGTGATTGAAAAGGGCTCTACAGTTCATACCAGACTTCTGCTATTAGGCAAAACCTCTTTCATGGTAGGCGCCGCAGTGGTAATGACTCCGGAAATGGGTCCGGCAATAGCGGAGTTTATAACAGAACAATACAAAGAACAGTGTGAAGAAGGTTATAAGGCTTCTTTCAAAGACTTTCTGAAAAACAGCGGTGAATTAGTCACTTGGTGGCTGAGAGCCAATGAATATAAAGATGTGCCTAACGCGTCCACAGAACTCTTATGAAGGAAAAAAACACCAAGACAGTAACTGTATTTTGTGCCTCTTCAGACAATCTTTCTGAGCAAATAAAGCTCTTATCAGCAAGATTCGCTGAGCTTTTGGCTAAAAAAAATTGCCACATGATATACGGCGGTACTTCTACAGGCCTTATGGGAACAATAGCAAACGCTTATAAAGAAGCGGGAGGCCATCTTATAGGAATTGTGCCTGAATATTTCATCAAAAGAGGCGAAAAATACAGCCTCTTGGATGAAACTCACTACGTTTCCTCTGTAAGCGAACGCAAACAGATGATGGTAAAACTCTCTGACGCTCTGATTATGCTGCCAGGCGGAATAGGAACCTATGACGAGTTCTTTGACGCGCTAGCGCGAAAACAGCTCGGACAATGCGTGGCCTCCATTTACATTTTTAATGCCTGCGGCTTTTATGACAAGTTTCTGGAAATGCTTGCTTATGGAGTAGAAAATGGAGCCATAACGAGTGAAACAATGCAGCTTTTCAAGGTATTCGACTCTCCCGAGAAACTGGCGGAAGACATTAACTTAAAACAGTGATTAGTGGTCAGTGGACAGAAACAGCTAGCGATAAGTGGCGAGTTAAATAGTTAAATTGTTTAGGACTCAATATTACAGCCAACAACTGCTTTGAGATGCTAATAAACAACAGAAACTCTTGGAATTTTTATCCACAGATTACACAGATAGCCACAGATGAGGACAAAATGGTCAAAAATTGCATTCTGCTACCGCATAATCACGATTTTTGCCCTAGCCTCTGATTAAGAACAGACACATAACAACAATGGCTTGTGGGTAGCGGATAATTGGCAAAGAGGACAATTAACAGCCAGTGATGAGTGGTGGCAGGCGGCGAGTTATATTCAAGCCCGCCACCCACCACGAATAGTAATTTTTAAGCAGCTTAAAAATCAGTATTTATATTTTATAGACGAGACTTACCATGACAGAGGAGTCATTCTTTTTAGCTCCAGCTGCAGGCTGCTTTTTATAATTCAATTCATATTTAATTTCAGCATCGAAATTTTCTGCAAGATCGAAAGAGAGGCCTACTCCAGTTTCAGCTCTGTAAGAATCTTCAAGCTCATCAGGCTGTGCAAGAAGCTTAAAGTCAACAAAGCTTTTAATTCTGTCATTAAGTTTTTTATCGGCGTCTAAACCAAGACGCAGCCAAGCATTAGTGTCATCTGTGTTATCAGTATATTCTTCTTTTATCCAGTCAAAACCTGCAGAAACTCGCAGATTCTGTTCCGTACTCTTAATACAATATCTCATGACACCGCCGCCGACAGTATATTGTCTATCATAGCCAGCAAATTCGTCATTGAGATAGCCGCCTGTTAAATAGTATGATTCGCGCTCTGTCCTGACGAATTCGTTTAAAATAGAGAAAGAATGTTTATCCGCTGTGACTACTTCGTCAGCCTTATTTTTTCTGTAAGTCGCTCTGTATTCCATTTTTTGTCTATCTGAAATTTTTTGAGAAAGCCTCAGATCCATATTAATCTTAGACTCATCAGTGTTTCCAGAAGACTCATAGTAACCCAGAGAAAATCTTCCCACAGGTTTTTCCGCCGCCTGTACAGCAAAAGGAGCAACAGCTGACAGAAAAAGAATTGCAAAAAGTGTTACAGCTAGTTGTTTCATGTACCATCTCCTTCTCAAATTTCGCAGTATCTGTACCATAAATTCAAGAAAAAGTCCACTCTTAATTTATCAGTGTCCATCGGATTACGGATATATACAATAAATTAAAAATTTTAAGGTTCTTAAAAACAAAGCACTAGCGCAGGATTTTCTTTCTGTTGAATATGAGCAATGAAATCGCAAAAAAAGCTATAGTCCAAATGCTAAGAGTTATCAGCAAATCTTTTGTGAGAGGCGAATCTTTTGTTGCCATAAGCGGGTCGAAGACAGAAATATGTTTTACTATCGCTTTAATCAGATTAACAAGCAAATCATAAGATTTAGTAATAAAGTTGTTTGTTAGCAATATTCTAATAAAAGACTCTTTTTTCAAAAACAGCTTAGCCATCGGTGAAGCTATCAGAAACGAACCCATGCTTATAACACAGCTTACAGACATTGGCATAGTTGATGTAAAAAAGAGAGAAATCAACACTATAAAAGAAACATTGCAAGCTATCAGAACTACAAAAACAAACAAATAACGACAAAGATCGCCGAAATTAAACAACAAAAGAGAATTCCAAGGCAGTGAGAAAAATGTGTTGTTTGCAGGTAAAAGCACATCTGAAAGCAACACCTGGGCTATAAATATATTCAACTGAATCAAAATAAGCCCAGTACAGAGAGAAAGCACCGCAAATAACATAACCGTAAGCCACTTAGTAAAAAGCAGCATGCTTCTGCTCACAGGAGTCAAAAGCAACATTCTCATGTAACCGTTCGAAAATTCTTCAGAAAACATATCTCCTGTAAAAAGAGATATGAAAAAAGGCGCCAAAGCCGCGAAGAACACAGAATAGGCTATCAAAGTGTATTCGCCTATTATTTTATTAAACTCGGCAGGAAAGTTGACATCATTGGTTATTGAATCTTTGTAGAAAAATGTCAAAAGTATCATTAAGAACATGAAAACAGGCAAAGCATTCAAGGCAAATATAAAGAAATAAGCCTTTTTTGTGCTCATAAGTTTTTTGAATTCAAACCTCAGCAGGTTAAAGTATCTGGATATATACATCAGTTCAACTTTCCTTACGTTCTGTCAGCTTAATGAACTTATCTTCTAAAGAGGATTGCAATGGAATCAAAGCTTCCACAGGCAATGAAGCCTTATTGAGCTCCATATTCACTTTAGCTGCCGTGCCTTTCTCTATTTTAATTTCAAAGCCGGTAGGACGTTCTTTTATTTCGCTGATCATATCCCGCATATTTCTCATCGCTTCCAAACCCTTTTCGCTGAAGCCATCACTGAAACGCAGCTCATAGATCTCAGAATTGTCCAAGAGCAAATTGCTGATACTTGTTTCTGTGACTGTCTTGCCCTCGTCTATAATTACCACATAGTCACACAGCTTCTGTATTTCGTCTAACAAATGGCTGGAAAGGAATATCCCTGTCCCCTCTGATTTGTGTATGTTTGTCAGTATCTCTCTGACATGAACTCTTCCCGCAGGATCCATTCCGCTCGTGGGCTCATCCAAAAGCATCATTTCAGGTTCGTGAAGCATGCAAAGAGCTATAGCAAGCCTTTGTTTCATACCTGTAGAGAAGGCTGAAAATTTTTTATTTTTTTCCTTTGACAGATCTACCAGATTTAAAACATGATCAATACGGCTTTCTTTCACAGGTTTATAGATACTGCCTATATATTTCAAATTATCTCCTGCCGTCAGAGAATCCACCAAAGTCGGACGCTCTATCATAGCCCCGATTCGCTCCCTGGCTTTTGTTCCTTCTTTCGGGATTTTGCAACCCAAAAGGTCAATGGAACCGGAACAGAAAGGCAAAAGACCCAAAATAGCTCTCATTGCAGTTGTTTTACCCGCTCCGTTAGGACCAAGAAAACCTGTAATAGAGTCTTTAGGAACAGAAAATGAAAGTTTTTTCAATATCTCCTTGCCAGAAAGGCTGACGACCAGATCTTTTACGCAAATAGCCTTTTCATAAACAACTTTCCCGTTGTCTGCTGCCATCTAAGACCTCACTCCTCGTAAAGCATGTCGTAGAGTTCTTCAAACAAAACTTTCAGAATAACCGTTACAGGCATAGCCAAAAGCATACCGGTAATTCCTGCAAAGCTCCCTGCCAAAGTCAACGCCAGCAATATAATTAACGGATGCAGTCTGGTTTGATCGCCTACTATCTTGGGCTGAAGAATCCATCCTTCGATACCTTGAGCTATGGCTACGGCAATTATTAATTTAAGCAAAGCTATAGCAAAAGCCTTAGTAAAAGCGAATTGAATCAAGGCAACCAAAAAAGCCAATACAAAAGTCGCCAATCCGCCTAAATAAGGTATAAAGTTGGCAATTCCAGCAAATGGACCCAAGAAAAATGAGTATTTTAAACCTGTCATAAGCAGAAGAAGTGTCATTATAATAGCAAAAATACCATTTGAAAGAAACTGACCTCTAAGCAAGCTTGAAAGCTGAACATCAATTTTGGAAAAAAGTCCAACACTCTGAAATCTGTAGGCTTTGGGAATCAATTTGATAAAACTCGCGAAAATGCTGTTTATATCTAAAAGTATATAAAACAACAAAATAGGCACCATAATAAACGTATAAAGCTTTGAAAATGCCAACTTGGACATTGAAAGAATAGAAGCTCCGCCGGCAAGTAAATTATCTTTTGTCCAAAGTATAATGCTGGACAATACTTCTTGAAGTTTCGGGCTGTTTAAAAACTTATCCAGATGGTCTTTGGCCCAAGGTATCTCAAGCAATTTACTGCTTAAAAAATTGTTAGCGGACTTAACTCCATCTTTAGCTTGCGTTATCAATTTTACAGGTTCAAAAGCTTCCAAATTTCTGAACAAATCAAGGGTTTCATTTGAAATAGTTATAACAGCGGGAACCAGCACAAGGAATGTAAGCACAAAGGCAAACAGATAAAGAAGCACAATTGCCCAAACACGCGGCAGCTTCTTAGATTCCAACCAGTTTACTATGGGATTGACAAGATAAGCGCAGACAAGAGCAATTAAAAAAGGAGCAATTACCGGATAAAGTTGATAAGCAGCGAAAAGAGTAAAAGCAATTAGAGCAAAAATCAAAAAATTTTTAACCCTTGGAGATAGAGTTTTGATTGACATTAAAGAATAGCCCCTCGTCTTTCTGGAGTATTAGGCTGATTATAGAATTTCAATATAAGATCAACCTTCGCTTTGCTAATTTCCAGATTGCTCGCAATCTGAGGGATGCTCACGCCTTTTTTATGTTGAGAAAGTATCTCTTCCACACAATAATTTTTTTCGGCTAGTTTTGACTTATCAACCTTGGCAACGTATGACAACGAGTTCTCTTTATTCTTAAGATCAGAAAAACTGTTATCAGATAGAAGAACATTTTCCTTAGAGGGGGATGATGCAACAAAGATAGGCAGAGTATTAACCGAAGCGCCCTTTTGAGTAGAAGACGTATAGGATGGTGATGATGTAGAAGATGATATAAGATCCGCGTTCAAAAATTCCGACATATCGCCAAGCTCATTATCCAAGACTTCTGACATGCCATCCAGTTCATCAACCAAGCCTGATATCTGATTGGAAATTTCTGCGGAAACCAATTCTTTGATCAGGTTTTTATCAAATTTTTGCACCTCAGACCCGTTGTCAGATAAAAGCTCAGAAACCCTTTGATCCAAGATTTTAAAAGCTTCTTCCAATGTGGAAATTCGGTCTCTAAGCATTAAACTGTTTTGATAAGTGGACTCAAAAGACTCGATTACTTCTGCCCTGAAATGATCATTGTCTGTTTGTGCTGAGTCTTGTTTTGAGTTCATAGCAGCTTTGATTTCTTCGTTTTTTTCATTTAACATAGCAGTTGTTTTTGCTAGTATAGAAGCTAATGTATCAGCTTTGGCACATTTTTCTTCTAAGGCTTCTGTCAGTTTACGAATCTCATCCGCTTGATCTTTGATTATTTCCAAGTTTTCTTCTCGCACCCTCTCCATAGCTAAGGTAAAATCACCCAAAGCCGATTGAAGTGCTTGATTGCGTTCATCAGTCTGAGCAACCTTAAGAGCTTTAGCCGCTTTATTTCTGCGAGTTTTTTTGAAAACTGCGGCAAAAACAAGCAGTGCCATACCGAAAAGAGCTAACAGTTTAAATATCAACCAAAGATCAGGCAAAAGTAAACTCCGATTTGTTTTTTGAACTGCATAATAGTACCATGCAAACATGCTAAAATCCAAAAAATTTTATTCTATTATTCTTTGTGCACTTTTACTCTATTTTGCCTTAAACAATGTAGATTTAAAACTCCTCAAAGAAACCCTTGCCACTGCGAATATCCGCTTTTTTTGGCTCACCTTTTTCTCCTACACAACAGAATACATTTTCAGAAGTTTACGATTTAAAATTTTACTTAAAGGAGACAAATCCTTCATAGAATATTTTTCTAATGTGGTTTTCGGCTATTTTATAAATTATCTTCTCCCGGGAAGAGCCGGAGAAGTTGCACGCACTCTATATTCTGAGAGAAAAGGACTTGCGCAATCAGGCAATGTGATAGCTTCGATTATAGCAGAGAGGTTTTTGGATATAAGCATACTCTTAGTTTTTATTTTAATCTCTTTCAATAAAGCCGTTACTGAATTAAATATTAAAGCTGTCGTTATAGGTGCATTAACATTGTATACAGCTATTTTTCTTTTCTTTACGCTTCTGATAAAAAAACGAGATTTTATGCTTAAAATATTCGATAAACTCTCGCTCTGTATAGCCAAAACTGCCGCTTGGTTTCTAAGGGTATTTTACAAAATCAAAGGTAAAGAGCCAGAAGAATCCTCTCAAAAATCTGAAAATCTTCATGATAAAATCATGTCTTTTTTACAAGCAACAGGAGAAAACATGGCAGATAAAACTGCTGAGCTGTTCAACCTCCCCACCCTTTTCTTGCTTATTATCGTTACCGCTCTTTCATGGGGAGCAACTATATGCACCCAATCTTTTGCACTCAAAATGTTCGGAATCTCTCCAGGAGTAACATCCGTAATCTTTCTTATGACGCTCTTATCATTTGCCGGGCTGGTACCAGTCACTCCCGGCTCTATCGGTGTATATCAAGTCATATGCATTGCTGTCATACACTCATCTTTTGGCTACAGTAGAGAACAGGGTGCAGCTTATGCTATAATTTCGCACGCCTTGGTTTACTTATATCTCGCCATTGCTGGTAGTATAATTATCTTGAAGGAGGGTATATCACTCAAAGAAATAAAAACAATTTCTAAAGAGTGAGGCATTTTTTGCCGATGTGCTCAGTGCGCACTGGGAGGTTTATTTATGAATACAAATAAAAATCAATTAGCGGCAAACACAAAACCGCAAAAAAGTCTCTTCCTGTTCTTTCTATTAGGTCTTTTTGTACTTCAAATAGCATTCGCTTTCACTATTCACGGTGATATAGGCAATCACTCGGACTTCGTTCCTGGATTCGATAAAACCGCCTCTCCTCTTTTGATAGGCCAAATCAATTCCTGTTTGGATCCGGCTAACATTAAAACCTCTTCTATCGTAGCTCCTGAAGGAGCTTTTGCACCCGCAGAAAAGACTCTTACAGCTAGCTTTGCAACAGAACCTCTCCCCGAAGGAGCCAAAATTGACACGAGAGAAGCAGACGATGAAGAAGAACTGAAACAGGCTGAAGAAGATAGATTTGTTCAGTATGAAATTCAGCCAGGCGACACACTCGGCAAAATTTCCAACAAACTCTACGGCAATGTCAATATGGTTGTTCCTATAATAAGAATCAATCGCATTCAAAATGAAAGAGCCATACAGCCAGGCACACATCTTAAACTGCCCAAAGCAGGACTTCTTATCACTTCACTTACAGTTCAGCAATAATTTTTTCTCAGCCCTCTTCAAATGCAAGGTAAAAGCAAACTCAGAACTCTATTCGGAATAGCATCTTACTTGGTTTTTATGAGCATGATGCTCAACTCAAAAACAGTTGATAGCCTATTCGCAAAAGTCATCGGCAAAAAAACGATAGCAACCGCTTATTCCGACAGCTCATCAGTAAGCCTGAAACCGCTGAAAATGGATGAATCTGTTTCAGCTGAATCAGAAGAGCCCATGGTCGCAATAACCTATGCAAATAAGCCGGAAGCTCTCACACATCAAAGCAAAGCTGAAAAAACTTTACTGAATTCCAACGAACTTCTGAAAGAAAACGCAAAAAACTTTGCTGCCAAAGAAAAGGCTGACAGAAAACCCAATTCTCGAAATTCGCAAAATCACGCGAAATCTTCCGAACCTCTCAAAACCGAAAATACGGGGCAAAATGCAAACTCAGCTGCTGCCCCTTCTTCCGCCTCTCTAGCTGTAAAATATATTACCGGCGTTTCAAAATACCCTTGGGAATATGTACCTTCTCTGGATAAATATGTTGTCAGATATGATAAAAATACCTATGGCATTCTGACAATTAAACCCAAACTTCAAAAAATGCTTGAAGGAGTTTTGGAAAAATACGACACAAGATTCGGAGTCGCCATTATTCAAGACCCCGCCAGCGGTGCAATCCTCGCGATGGCCACATCTCACAAAAATCAGATAACAGATATACTCTCAGAAGAGTACAAAACATCTAACTGGGCTTTAAAAGCCACCTTTCCAGCCGCTTCCCTCTTTAAAATCATAACTGCCGCGGCAGCAATAGACACAGGCAAAGGCACACCGAACACTCCATATCTGGCTTACGGAAAAACTTACATGAAAATGTGGAAAGCTTTCGCCAATTCTCATAACGGAGTTTTTGGCAGAATAGCCAAATCTGTCGGAATAGACGTGGTTATGAAATATGCCAGAGACTTTGGATTCAACAAAAGCTTTTTCTTTGATCTGCCTGTAAGCAATTCAATAGCAAAAATGCCTGAAGAAGAAGCCAAGCAGATGCAGGCTTGCGCAGGCCTCAACAAGAACTTCTTGCTAAGTCCTATTCACGCTGTTTCTCTGACATCCACGGTTATCAACTTGGGAAAAACTATGAAACCCTATCTGCTGGACTCTGTCATTTCTTCAGGCAAAACAGTTTACAGACGCCAACCATTCCAGCTGGCTCAGCCGATAAAAGCCAAAACAGCCAAAGAACTTTATAAAATGATGTATTCCACAACCGCAATAGGAACAGGTAAAAAAGGTTTCAGCGGCTACAGAAAAACCCCTGAACTGGCAAAAATTTCAGGCGGAAAAACAGGAACCCTGACAGGCGAATCACCGCACTATCTTTTTACATGGTTCGCAGGTTTCACAAAAGCAACAGGCCGTGACTTGACGATTTTGACTCTCTCCGGCCAACAAGACCACTCAGGCACAAAAGCGGCTTCCATAGCAGGCCAAGTAGCTTATGAGCTTAGACTCAAGCGATGGAATGACTACAGCACACAGGATATCATAGCTAAAAACTAGTGCTTTGTTTTGCCTAAAACTTTCCTGTCAGCCTTTCAAAATTCACAAGACAATATCCGCTCATAAGATCGCACCGTGATGAGTGATGATGAGTGATGAGTGATGAGTGGTGCGTGGCGGGCGGCGAGTTGAGCACTGACCGCCAGCTTTTCAATGTAGGAGTTTCTTCCTCTGCATGCTTCTGAGCCTTTGATCCAGTATGCGTCTTTGCATTTGCAGATCTTTGACTTCTTTCTGAGCTTCTATTATTTTTCGTTGAAACGCTGGAGCAGAGTTATTTTGAGCAATCATAGCTCTGATTTCCGACTCAAGTCCTCTTATCCGATTTTCAAGCCTACGCAACTGTGCTCTGCCTGTTTCATATTCACGTTCTTTGTCTGCAAGATTTTTAACGGATTTCTCAGTAAATTTGCTCTCGCCGAAATGTTTTGAGCTTGCAACCCTTTTCAAAACATCTTCCTGAGACTTAGAAGCTGCAATAACAGGATCTTTGTCAGGCTTACCAGCTTGAATCATGCGATCATAAGAATCTTTTTCTCTGGCCATCGTTTCAGCAGCCCTGGTTTTCTCTGCTTCCATCCTCTGCCCAGACATTTCTCTTTGCCGAGCCAGTTTTTGTCTTAAAGAGTCCATACCTGTTCCAACCCTCTCACGCTGCATTTCCATTCTGGCCTTTGTCGAATCCATTGCTGATGAGCCGCTGTCACTTTTTATTAAAGGCAAAAATCCGCCTTCTGAGCTCTGTTCTTCTCCAGGCAAATATCTGCCCGAAATAACGGGCTGAGTATAGGAAATATGTCTTGTATCCCATTCTGAATCCAGCTTTGCCAGTTCAGTGACATGCTGAAACCTGTCAGGTTTCTCTGGCAAAGAAGACTTGCCTGCCAAATAGGTCGACATACCTGCTTGTAAAACCAGCTGTTTGGAAATTTTGCTATCAGCCGCTCTCACAGCTACAATTCCACTCATAGTGCGAACTTTTGTTTTTCCGTATTTATCTATATCAACATCAAAGGAAGTGCCCAAAACATGGCAAGAACCAAAAGGAAAGGATATTTTAAAAATCTCTCCGCTTTTGCGAATGTCTGCCCATGCATAGCCGACTCTCATGCCTATTCCGTATCTGTCCAGAGTAACTATTGCACCGTTTTTTATCTTGACTGTGCTTCCATTCGGAAAACGCAGTTCACCTCTTCCGCCTTCCAGAGCAATGATATCGCCAGGTTTAACTTCCACTATTTCGCCTTGAGCCAATGTAAGCCAAGTGCTGCCGCTTGTGCGTGAAAGTTGAGCTCTGCCCGAAAAATTGTTAAAATAAAACTTGTTCTGCTGCTGAGCAAAACCCGCAAAAGGCAAAAAACAAAAAATAGCGAAAAGAGCTAAAATTCGTAACAACTTCATCCCGTTCCCCTTCAAAAAAGGTTTTCAAATCAGTAAAATTATAGAGCTGTCTAAACCGCATTTAGAAATAAATTGTAACATTCAAATGACAAAGATCCAATGAAAAACTATTATCAGATGCTCGGAGTCCATGATTTTGCCAACTTTGACGACTTAATAACCGCTTTCGAAAGAAAGCGCGATGAACTTTTTAAAAGCGATTCGCCATTAGCAAGCATACCCAAACTTCTGGAGATGAAAGCCGCTCTGGAAGAATTGGCAGACAGCGAAAAGCGTAAAGTCTATGATGAAAAACTAGAAGAATTCCTAAAAGAAACTGACGAAATTTTTTCTCAAGCCATAGCCGCTATTTCGGAAAAAGATTACGAAAAAGCTCTAGAACTCTTGAATCAGTGCATTAAGTTGAACCCGGGCGAACCCTCCTATTATGATGCGCAAGGTCTCATATTCAGACTTCAGGAAAAATACAGAGAATCAATCGCCGCATACAGACAAGGCCTTGCCACAGGTATGCAAAAAGCTTTTTTTAACAAAAGTCTCGCTGAAATCTACACTTTAATGCAAGATCAAGACAATGCTGAAAGTTGCTATCTTGAAGCCATAGAAGGCTTCAAAACTATCTTGGAAACTGAACCGGGCGAACCGGAAGCCACAGAAGCCCTCTTAGACGTATATATGGCAACCGGCTTCAAAGAAGAAGCATTAGAACAAGCACAAATTCTTTTAAAAAGCGACCCTGACAACTGCTCTTATCTTATGAAACATGCCATAGCCTCTTATCGCATTGACGACTATGAAAAAGCTGAGCAAATCTTCGAAAAACTCTTACAGGCAGGATATGACAGACCTGCTGCCTATCTTTATATTGGATTGATAAACTTTAACAAACGGCTATTGGCAAAAGCGGCTGAAGCCTTTGAAAAAAGTTTGGAACTCGCTCCGCAGCAAAAAGGCGTAGCAGAGCTCTCAGCTAAAATAGAAGAAATCCGAAAACGAATAGGAAAAACAGTCGAGGAAATTACCGACAAAGGAATCTATGATTTCTATACAGACGGCTACGTGAAATGGTATAACGATGAAAGAGGCTTAGGAATGGCCGCATGCAAAGAATGTCCTGATGTGCTTTTGCACTACACGGCCATACCTGCAGAATTATCTGACAAGCTGAAAAGAGGAGACTTAATCAAATTCGGAGTATTCAAGGACGAAGAAACTCCTGTAGCCGTAAAAGTGGAACTTATTTCCAGCGAAGAAGACTTGGAAACCTTGCCCGGAAAAATTTTCTCTTTGGACAGAGAAAGAGCCACTGGCCTTATAAAAGGCCCCGAAGACGAAGATATACTCTTCAGTTTTTCAGAATTGAACCAAAATGCGGCTGAGGTCTTAACCGAAGGCTTGGATGTCATCTTTGAAGCAGCCAAAACCAAGACTTTAGATGACAAATTTGCTTGGACAGCAAGAAATATCAGGCTTAGAAAGCCTGTAAAAATTCCAAGCTAAAATTGAAAATTTGTCTTGTCAGAGCGGGAGGCATGTGATACAATGAACGAACATTGCCAGAATGGCGGAATTGGCAGACGCACGGGACTCAAAATCCCGCGCCCCATAAAGGCGTGTCGGTTCAACCCCGACTTCTGGCATTTTTTTATGCCTAATTTCCACGGATTCTTAAAGCTTTTAAAAAAGAATTCGGCAATCCCGCTCTTAGCCTTATCTTTCCTGTTCTTCACAATTCCTCTTTTATCTAAACCTATTGAAGTAGCTGTTTTCAGCGATCTAAACTTTGCTCCCCAGCTTTTCGATATGATAAAATCTGAGCTGGAAACCACACTGAAAGCAAGATGCACCCTGAGAATATATCCAATTTCAGAAATGACGAAAGAAAAAGATTTTTCGCATCTTTCCTGCTTGATGTATGAAGAACATAAGGCAAAAGCTCCCTCAAACCTGACAGAAAACTTTATAAAAAGTAATTTTTATATAGACCTTTTGTGGCTTCTGACAGGCTCCGAAAAAAAACTCCGATATATATACTTTAACCATATGTCTCTAGACTACGAAGGCTTTTTGAATATTCTAAGAGAACTTAGAAAAAGAGACAGCGACCATTTTCCTTGGCTTGAATCACTCGGTTCAACAAACACTCTGTTCAATTTTCATATAATATTTAACGACAATCTTTCACTGGAAGAGCAAGCAGAAGCAGAAATTCCTCTCAAACAGATATTTGAAAAAGCCGCCGAAGAAAACTTGCTTAACCCGATATCAACAAAAGCGGATCTTTTTCTTGCCGCTGAAGCCTTTAATAACGAAGATGCCGTGTTTGTTTCTCAATGGCTCCCAGCGAAAATGATATTTGATAAAAAAACAGCTGAAATCTTTCTGCCGCCTTCCATAATTATCCCCTTCCCTAGTCCAAAAGGCTTAAGAACAGTTCCTTTTGTAAGATTAAGTTTGTGGATAAATAAAGACTCTGACAGCTTTCATAATCTCCCCATTGGCTTTTCCCCGCCAGACACATTTAAACTCAGAAAATTACACCAGGATCCGGATGAACTAAAAAAATGGATCTTGAAGTCCATCAGAAAATATGGAGAAACACGTCCATGAAGCGTTTTTTTTCTCCCCTAGCCTTAAAAGTAATACTCCTTTTCATACTTTTAATGACTGTCTTAGCTATGGCTATTAATGCCACTTCCACAGAGTTGATTAAAGAAAAAACTGGAGAAACCTTTCAAAAAAGCCTTCAAAACCTCTCAAAAGCTCTCTATTCCACTTGGAAATCAGAAAAACATCAAACTCTGAAAAATGCCATGCTCCTCGCGGAATCAGAAAAAATAATAAATTATTCCGCATACAGCATGGACAATCTATTGAAAAACGAACTTCTCAGGTCGCACAGGAAAACAGATTTCAGCGAAATAGAAGTTAAAATGAAAAACGGTCTGAACGTTTCTACAAAGCATTATAAAACAAGAAACCTGCTTCCGATTGATACCAAAAACAGCGATTACAACCTTGCAAGAGTCGAGCCCGTAATAGAAAAAGGAGAGCTCACAATAACAGCTGCCACTCCCTTATACAAGCAAGGCGAATTCATAGGCAGACTTTGTCTGAAAAAAAGACTGGATCAAGCTATGGTCAAACGATTTTCAGAAAATCTGCAAACAGAGCTGATTTTCATATCTGGTACTGAAATATTGGCTTCAACCCTATCATCTGAAGAAACAAGAATTGCTGAAAAGCATCTGAAAAGAAAAGATTTTCCCAGAAAAGAATTTTTCGACTTGGAGACTGGGAGCAACATCTACACATTTACGCAAACTGTTTTGGACACAACCGATAAAGGAGAGCTTCTCTTTTGTCTTTTGGGTATTTCAAAAGCTTCAACGCTAAGCATGATCAAGGAAGCAAGAACCAGAAATCTTTCAGTATCCCTGGCTTTACTTACTCTTAGCCTCTTAGCAGCTTTCGTATTTACACATTTTGTATTTCTTTCCAGAATCAGAAAATTGGCTCAAGGTGCTCACAATCTGGCTGAAAATAAAGAAAACTGCCATATACCAGACTTAGGACAAGACGAACTGGGAGATTTGGGCAGAGCCTTTAACAATATGTTTGAGAAAATCGCAGAAAGCAAAGAAATGGAGAAACAGCTTTTCAGAGCCGAAAAGCTCAGCTCTGTCGGACAATTGGCAGCAAGCGTAGCTCACGAAATAAAAAATCCTTTGGCCTCAATTAAAACCTTGGCGCAACTGATTCAAGAGGAAACCCCTAAGGATGACACCAGACGAGAATACGCTGACATAGTGGTCAACGAGGTGAACAGACTAAACTCTGTAGTGGAACAGCTCTTGAATTTCGCCAGACACGAAGAATCAAAAATAGAAGAGACACCTTTCAAGCCAATAGCAGAACATGTCTTGGCGCTTATAAAGCATGAAGGCGAAAGAAACAAAGTTACTTTAGAAGCTTCTTATGAACCTGATTTAATAATTTTTGCAGATTCAGAGAAGCTCAAACAAGTTATTTTAAACCTCTTCTTTAACGGCATGCAGTCGGTGAAAAAAGACGGATATGTTAAGCTGGAAGCTTCTAAAACTGATTCCGGATGCCTAATAGAAATTTCCGATTCCGGCAAAGGCATTCCTCAAGAATTAGCAGAAAAAATCTTTGAACCCTTTTACACTACAAAACAAAGAGGAACAGGCCTAGGACTTGCTATTGTAAAGAAAATCATAGATCTGCACGAAGGCAAAATAAGCATTTCAAAAAGCACTTCCGGAGGAGCTAAAGTCTCCATTTTTCTGCCAAACGCGAAAAAACAGTAAGCAGCAGACGGAGGGCAGCGAACTGCATAACAGGTGGTCATTAGATACAGCAAGCTTCAATAAATTAGAAACCTGATCTCCAAAAAGAAAGGCTGCGACAATTTGATCTGGTTGCTAAAAGCTGTTGTCAGTTGTAATATGAAGTTGCTAAACATTTCCGCTTGCCACTCATCACTCACCACTGTTTTTAATAATCTGTGAAATCTGTGGATAAAAAGAATGACATTCAAAAACCATAACATACTGATAGTTGACGACGAAAAAGCTATTTTATTCAGCTTAAAAGCCGCATTGGCAAAAGAAGGCTACCGGATAAAAACATGCGATACGCCAGAAGAAGCTCTCAAAACTGTTGAGCCTGGAGTTTTCCAAGTAATAATTTCAGATTACAACATGCCAGGAATGAACGGTATGGAATTAATGGAAAAAATCCGCCAAATAGACAAAGAAGCCGTCTTTATACTCATGACAGCTTATGGTTCTGAAAAACTAGCTATCGAAGCCGTAAAAGCGGGTGCCTACGACTACTTCTCGAAGCCATTCGACATTGACGAAATGCGTCTGATAGTGGCAAAAGCCTGCGAAAGATTCAACCTCGCTTATGAAAAGAAAAACCTTCAGGAGCGATTGCAGAAAGAACAGGAAGAGAATCGCCTGATCGGCGTTTCAGAGCAAATGGAACGGGTCAAAAACATGATCAGCACAGTCGCCAAAAGCGATATAACAGTCTTAATACAAGGCGAGTCAGGCACTGGCAAAGAACTTGTAGCTGATGCCATTCAAAGACAAAGCCTCAGGGCTTCGGGACCCTATGTCGCTTTAAACTGTGCTGCTTTGCCAGAAAACCTTATAGAAAGCGAACTTTTCGGCTACGAAAAAGGCGCTTTCACTGGAGCCAACACAACCAAGCGCGGAAAATTCGAACTTGCAAACCGCGGCACTATACTGCTCGATGAAATAGGCGATATGGCTCTTGCAACTCAAGCAAAGGTTTTAAGAGTCATTCAAGAAAAAGAAGTAGAGCGTCTGGGCGGTTCAAAACCTATAAAAGTAGACGTGCGCATCTTAGCCGCTACCCATAAAAACCTTAAACAGCTCATTGAGCAAGGACTCTTCAGAGAAGATCTGTTCTACAGAATCAATGTTGTCAACATACCTGTGGCTCCATTGCGAGAAAGAAAAGCCGACCTGAAACCTTTAATAGAACACTTTATAGCTATAGCTTCAAAAAAGACCAATAAAAACATCAAAGGTGTTTCCGAAAAAGCTATGGAAATCCTGGAAAATTACGATTGGCCTGGCAATGTTCGCCAGCTTCAGAACATAATTGAAGGTGCCGCCGTCTTTATGAAAGACGACATAATAGAAGTTTCCAATCTGCCGCCTGAACTCAGAAAGCCTCAAGGCGAAGAAGAAACAGGTGAAAGAAACGCCTGTTCTGAAATAATTGAACGCATCAAAGGCGGAGAAGCTTTAGACGCTGTTTTGAGCGACCTTGAAAAGCAAGTGATTGAAGCTGCTCTCAAAGCAAATGACTCTAATCAATCGAAAACAGCTGAAATGCTCGGCATAAAACGCGGCACTCTGCAATACAAGATGAAAAACCACAATTTATGACATCATAGTGCTTTTAATCTAAGATTACAAACTAAAAGCGTATTTCTGCATTGCCGTTTTCAACTCTTCCGCTTCTGAAGGCAACAGAGCAGCCATCTTCTTAGCTATAGTTTTATTATATGGCCTTGCCAAAAAAACCTCCGCCAAGAGGTCAGCAATAGTTTCTCTGTCGTTTTCCGCCGCTTTCAGCTGCATCATCGCATTATAAAGATTCATTGAGGGCTCATCCAGACGTAAAAGCCTTTGCAACATTACATCCGCGCCGCTTCCTCTTAAACTGGAGGAAATTCTGAGACATTCATCATGCAAATCTTTATACAGAGCTTTTGCGCGTTTTCCTATTTCTTTCGTTTCTTCAAAAAGTCCAAGCTTTATAGAAAGCCGGTATAAATCAAGCAGGTCTGCCAAAATAGCAGAGTTTTCTCCAACCAGAGGATTCAAAATAGCATGAGCCTCTTCATATTCCCCTGCCGCATCGTAAAAAGAAGCTCTAATTCTCTGAATGGTTCTGGAAGCCGGAAAGCGTTTAGACTTTTCTTCCATGATTTTGTTTATTCTATTTAAATCGCCTTTTGCTTCTGATATGGCAATAAAAACCTCAGGTATCTCAGGCGAAGCAAAATGCGACGGAGCTTTCTTTAAACGTTTTTTAACCGCATTGCGGCTGCGTCTGAGCAAAGCAACAGGCAAAGGAGCCTCTTCCGAAAAAAGCGGAGGAGGAGTTCTGAACAAGCTTCCTGCCGCATAGCAGCCTGCCAGAACCGAAACAGCATCCTGAGCCAGCAACATGCGATTTATAATTGCAACCACCTCAAGTTGCCCAGTCATAAAAAGATTTTTTGCTCCCGCTGCCCTAACGCGAGGCGCAGGATCCTTCAAGGCTTCAGCAAAATAAGGTGAAGCCGAGTTTCCGCAAAGTATCATGGCCTCAAGCATGTTAGCTCTGACTCTCGCATCAGGATGATTTCTGAAAGAGGAATAGACCAAGAGACTGTCAAAACCTGTCCTTGCCAAGGCAGAAATCAAAGATGCCAAAACAACAAAATCTTTCTCCATCGCAAGAGACAAAAGCAGAATTTCTCTTGCGGGCTTTCCTAGATCTCCCGCTATCATAGCAGCCAGATTACGTTTTGATGAATCTTTTATTTCCAGCATGCGTTTGAGCTTTGGCAATAAAAGCTCCGCTGTTTTGTTCTTATCTTCCTCCTTTTTGACAATGCCTCTGATAGAAATCCATATTTCTCTGTCAACATCCTTATCAAGCTCATTTTCAGCCTGTTCCAGCAACAAAGACAAAACTTTTCTTCCGCCAGCTTTGCCCATTGCAGCGGCAGCTAGCAGCCTTTCTTCTGATGAAGAGGAAGACAAGAGAGAAGAAAGTTTCAGCAAAGCTTCGGGGACTCCGAGTTTGTGAGCAAAAACTGCTCCCACGGCAGATATTTCAGGCCGGTCGTTATCCATGGCAGCCAAGAATACCTCAGCCTTTTCTTTGTTGCTCAAAGACGAAGAATAAAGGCATTTTAAGCCTGAAATAGCTAAAAGCGGATATTCCGAAAGAGCCGCTTCTTTGATTATGCCATTAACTTCCTCGCGACCACTCTCCGCTAAGACAGGCAACATTTCAGCCTTTTTGGCAAGATCCAGCTCATCCTTATATAGAGAGAGCATTAACAGCTCAACTTTTGAACCTGCACAATTCACGGCGGCTCTCATTGCCTCTGAAGCAATTTTCCAATTTTCATGCCTGCAGAGGTATACAAGCTGATCAGTCAGAGTTTCGTCAGGATTCAGCTGTAAAGCTATTAAAGCCGGTAAAATACGATCAGTCGAATCCTGAGACAGCTCATTTCTTAAAAGAGCCGTCCTTTCCGATTTTAAAGGCAACATAGAGAGAATTAAAGCAAAACCGTCAGGCAAAGAAAAACGCCTCTTGCCTGAAGAAACAGAAGCATATACTTCTGCCTCCTCAGCAGAAGAAGGGTCCGAGGAAAAGGTTCTGGCTGAGCTTAATATCCTCTCAGCAAAAGTTGCAGGAGGCTCAACGGGAGCAAAAGCCAAGGCTTTTAAGGCAGAAATCCGCAAGGTCAGATTCGCAGTAGAAGCTATACGAGCCAAAATATCTGCTGTTTCGGCGAAGAGCTCTCTCCATGTTTTTTCTAAAGCAGGCGCAGATGAAAAAAGTTTTTTTAGGCCAAGAAAAGCCAGCATAGAGGTTTTCGGATCTTCCGAATCCAAAAATTCCTCATAAATAGCTCTATCAGACATCAGCGGATTTCTCAACAGCTGAAGCAAAGCAGAATTTCTTACCCAAGAATCTTGACTGCGCACAGTTTCACGGGGATTTTTTAAAATATCTTCAAAAGGCATTGAACTGACTAATGTTTAGTTGAAAGTTTCAAATGTCTCAAGGCTTGCAAACGAGGCAAAAAGCTTCTCGGATAAGGAGGAGAAGGAGGCCAAACAAGGCTTTGATACTGACTCATAAGTCTAATTGCGGCTGATTTGGAAGCTTCCGGATCAGGAGTAAGCTTAATGCCTTGAGAGTCTGCTTTTTGTTGATCAATAGTAGAAAGCGAGTGGAGATAACTTCCAAGAAAGGCTGTAGGCAAAACCGCCTGTTTGTTTCTCTTAACAACTTTTATCCAATTCAGAAGCTTAGGATACAAGCCTTCTCGCTTTATAAGTTTCATGGGGTAGTTCATTGAAGAAATAGCCACATTCCTGGCAAGTATAAAATCTACCAGATGCGCGTTATCAAGCATATCCATCAAACCTCGTGTAAGCAGCACGATGCCGCCAGGAAAGAAAACTTCATCGCAGATAGGTGTCTCAGCAATAAAAACACGCAAATTGACACCTTTTCTGACGTTTTTACCTGCCAACTCTCTTATACGAGCCGTTAATTCCAGAGATTCCGAAATCTTAATATTTTGGGGAACATTTAACTTAAAGCTCTCAAACAGCATCTCAGAAATAACTGATTCTGCCTCGCTTTCATCTAAAAACTTGGCAAAATACTGACCGACACGCCCACCACGCGGAAGAGCATAAACAGCCGACAACTGCAAAAGACATATAATAAAAATTGTTACAATCTTTTTCATAATAGCTGTTTTTAAATATACTCTCTATTAAGCCCTCAAGCAAGCATAAAACTAGTAGTTTGTAACATCTAAAACATTCTATCCACAGATTACACAGATGACACAGATTTTTATTTGATAGATAAATTTGCAAAGATTTATGCCATCGTTATCAAGATTCGTTTTTTTTATCAGAGTTTCACTTGTTTATCGGTAGGCAAAGCAATTGAGTCTCCCCTCTTGCATCGTTCATCAGCAGCTGTCCCTAATCAGAGTCTAGGGCAAAAATTGTGATTATGCAGTAGCAAATAAATTAGAAATTATAAAGTAAAAATTAGAAATAAATCTTTTAGTCTTTTCTGCAGTTTCTGCCTGTGTCTTGGGTTTTGCCCTTTCTATCCACCACACCCTACGCCCTGCTCCCTGATTTTAAGCTATGCTTAAAATCCCATCTGTGTCCATCTGAGGATAATTTCTCAAATGTTCTAAAATAAAAAAGCGCAAATCGCAGAGGCTTCATTTTGCGATTCGCGCCTTTTATTGCCAAGCTTAAAACTTGGCCAAAATTAAATTATCTGTTTACGAAAGTCACCATCTTGATTATTTCATTTACAGGTTTGTTCTCATAACCCGGTTCCAAAGTTTTTGCATATTCGATGTGCTCATTAGCTGCCTCTGTCTCATCAAGCACAGCGTAAGCATAGGCCAATACAGCATGCAAGTCGGCACATGTTATACTCAATATAGGATTAGGACTGTAGTTGAAATGAGGATTGTTTTTGCCGATTTCCATAGCCAAAATCTGAACTATTTGTCTCATATCTTCTTTTGAAGCTTGATTCAAATAAACTCCTACCATTCCCACTTTAGCATCATATGACAAGTCCTTGGCTCTGACAAAGTGATCCCTGCCTGCAGCCATAAGACTGTTTTGTCTTGCCTTAGCCCAGCCCAATCCATTGTGAGCATCAGCTTCTTCTTGGGGACTTGGACTATCAGCCAACACCTTGTTAAAACTGGCTATAGCCGAAGAGTAATGTCCAGCTTTAATCTCGCTCCAACCTTTGAGATTGAAAGCATTTCCATTCGGCAATGGTGCGCCTGAGTCATAACTGCCGCCGCCCTCGCCGTTTACACCTCCTCCGCTGCAACCAACCAGAGAAAAAGACAAAATTGCAGCGATAAACGCAAGCAGGAGTTTTTTGTATAGATGATTCATGTGATGAAGCCTCCAAATAAGTTGTCTTGAATTATCATCGGCATTGAGGAGGGCTTTCTTTACAATTTCGGACAAAAAAAGACCTTTGCCAAGCTTTTTATAAACTCGGCAAAGGCCTTTGTTTTCAGAAGTTGAAATTATCTCGCTATGGCTATCTTGCCTTTTTGTTTGGCTGTCACACCGCCGCGAGTGGTTTCAAGCCTGTAGAAGTAGACACCGTTTGCCACTCTTCTACCGCTGGAGTTTCTGAGATTCCAGCTGGCTTGTCCGGAAGCGCCGCCTATGTTCAGGTCAAATTCGTCTAACTTAACAACTAGTTGTCCCGCTGTATCATAAATCTTCAATATGACTCTGTCAGGAACCTGATTGAAGTTATAATTAAAGTTGACTTTGTTGCCGCCTGTTACGGGATTCGGATAGGCTGCAAACTCTTCCACAGCGAAAGGAGCAAACCTTATACTGTAAGAATTTCTAAGAAGGTTGCCGGCATTATCTCTGACTTCATAAGCCAAGTCATTCTTGCCTTTCATGAAGGGTGTATCGCTTCTGAAAGAGAATTTTCCATCAGCATCCAAGCTTGCGCCTCTGACTTCTCTGCCATTCACAGCAAACCTGAAGGAAGCGAGATCAAGTCCGGAACCGCTTTCCGTAATCTGGCCTGTAACCATAGGATTCTTTTCTTCCACATTGTCAAAAGGCGCAGGAGAAAGAACGTTCATAGCAGGAGGAGTAACGTCAGCCAACAAAGCCAGCCTGCCAAGTCCTGAAACTTCAGCAGTGATCTTTCCGTCAGCAATATTTCCGCCTTGGAATATCCAGCTTCCGTCTTGAGCCTGTCTGTAAAGATGAGTCTTTTCAGCAGGATAGGGAAGAGTTTCTTCGTCTATTTCAGCTGAATATTGCAAACGCTTCCTCAGCGGAATATTTTCAGGGCCAATCTGTTCAAGAGCCAGCACAGGCCTAAGTTCTCCAAGAGTTTCTCTTGAAAAGTTCTGACTTATATTGGTTCTAACCATCAAAGGAACTTCAGGGAATGGCGAATCAAGAGTCTCTCTGTCAAACATATATATAGAAGTATTCTGATAAGCGGAACCTTCCGCTCCCTTAAGGGTAGCACCGTTAGAAAGAGAGATATTCAGTCTTTGAGAAGCGTTCAGATCTGCTATTACAAACTCAAAGTTATTAGTGCCTGATTTGCCGCCAAGATCCATTCCTGTCAGGGTAATATAAGCCTTTCCTGGATTATCCATATCAAGCCTGTAAGAACCTGAATAGAACATAGCCTTGAGGAACTGCATTGTCACAGCCTTAGTCGCGCCATTTTGTTTAACGGAGCAATAAGGAGGAGCCTGCAAAGTTTCAGAAGATTTTGCCACTATTATTATCTCGAATCTGTTCATGGGATTTGAGAAAATTCTTACTTGGAAAGAAGGAGAAGTATTAATGATAATTCTGTTAGTACTGTCAGGAGCCATAACGTTGCCTGCCAAATCGGCCGCTCCCTCAAACTTCAATATGGCAGAACCGTCATTAAGAGCGCTGTCGTTTTCAGGTATTACTGTAGTGCCTACCCAAGTGTCACCTTCACGAGAAACTTCTTCTATTTTCATAGAGCTTCCGCCGGATGTCACAAGAAAAGCCCTGACTTCGGACATATTACTCAAAACTTCGGTGAATCTGACAGTAAAAGTCACTTGACCGGTCCCCACCATATTTGACGATGCGGGAGAAGGCGATACTGAGATAATCCTGGGTTTTACCGTATCAACTGTGAAACTGCGTGTAAAACTCGGCTTGCTCGGTATTGAGCCGTCAGTGGTCTTTTTAACAGAGAAAACGCGCCAATAGTAGGTTCCGTCCTTGGGAACAGTAAAGTTGCCAGCCACAGTAGTATCAGCTGTATCAGAGACTATCGAACCAGGCAAACCATAGAGCTGTTCGCTGTTGGAATCGTTGTTTAACACGTTATTGAAGGCAGGGTCATCAGCAACCTGCAATACATAAGCAGCTGTATCTGTTGTCTTGGTCCAGAACATTTGAATGACTTTTTTATTAGTCAAGTATTCATTCAAAGGCCAAGTCAGGCTAGTCGTCGGAGGCGGAGTTCTATCTATTTTATATGAAATCACTGCTTCTTCGGAGACGTTTCCGCCTTTGTCAGTAGCTCTGAACTTAACTTTATGTTCGCCTTCTGATTTATTCTGCAATGAAATCATGACTGAGAAGTTGACAGATTTTCCAGCAGCTATAGGAACTTCAACCCAAGAACCGCCATCATTGTCTTTGTATTCAACCGAAACAATCTGCAATCCATCAAATGAACCGGGATCTTCCGCTGTTCCTGTTATGGTTACTGTATTTCCGCTATAAGTTCCGCTTCCTTTCAACTCGCCAATCGCAGGAGGCACATAGTCGAATATGATAGCACCTGTATAGTTTTTTGTATTAGGAACAGTTTCGCCTTCAGTGACTTTGTCGGCTGTAGTCAAGCTTATAGGCAGCATAACGGCGCCCGCTGTTTTATCCTCTGGAGGGCTAGGCATTCTCAAGCCCACAACATCGTTTTCCACTCCGAAAGGAGGACAAACCTGATCTGCTAAGGTCCATGTGAAAACAACTTTGCTTGTATCAACACCAGAACCTTGTCCAGCAGCCCAACCAGGGCTGTTGGAAGAAGCTGCGCCTTGAGCAGCTATGTCTGCAGGAGCGTCTGACAAAACAGCGTCGATACTGGGAGTCTGCAAGCCTGCCCAACCAGGAGCCCCAATGCTGAGGAAGTCTGGACTGGCAGTTTTAACTACAGGAGCCTGAGTGTCATAGATAAAGGTTGTTACTATGTCTTCAGAAGTTTGTCCGTTAACAGTTACAGGCTTCAATGTCACAGTGTATTCACCGTCATGACTCTGATCTGTCTTAAGACCCTCAGTTCCATAAAGATTCGCAACCAAAGCGTCTGTAACAGCGGAATCTTTGATGCCCACAACAGAGCCTTCATAAGTCACTGTTATACCAGATTGAGAATAATCAGGAACAATTCCGCTGGTTTCTTTAATAACGGCTTTAACTTTATTCTGGGCAAGTTCTGTATGAGTTTTGTTTGCTACAGAACCGTTAGGAGGCGAAACGTCTGCCTGCTGTGACACACTGCTGTCAAGAACAGTAAATTTTCTGGTATCGACTGCGCCTTCGTTGCCAGCCTTGTCGACAGGTTTCACTTCGATTGTGTATTCACCGGGAGCAAGCTTGTTGAACTGATAATAAATTGTGTTTTGACCGTTGTTGGTCGCCTCGCCTGTAACTTCTGTTCCTAAGCTGTTTTTAAGAACAAGAGTTGAAGCTGTCAAATTAATGCCGGAACCTGAAGCATCGTCCATAACCGCGACAATCTTGGTAACATCATAATTGACTGTCACAGGCTCAGTTCCCATATCGGTACCTGAGTTGTTCAAGCTGACTCTGGTTACAGTGGGAACTTCTTTGTCTACTATAACTTTACGCTTCGCTTTTCCGGAAGCTGACTCAACGTTGCCTGCAGGCTTAGCCATGTCAGTAGCTATAGTCCAAATTTCATGAGTGCCAGGCGCCAAAGCCGAAGCGTCCCAGTTATAGGACCAAGGACTCTGAGCCCCTGTCTGCAGAGGTATTCTTATAGTTGTGCTATCAGTACTTCCTTCAGCCTGAATATACAAGTCAAGATAGTCTACGCCGGAACCGCCTTCCGAATCGTTAACCGTTCCTTTGAGAGTAACATTGGGATTATTAACATTTACGTAAATGTCCGTTTGCGAATCAAAGGAGGAAACCGGAGGAAGAGTATCAGCTGTAAATGCGTTTTCATAAGGCGAATCAGGCAAGGAACTGCCAAAGCTGTCTTTTATTCCGGAAACGGTAATTCTAGCTTTGCCATTGAAACCTGTTTCTATTTTGAAAGTGCCTGAAAAAGAAGTAGGAGACTGCCATGCTCCAGTGGCTTTAGTTGTCTGACCGCCTTCTGTTTCTATTGTTATTAGAGGCAATGTTGTGGCATCCGAAGCATGATCCAGAATAAATGAAATAGTTTGAGCCGTATTTTTGCCCAAAAAATATGTTTCAGGCAGAGGAACAGGCATGCCCGCCACCATCATAGAGACTATGGCGCCTGAAGCTTCGCCGCTCATTTCAACTCTTGCTGTCGCCGAAACTGCAGAACTGTTGCCGGCATTGTCTCTAAGCAAGAAAGTAATATTGTTGATTCCGGGAGTCAAATTCACAGTAACCGGCATAACAGGAGTTTCCATTTTGACTGGAGCCGACTCAACCCCATTTACACTTGTAACCAGACGCAAAGGTTTGCTAGCTTCTGTATCAAAGCCCGGAGCTGTTACTTGGATAACCAAAGTCGACTGGTTGGTTTTTGCCGGAACTGATGCCGCATCAAAAGTGGGAGTTTCCGGTTTAGTTAAGTCAACCTGCAAAGGGAACTCTTGTGATGTGGATATAACTGAGTCAGTCGCATCATAGCTGGTTGCAGTAAGCATATAAGTGCCTTCAGCCACATCAGGAAGAGAAACGAACCAGCTTGCACCGCCGCTGACCGCCGCAGTTGCTAAAACTGACCCGCCTGCTTTCACTTCAACCTTTACGGCTCCCTCTGGACAAGTGCCTCTAACTGTGATCATCTTGACGTTTGTCGGTGAATTAGGGGTAACCTCTGTGATGACTGTGCTGCCTGTAACACCTGAACCAACCTGGAAAGTCACTGAAGTCGTGCCTTTGTTGGCCAAAGCCGCAGGCACGGTAGTATCAGTAGCTTCAATATTTGCAGTGTGGGTTCCGTCAGCAAAAGTGTTATTGAGCTTCAAATTATAGTTGAAGCTCATGGCAGGAGCAGCTGTACCGGCCAATTCTGCCGTAACACCATTAGAGGTTACGACAGGAGGATTAACAGTTTTATTGGAAAGCACTTGAATCTGAACAGTGCCTGTTTTCGGAAAACCGCCCGTTGCATTGGTAACCTGTGCGGTCAAGACAGGCACGGCTTTATCAATAGTGAAAGAGCCTTGCGAAGTGCCTTCGGCAGACATACCGTTATTGTCTATAACCTTGGCTTTAACATTGAGAGGACCCGTACCAGCTATAGTGGCCGCAGGTATACTGAAAGGAGCATTAGTTTCAGAAAAGGTTCCCAAGCTTACAGGAGTTCCGCCTATAGTACAGGAGACGTTATAAAAAGGAGTCGTATCCGGATCAGCTTCAGCCGTCCAGCTGACAGTTCCTGTTATTGTAGCTCCCGCGTTAAGAGGGGCTGTTCCAGCTGCATCGCCTGTGAGTTGAACCTGAACATTTTCAACCTTGGACATAAGAGGAGATTTTGAATAAGCGAAAGTAACATTCGTAATTCCATTATTAGCATGAGGAACAGGCAGAGAAGTATCAAGAGCGCTTATGTTTACAGCATGCTGACCAGTTGTAAGCACATCATCATTAACTTGCAATGAGAAAACATAATTTCTGGAAGGCGGAGTTCCTGACTCCTGCTGAAATTCAACAGTTTTTCCAGGCATTATAACGGAGGGAGTATTGACATCCTCATCCGAGGTAATAGTCAGTGTTACTTTATCGCCGTTTTTATATTCAGACTTGTCAAATATGGCAGTCAGGACAGGATTAGTTCTATCAAAAATAAAAGTTTTATCAGCATTTGCGTTTCCCGCAACTCCATCTTTGTCGGTTACACTAACTCTTAGCTGACAAGTAGCACCGTCCGCAAGATTCATACTGTTTACAGCCAAAGAATGAGTCCAGTTATTTTCGGTAATATCCGAAACCGTGACCAAGTCCTGTCCGCCGTTTATTAACTTTACAGTATAAGGTTGCTCACCGCCCGACCAATTCGCCGAAACAGTCAGATTGGCTTTGTCATTCAGCTTATCGCCGTTTGCGTTTACGATATCGCCTTCTAGCTGCACAGACACATTAATCTGTGCAAAGGCCGTTTGTGCAATAAAAAGCGCAAAAAACAGCGTGCATAAAAACACAGCGGAGCGCTTCAATCCATATTTATATGCTTTTGTCTGCCTCATAGCTTGTCTCTCCTGTTCATAAAGAACTTTTTATCTATATATCTCCTTGTTTCGGCAGGTTCGCTTCTAAACATGAGAAAAAAATGAGTTTCCATTATGCACGCACTTGCCTCTCGCAACAAAAATACACAAAAAATACACAAAAAACAATCCCAGAGTCTATATTTATTTCAAAGTTTATTATCCAGTGCACCCGCTTATTTTTATCAGATAGATTTATTATTTATCAGTATTCCATTTCTATTATACATTTCAGCAATTGAGTTCTAAGGTGTTCCACTCTTCACTAATCAGTGATACAGTATAATTTTAAAAGGTGTAAGAAAAGTTTTATGTGCTACACAGCACAAGTGTATGTGTTTTTTTTTGATTCTTCAACAGCTAAATGATAATATCTTTATTATGTCAGAAACAAAATCCCGCTCAATTATTTTAAAAGTTCAAACAGCACTGCTTTTGCTCTTCACTGCAATCATGATTGCAGGCTGCGGAGGCGGTAGCAAAGAAAAAAACTTAGAGTCACCCTCAAGCGCGGGAAGCATTTTTTTGCACGGAACCCTCAAGGGCACCGTGCAAACAGAAAATAATGAACCTATACCTGGAGTTTTAGTAGAAGCTGGAGATAAGCAAGCATCCACAGATGAATCTGGTATCTACACTATAGCTTCAATTCAAGCCGGCACATATGATGTCACTGCAAAAAAAGGCGGATACATTGAAGGCATCAAAGAAAGAGTGAACATAACTCCAGGTGCCCTGACAGAAAACATAGATTTTATATTACAAAAAGGAACCCAAGCGGTCACCGACTTCTTTGTTTCTCACCTAAGTCCCCCTTATGGAACTGACAAAGAAACAATAACAGTAAGCTGCCCAGGTTGCGGTTCTGTTCCTGGCAGAGTCATAATAGGTTCTCTTGAAGCAGAAGTGTTATCTTGGGGAAACGGCTCTGACGAAATCAGAATAAGACTGCCTTCAGCCGTTGAATCAGGTCCAGTCAAAGTTATAATAAACAATATCCCGTCCAGCGAAGTCTCTCCTGTAATGTTTTTCGCAAGGCCTATTATTGACGGCGTAGTTCCAGATATTGCAGAAGGCGGACAAACATTAAGTGTCACAGGAAGAAATTTCTTTCCGCTTTACGATAAAAATATATTTTATATAAATGGACAGAAATGCCTTACCCAGCCTCAAGAAGGAACCATCAGAGACAATCTCATGGTAACCCTGCCTTTGGACGCTAAAAGCGGTCTTCTCAACATTGAGGTGGTTACGGATCACTTCCGCTTTGAAGGCATTTCTGACAAACTTGTCAGAATAAAACCCAAACTCACGCATATTTCTCCGGCACGGGCTATACCTGGCTCTCATGTCACGCTGCATGGCGACAATTTCGGCAACATCGCCGCATATGCCCGAATAAAAATCGGAGACAAGGATCTTCCGAGCACCTCTATTATAACCTACACGGATAAAAAAATAGTTTTCATTGCGCCAAACTATGACATTTTGCCGGCAGGAAGAACCGCAAAAATTCACGTCATAGTTAACGGAGCCGAAACGGAACAGCTTGAATTCACCTCTTACGACGCTGCTCAAGCTACTTTGCGAGACTACGGCATATACAAATTCGAAAATGTCTCTTCGGCTGGAATTCTTCGTTTAGCACAACTCAAGCCGGATGAATCTATTGCCTTTTTATCAGTGCTTGCCTCAGATTTTCATCTCAACCCGCAAAACAATTATTCCTATTCTTATGAAGCCTATTTGGGAGGAAACAGACAACAAACCCAAATACTTCCTTCTGCAAGCATAAGAACATCCTCTATTTTTCCACCCAAATCCTCATACAGGAGAAAAAATTTAAAGCCTCTTCCCGCTTCCCCGCGCTTTATGCAAGCTGCTCCCCCGGAAGAGCTTGAACTCTGGGTCAGAGACTTTTCAAAGCCTGAACCTTGGGAAGATCAAAATGACCGCCAAATCACCCTGAAACGTCTGAAAATAGCCGACAAGTTCTTGCTTTATGGCGAAAACTTCCAAGGCCTGACTGACAGCAACCTTAACGAAATAATAGAGAATGCCGGCAAAATTTACGACCGAATGCTGAATATTTTCAGAACCCAAAACCCGCCAGAAGGAAACGTAGATGAACAAACCAGAATAGTCCTGGCTTTGTATGAGTATCAATCAGGAGCTGAGGCAGAAACAGACCCGGCTTTTTTTGATTTCAGAGACAAGCACAATACTTCAAATTCAGCCAAAACTGAGATTATATACGCTGATCCGAGAGCTTATATCGCTGATAAAAAAGACTTCTTCGCTTCAATAGCTACAGCTCTTCATCAAATGTTTTATTACAATCAGCGTCTTAACCAAACGGCTCCCCCGCCCCCTGAGGAACTGTGGATTTGTACCGGAATGGGCATGTTCGCCAGAGAAAAGGCCGGTCTTTACGGTTTTCTCTCGCGAAACCCTAAAGATAAAGCTATGGTAGAAGCCTTCTTAAAGAAACCGGCAGAGCACGGTCTTAACTATTGGTCACAAAGACCTTCGCCTGGATTTTTCGGCCTGCAATATCTCTTCGCTTCCTACATGCACCAAAGATCTGAGACAGCCGTTGCTCCAAAGATCGGGAAACAGATTTTTTATGCTCTACACGATAAAAGCGTTACATCAAACGGCATAAATGAGCTGGCCGATGTAGCGATGCCTCTTATGAGACCTGCTCCTGCAGGCTTTTCAGGATTTTTCAATGATTTTTGCTTGGCTCTCTATTTAGATGACATGAGCTTTTCTCCTCTATTTCAAAATCATTTCCCGGGACGCTACTCTTTCACTGAGATTCCTTTAAAGAGGTTGGCAGGGGGTCTTCAAGGGCGACGTTTGAGCGAAACTCCCGTTCCTGGAGAAACAAGAAATATGAAAGCATTTTCCTGCGATCTCATCGAATATACCAGCGGAAATTGGGGCGATGTGCTTTTTACTCTCAGAACCAAACCTGACGCTGGCAATTTTCAGACTTGGGTTATATACTATTCAGGTGAATTACTTCAACAGGACAATTAAACTATGATGAACTTACTTGCAGCCTTTGTCTTTTTGACAATTGTGGCAATAATAGTCTTTTTTACAATATTTTCAGGCTCCAACTTTATCAGAGCCAAATACAACGGCCTACATATCACACTGAAACACTATCTGGATGTCTGCATGAAAAACGCCAAACCTAAAGACGTTATAGATGCTCTTATACTCCTTAAAACCAATGAAAGATCTCTCAGCCTGACACAACTTGTAGATCACTCCAGAAAAGGCGGAAACCTTATTGCCGTTGTTACTGCCTATGTAACAGCATTAAGAAACGGGAAAAGCGCAAATTTCGATGAGCTTTCAAAAATTCAGCTCGGCGGCGGCGACCCGTTTAAAGCCATAAAGTAAAAAAACAATAGACAGTGATTAGTATCGGCAAACAGTGGGTTTGTTACAGAAAGAGCTCAGCTATAGCCTGATCAACGAAAGTCAGCCCCTTATCCGTAAGTCTGACTCGCTCTGCATTCTCAACAAGAAGCCCTTGATTAAGATTCTTTTCAAGGCCATTGTAAAACTCTTGAGGGATCTCTCCGAACCTATGCTTCAGCTCTGTTATATCCAAGCCTCTTATCAGCCTTAGAGCCAGCATAACAAATTCATTAAATTTATCTTTTTCAGAAAGCTCTTCTATTTCTTCTTCGCCTTTCAGCCAGGTTTCAAAATCATCAGGAAAAGACCTTCTTATATTGCCCTTAGTAGATACAGCTGCAGGCCCAAGCCCCAAATAATCGCCGCATAGCCAATAATTTAAATTGTGAAGACTTTCAAAGCCGTTTTTCGCAAAATTCGAAATTTCATAATGAGTATAACCTTCTGAAATCAACAAATCTCTAACTTGAAAATATTCTTCTGTCCCGACTGTGGAATCATGCGGAAACTCCCCTGTTCTGACCTTTTCGCAAAGAGGTGTTCCTTCTTCAACCGAAAGCATATAGGCAGAAATATGGTTAGGATTGAATTCCCCGATAAACATTTTCAGAGAATCAGCTATTGAAGCACAAAAAGGTACTCCCAGAATAAAGTCGCAAGAAAAGTTTATTTTCTTCTCGCTTAGCATTTCAGCTGCTTTTAAAACGTTCTTCATTCTGGCTTTTCTGTCTAAAATAGTCAGTTCGTCATCTGAAAGCCGCTGAATTCCCATGCTTATACGAAGTTTTTTTAAACTGCAAAGAATATTCAAAACTTCTTCACTCAGAGTCTCTGGATTGCTTTCAAAAGTGATTTCGGCCGTTTCACTTAAATCAAGTCTTTGAAACAACTCAACAAACTTTGCAGCTCCCTTCTCTCCTAATGCCGTTGGATTTCCGCCACCAACAAATATTGTTTTAAAACTTCCGAGTTTTTCGGCTTCATTCTCAAAATCAGCCGCGAGTTTTTCGAAATATTTATTTTTCAAGTCTTGAGAAGGAACTATAGAGTAAAAGGCGCAATAGCCGCATTTGCTCAAGCAAAAGGGCACATGCAGGTATAGTGATGAGTGGCGAGTGATGAGTGGCGAGTAAAGATTTTTCATAATCTCTTCCTTATACATATCCACAGATGACACAGATGGGATTTTTAAGCTTTACTTAAAAATCAGTGGCAAGTGGCGTGTGGCGAGTTGAATTGTTTTAGATATAAACATTCATAAATTTATTCTCAATTTTTCAAAGCTATATTTAACAGAATCTCAAAGCAGTTGTTGCTATAAGATTGAGTCCTAAACAATTATTTCTAATTTATACTTTATAATTTCTAATTTAATTAAGCTCGCCACAAGCCACCCACCACCCGTCACCACAGAATGGTGCGAGCACCTTAAGGCCTCTTGCCTTGTACTCTTTGGCTTTTATAGGATCCACTCCCTTTATAAGAGGCATATCCTTAAAAGGCACTAACCCCACATGACAAGAGTCGCAAAGATGAGCCAAATCACTTTGAGAAAGCCTGCCATGCCAGACAACTCCAGGCATCTTAATCAGAGACTCAAAGTCTTTACCTCTTCCGCTGCCCGCAATATGCAGCACTGAGTTTGGCCTTTGGGCTATCATTTTTAGCCAATCAAAATCGATCCATTCAAAATGAGCTCCAGTGCTGAGAAAATGTGTTTTACCGTCATCAGGCGGCGATGTGGTCACAGGCGTGTTCAAAAACTCCCTTGATGGCCTGTTAGGCACAAGTTCTATCTTGTTTTTGTATCTCTCTGGCATAGAAGAGCCTATAAACGGATGAGAAACGATAATCCTGTCAGACAGCAAAAACAAAGTTTCGTCATATAGTTTAAAAGCCTCGCGATTCTGACCTGGAAAAAGACCATGCAAATCGCACTTGTCATAAATTTGAGCCTTCCATTTATATTCAGCTGAACCCAGAGAAAAAACCGGATTGGCTGTCCAAAGAACTAAATCTTCAGAATGCTCTCCTATCTTCTTTAAAAGAAGCTTAAAATAAAGCCTCGAAGCAAATTTCTGCAAAACAGGAAAATTTGAAGCTTTAAAAGGAATTGAAGTTTTCAGAGCAATCAAACGCTCGGCCACTATTTTACGTTTCATTCCAAAAAAAGCTGATTCAGGCGGTTCAGCAAAAAAAACAGTTCGGCCGGACTCAGCCAGCAATGAAGCAAAGAGCTGATGCCTTTGCTCCAGCTGTTCAAACTTCACCGGCGATATGTAGAGTATTTTTTCCAAACTTATCTTGTCCAACTTCTTTAAAACCACAGAAGATCTATTTTAATGTTAAAAGATCAACAGCTCAAAACAGTTTTTAATTCTAGCAATTGAGTCTAAACAATTCCACCGTCCACTAAGCACTGTGCACTGATTTGCATCCGTCGCAAGAAACGTTTCATGAAACGCCAAGAAACGTTCTATAAAATTATAGCAAAGTAGCATTGTTTTCTCAAACCCTTTCACAGAGCACATTTCAAAAGTTGGCACGTCATTTGCGTTATATATTGGTGAAAATTAATTGAAGGATTTACAGCTAGGAGGAAATACTATGACAATATGGAACTTTTTAAAAGAAATGGAAGATTTACAAACTGAGCTTGGCAAACTCGCCAATGCGAGCAGTTTTTACGGACTGCCACGGACATCCTTCTTGCCAGGTCTCTCCCCCAGGATGTTCCCAATGATTAACCTGAGCGACGCAGGCGACGACATACTTCTCGAAGCTATGGCTCCGGGACTGGATCCTGAATCACTCAACGTCACGGCTCTTAAAAACCAGATAACAATTTCAGGACAAAAAGCTGCTCTGGAAACAGAAAGAGAAAATATTCACAGAAGCGAAAGAGCTGCAGGCAAGTTCACAAGAACTATTGAGCTTCCCCTTCCCGTAGAAACTGACAAAATCGAAGCTTCCTACGCGAACGGCATACTCAAAGTGACTCTTCCCAAAGCGGAAGAAGCCAAGCCTCGCCAAATTTCGATTGACGTGAAAAACTGAAAGGAGCCCAGCCATGACTGAAAAAAATATAACTAATCAAGAAAAAGACTCTAAATTGATCAAACGTGAAATCACTAGACAAGCGGAAAACTATGTAACCCCCGCTACTGATATATATGAAGACGACAAAGGCTTAAGAATGCTGGTAGATTTGCCAGGCGTTACCAAAGACGGTTTAAACCTTCATGTAAATGACAATGTTCTCACAATTGAAGCCAAAGTAGATGTGCCTCAAAAGGACAAGAGCTATATTCTGAGAGAGTTCTCAACTCCTTCATACTACAGGCAGTTCGATTTATGCGAACTGGTAGACGAAGATGCTATAGAAGCTGAACTTAAAAACGGCGTACTGCATGTCTCGCTGCCAAAAGCCAAAGAAAATATGCCAAAACAGATCCAAGTTAAAGTGGAAGGCTGATAACAACAGTGTATAGCTGATGGTGGGTAGTGGCTAGTGAAATTGTTTAGATTCAATTGCTAAAACTGACAACTGCTTTAAGAAGCCGATAAATAACCCTTGTTATCTTTGGCAGCTACCCCCCCCTTTCCGCTCACTGAATACTAAAAGTTATTCCATAAACACAGCTTGTGCTAATGCATAGGCTGTGTTCATTTTTACACTTTCTCTATACATTTTACATTATCAAAACCCGTCACCGCTACTGCCTGTCCGTTGTCCTTTCTGCCATTGCCCACCAGTCACAACCCACCGTTTGTTACAGTCTGAATGAAGGAATTCTCGACTTTAGCAATCTGTTTTTAAAAGAAATTAAGTTAAGCAAAATATTTAATTTTTGCGAAGTCATTGATTAAGCTGACAGAGTAAATTCATTTAATCGGTCAGCTTAATCAGCGACGGGGGAAAAATTCTATCTTATAGAATTTTCCCATTGATTTCTTTATCTGCGTTCATCTGTGTAATCTGTGGATAAAAATTCCTGTTTCTTTACTGAGAGTTGCTTTTCTGATATATTGCCGAATGTACGGTAAAATCAGAAAAGCAATTTTTTATATAAAAGAGGTCGAAATGGAACCAAGGAAAGAGCGAGTTGTCATCACAGTCATGGGAGCCAACAAACCCGGGATTTTAGCAGGAATAGCAACTTCCATAGCTGAAGCGGGAGCAAGCGTTGAAGACGTTAGCCAAAAGATTTTGCAGGATTATTTCGCGCTTATGATGATAGTAGATATAACCTCAGCCAATTGCAGCTTTGAAGATTTCCAAAACAGAGTAACCACTGTAGCGGAAAGACTCAGCAGCAAGGCCTTCATACAGCACGAAGATGTTTTTAAGTTTCAACACAGACTTTGAGCGGAGGAGCGAATAATGCTTTACTCTCTTGAAGAAATCATTGAAACCGTTAGCGCGGTAGGTGTTTCCACTTTTGATATACGCACCATAACCTGCGGCATAAACATCCTCAGTTGCGCCGATTCCGATGTAAAGAAATGCGCTCAGAAGGTCTACGACAAAGTCTCAAGAGTCGCAGCGGATTTGGTTCCCACAGCTAACAAACTTGCAAAAAAATATGGCGTTCCTATAGTTAACAAGCGAGTTTCAGTAACTCCTGTCGCTCTTTTGGCCTCAAGCTTTGACACTCCAACCGCTCTGCCTATAGCTGAAGCCTTGGATAAAGCCGCTAAAGAACTCGGTATCGACTATGTAGCCGGCTTTTCCGCTTTGGTTCAAAAAGGCATATCCAGAGGCGATCAGATTTTGATGAACTCAATAGCCGATGCGCTCTGCTCAACAGAACGAGTCTGCTCAAGCGTTAACATCGGCTCATCGCAAGCCGGTATCAACATGGACGCTGTCTACAGAATGGCTGAAATAATCAAAGAAGCCGCCGAAAGAACAAAAGACACTGGCGGTTCCGCTTGCACCAAACTTGTAGTTTTCTGCAACGCTGTTGAAGACAATCCGTTTATAGCTGGTTCATTTTTAGGAACAGGCGAAACGGAAGCTGTTCTCAATATAGGCATTTCCGGTCCGGGAGTTGTCAGAGCCGCTCTCGAATCCGCAGGACCAGAACTGGATATGGGCAGCCTTTCTGAGTTAATCAAAAAAATAAGCTTCAAGATTACCAGAACCGGCGAACTGATAGGACGTGAAGCTTCAAAAATGATGAAACTGCCTTTCGGAATAATAGACCTTTCATTGGCTCCAACTCCAGCACAAGGCGATTCTATATCAGACATTCTGGAACTTATGGGTCTGGAAAGAACAGGTTGCCATGGCACTACAGCTGCCTTGGCTATGCTTAACGATGCCGTCAAAAAAGGCGGAATCATGGCAGCCACCTATGCAGGCGGCCTTTCAGGGGCCTTTATTCCTCTGACAGAAGACACAGGCATGTGCAGAGCAGCTGAAGAAGGCGCTCTGAACATACAAAAACTTGAAGCTATGACATGTGTCTGCTCAGTCGGTCTTGACATGGTCACAATCCCCGGTGACACTTCAGTAGATATAATCGCAGGCATTATTGCCGATGAAGCAGCTATAGGCATGGTTAACCACAAGACTACCGCTTGCAGACTTATACCCGTACCTGGCAAAAAACCAGGCGATTATATTGATTTTGGCGGACTCCTGGGCGGCGGCCCAATAATTGAAGTGGGACGCCATTCACCTGGTGTCTTCGTGAAACGTGGCGGCAGAATTCCTGCTCCTATACACAGCTTTAAAAACTAGCGCGACATGTAAAACTTTTTTCTATCTACAGATGGACACAGATTCACACAGATGAGGGCAAAATCGGTCAAAAATTGCATTCTGCTAAAGCATAATCACAATTTTTGGCCTAGCCTCTGATTAAGGACAGACACCTAAGAACAGTGATGAGTGACGAGTTGAATACCGCACTAGAAAAAGAGCATTTATGCTTTGCATAATTGCTCTTTTTCTTTAAGATCTGTCATAATATAGATGAAAGCTTATCGGAAGCTCTTAGACTTCGGTAAAGGCAAAAAAACTTTGAACACCAATTCTAAACAATTTAACTATCCGTTCGCCACAGGCCGCTCATCACTGGCTGTTAGGCTTTCCCGCCCTCCATTGCCTGCCAAAAGCTTCTTTTCTTTTGGAAGAAAAGCTTTCACAATGGTTGAAGCTGTAGCCGTGCTGGTTCTGGTAGCCATAGTGGCAACCACCGTTTTGCCTGCAGTAGATTCTTTCAACAGCACTGAATATGCCAAAGCAGACGCTTCCAAATTTATCAACTTGGTGCGCCTTATGAGATATACGGCTATAGAAGACAAAACTAGCATAAAACTGACACTGACATTCAGCAACAAGAGTTTTCTCAATATAGAACTCTCTGATCCTAATTCTGAATATAAAATAGAGGATTTTCTAGATGATCCTTATTTTTATGGAGACTTCACTGTAGATGATGCCAGAGATTACGATAAATTTATAATTACCTTCTCAAAAAACGGTGAATTAGAGCTAAATCTAGATCTAAATAATACCACACCATATGGTTCTTTACCTTCATCAACTTTGCTTTTTAACTATGGCAACTCTACCATAACCGCCCAAATCACTAAATATGGCATACTCTCTTCTGATCTCATATCAGAGCCTTCAAATTAGGATTAGCTATGAGAACAACAGCCTTTATAAACAATATGAATAAAAGAAACGCTTCTGCCGCTTTCATATTGATTGTCTTAATTTTTTCCGCTGTAGCAGCCGTCTCTGTTTCATATCTGAATACTTCAAGCACAGAACGAAAAATAACTGCTTCAAACGATAAAGTCACATTAGCCTTGGACACAGCATTATCTGGAGCCAACTTCTATTTAAATCAGCTGCAGCAAACTATTCCTGGAGGCAACACTGAACTTGCCGCTTTTCTTGGCAATTCACTCAGCTTTTACGATATAACCATAACCGATCCCGCACCTGCAAATAAACTTACTACAGAGGGAAAGGGCAAGTTTATTTTAAATAAGCTTACTTCTTGGAAAAGTACAGAGTCAGAGAGCGGCGCTGACACTTTTGACTGGAACGACACACAAGGACGGCTGAATGTTACAGGCAACTGGCATTCTCCTGACGAAACAGAGGAAGCCTCAATAACTATCGAAGCTTATTTCAATGTAGACAGTAGAAGCCGCAGCTTGCACATAACTAAATGGGAAATCACAGAACCGCCACCTTAATAAATTAATAAGCATAAAAACATTTACCTTTTCCGTATATTCATCTACTCAAGGCTTTAAAATTCTTTCGCTTTTTTTCGTGTATTTCGTGTTTCAAAATCATCTGCGGTTTCTCTTTCTTGCGATTTCGCCATTATAGATCTATTATAGGGTGGTATATCTGTCAGAATAAGGAGATTTCACCGCATGAACGGCAAATCTTGTTTAAAAATAATTGGAATAGGCTGTTTTTCTATAGTTTTCTTGACTGCCGTAGGTCTTTTTGTTGCTTTCAAAAAAGGAAGCAACTTAACCCGTAATTTGGTCTCAGAACATATGGTTCCTGCTTTTGCAAATGTTGCAAAAGCGACTTTCTTAGAACAAAACTCTGAATACGTCCAAAAACTGCAAACTGAGACAGAATCTATTAAATCAAGAATAGCAAAAGGAGAATTCAAGCTCCTAAACCTGATGCTGATGAGCGGAATGGCATTCAGCGAAGATCTGCACGCGGACTCCAATGCAATTATTTTACTTTCGAGAGTAAAGAAGGCTATAGTCGAGAATCCCGCAATTCCTGAATCCGAAAAAAAGGCAAAAACTCTCTTATTGGATATGAGCTTTTTACGAACAGTCAAACTCGGGGCTTCAGACGAAATGAAATCTTTTCTTGAAGCTTTGGTTATGACTCCAATGTCCACTCCGAAAAAAGTTTCAAATCAAGATTCAGACAAAAAAGATCCTCCCGCAGCTCCAGGCAACACCATCCCAAATCTGGTTTGCAATAATGAAGTCTTTGCAAAGGCCAATTCTGAAGTAATCTTGAAAACTTTTGAGAAAGCTGAAAAAGACAATTCCCCTGACCTGGAGAAGGAAGTTTTGGAACTCTATAAATCAGATCCTGACTATTTTGCAAGAAAACTCTACGAAAGCCTTTCTGAGAGGTTAAATCTGCTCACCCAGGAGTTCAAAAAGGAAGAACACCGCCGAAAAATAGTGATTAGTGGACAGTGAACAGACATCACCGACCACTCATCCGCAGCACAAAGTGTCCGTCCTTGCTATAAGAATATAAAAACAAATAAAATAAAAATAGGAAAGAAAAGGAATGTTTAAAATTAATAAATTTACGGTTATCTTATTCTTCTTTACAGCTATGTTAATCAATTCAGACGAACTTCTTGCACAAGGCTTTGACAATAGCCTAAAAATCAATGTATTTGCCGTAGTTTCCCCCAACCTTGAAAATGCGGCAAAAGACGTTTCAGCCGACCTTTATGACCGCGAAAACATAGAAACCTTCTACCTTCGCGGCTATCAGCTTCACTGCACTCTTTATATGACGAGATATCCTGAAGATGCAGCTGAAAAAGTAGAAAGATTCGTCAAGCTTCTTGCACAGAATAAGACTTCATTCCCAATAGAAACCTCCGGATTGGAAATCACCTCAGGCGACTGGTTCTTTTTGAACATAAAAACAAACCAAGAACTCCAAAGGCTTTGCGATGCGACTGTAAAACTCTTGGCTCACATGCGCCTTCCTTCTGATTATGTTCCAACATGGGCACAAAATATGCCTGAAAAAGTAGAATGTATAACCAAATATGGCAGCCCGAATGTCTACAGCCAGTTTAATCCGCACCTGACTCTCTTAGCAAGCACCGATGGAGAAACTCTTAAAAGATTCTATTCAGCCGTTTCTCACAAATACTACAATCAGCCTCTAGCAGGAGAAGTAGTAGGGATTGGCTACGGAATAGCAGACAAAGACGGACAAATGCTCAAACCGGAAAAAATCTTCATGTTCAAGAAATAGATGGATCCTCTTGACTTTATATTCATTCTTCTCATCCTTGGGGCGCTTACAATAGTCATCGCAATTCTCCGATTCCACGGCCTATTGCCGATAGACACATTTGATGCTTGGCTTGCCGCAGCAGACAACCATATTGATATAAGTTTTCTCCAGCTTTTCTCTTTGAAATGGAATAATATTAATCCAAAAAAGATGGTAAATGCGCTCATAAAGCTTGTAAGAAATGGAAGCCTTATCAGCTATCATCATATTTTTTTCGATTATCTCTATTGCGGTCTTGCTGCGTTTCTTTCCAATCAGACTCTGGTTTACCGCTCGTCTTTCCGGTCTTAAGATAAGTATTGTTGACCTCATCGGAATAAGAATTAGGGGCATCAATCCAAAAGACATTGTAATGGCTGCTATAGCCCTTTACAAAAACGGAAACTATGTATCTATTGATAAACTTGAAGCGCACGCTTTGGCAGGCGGCAGCACAATGACAGTTGCCCAAGCTCTTATTGCCGCTCAAAAAGCAGGTATAAAACTCGACTTTAACAAAGCGGTATCTATTGACTTGGCAGGAGTAGACGCTATGGACGCTGTCAATTATTGCACAAAGCCCCGCAACATAAAAACACCTCTGATAACAGCATGTTCAAAAAACGGCAAAGAGATAAACGTTACAGCAGATATCACTGTGAAAGGCAATATTGACAGACTTATCGGCGGTGCAGACGAAGATACAGTTATTGCCAGAGCCTCAGAAGAGATAGTTGCGGCTATAGCTTCTACGGAATTACATGGAATTATATCGGTGAACTTCAACGAGGTTACAAAAATAATAGATATTTCAAAGATTGCTGCTGACAGCTGCGTAGATATCCTTTCTATTAAAATAACCGCGCACTAAGCCCTAACCCCTACTCCCTTATTTTTATACTTGCTTCTTGTACCGATTGAGTGGTAGACTCTAGAAGTCTGCTGGATCCAGACCAAATTTATTTGAGGGGTTGGTTTTTATGTTGCAAATATTACTGCCTTTCCTGCTATTTATTGCAGTTGTAGTCGTTGTTGTATTCATGCGTTTCTTCCCGATCGGACTCTGGCTTTCCGCCAAACTTTCTGGTCTTAAAGTAGGAATTTTTGACCTTTTCGGAATGAGAATCCGAGGCGTTGCGCCTGAAAAAATCATATTGCCGGCTATAATGCTTTACAAGAGCGGCAACTATGTGAGCATAAATCAACTTGAATCCCACGCTTTGGCAGGCGGCAGCGTAATGAACGTTGCTCAAGCTCTCATCGCCGCCCAGAAAGCCGGTCTTAAACTGGATTTCCAAAAAGCCACAAGTATCGACTTGGCAGGAAGAGACGTTCTTGACGCAGTCAGACTCTGTGTTAAACCACGTGTTATACAGACTCCCCTTGTATCCGCTATGGCTAAAAACGGCATTCAAGTTAAAGCCATTGCGCTTGTAACTGTTAAAGCCAACATCGACAGAATCGTCGGCGGCGCGGGTGAAGACACAATTCTTGCCAGAGTAGGTGAAGGTATTGTTACAACCATAGGTTCAGCCGAATCTCATGAAGTAATACTTGAAAACCCCGACAGCATTTCCAGAACTATTCAGAGCAAAGGTCTGGACGCAAGTACAGGCTTTGAAATTCTTTCCATAGATATTGCTGACGTTGACATAGGCGAAAACATAGGCGCAAAACTTCAGATTGACCAAGCAGACGCTGACATGAAAATCGCCAGAGCCAAAGCTTCTGAAAGACGTGCTATGGCCGAAGCCAAAGAGCAGGAAATGAAAGCTTACGAACAGGAAATGAAAGCCAAACTCGTAGAATCTGAAGCTGAAATTCCACGTGCTATTTCAGAAGCCCTTGAATCAGGCAACATGGGTATACTTGACTATTACACCTTGAAGAATATCAACTCCGATACCGAAATGAGACAATCTTTCTCATCAGGAATCTCACCTAACTGAGTATAATTTATAAAAACCGATTCGGGCAGACTGAAAAGCCTTGCCCGTTCGGCTAAGGGAAATAAAATGGCAACTATTCAAGAACTTCTGGATTTAGGCTTCTCTCCTGAAGAAGCAAAAGATGTCATCGCCCTTATGGGCGGCAATGTTCCCCCCCCTGCAAAACAACCCCAACCCAGACCTTCACAGCCAAGACAACAACCCAGGCAGCAACAACAGCCTAGACAGCAGAGTCGTCAGCAACAACCCAGGCAACGCTCCAGACCTACCTCTTTCGGCGAATGGAGACAAAACTCCGACAGAGAAAGCAAGGAGAAAGCCGAACAGCAACCTAAAGAAGCCAGAGAAAAAGCTATAGCACAACAGCGGGAAGCTCAAGCCAAAAAGCTGGAAGAACAGAAAAAAGCTTCTCAAGCCAAAAAAGCTTCCTTCCCGATAAAGGGATTCAACCCCGCTCAAGCTTTCCTTTTCAACGAAATAATGCAAAGATACGACTTGAACAGAATTTACAGCCGTATTCCAAACTTTTCCATAAAGAAAAAGAAATAGTCCCTTAATTTATAAATGAGTAAGTTTCCCGACAAGGTCAGATTTCTGTATAGATTTCCGGCCGTTTTTTTTATAGGCCTGTTCTTTCCTCTCTTAAAAATACTTGGAGAATCAGATTTTTCTGAAAACGGTCTGCCTATTTGTGTAGCAAGAGACAAAGGTTTTTTCTCTCTGCTCCTCTACTTTAAAGCCTACAAAAAACCGCCCGTTGCGGTTTTCGCATCCAAAGAAAGCAAACTATTTAAAGCTCTCTCAAAGAGAAATCTGCCAGCTATTTCTCTGGATTTTTCTAATACTGCAGAAGCAGAAACACATCTCAGAGAAATCATAGACAGCGGCGAAGAAATATTGATCCTTCTCCCTGAATCCGCACCTGAAACAGAATCAGATCTTTTCTCTCTTCTAGAAGAATATTTTACTGGCGACTATATTTGTTCTGCTATGGAAATACCGCAAAAGCTTCTTTCCTGCCGAATACCTAAAGTAATGCCTCTTTACATTCTGATACTCACGCCTTTTGCAAGAGACGATTCAATGCTTTTTCTCTCCCTAACGGAGGATATACTAGCAGCTGCTGCTGACAAGACTCACCCGCGGATATTCTAGTGCGGCATAACATTTAAAAGTTGTCTTTTTTATGACAATCAAAATAACGAAATCTTTATGCTTATCTGGTGCTGATATCGCATTAGAGTGAGTAGTGGTTGGTGGGTCGTGGGTAGTGAAATTCTTTTGATTCAATGTTACAACTGGTTTAAGATATTGATAAATAACCAATATTCTCTATGCTTTAAGAAGGCAATGCGATACAAAAAGGATTTTAGTTTTTGCAAAGTCTCAGTTTAAAAGAGATATCCAGCAATTATGATGATTAATGCGGAGTTAAAGGTTTTCACAAGCCAAATGTAGTGAGCAAAAACTTTTATATTTTTGCGAAGAGTTGTGAGAAAAAGTCAGATATAAAAAAAGTTATTTGTTAAATATCGAAGTTTTACTCAGGCCCAGAAAAACATTACATTCAATAGAAGCGATGTTTTGGCAGTTTGGCTTGTTTTTCGTGCCTTTCGTGTTTTTCGTGGTTTAAATATTTTTTTTGTCCTTTCTACCCACTATCCACTACCCGCTACCCGCTACCTACTGTTTTATTGTCTTGACTTGTTTCTGGCTTTGCACTAAAATAATCGCCAAGCGGAGATTGAGATTTTTTTAACAATCTCGCAAGTAATTAAATAATTATAGGAGCATACTGTGGCAAACAAGAATTATGCTATGATGGATGGCAACGAAGCTACCGCCCGTATCGCACACAAGGTTAATGAAGTAATAGCTATTTATCCTATTACCCCTTCAAGCACCATGGGCGAACATGCTGACGCTTATTCTGCAGCTGGTGAAAAAAATATCTGGGGAACAGTCCCGAGCGTTTACGAAATGCAATCGGAAGGCGGCGCTGCAGGCGCGGTTCACGGAGCCCTGATGAGCGGAGCTCTCTCAACCACTTTTACAGCCTCACAGGGCCTTTTACTCATGATCCCCAACATGTATAAAATAGCCGGGGAATTGACTCCGACTGTTTTCCACGTAACAGCCAGATCCTTGGCTTGTCAGGCTCTCTCAATATTCGGTGATCACTCTGACGTAATGGCTTGCAGACAAACCGGCTTTGCTATGTTTGCATCCAACTCGCCTCAAGAAGCTCAAGACTTTGCTCTTATAGCTCAAGAGGCTACTCTTGAAACCAGAATTCCTTTCCTTCACTTCTTCGACGGTTTCAGAACCTCACACGAAATAAATAAAATTGAACTTATTTCTGACGAAGTTATAAGAAAAATGATTGACGACAAATTCGTCAATGAACACAAAGCCAGAGGTCTCTCTCCAAATAACCCCATGATTCATGGCACAGCCCAGAACCCTGACGTTTATTTCCAAGGCAGAGAAACCGTAAATAAATTCTACGCAAAAGTTCCGGAAACTTTACAGAACATTATGAATAAGTTCGCCAAGCTTACCGGCAGACAATACAAACTTTATGAATATGTCGGCGCTCCCGATGCTGAAAGAGTCATAGTCGCAATGGGCAGCGGCGCTGAAACTATTCATGAAGTCGTAGAATACCTCAACGCTCAAGGCGAAAAAGTAGGTTTGGTAAAAGTAAGACTTTACAGACCCTTCTGCGTCAAATCCTTCGTTCAGGCTTTCCCATCCACAGTCAAAAAAGTCGCTGTTCTTGACAGAACCAAAGAACCCGGCTCAAACGGCGAACCTCTCTACAAAGATGCCAGAAACGCTATAGGCGAAGGTCTCGAAGCCGGCTTTGCTCCATTCAAAGCTTGGCCCAAAGTAGTCGGCGGCAGATATGGACTCGGCTCCAAAGACTTCACTCCGACTCAGGTTATCGCAGTATTCGAAAACCTCAAATCAGATACGCCGAAAAACCACTTTTCAGTAGGTATTGAAGATGACGTTACTTTTGCAAGTCTTCCCTTGTCCGAACAAATCGACACATCAGACCCTGAAACCTTCTCAGCCATGTTCTATGGTATGGGTTCTGACGGCACAGTCGGAGCCAACAAAGACAGCATCAAAGTCATAGGCAACAACACTGAAAACAACGCTCAAGGCTATTTCGTTTATGACTCCAAAAAGTCCGGCAGCATGACAACTTCTCATCTGCGCTTCGGCAAAAAACCTCTTAGATGCCCTTACCTTGTAACCAATGCAAACTTCATTGCATGTCACAAATTCAGCTTTGTAGACAAATACGACATGCTCTCTTCCCTCAAAAAGGGCGGCACATTCCTTCTGGAAACCGAATACAACAAAGATGAAGTCTGGGAAAAACTCCCCTATGAAACTCAAAAAGCTCTCATAGACAAAAAAGCCAAGTTCTACGTCATAGACGCTAACAAACTCACAAGAGAAATCGGTCTTGGCAACAGAATTAACATAGTCATGCAGACCTGCTTCTTTGAAATCTCAAAGATTATGCCTCGTGACGTTTATGTTCCTCTGCTGAAAGAAGCTGTTCAAAACACCTATGGCAGCAAAGGCCAAGAAGTTGTTAACATGAACTGCAAGGCCATCGATCTTGCCCTCGAAAATCTTTTCGAAGTAAAGATCCCTGCGGAAGTCAACCCAGAATACAAAATACAACCTTCAATGGTTACAGAAGGCGCTCCTGCGATAGTCGAAGACCTTCTTGAACCCATACTCGCTGGCAAAGGCGATAACATTAAAGTCAGCCAGATGCCAGTTGACGGCGCATTCCCCACAGGAACAAGCCAATACGAAAAGAGAAACGTCGGAACAGATTTCCCCGAATGGAATCCCGAAACATGTATTCAGTGTGCTATCTGCTCAGCAGTCTGTCCTCACGCTGCAATCAGACCCAAAATCTATGATGGCGAACTCCTGAAAGACGCTCCTGAAGGCTTTAAGCATGCTCCCGCTAAAGGCGTTAAAGGTGAAAACCTTAACTTTACGCTTCAGTGCGCAGTTGAAGACTGCACAGGTTGCGGACTTTGCGTAAGCGCTTGCCCCATGAAAGCAAAAGAAGCTATCAAACTTACCCACAAAACCGAAGAACTCAGAAAAACTGAAAGCGCAAACTGGTATTTCTTCGAACAGAAGCTCCCCGAAACAGCAGCAGAACATATCAATCCTGCTACAATCAAGGGTGTCCAGCTTGTGAAGCCTCTGATAGAATTCTCCGGCGCCTGCGCAGGCTGCGGCGAAACACCTTACATCAAGATGCTCACTCAGATCTGCGGCGACAGACTTATGATTGCCAACGCAACAGGCTGCTCTTCGATTTACGGCGCCAACCTCCCCACAACTCCTTATACAAAGAGAGCTGACGGCAGAGGTCCAGCATGGGCAAACAGCCTTTTCGAAGACAACGCTGAATTCGGACTTGGCATGAGACTCGCAGTAGACAAGTTCCAGGAAGAAGCTAAAGAACTCCTCGCCAAGCTCGCTGAAGGCGACTGCGAAGGAAAAGCTGCTCTCAAAGCGTTAGCTGACAAAATTCTTGGCAACAAACAGTCCAATGAAGCTGAAATCGAAGAACAGCGCGCAAACGTTGACGAACTGGTAGCCAAACTGGGCACATGCACAGCTAATGGCAGCAAACCCGAATGCGAAAGACTCAAAGTCCTGGCTCCTTACCTTGTAAAACACTCTGTGTGGGTTCTCGGCGGAGACGGCTGGGCCTATGACATTGGCTACGGCGGACTTGACCACGTCCTCGCTTCAGGCAAAAACATAAAAGTTCTTGTCATGGACACCGAAGTATACTCAAATACTGGCGGCCAAATGAGTAAAGCTACTCCTATAGGCGCAGTTGCCAAATTCGCCGAAAGCGGAAAGAGCATGGGTAAAAAAGACCTCGGTCTGATGGCAATGACATATGAACACATCTATGTCGGAAAAATCAGCATAGGCGCAAACCTTAACCACGCTCTCAAAGTTATGCGCGAAGCAGAAGCCTATGACGGACCTGCCCTTGTTATAGCTTATGCTCACTGCATCAACCACGGCATCAAGATGCCCAAGGGTCTTGAAGCTCAGAAGAAAGCCGTTGAAACCGGTCACTGGCCACTCTACAGGTTCAATCCTGACATGCTCAAAGAAGGCAAAAACCCCTTCCAGCTTGACTCCAAGGAACCCGCCGTAGCGGCTTACAGCGAATTCGCCAACAGTGAAAACCGCTTCAAACAGCTTCTCAGAAAAGATCCTGAAAGAGGAAACACTCTCATGGATCAGGCTCAGAAAGATATCAAGGCCAAGTATGAACTTTACAAACAGCTTACTGAACTGAAAGTTCCCGCAGCTGAATAAGAAAGCTTATAATCTTTAAAAAAGAGCTTCCTCCAAACGGAGGAAGCTTTTGTTTTAGGAGAATTTATAATCCACAGATTACACAGATGACACAGATTTTTATTTGAATATAAAAATTACAATATTTTCTATTGATTTATGCTATCCAAATATTATCAGGATTTTTTTATATCAAAGCTTCAGCTGTTTATCAGATGCTTTACCATTAGTTATGTGTTTTTTAAGGGTAAAAATCGAGTAGTAAAAAAATTCTTTAAAGAGAATTCATTTGCGGGAAGTCACAGGTTAAGAACAGAGAGTTGCAAGTTTAGTTGTGAAATCTCTGGCTTAAGCTGAGACGAAGCAAAAGCAGTGATGCCTTTGCAGCAAGATTTTTTGCCTTATTTGCCATTAATCTGCGTTCATCTGCGTTATCTGCGGATAGAAAGGTCTTTTGGAGTTTTTCCGTGTATTCTGTGTGTTCTGTGGTTCAGAAAAGTTCTTGGTCTTTTTTCGTGCTTTTCGTGTGTTTCGTGGTTACTAAATTATTCTATGGTTTTACGGACTTCCGGACGGAGAAAAATCAGCAAAGCTGTTATCTCAAGCCTGCCTGCCCACATCAAAATCGAGCATAAGATCTTGCTTAGAGGCTGAAGAGTTCCAAAGCTGCCTAAGGGGCCTATTGCACCAAAACCTGGCCCCACATTGCCTAAACAGGCAATTGAGCCTGAAAAAGCTACGATCATATCATTTTCAAGCAGAAGCAAGAGCAAAGCGCCTATGAAGAATGTTATAAAATAGGTCAAAATGAAGGTCAATATGGGGTTTAACTCTTCCAAAGTAAAAATGCGCTTGCCATATTTAACATTTAGAGCCGCTTTTTCATGAATGTTTTTCAAAAGCATTTTCCAAAGATATTTGAATAAAAGCACCAGTCTGCCAACTTTCAAGCCACCTGATGTAGAACCTGTGCAGCCGCCTATGAACATCATAAGAATAATTGTGACTTTAGCCATATCAGGCCAGAGATTAAAATCCTGAGTAGCAGCGCCTGTAGTAGTCATCACACTTATATTCTGAAACAGTGCCGTTCTCAGAGAATCCAAAATGGTTTCAAAACCTGATAGATGGGTTCCTTGAGGAGTTTTCCAATAAAAACCTATAAGAGCCAAAAGCAAACTTGTGCTTAAAACGATGAAAGCATAGGCTTTGATTTCAGGATCATTAAAAAAAGCTTTTCTGTCTTGACCTGTTATAAACTTTAGCTGCAAAATCAGATTTGAACCGGCAACGAACATGAAAAAAATTAAAATCCATTCTGCCGCTTTGCTGTTATAGCCCATTATACTCTGCGGATTCGGCGAAAGACCGCCTGTTCCTAGTGTTGCAAAACTGTTAGCTATAGCGTGATTAGGAGACATGCCTGTCCACATAAGCAATAAAAAACATAAAAGAGTAAGCAATATATACCAGCCTAAAAGCCCTCTTGCTGTATCTTTAATCCTTGGAGTAAGTTTATCTTGAGCGGAACTTTCGGCAAAAAAAAGTTGCCTTCCTGAAAGAGCGAGTCTCGGAAAAATTGCCACAAAAAGCACCAATATGCCTATTCCGCCAACAAAATGTGTGTAACCTCTGAAGAAAAACATAGAGTCATTCAAAACTGAAAAATCTATGAGTATCGTAGAACCGGTAGTAGTAAAGCCGCTCATAGACTCAAAAAAAGCATCATCGGGAGATAAACCGAAGCAAATATAAGGAATTGAGCCGAATGCCGCAATGAAAAGCCAAGAAAGCACAGCAACAGAAATTCCTTCCATTCTGCTCAAATGTTCTAAACTTCCTTCTCGCCTGGCTCTATAAGCAAAAGTGCCTGTCAGCCAAGACAAAAGCACCGTGATAGCAAAAGCTTTGAAGGAATCCCATTCTCCATAAAGAATTGAAATTCCCAAAGGCAATAACATCAAAAGAGCGAGCCCTTGAAGAGTAAGTCCTATAATAGAAATGACAGTTCTTCGTCTGATCATTTTTAACTCTTGTTTTGTTTTTCCTGCTTCAGCTTTTCCGCTTTATCCTGCAGAAATTCTGCGAAACTTTCACTATGTTCGCTGGTTGAAAAGACTCTGAGTCTATCACCGGGCTTAATATGATCGCGTCCGGATGGAACTATAGTAGCTGCTCCTCTTTTGATTGCAGCTATAATAAAACCTCTTGGAGTATGCAGATCCATGATCTTGGTGGGAGGCATTATATCGGGAACAGCCACATCTATAATTTGAGCTTGACTGCCTTCAAAATAGGTAAGCACATCTATTCCCTTATCTTCAAGCCCCTGAATTATCTTTCTGACCGAGCTTCTTTCTGAAGAAATAGAAACATCTATGCCCATTTTTTCATAAAAAACCAAGTTTGCAGGATCATGAACTCTTGTAACAGTCTTTCGAGCCTTCAAAAATTTAGCTTTCATAGCTACAAAGAAATTCATCTGCTCGTTTCCTGTCAAAGAAACAACACAATCCGCGTTTGCAATATAGCTTTCCAAAAAGTCTTCTTCCAAAGCGTTTGCATTAAGCACTAACACATTGTCAGAAAGGTTTTGAGAAAGATAAATGCTTCTCTCTTCAGAAGCTTCTATTATCCTTATTTTCAGATGTCTCGCCTCTTCATCAAGAATTTTAGCCAAGTTGAAACCGGTAGTTCCGCCGCCCACAATGGTTATATTCACACTCTTGACGGCATCAGGATTCATTATATGTTCAACTTTTCTTATTGAAGGCTCGGTTCCCATCATGACTATCTTGTCTTCCGCCTTCAATTCCGTATAACCGCCAGGTATAAGAATACCTTCATTTCTGAAAATTGCTACAGCTAAAGCTCCCTGCGGCAACTTAAGGTCTTTCAGCAAAACTCCTACAAGAGGAGTTTCGGCTTTAATTCTAAATTCACTCAACTTAAGATTTTCATTCTCAAAAACCTTCACATCTATAGCGGCAGGTGTCGCTATAATTCTAGCAATCTGCTGAGAAAGCAGATATTCAGGCCAAATAATTTCATCTATTGAAAGCCTTTTTGCCATATCATGAGTTTCAAAACTGTCAAAATAATGGGCTTCATTTATAAGACAAAAGGTTTTAGGTTTGCCCAACTCAGTTGCAGCAAGACATGCAAGCAAGTTCACTTCGTCATAATCAGTAGCTGCTATAAAAACATCTGCCTTATCTATATTGGCTTCTTTCAAAGTATCCAGGCTTGCATATTTGCCTTCAACAACTGAAAGATCCAACTCGGATATGCTTTTTGCAGCATCTCTATCATGTTCTATGACTATTACATCGTGTGAAGTTGCCAGCTCTTCCGCCAGAAGACTTCCAAGAACTGTAGCTCCAGCTATGACTATTTTCATGACTCTTTCAACTCTTTATTTTTTTCACTTTTTTCTGTTGTTAAGCTTAGAACTCCAAGTAACCAGCAACAAGTCAAGGATTATTGGTTTCAGTAATTTAATTCTAAACAATTTCACTACTCACTAGTATTTGTATTTGCCTTGAAGTTTCCAATATTTTCTTGAAAATCTCAGCCAGCAATTTATTTTGTTCTTGACTTAAATCAGGATCTTCAAGATTTTTGAGTATTTCAGTCTCTCTTACAGGATCACGCAGCGGCAAGTTTTTATTTTTGGCTTTAACAGAAGCAACTTCTTCAGAAAGTTTAAAACGTCTTTTAAGAAGGTTTGCTATTTCCTTGTCTAATTCATCAATAGAATCACGAAGTTTTAGAAGAGGCTTTGAATCAGAGTTATTTGTTTTTTTCGACAAATCTGTAGTTTGGACAGCTTGGGTCATTTTCACGGCAATATGGATGACTTGCGGACAAGCATGGAGCTCCCGCAAACTTGAAGGCAAGAGGTGCCGCTTGTTTGCACTCTTTAAGCATGAGAGCAGCCAAATGCCTTATTTCCCATTGAGCTTTCATACAGCATCTCTGTTCAAAAAAATTAAAAAGGCTTCTGGCATTCATGGTAAAGACAATCTTTGTCTCAATTGCGTTTGGCAATACATATCTGGCATCTTCGGGCGGAATTCCTTCTTTTACCAGAAGATTATAAGTATTTACAGCGGATTTAACGGCTTCTGAAAATATTTCATATGCTTTGGAATCAGCTTTGACAGTCGGCGGAATTATAGGAGGAACAAAACCTGGTTTGGAATAGTCCACATAGCGTTGACTCTCCTGAGAATAGGAGGCTATACGATGTCGCACAAGCTGATGCGACAAAGATCTGGAAAGCCCGTCCGCTGCAAACGTAAAAACCGCATGCTCAAAAGGTGAGAGATGATTTCTTTCTCTCAGCTTCATGATGAGTTTTTCCACTTTCTCTGCGGAAAGGCTTTCCTCAATTTCTGTCGAGGGCTTTGACGAATAACAGCGCCTTGCGGCTAAAGCTATAGTCAAATCCGGACTTTCCGTGTGTCTGATCAGAGTCAGTTTCACTGTAACAATCAGGCTTCTTCTGCTTTAGTCAGTTTGCCCTTTTCGGATTCAGTTTTTTTGGCGGCTTTAGTCTTTTTAGCAGCTTTTTTAGCTTTTGCTTCTTCAACTGCTGACTTTTGAGCTTCCAATTTGGCTTTGAAGCGTTCAACTCTTCCAGCTGTGTCCACAAAGCGCTGAGTGCCTGTGAAGAAAGGATGGCAAGAAGAGCAAACTTCAACTTTAATTTCTTTTGATGTAGAAAGGGTTTCGAAAGTGTTGCCGCAAGCACAGCTTATCTCTATAAGGTGTGTTTTAGGATGAATATTTTTTTGCATTTTAAAAACTCCTGTTAAAAATCTTTGGACGCTTCTTCAAGGCTGTCGTAGGTTTTGATTATATGCTGCAATTGAATGAGTTGGAAAATTCCGTAAATGTAGGCGTTCAGGTTGATAAGCATCAGCTCGCCGCCGGCATTTTTTAACTTTTTCAGAGTGCCGATAAAAAAGCCCAAACCCGCTGAATCTATGTAATTGGTTCTCTCAAGATCCAGTACGACTTTGACTTTGCCGTTGTCTATAAGTTTTTGCATTTCCTGCTTTGCCAGGTGCAAAGACCACATATCCAAATCGCCAATCAGCGAAAGGACAACGTAACCCTTTTCGGCATCTTTCAGTTCAAATGTCAGTTTGGTTTCTTTTTCCACCGGACTTCTCCTTAAGAAGGTTCATTTATATTCTTGAAAATATGTACAGAGCAATATTGTAAACGTCTTTTTGACTTATGTCAAACTTAATCAGCCAATTTTGATCTTAAGGTTTTAGGATCTATTTTCAGGAGTTTGGCCGCTCTAAGTTTGTTGCCGCCTGTATATTCCAAAACCTGCCTCACATATATTTTTTCCATCTCCGCCAAGGTCAAAATCTTGCCTTCTTCAGGAAAATCAGCAGGCATAGCAGATGGCTTCGATATTTTCTCAGGCAAATCTTCTGGCTTTATAATCTCGTCTCTTACCAAGACAGCCGCTCTTTCTATCACATTTCTGAGTTCGCGCACATTGCCTGGCCAAGAATAGTTCAGTAAAGTGTACATTGCCTCTTGACTTACCTTAAGACCCATTTTGCCATATTTCTGCTTAAATTCCTGAATAAAAGAATCTACCAGTTGAGGCAAATCCTCCATTCTTTCACGCAAAGGCGGCATGTGGATTTCAACCACATTTAACCTATAATAAAGATCCTCGCGGAAATTGCCTCGGCTTATCTCATCTGCAAGCTCTTTGTTGGTAGCAGAAATAATTCTCACATCTGTTCTTATAGACTCGCTGCCGCCTATTCGTTCGAACTTCTGATCCTGCAGAACGCGCAATAGCTTAGCTTGAGTTATCAGAGACATGTCGCCTATTTCATCGAAAAAGAGAGTTCCGCCGTCAGCTCTTTCAAAGCAGCCTTCTTGCCGCGCTATGGCGCCTGTAAAAGCGCCCTTTTCGTGTCCGAACATCTGACTTTCAAGAAGTTCTGTCGGAATAGCCGCACAGTTCATCTTAAGATATGGCTTCTTTTTTCGCCTGCTCTTTTCGTGAATGGCATTTGCGGCCATTTCCTTACCGGTTCCTGATTCGCCTGTAATAAGCACAGTGACATTGCTGTCAGCTACTTGGTCTATAAGGCTTATAGCTTCCTGAATTGCGCTTCCTGAACCTAAAATGTCCTGAGTCAAACTATTCTCCTGAGTCTCCTGAAACAATGGCTAATTCTACCACTTGGAGCTTGAAAGAGCAAGCCGGCCTTTGTTGCTTTTCTTTCTCTATAGTGCTATATTTCAGCGAGTTAGCGTTAACAGCTATCATATACAGGAAAGGAAATTTTATAATATGGCAGTAAATCTTTTGGGAAGAAGCTTTTTAACACTTCTTGACTTCACACCTGAGGAAATAACCTATTTGCTCGACTTGGCTGATGACCTCAAACGCCTTAAAAGAGCCGGAATCAAACCCCGAAATCTTGAAGGCAAAAGCATAGCATTGATATTCGAAAAATCCTCGACAAGAACAAGATGTTCTTTTGTTGTAGCAGCAGTTGATGAAGGAGCGCATCCGGAATATCTCGGAAAAGGCGATATACAGCTTGGCAAAAAAGAAACAGTAAAAGATACTGCCAGAGTCTTGGGACGCATATTTGACGGCATAGAATTCAGAGGTTTCGAGCACTCTACTGTAGAAGACTTGGCCAAATATGCTAGCGTGCCCGTATGGAACGGTCTTACAGACAAGTTCCACCCGACACAGCTTTTGGCTGACTTGATGACAATCAGAGAACACTTCGGAAAACTTAAGGGAATCAGCTTCGCATACGCAGGAGACGGCAGAAACAATATGGCAAACTCTATCATGGTCGCCTGCGCCAAAATGGGCATGGACTGCAGAATAGTTGCTCCTGAAAGCCTCCAGCCTGAAGCAGATTTAGTTAAAACCTGCAATAAAATAGCCGAAGAAACAGGCGGAAACATTACTATCACCAGCAATGTTAAAGAAGGCGTAAAAGGCGCACAGGTTCTATATACCGACGTTTGGGCCAGCATGGGTGAAGAAGACAAAATGCAGGAAAGAATAAACCTGCTTAAAGATTACCAAGTCAATATGGAAATGGTTAAAGCTACAGGCGTAAAAGACCTTATCTTCCTGCACTGCCTGCCGGCTTTCCACAACTATGACACAGAACTCTCCGCAAAAGTCGGTCCTATGGAAGTAACAGATGAAGTGTTTGAAAGTGACTTCTCAAAGGTCTTTGACGAAGCCGAAAACCGATTGCACACTATTAAAGCTGTTATGGTAGCCACACTCGGAACTAAATAGTTTTTTAAGCTTCGCACGAATCACCAAAGAGAGGATTATTAAATGAAAAACAAAATAGTTGAATGTGTTCCAAACTTTTCTGAAGGACGTGATGACAGCATAATACAAGCTATTGCCGATGCTATCAGAAATGTGCCCGGAGTTACTCTTTTAGACGTAGATCCGGGAAAATCTACAAACAGAACCGTTTACAGTTTTGTCGGATCTCCAGAAGGCGTTATAGAAGCTGCTCTTGCTTCTGCAGCCAAAGCTTATGAGCTCATAGACATGAGCGTTCATGAAGGCGAACACCCCAGAATGGGCGCAATGGACGTTTGTCCGTTTGTTCCTGTTTCAAATGTTACAATGGATGAATGCGTGGAAATCTCCAAAATCTTTGCCAAGAGAGCTTCTGAAGAACTCGGTTTGCCCATGTATCTCTATGAATTCTCTCAAGACAAAGAATACAGAAAAAAACTGCCTCAAATCAGAAAAGGCGAATATGAAGCTCTGCCTGAAAAACTCAAAGATCCAAAATGGAAACCTGACTTCGGGCCTGATAAATTCAATTCCAGATGGGGAGCAACTGTCACAGGCGCCAGAAACTTCCTGATAGCCTTCAATGTCAATATATTGGGTACCTACAACCAAGCTCACAGAATAGCCCTAAACCTGAGAGAAGCCGGCAGAGGTCCAAACGAACCGGGCAGATTCAAAGAACTTAAAGGCCTAGGATGGTATGTTGATGAATACAATACAGCTCAATGCAGCTTTAACCTCAACAACTACCACGTTACTGCAATACACGAAGTTTTTGAGGCAACCAAAGAAGAAGCCGCAAAAATCAACGTTGCTGCAGCAGGCTCAGAAATCGTCGGTCTGATCCCGCTAGAAGCCATGCTCATGGCAGCTGACTACTATATAGAAAAAGAAAATCTCTTCATTCTTGATGAAGACCAGAAAATCAATCTGGTAATAGACAGACTCGGCTTGAATTCTATTACTCAATTCATACCTGAAGAGCGAATAATAGACTACATAGTCAAAGAAGACCCTGAAGAGCCAATTTCCGGTCTTTCCGTTAAAGAATTCATCAAAGCTGTTGACGCAAGAACCTCTGCTCCTGGCGGCGGAAGCGTCTCGGCAGCTGTCGCAGCTTTGGGCGTAGCTTTGCAGAACATGGTCGCCAAACTTACTTACGGTGTAAGAAAGTTCGAACAGCACGATGCGGTTTTACGACAAAATATTCCCGCTATCCAAAAAACTGTCAGAGCTTTAATACCTATGATAGATGCTGACACAGCTGCTTTTACTGGCTATATGGAAGCTTTGCGCCTGCCGAAAAACACCGATGAAGAAAAACGCATAAGACACGAAGCTATGCAAAACGGTCTTAAAGACGCAGTCATGATACCTCTCAAAACAATGAGAATCGCCAACTCCGTCTGGAAAGAAGCCGAAGAAATAGCCAAAGTCGGAAATATGGCCTCCGCTTCTGACGTGACTGTCGGAGCCAGATGTATAGAAGCCGGTATTTGGGGCGCTTGGCAAAATGTGCTGATAAACCTCAAAAATATCGAAGATAAAGAATTCTGCTCTAAAATCAAAGCAGAAGCAGATTCTATAAAAGACAACGCCAAAGTTGAATCCGACAAACTTTTGGCAATAATAGAACAACGAGCGAAAAGTGAGTAAAAAAAGATGACAAACCTCGACCAAACCTTCATTCTGAATGCAGCCTTTAAGGCTATGGATTACGAGATTGCGGCTATGGAAAGAGCTAAAAGCCGCCTCTCTGATGGAATGGTTGAGGCTGTTCGTCTGATAGTTTCATCTTCGGGAAGAGTAGTCTTCTCGGGGATGGGAAAATCCGGTTTGATTGGCAAGAAAATTTCTTCAACCCTTTCAAGCACAGGCACACCCTCAGTCTTCATGCACCCTGCCGAAGCTTTGCACGGTGATCTGGGCATGTTGACTGAGCAGGATGTGGCCGTTGTTCTTTCCAATTCCGGCGAAACTGGCGAAATAGTCACGCTTTTTCCCTATTTAAGGCGTGTCGGCGTTAAAGTAATAGCCATGACAGGCAATACTCAATCCAGCCTTGCCAAAATGTCAGACGTGGTCTTGGATACCTCTGTTGAAAGAGAAGCTTGTCCCCTGAACTTGGCTCCCACAAGCTCTACTACTGTAACTCTCGCAATCGGAGACGCCTTGGCTTGCGCACTGATCGAGGCCAAAGGCTTTAAAGAAAAAGACTTTGCAAAACTGCATCCATCAGGCAGCTTGGGCAGACGCTTTATATCAGTTAAAGACCTGATGCACAAAGGCAGTGAAATGCCGGTAATCAAACCATCAAAGCTTTTGAGAGAAGCTGTAGTGAATATGTCTACTTTCGGTTTCGGCACTTTGCTGGTATGCGATGAAAATCAAAAACTCTTAGGTATTTTTACAGACGGCGATTTAAGACGATATTTTCAAAAGTCTCAATCCCCCGCTTTGGATATACCTATAAGCTCTGTCATGGTAGCTAATCCCATGAGAATAAAACCTGAGCAGCTCGCCATGGAAGCTCTCAAACTCATGGAAGAAAAATCTGTAACCGCTTTGCCCGTAACTCAACCTGACGGCACTGTTTGCGGCTTTTTGCACCTGCATGATATTCTCCGCTCTAGGCTTGTATAACAGGCTAGTGCTGCATTTTTATTAAAACTTTCATGTTTGATTTTCAAACTTCACAAGACAACAGCTGATAATACTTATACCACCGCACTAGTAGCTTGTTGCATCTAATTGTTCGTTATCGGGTACATTTATTTTAGGCTTTGGTTCTCTGTTTTTCAAATCTTAAAGTTTCAACCATTTAATAATATCTTAAAGCAGTCGTTGGCTGTAATACTGAGTTGAAAAGTATTTTACTACCCTCTATCTCCTACGCCCTACTCCCTGATTTTAAGCTGTGCTTAAAATCCAGTCTGTTCCAGATGTTTTAGCAGCTTTTCCGTGTATTCTGTGTGTTCTGTGGTTTAAAAAAAGGTCCTTGTTCTGGAGTTCTTCTGTGGTTTTGCCTTTTTTCGTGTATTTCGTGGTTCCAAGTTTTTTGTCCACGACCCACTGTTTGTTAGTTCCGGGATTGAAGTTTTCTCTCCCTAAGATTAAAATATTTATAGGATCTTTTAATTTATATAGATAAAAACAGGAGAGGAAACATGAGTGTTAATTTGTTCGAAAAGACAACGAATAAGAAAGTTTTAGGAATCAACAGCCTCGGCCGAATAGGCAAACTGACTTTATGGCATCACATCGGCAGAAAATATTTTGATGAAATAATTATCAATCAAGGACGAGAAATAGGCAGAAGCCTCGCTGACACTGCCCAATTCATAGAAAAAGACTCCACTTACGGCAGCATGCACAGATTTCTCTATGGCGTTTATGCAAAACCATGTATAAAAATCATCGACGAAGTTGAAGGCAAACTGATGATAGACGGAATACCCGTAACTATTCTCAGAAAAAACAGAAATCCAAAAGACATAGGCTGGCGAAATTATGGCGTTGAAGTTGTAGCTGAATGTACAGGAGCATTTATAGACCCGACAGTTCCCGAAGATGATGCCAAAGGCTCTATCAGAGGCCATCTGCTCAGCGGAGCGAAGGCTGTGATAAATTCTTCTGCTTTTAAAATCAAAGATAAAGCAAAAACCGCTCCAGAAGATTCAATTACACTGATTTACGGCATAAACCACGGCTCTTTCGATCCTGAAAAACACAAATTGATTTCTGCCGCTTCTTGCACTACCACCGGCCTTGCCCACATGATTAAACCACTTCTGGAAGACAGGCTCACCGCAAACATGCTTACGGCTTCAATGTCTACCATCCATGCCGCCACTAATACCCAAACCGTTATGGATTCTGTTCCTCAAGCCGGCGAAAAAGACCTGCGAAAAGGCAGAAGCGTTCTGAACAACATAATACTTACATCGACCAATGCCGCTCAAGCCTTGGCACAAGTTATACCTGAGATATCGGCTACCGGCTTCATGGCTGACTCTATCCGTATCCCGACCCCGACAGAATCATTGATTATACTTAACGCGACCTTCCAGGTTCCAAAAGATGCTCTTAATGAAAAAACCGAGCTGACACGCGAATATATAAACAATCTTTACAAAAAAACGGCTGCTTCCAGCCCGTTATTGGTTTTCTCTGAAGAGCAAAACGTATCATGCGATATGGCTGGCTTGGATGCCGCAGTAGTAATTGAAGGACAATTCAACCACACCAGAACCGCATTCCTCAAAATGAAACTGGAAGGCTTTGCCGATTTGCCTCAGGAAGTATTAAAACATATTCCTGGCGGAGTTCTTGAACTGCCTGTTGTCCACGCCAAACTCTTCGGATGGTATGACAACGAATTCGGCAGCTATACCAACAGACTCGGCGACCTGACAGTCCACATCCATAAATCTCTTTCTTAAAACCGTTCTATCCACAGATTACACAGATTTTTATTTGAATAAAAAAATTTAATTGTTCGTGGTTTTAAAGCAAGCATAAGAGTAAAAACGATTTATTGTTTTTGCAAAGTCTCTGAGTAAATCTCGAATATTTAGAAAGTTTACTTCCTAAATATTCGGGGTTAAGCAGAGACGAAGGCTACAATTTGATTCGATAGAATCAAGTGTGCCAATGTGCTTTCTTTGTTATTTACCCTTCATCTGTGTTAATCTGTGTAATCTGTGGATGAAAAATATTTTGTCCTTTTCGTATATTTCGTGGTTTGAAAAATGATCGATTCGCTTCTGCCGCTTTTGCTCTTATACTACGGAACAGCCTACTTCTCAGGCTGCTTTGTCTGTTTTGAGCCTTTAAGAGGCCTGCTCCTTTGGCTGGTAATAAATGCTCTCCTTTTGACTCTCTATAAGCTTTTTCTCAAAAAAGCATCTAAAAGAGGCTATTTCAATAAAGCTGTAAAAATAAGCGGCAAAGCAGAATTGCTTGCCGCTGTTTCTGTGGTTCTGCTCTTTGTTTTCACAAAACCTTCTGAACTTTTTGCCGTAAAAGCTTCAAACTGGGCAGAATTTACAGACATAACTTTATCTTTGATTCTATACAGCATACTGATTTATGCTGTTTATTCGATTGATTATGCTTTTCGAAGACGCTTTTTTCCTTTAACTCCCGACAATAAAGCTGTATTTTTCAGAGAAAAAGCTTCAGGTCTCATTATTGGCTTGCCGCTTATTATTCTATGGCAACTGTTTGATTCTGTTACAGCCAGCAATTCAGGATTTTACGGCGAGATCTGTTCAATCCTTCTTTCTCCTCTGTTTTTTGCAGCTGTGCTGATTTTTGTGCCCAAACTTCTCAATATGGCTTGGCAAACAGAAGATCTGGATAATGGCAAGCTGGTCTCGGACCTAAAAGACTTGGCAGAGAAAGCAAAAGCGCCTGTAAGAGGAGTAAAAGTCTGCAAAGCCTTCGGAGAAGGTGTCGCCAACGCTGCCGTTTCAGGCGGACACAGAAAATTGAGATATATTTATTTGAGCTCTTCATTAATAAAGCTTCTCACAGATGAAGAACTAAAAGCTGTGATAGCTCATGAACTTGGGCATATAAGACTGAAACATCTGCAAAGCTATCTGTTTTACTCTGTTTGTCTTACATTCTTTTCATTGCTTCTGAAAATTTATCTTTATATAAATTTTTACGGCGACTATATGGAAACTCTCGCCTTTTCACTGACAACCGGAATCATCTTTCTTATAGTTTTTATCTTAAGCTTTTCTTATCTTTCAAGGCAAGCAGAGCGAAAAGCCGATGAATTTGCTTTTATAATAACTGACGGCAAAGATTTCGCTTCAGCTTTAAACAAAATCTCCAGTGATTACCACTACAATTGGAAATATCCGCCTTGGATTCATCTTCATCCGCTTACTCAAGATCGGAAAAAAGCAGGAAATAATTATGAAAACAAAGAAGGAGCCTTAAAAAAACTGGAATATAAATCCTATTTTGTTTTTTGTAGTTTTATTTTCTTCTCGCTTATTTCAGGATTATTACTTTTTCATCCTATTAAAGATATAAAGGCTTTTTCTGACTGTTTAAAACATGTTGAAAACTGTGATTTGGAAGCTTTTAAAACAAGATTTGCCTCTTTGCCTCCAAAGCTTCAGAAGCATAAAGTCCTTTATAAAGAGATCCTCAAAACCTCTCTAAAAGAAAACAGGGCTTCAGCCGCTCTTGCCGCTATGCTTGAGCTGGAACTGAAGCCCGAGGTTTTCTCCGCTTCAGAGATACTTCATCATGCGTGTTCTCCAGTAGTTGCTTTTGACTTCAAGGTCATGCAGCTTGCTCTGGATCTTTTTAACTTCGGCGGAATTCATGGCGTACCCCTGTTGAATGAGTTTCTCAATCATATCGAGGCTCCTCTCCGTCAACTCTGAGTAGAGCCTGATCTGCGCCATGACGTTTTGTTCGTTTTCCGGAACGTTCATGTTGACAGTTTCAGACATATATATTCTCCCGATAGCTTATTTGCTATAGGCCTTATCGGCAGAATTTAAACTTCTCTTAACCATTTAACGGCAAATGCGTTCAACTATGAAACACACAGGCACAAACCTGCAGGGAGTAGGGGTTAGGGATTAGTTGTTAGATCACTGTCCACTGTTTTTCAGCATGAAAAAAACAGCAGCCTTGACGTTAAAAAAAAATCGTCTATATTGTAAGCGAATAGACTTGAGCGAGGTAAAAGCAAATGAAAATAAAAACATCCGGTTTTACTCTGATGGAAATCATGGTTGTTATTATAGTTGTGGCAGTTTTAGCTTCAGTCGCAGGTCCCATGATCGGTTCTGTAACAGACCAAGGCAGAGAATCCGCCACAAAATCTAAGATGTCTTCTCTAAAAAGCGCGATCATAGCTTATAAAAATGATATAGGAAGATATCCAAGTTGTGGGGATCCCAAGCAAGCAGCCTCTTATGATGCTTCAAAAATTCTTCAAGATACTGAAGAAGGAAATGTTCTTGCAACCGATGAATGGGACACTATGTTTAGTACCGCTGAAGCTGGAGACAAAGTTCCTAAAGCCACTTATAGCAAAAAATGGACCGGTCCTTACATGGACAGCCTCCCAGCAGATTTTATGTTTGACTCTTGGGGCAATAGAATCCAATATCTAGTCCATGATAAAAACCTTTATCTTTGGTCTCCTGGAGCAGACAATATTTATAACGTTACTAACTTCCCCAACGGCGGAACAGATGATAATGATGACATTATAGTTTCGATAGCCAGATTTCGAACAAGCTTTCAGAAAAAATCACAAGTTATAGATTTAAATGGTAATTCAGCTGTCCTTGATTTTAGCTCTGCTACTAGTTTTCCTGGAACAATATAATCACAGAGAAATAACTTAATAGGCAATATTAACTATATTTCTCTGATAACCAACTACTTCCGAGGGCATAAAAAACCTCGGAGTTTTTTTTATTAGAGCTTCATATCTTTCGCAATTGACAAATATTGCCCTTTAGAATATATTAGTAATTACTAATATACTAATCTAAAAAAAACAAATAAAACTCTTTCGAATCATCAACTAATTAAAATGTTTTTGCTTGATTATTTAGTTCTAAACTATTTCGCCACCCACTAACTATAAAAGAGTTCTATAGACATAAATCTTTTCAAACTTAAAATTACGGAGCGTCAAATATGTCAAAAGCCAAGAAGAAAGCTGTAGTAGCAGACCATTGCGTATCCTGCGGGACATGTGTAAAA